>NZ_AJLJ01000195.1 GCF_000317245.1 Fischerella muscicola SAG 1427-1 = PCC 73103
AAAATTCCATTTTCCCGCCGATAAACTTCAACTTGTTGCAATCGCCAATCTGCAATCCAATATTCCTTGACTCCCCGTGAAGCATAAAGCTTGAGTTTCGCTTCTCTATCCCGGCGCTCATTTTCCACACCAGGCGATAACACCTCTACCACTAAATCCGGTGCGCCTGTTAAATGTCCCGCTTCATCCAGCAAAAGCGCTAAACGTTCATGACTCGCCCAAACCACATCTGAGATCACATTATCAGTTTCCGAAAACAGCACACCAGGAGTGATACTTGCTTGTCCCAAACTACTAGACCGCGACCAAACCTCAAGTTCTAAAGTGATATTCAAGCAAGTACGTTGATGTTTCCAGTGGGGCGCTCTGGTCATGAATAACTCTCCGTCTATAATCTCATAGCGTGTACCCTCGTTTTCGGGTAGGAGGTCTATGTCTGTAGTAGTCCAGCGCACACGCTCAGTTGCTGTCTGATTCATAGCCGCTCTCCTTTTCAATAGAGTTATATCTTAAAGCTAACTGATAAATTTGCCATATCAAGCGTAAATTCAATTACCAGGTGTGCAAAACCCTACTCTCTAATTCGTGTTCTCTGTATTCTCACCATATAAAACTTGAGGCAATATTGTAAATGTCAGCAGTTAAAGGAAGTTAAAAACTGCTAAGTCTAAACAAAACAGCTATCAAGTTATCAATGCAGAGGTGAATGATATTATGATGATTCGCTACTTGCAACCAATCCGCGAACTAGAAAACTTGCGTCGCCAAATGGATTTAGTTTTTGATGAACTCTCAGCACAAACTAATCAAACAAACGATACATCAACAGCTTGGGTTCCTGTTGTAGAGTTAATTGATACGGGTGATAACTTGGTTTTCCATGCACAATTACCTGGTGTAACAGCTAAAAATTTGGATATACAGGTAACTCGTGACGCTGTAGCGATCGCAGGGGAACGTCAGCGTCAGCATCAGTCTGAAAATGCGAACTATCTGCATTCAGAGTTTCGCTACGGTAAGTTCCAGCGAGTTGTGAATTTGCCTGTTGCTGTGCAAAATGACAAAGTAAAAGCAGACTTCCGTGATGGTATTCTGACTCTGACTCTTCCCAAAGTTGAAGAAGTCCGCAATCGCGTTGTGAAAATTAATTTAGGTGAAGGTACTGCTGATAAAAGTATAGACACAACTGCTCAAACAGTTAACTCTCAAAACTAGTACTCTGTCCCATTAATTTTGATGAGTCGCGGGTGTTCAGATCCCCGACTTTTTTAAAAAGTCGGGGATCTATAACCCCTCAGAATTAATGAGACAGTTCGCCTCAATTCGGGAGGAGTGGGGTTTATTATTTCAGCAAATATTCTTTGACAAACATCACTGTTGCATAAAACTGGAAATCAATATTTTTCTTTTTACTAAATCCGTGTCCTTCATCTTTTGCCATTAAATACCAAACTGGTACATTATTTTTTCTGACTGTCACCACAATTTGTTCTGCTTCCCGCAAAGGAACACGGGGATCATTTTGACCATGAATGACAAATAGCGGTTTTTTGATGTTACTAGCATTATTAACTGGCGAAATTTTGAGCAAGAATTCTCGCATTTTTGGATCACGTTCATCACCGTATTCGACTCGTCGTAAATCACGCCGATAGCTTTCAGTATTTTCTAGGAAAGTGACAAAGTTGGAAATGCCGACTATATCAATAGTCGCACGAATGCGATCGCTATATTTTGTTGCGACTGCTAAGGACATATAACCGCCATAGCTACCGCCTGTCACCAAAATTCGGTCTTTATCCAAGTTCGGTTGAGTTGCGATCCAATCGAGAAGCGCGCCGATATCTTTCACCGAATCTTCTCGCTGATAACCATTGTCTAATGTCAAAAAAGTTTTCCCATAGCCAGTGGAACCCCTGACGTTAGGAAATAGCAAAGCAACACCCAATTCATTCAAATAATAGTTGTAGCGTCCCAAAAAAGACGGGCGAGACTGTCCTTCTGGCCCTCCATGAATATCAATGATTACCGGACGCTTACCTGGAAATTTTGCAGGAGGGCGATAAAGAAAACCAGATATAGTTTTGCCATCAAAGCTTTTCCACCGCACCAACTCTGCATCAGAGAAATTTGCTGTATTCAAACCGCCAGTTTCGCTTTCAGTCCAACGTTCAACTTTATTAGTGCGGATATTCACAGAATACACATCTGCGGTGAAACGAGCTGAAATGAGAGTCAACCCCAAATCTTCGTTATTAGGATGCCAGGTAATACCGTATACCTGCCCTACTGGTAATTGAGGTAAAGGCTTTTCTTGCTGAGTTGCTGTTTCCAATAAATGTAGTTTACTTGCCCCATCTTCATTAGTCACAAAAGCTAGGTATTTTCCATCTTTTGTCAGGTCAAAATCTTCTACATCCCAAGGAATGTTGTTAGTCAGATAGGTGTGTTGTAATGTAGCTAAATCAACATACGCCAACCGATAAAATTCTGAATCACGGTCAGTCGTTACATATAAACCCTTACCATCTTTGCTAAATACACCACCTCCGTAGGAAACTTTCTCTTTGCCTCCCTTGGGTGTAATTAATTTTTTATCGCCAGAGTTAGTATTTACCAACCACAGATAACTTTCATTAACAGATATATATTCTATTGCCAGCATTTGACGGTCATCAGGCGACCAGTCTAATGGTTGCCAACCACCACCAGCAACTTGTGCGAGTAACTTATCACTCTGAGTATTTTCCGGGTCAATAATGTAAAAATCATTATCTTGTCCTGTGCGGCGAGTCGAGGTGTAAATCATGCGATCGCCATTATTAGACCATACACCCCGGCTGTTTTTGGACTTACCATCGGTCAATAAGGTAATGTCACCCGTCGCTAAATCATAACGATAATTCTGGTTAAATTCGTTACCACCAATATCTTTACTGAAAACAAAATAATCGCCCTGGGTTGGTTGAAAAGTTCCTCCTCCAACCCGTTCTGGGAAGAAAGTCATTTGCTGGCGACTACCAAGAGGGAACTTGACCAAATGCACTTGAGAAGTATCAGCGAAGCGTGTTGATATTAACATCTCGCGTCGGTTCGGATGCCAACTAGAAAGACCAGCAGAACGAAAATTAGTGTAGCGCTCAACCGTTTGTGCTAGTGTTGCTGGAATTGGTGGAATTCCCTCGACAACTAGGTTTTCATTGGGAGTAATCACAGAAGTTTGAGCAGCAACCATAAAATTTGGTAGCAGAAAGACTGCAAGCAGTGTAGCAAAGAAGAGTGAGAAAAAACCCATTTTGATAGGTTTGTAGTGAGGACTTTAGTCCTCATTTAAGCACTAAAAGTGCTTACTACGAACTCTTGGCGTCTTGCCCGTCTTGGCGGTTTCCGTCACGTAGACGCGCTCATAGGCTTCAAGGTAAGAGTCTACGGTGTACACACAAGTCTTATAAAGTTGCTAAACAGCGTTTCGACCCCCTAGCCTTGAAAAGCTACGGTGTACACACAAATCTAGGTTGAGCATCTGTGCCTCGGAATAAATTCCGAGTTTCATAGCGCAAGTCCTCTTCAGAGGACTCGAAAAAAAGTTTGTTCTAGTCCACTTGAGTGGACTTAAGCTATTAGCCTGGAACTTTAGTTCTAGACGGGATACAGTTTCAACATGAAAATTTTTGACTTGTGCGTACACCGCAGCTCGTAAGAGTAGGGGGACTGGCGTACTCTTACCAGAAGCCCTACGGGTAGTACTCAACCACATAAGTTTTGACAGGTTGCGAGGGGTTAGATCCCCGACTTTTTTAAAAAGTCGGGGATCTGGCCAACCTATCAAAATCAATGTGGTGGACTAGTAGTTCCATAAATTAAGGATTTGGGAAATTGTTGTGTAAGTCCTGTGTCTAATTAATTAGAATCTCTGTCGTCGAGTCTTTTATCTTCATTAACGAGTCTTTTATCCTCATTAATGAGCCTTTTATCTTCATTAATGAGCCTTTTATCTTCATTAATGAGCCTTTTATCCTCATTAATGAGTCTTTTATCCTCATTAACGAGTCTTTTATCTTCATTAATGAGTCTTTTATCCTCATTAACGAGTCTTTTATCTTCATTAATGAGTCTTTTATCCTCATTAACGAGTCTTTTATCCTCATTAACGAGTCTTTTATCCTCATTAACGAGTCTTCGTCGTCGCCCGCTCACTCCCCACCTTAAGAAGCGTTGAAGGTGGGGACTTCCGCGTCACGTTAAAATTCTAGGCGTACTGTTTCTGCAATGTCAGAATTTCCACACCATCTTCTGTGACAGCAATTGTATGCTCAAACTGTGCCGAAAGTTTGCGATCGCGTGTTAAAGCAGTCCAGCCATCGCTTAAAACCTCAACTTCCCAAGTACCTTCATTAATCATCGGTTCGATAGTAAATACCATACCAGGTCTGAGTACTCTGCCTTTGCCTCGTGTGCCGTAATGGGGAATATCTGGTGCAGTATGAAAAATATTGCTGATTCCGTGTCCAACAAAGTCTCGGACTACAGAAAAACCCTCGGACTCAGCATATTCCTGAATTGCAGCACCAATATCTCCAATACGTGCGCCTGGTTTCACCTCAGCAATACCTCTGTCACGACATTCTTGTGTCACCTCGACTAATTTTTTGGCTAGAGGTGAGGGTGTACCAACAAAGAATGTTTTAGATGTGTCGCCGTGATAACCATCTACTATCAATGTCACATCAATATTGATAATGTCACCATCCTTCAGAATCTGCTTGGCATTAGGAATACCGTGACACACCACCTCATTGATGCTGGTACAAATTGACTTTGGGTAGCCTTTGTAACCAAGAGGCGCACTTTTGGCTCCATGAGCCTGTGTCCACCGTTCTGCTTCATCGTTGATTTCCAGAGTGCTAACTCCTGGTTTCACCATTGGTTCCAAATGATGTAAAAGTTCGGCTGCCAACTGACCAGCCTTACGCATTTTCTCTAGTTCTCTTTGGGATAAAATTACAATAGTTTGATTTTTCATAAGATTTTAATTATCTTCATTCATCGACAACTGCGGTTAACCCGGTTTCAGCAGAACGCCTCGCTGCATCCGCAACCTTAAGAGTATACAAGCTTTCCTCTGGAGTAACATACAGTGGAGTGCCATCAAAAAGATGGTTTAACACCATATTTGTATCTTTAGCAAATAATCCTCGGCGACTACCAACCTCTATGGGTATGGTTTCTTCTGCGTTGACTAACACTCCAGTATTACCATCAAAAATTAATCCTCCTTTTTCACCATGAACCTCAAATCTACGTTCTGGTTGCCACATAGTTTCGCCTTTAGCATAAATCACTTGTGCTAGCAGTCCACTACTAAAACTCAACTGAGCTACGCAGAAACAACTTTGATAATATTCTGTTTCCCTTGCCCAAAAACGATTGTGACAATTGACTGTCAGAACTTGACCAAATAAATCAGTCAAGCGATGTAATCTTGACAACGCTCCGATTAAGGGAAAACCGAAAAATTCATGATTGTAAGTCCATTTATGAGGTGCGGGATGTTCAGGTTTAATAGTGTTGTAGCGGACAAAAAAAGGCTGCCCGATTTTTGGTAAATTTTGCTTCAGAGCTTGATGCACACCGCCCAAAAGTTCGATATGTTCTACGTGTAGGAGTTTATTTTGGGTTTTTGCTAGGGTAATGAGTTTCTCTGCTTCAATTACACTTAAGGCTAAGGGATACTCAACAATTACGTGTTTCCCATTAGAGAGTGCTGATGCTGCGATCGCACCATGATCTCGGTTTACAGTACAAATTATGACTAAATCTATATCATCTCTGGTGACGAGTTCTGACCAAGAACTCATGACTTGACATTGAAATTCCTCAGCAAAGGCTACTGTTTTTGTGGGTGTGTTCCCAGCAACAGCAACTAAGTGCGTTCGCGTAGCGTCTCCTTTGGAGAATCGCTCATCATCCATCAATGCTTCTGCACGTAGCTTTGCCGCATACCCAGTACCAACTAAACCAATACGCACTTTTTTTCATCCATTTCTAACTAGTGGTCTGTCCCATTAATTCTAAAGGGTTCGTAGTGAGCGATTTATCGCTCAATTTTAAGGACTAAAGTCCTGACTACGAACTTAGTCACCCTTGAGAATTAATAATATAGACCCAACCATTAGTTTTAGAGCAAAGCAATTGAATCTCCTAAATATTGGTTGCTATTTAGTTGTAATTTACTCAGACCTTAGTATGATGAGAACTTAGTCAGCAAATTTGGACGATTTATCTACACATTCAAGCTTCTTTTCAAATTCATAAATTTATCTAATAATTTAACTAATAGCTGGTTTATTTTATAAGTAAAACTTATTGTTAGCAAGTAACTAAATTTCATTACTAATCCCCTTGAAATTCCGGTTACATCCTTTTCTTTTTCTCGTAGTATCAGAAGTGAAGCAAAATATCACAACCGACTAATCCTATAGGACTAGCCGCAGTGTTTGCTTCAAGATAACTTATACTGCCGCTTGCAAAAGAGAGGATTACTGCATGGCAACTTACAAAATTACACTCGTTAGTGAAGCTGAAGGGCTGAATACAACCATTGACTGTGACGACGATACCTATATTCTAGACGCTGCTGAAGATGCTGGTTTGGACTTGCCCTACTCTTGCCGTGCTGGTGCTTGTTCCACCTGTGCTGGTAAGCTTGTGTCTGGTTCTGCTCCAGACCAGTCTGATCAGTCATTCTTGGATGATGACCAAATGGAATCTGGATATATCCTGACTTGTGTTGCTTATCCAACCGGAGACTGCACCATCGAAACCCACAAAGAAGAAGAACTCTACTAAAACTTAGGCGCCTCACATCTACATCTCTTGCAAGAGTCATCGATGCCCTACAAATAGGGAAAAAAAAGCAGGACAGACAAAAAATTCTTCTTCTTTTGTGTCTGCCCCAAACACCTAAATTTGGCAAAAAGTCAAGTTGTATCTTGGCAAAACGGCAGGAAATGCATAAAATTGCGTTCCTGCCTTATTCGCTTGATTATTTAGCGCATCTAAACATTATAGACAAAAAGCTTGCTGTACAAGCTTTTTACCTACAGCATAGCTGCCCTCTTTTACTAGTTTAAACTACCTCTAGTTGAATGGTCTTTGGCTAAAAATCTCTGTTCGTCAATTTAATACTATTGTCAAGGACGTGAATTTGAGTGCCAGGATAGTAAAACTCTAATATTTTTGCATTCGACCAACCTAATTGAGCTAGATTTTGTGCGCCTGTTTGACTCAAACCAACTCCGTGTCCCAGCCCACCGCCAACGAAGGCATATCCCCAAAGCCCCGGTTGACCTTTGTTGAGAGGTTGCAGGTAAAATAATGTACTTACCGGAGCAAAAAAGGCACTACGAACTTCATCTTTGTATAGGTAAAATGTGCCGATTTCTGTGTCAACAGCTAGTTTGAGAATACGTCCGCTTCTGCTGCGTTCTACTACTTTCATCCCCTTGATGGTTTTAAATTTAGCATAAGGGCTATTTTTTACCTTCAGAAATTTTTGTAAACCTTTGGTGATATCTTCTAGTTTGGTTTCTCTACGCCACCGAAACAGATCCCACTCGCTTTCATTAAACCCCTTTTTCAGGTTGATAAATCGCTGGAAGTTGTTTTCATCTGCGAGATTTTGCCCTGGCAAGTTCCAAATATTGCTGGGAGAATCAATTATGGGTTGCAGATAAGGACGATCATCTCCATTCCAAACGTCGCTGAAAGCAGCTGTCACACCGCCAGTGGTAGAAGAATAAAGGGCGTCTACCAACTCGTCATGATAGGTCAGCACCATACCTCGTGTCGTAGCGATCGCCTGATCTGTAGCGGCAGTGGCTCCTTTTAATCCATAATAAACTTGACAGTGTGTGTCAGCGCATAATTGATACCCGTCTGCTTCAAATCTATGTATATTTCGCAGAGCATAAGTACGAGCAATAATCGCCTGTGCTTCCATTGAGGCTTTTGGGGCTTTTGTACCTATTTCATAGGGTACTACTCCACGTAAGTATGTTTCTAAAGGTACTATATTCACTAAAGTATAAGTACCATAAGCATTTGATTGTAACTGTAAGCTGCCAGCGTAAAGTCGGGCATTCTGTGGTTTATTAGTTTCGTTTACCTGAATTAAATTCTTATTGCTGGTTATTTCTAAATTGTCATCACTGTAACGTTTGCCATCTATTACCCAGCTCACTTGTGGTATTGTTGGCGGAGTTTTAGTATCAATCAGCACTTTAGATTTGCCAGCAGCTTGCAAGCTTTCTAATAGTAAGCGACGTAGCAAAGGAGTGCTGTAAACATCCCGTTTTGCCCATATTTGCCAACGTTCTGGTTGAGTGATTTCTACTTCTATACCCTTGGAGCGCCAATTTTTCGCACTATCTTCAGCTGTTTCATAAGTCCGGTAGGTTCCCAGCACCACCCGTTCCTCAACTGCTGGTTCCACTAAAGGTTGCATCGTCACTTCTAATTTGATTGGTTTATTTGTAACCAGAGTTTGCTGCCGGTTATTACCTTTTTGGAATTTTAACTGTAAGCGATCGCCCTCTGTGGGTTCAAGTAGCAACTGTTCTTTGGGATTATCTCCAAAGCGCTGCACAATCCCAACTCGCAGTTCTACATCATTTGCTAATCCTTGAGGACGCGATGCCGCTGTCAAGCCCAATAAACAAAATGTTGTCAGTACAGTATACGAACAACGCCAGAGCGATATTTTCATATAACTAGATCCGCAGGCAGTATCATCTTTATGAATTAGAAGACGAATTTCCTTTGTAGTGTAGTCGCATTATGAGGTTATTTGGCTATTGATGTTGGCTATATTTTAAACTCTTTTAACAAAATAGTTGCAAAGTAAACTCATAACGATTATGATTTATATAGATAACTGGGAAACACTTAAGATATGGTAAGAGTTCAAGAAATACCTTTAAATCAGATCAGGCGACCCTTGCCACGCCAGAACGATCTCAACAAAGTCCAAGCTTTAATGGAATCAATTAGTGAAATTGGACAGCAAGAACCAATAGACGTGATAGAAGTGGATGGACAATTTTATGGCTTTTCTGGCTGCCATCGTTATGAAGCTTGCCAACGTTTAGGCAAAGAAACAATTTTAGCCAGAGTCCGCAAAGCACCCAAAAGTGTGTTAATGAAGCATTTAGCATAATAGTCATTTGTCCTACTCTTCCTTGAAGCCAAAGAAGGCGCGTCTAAGTCATTAGTCATTGGCATCAACAAATGAACAATAATTAATGACCAATCACTAAACCAGGAGAAAACTATGCAATCTCTACCAGTAAACATCGGTATTGACGAAACCAACAGAGCAAAAATTGCCGAAGGCTTGTCTCGTTTACTAGCTGATACCTACACCCTGTATCTAAAAACTCATAATTTTCATTGGAACGTCACCGGGCCAATGTTCCAAACATTGCATCTGATGTTTGAGCAACAATATACAGAACTGGCCTTGGCAGTTGATTTAATTGCTGAGAGAATTAGAGCACTGGGTTATCCTGCACCAGGAACCTACAGCGAATTTGTCAAACTTAGTTCCATACCAGAAACCTCTGGAGTTCCCAAAGCCACAGACATGATTCGCCTACTAGTAGAAGGACAAGAAGCTGTCGTCAGGACTGCACGCTCTATTTTTCCGATAGTAGAAGAAGTAAACGACGAACCCACAGCCGACTTGTTAACTCAACGGATGCAAGTACATGAAAAGACAGCTTGGATGTTGAGAAGTTTACTAGAAGAATGAGGAACGGGGAAGGTGGGGCCCCCTTTGGGGATAAGGGGCAACGGGGACAAGGGGGACAAGACAAGTCAAAAGTCAAAAGTCAAAAGTCAAAAGTCAAACTTAAGAACTTTTGACTTGTTTGCCCAATGCCCAATGCCCAATGCCCAATCCCTGATGCCCAATGCCCGATGCCCAATGCCCGATGCCCAATGCCCAATCCCTGATGCCCAATGCCCGATGCCCAATGCCCGATGCCCAATGCCCGATGCCCAATGCCCCAAACTGATTTCACTCAAAAGTTACAAGATTTAATGCAACGGGTAGGTGTTTCTAGTTATAAAACACTGAGTCGTGCTGCTGGCGTTTCAGAACGACAAATTTTGCGGCTGCGACGGTTGGGAGTTGAGCAGATGCGTGTAGATGTAATGCTCAAGCTGTCGCAGGTACTCCAGATTTCATTACAGGAATTAGTGGCAACTTTTTCTGGGCAAGAATTATTACCAAATAAAGCCGCATCTGAAGAATTATCACAACAAATCACAGACTTAAAGACAGAGTACGATCGCCTGCAATTACAACTACAACAGCAGCGCTTGAGTTTGCAGCAAGAGTTCCAGCAGTCAAGTTTACAACTGCTGGAATCTTTATTATTGCAGTTTCCTACAGCAGCTCAGAAAGCACGAGAAAATCCTCAGCTAAGTGCTGTCAACATTGTGCCATTGGTACAAAAACCGCTAGAAAGACTTTTGCAGAATTGGGGAATAGAAGCGATCGCATCTGTTGGAGCAGAAATACCCTACGATCCTCAGCTACATCAATTGCTCGATGGTACTGCACAACCAGGAGATCTTGTCAGAGTACGCTACATTGGTTATCGCCAAGGTGACAAGTTACTTTATCGAGCCAAGGTAAGTCCCCTGTAAACAACAGAAAAATATGCCTACTGTTGATACGTAGAAAATTCCGGGAATACTAACACTAATAAGACGTTAATCCCTCTAAGACAAATAAGTATTTTAGCAGACAATTTCATAGATATTATTTTGGGTGTAATACTTGAATATGGCAACAAACATTCTTACCAATTATACTTGGTAATATCATGCTAAATTTAGGACATTATTCTAATAGTAGGAAATAATGATTAATTCAGTCAAAGTTATTCAAGTAGACGGAATTCTAGATGCTACTAAATCACAGGAGTTTCGCGACAAAATTACCACAGAGCTAGAAAGTGGTGCAAAAACTGTATTAGTTGATTTTAAAGATGTGACGTTTATGGATAGTTCTGGTCTTGGTGCTTTAGTATTAGCTTTTAAAGCTTTGCGAGCAGTTAATACCAGGCTGGTTATATGTTCTATTAATGAACAGATTAGAATTTTATTTGAACTGACAGGCATGGACAAGGTTTTTGAAATTTTTGCCAATCAAGATGAATTTCATAAATATATTAATAGCCAAGAAAATATGAATTAAGTTATCAATTAGTTTCAGGATGAAGAATAGGATTTTATATTATAAGTTTTATAAAATATTATTTTATTAAATAAAATCAATCGATATTTTTGAATTTAAAAATTTAATTAAAATTAACTTGTAGTATAGATAAATCATCATCGAAAACTTCTTGTGGATTCACAGCAATTAATTGTTGGATAATATGGTTAACTTGGCAACCTACAGGATGCTGTAGCCGAACTAGCATTTTGATAAAAGCATCTAAACCCCAAAGCGTACCATCAGATTTGGTGATTTCGTAGGCACCGTCACTAAAAATATAAAGAGTACTATTTTTTTCTATATTGCAAAAACCATCAGCATATTTTACCTGTGGAAACATTCCGACTGGCATACCTGGAGTTCTCAAAAGTTGAACTTCGTTAGGATTGGTCGATGTAGGAGATAATAAAATTGCAGGTGGATGACCTGCACTAGAGTAAATTAATCGACGCTGCACACGATTATAAACACCGTACCAAATAGTAAAGTATTTATCATTTTGGTAATTCATCTGAAAAGTATCATTTAATGCTCTTAATACCTCACTTGGTTGATAATAATTCAGACCTTTAAGAGCGCGCGATCGCAGTAAATTGAATACAGAAATTGAAGGCAGAGTCGCTCTGAGTCCATGTCCGGCAGTATCTAATAAATAAATTGCCAGATAATCAGGATCAAGCCAGTAATAATCTAAACAATCACCCCCTAGTTGCCGTGAGGGAATAAAGCAAAAATCAATACTAAACGGTTTGGTCATTGGAGAAGGAAGCAGCGATCGCACATAGTCTGCTGCTTCTGCCAACTCAGTCTCTAACATTAGTTTTTGAGTTTGCAAATCTCGACTTAACTGATGCAGACGTAATCCTGCTCTCACCCGTGCTTGTAATTCATTATGCTCGATTGGTTTAGTAATAAAGTCATCAGCGCCAGCATCTAAACCTTTAACGCGATCAGCGATCGAATCGAGAGATGTTAACAGAATGAAAAATGTAGTGGATAATTTGGGATCTGCTTTGATGCGCTGGCAAACTTCTAGTCCACTCATTCCTGGCATAATCCAATCACAAATAATCAATGCAGGATTGCCAATAGAAGCCTGTTTAATTCCTTCCTCACCGTTGTTAACAGCAACAACCTTATAACCCTGTCTTTCCAGCATTCTTTTCAGCAGTATCTGAACTGCTGGATCATCGTCAATTACTAGAATTTGAAACATAGGCTAAGAAGGCAATAGGCAAGGATAGGGGATTGGAAGGGAGACAAGGGAGATAAGGGAGATAAGGGAGACAAGGGAGACAAGGGAGACAAGGGAGACAAGGGAGAATGATTTAACAAGTCTCTTCCCAATGCCCGATGCCCCATGCCCGATGCCCCATGCCCCACACCCCTTACTATAGCGGCGATACTGGGTTAAGCCAAAAAAGGATAGTACGCTTGAGCTGCTGTAGGTCACGATATACTTCTTGTTTGAACCATTGTCCGATCGCATCCAAGGGGTTAAAGTCTTCACCAGTTTGCCATTTAACATCTTGTCCTAATGGCGTGAGGTGATTTCCTTGGAGTGTTTGTGTTGCCACCATTTCTCCAAAGCGCTGTTGAAGTAGTTTAGCTAAAGGTGCTGATTGGTCAATCGTATCATTGTTAAATTTAATTAATAAGTTACGACGGACACTATAATTTTCCTGTATTAACTGCTTGGTTTCTAAGGGTGAAGGAGTAAATTCAACAGCAAAATTAGAATTAAACTTAAATGTGGAATTAAACTGTTCTATTAAAGGAATTGCATCTCGTGCTGCATAATTGTTGAAAGAGATGAGAATATTACCAGCACGTTCTACCGGAAAAAGACTACCAATCAGTAAATGCAGTTTGCATCCCATGCTGTGTCCAAGTCCATAAACAGGAAGATATTTTTTACCTAGTATTTCTCTGTCCTCTAAGCGTAGTAAGGTACGTTCAAAGTTGAGAAGGGCAAGTTTTGCGATCGCTGTATGATCGAGAGTATTTACGAACGGTGTAGCAACAATCACAAAGCCTTTATCTGCTATATTTTCCAATAACAAACGGTAAGTAATGTGTGGTGCTGT
Organism: Fischerella muscicola SAG 1427-1 = PCC 73103; assembly: GCF_000317245.1. GTDB lineage: Bacteria > Cyanobacteriota > Cyanobacteriia > Cyanobacteriales > Nostocaceae > Pelatocladus > Pelatocladus muscicola_A. Next base: position 13,378 of record NZ_AJLJ01000195.1, read on the forward strand.
AGCTACAAAAGCACCACCGAGGAAATGAATTATACCCGTAGGTTTTGGGGGAATCAACACCCAGTTACCAGAGATTTCTTTCCATTCCATGTTGATAAGCGATCGCTAGTTAATTATTTTAGTTAACACTTTTTTATGGTAAACCTGCTGCCCAACAGGCGTCATCAAAAAGTGAGATTATACTATTTTGGTTTGGATTTTAGATTTTGCGAAAAGTTTGTAGACGCTTTGCGTCTACTTGCATGGCGTTAGCGAAGCTCCTCCGAAGGAGGCTCGCAGTTTCAACCCTCTGGATGATTATGCTTGGTGGCGAAGCTGAAAATCAATCTCCTCCTCCGTGAGCGTAAGCTCCACTCTAACGAGAAGCCGCCCTACAGGCGTCTACACGCCGTACTCGTGGCTCAAAGCTTTTCAAGACGGATTGGGAAACTCTTTGGTGCATAAGAGTTTTGTAAGTCCATCTATCGTATTCTTTTTTCAAATTGGTGTACTTATATGATTCTTCCTATAACCCTACACCCATGTTCCAGATAATATTCATGTGTTAAAAATAAAAATTCCCGGAGGTGATTCCGGGAATCCTGTAGTTTGACACTCTTGCACTTGATTTATGATTTCTCTAAAATACTCGCTTTTAAATCTACACATATGCCAAAATGCCAAAAGCAACCGAGTATTTGGGTAACATTTATAATTTTTACCTGAAATATTATCTTAGAAAACTAAATGCCGTTGATTATATTTCTGTTTTAATTTGAGAATTTAATTCTAACTTTAGTCAAATTCCCAATAAAAGACCCCTGTGGCTAAGCAGGGGAGGAATTTTTGCAATTCGCGCTAATTTTGTGCAAGAACGGATTGCTAACTTACTGTACTTTTTATTCAATCCGAATTGTTGCCAAAATGCCAAAATAAAATCCTATTGCTTCCCAAACAATAGCCTTTACCATCATGGATACCTAGATGGATTATGGTTCATTTGTTTAGCAATTTAATCTACCACTACCGCGATCGCCTTCATTGTTCTCCATAGATGCTCCCTAACGATCCAAGGTTCTTCATTTCCATCTACAGAGAACAATAAGACAAACAGGAAAATAGGACGGTTAATCACAAAAAAATCTGAAACAAACGCATAAGTTAGTTTGTCTCTATTTCATCAGAATATATAGTCTTTTATTAGAAATACATTGAAAAAAATCACACTAATCTCAGATATTATTTAGCAGTAAATTTAACACTTAGTCATGGGTGATGAGGTATCAGTAGCTACGAAGTAATTTGACTATATGTATAAAATTTAATGCTGGTTATGTAAACGTTTCATCTCATGTTGAACATCCAAGGCAATCTGTAAAGCCTCATTTAATAACCTTCCATGTTCACTCGCTTGTTCCGGAACTTGCATAGCTGTTAAAGCAGCTAAATTATTCATAAATAGTTCAGAATTACGAATAATAAAATTCCGATTTTCTCGCAAAATTCTTTCTGTATTTAAAGCACGTATCAGATCATTTTTTGTGAGTTGTAATGCTTCTATAACCTTACTTCTTTCTTTGATAGTTACCCCGACATTACCAACTGCTTCTATTTGATCATTTATATCTATTGCTTTAATAACAGAATTATATTTATCAACATCCATTAATAGTGTCTGAAGGGAAGGTGTAATGTTAGTTTTTAATACTCTATTTTTTTGTTTCCAAATTAGATATAATATTAATTGTGTCATAGCAGCACTCAAACTAATACAAATAATAAATAAAAGCCAAGATGGCATGAATAGTTCACTCATAAAACTTTTAGCTAGTACATCAAATGCAAGATAGCTCACGAATGATATAGTAATGCCGATAAATATCGTAGTAGCCCCCTCTGGGCCTTTTGCTTTATCGATGAAACTTTGGAGTGTTTTCTTGATAGGGTTAATAATAATTACTAGCTCATCCTTAACAGGTAAATTCGTCAAATATTGTAGTTCACTGAGGCTTATTTCTAAATCTTTTAAATCATTACGCACAGTTATCAAATCCTTGTTAAGCGTAGTTTCACTAAAATTATATGTCAATCAAACTTGTGACAGGTTCACACAATGGCAATTTGACCAAAATAAGGTGTGTGCTTCTCTCGAATATCTCAGGAAGCTGATAACTATTAATATGTCTGATGCGATCGCATAATTTGAGTGTATTCTACTCAATAGCAAACTGCTATGGTAAATTCACAAATACATTATGTTATGAGATAAGCGATCGCTGCAAAAGCAATAGATCCCTGGAAAATCCTGTAAGTATGCAACCTACACCAGACTCGCTCACCACATGCAGCCAGTAGCACAGGTATAGAAAGCGATCGCACCAACATCGTAATCACTCTCCAGCAAAAAAAGACCCAGCAGTACTGGGTTCATCGATTGAAAAGCTGAAACCGGAAAAATTTAGTAAATAAAAATAAATATATGCAAAGATCATGCTGATACTTGAAGCTGCTTAATAACCTGATTCAAAAGGCTAAAGCCGCTTAATACGCTTTGATTGAGTACTCAGACACTATTAGTTATAATTACACAGATTACACAGATTTTTCCTGTGTTCCCTGTTTTCTGTTAAGAGTTCCCTATCTCCACGAATGAATTTAATTTTGTCCAACTACTTAACCATTTAGCCGTTGAAGCTTGGGAAGATTACTGATCACTTCAGCAGCTTCTTTTAATTTGTTTTCTTGAATCAAAGTCTCTGCTAGCCCTAACCTAGCAGCAGGTATAGCCGGGTTAAGTTGAATCGCTTGTTCAAATGCATCTCTAGCGGCTTTATATTCCTCTTTTTCTAAGTAAATACGACCCAACTTAATATAGGCAAGCACAAATTTAGGGTTTAAACTCAAAGCATGATTTAATTCCGTGATAGCTTCTGATAACTTCCCTTTGTTTTTATATGCTTCTGCCATCAGTAAGTGAGCTAGAGACATCTCTGGATTTAAGCTCAAAGCTATTCTCAATCTCTGCATGGCAGCATCATATTGCTTTTGCTCCATACACACTTGAGCAATACCCACCTGAGCTGGCGCAGACTTGGGATCTAAATTGAGAACATTCTCAAATTGTTCCAAAGCATGACTCAACTTACCTTGTTTTAAATAAACACGTCCGACATTTAGTGGAGCCTCAGCCATCAAAGGATCTATTTGCATTACCGTCAGAAAATGATGCAAAGCCTCCTGGTGATGTTTCTGTTTAAGGTGAATATTTCCAGCAGCTAAATGAGCATGAACCGAGTGGGAATTTGTTTGTAGAACTGTTGTCAATTCTGCTAAAGCTTCATTAAAACGTCCTTCTTTAGCTAAAGCCGCACTCAGTTGCAATCGCTCTTGCTCAGTCAAAACTGTTGATTCATCTTGCTTCAACCGTTTGATGCTGGGAGTAAACTTGTACATAGCCCCTCTCTTCTAGCTTGACCAAAACTTTAGATATACTTTCTTCTAAACTTTCTAAATCGGTTCTACACTCTATATCTGCATTTAATGGTGGTTCGTAGGGATCATCAATCCCGGTAAAGTTTTTAATTTGCCCGGAGCGAGCCTTTTGATAAAGCCCTTTAATATCTCTGCGCTCACATACATCTAGTGGCGCATTCACATAAACTTCAAGAAAATTTTCAATACGCTGCCGCATTTCTTCGCGAACGTCTCGATACGGTGAAATCGCTGAAACCAAGACAATTACACCATTACGACACAGCAGATTGGCAACGAAACCCACACGGCGCACGTTTTCATCTCGATCTTTCTTGCTGAATCCCAAATCCTTAGTGAGATTTTGGCGCACTACATCTCCATCTAACATTTCAACTTTGTAGCCTTGGGAACGCAATATTTTCTCTAAAGTGCTGCTAATTGTGGTCTTACCTGCACCACTCAAGCCGGTAAACCATACAGTAACACCGAGGTGCTGACGCTTACTCAATTCCATACTAATTGTTGGTAACTACCTAATTCATCGCCTCAACCTTGGAGTTATTTCACCAAGTTTGAGATTTTGGTGATCTTCAAGATTTGTAATACGGATTTACCAACACCTGAGTTTTTAACTATATATATTTTTTTGACAAAAAGATCACACATACTTTAAAAACCAGGTTTCAGTAACAGTATATACTGTACCTTTGAAACGTTTTTGAAATTTTTAGTTTCAGTAAAGTTTTGATTAAGTATTTACACGAAATTTTTTTTAGTTTTGGCACTTTATTCTTTCAATTATACAAAATTAATTTTTAATACTTGGTGTTTAAAAGTACAAAAAGTTAAAACAAATCATGTATTTGTATGTAATTAATATCAGTACTTACTTATCCTGAAATTTATGAGTCAATTTATCTGTTTATCTATAAGTCCTATTGATCTTGTCCACCCTGGTATAGCTGTTGCTACCACCCGTGCAGGTGGTATTGGTATTCTAGACCAAGAATTTTGTCGTAATCCAAAACAAGCAAGTGATAATTTAGACCAACTATTGGATTTAATTAATCCTAGTCAATCTATAGGGCTACGTTTATCAGCTGCTCAGGTTGCTTCTAGCTATGCACTGTTAACACGTCTGACCAATCAACCTCACTGGTTAATTCTATCTGGTTGGCATCCAAACACATTAGAAGAAGTTGTAGCATCATTGCCAACAGGGCGATCGCGTCAATTATTATTAGAAATTACAGATGTCGAACAGGCTCAAGCTTTAGATTCCCAGGCACAAAATATCAGTATAAATGGCTTGGTGGCTCGTGGACATGAAAGCGGAGGTTGGGTAGGAGAAGATTCCGCTTTTATTTTATTGCAGAAACTCTTAAGCATTCAGTCAAGACCAGTCTATGTACAAGGCGGAATTGGGATTCACACAGCAGCAGCTTGCCGCGCCTCCGGAGCGGCTGGTGTAGTATTAGATGACCAACTGTGTTTGATGCCAGAATCGCCTCTACCCCAGGAATGGCAACGTCATCTAAGTAATCTCAATGGTCAAGAAGCGGTAGTATTGGGCGAAAGGCTCAATCGTGCTTGTCGTGTGTTGTCTCGTCCAGGCTTTCCAGTAATTGCCAACCTACAGCAACTTGCCGAGCAAATAGAAGTCGAAAACGATGCTTCTGGTGGTGGTGTTCAAAATTGGCAGCAACAAGCCCAACCGTTAATCGGTTGGGGTGAACCAGGAAAACTTGCTTGGCCAATGGGACAAGCAGTAGGATTAGCAGCAACATTGCGCGATCGCTACCCCACAACTGGCAAACTGATTCAAGCATTACTCCAACAAAGTCAAGAACAACTCAAAATAGCCCAACAACTGCGTCCTTTAGATGCCAACGCATCTTTAGCAGTATCTCATCACACAGAATATCCAATAGTTCAAGGCCCAATGACACGGGTGAGCGATACCGCAGAGTTTGCCAATGCAGTTTCCCAAGCCGGAGGACTGCCATTGTTAGCCTTAGCATTAATGCGTGGTTCCCAAGTACGCAGCTTACTGCAAAAAACCCAGCAATTATTAGGTAATCGACCTTGGGGGATTGGGATGCTGGGTTTTGTTTCCCACGCCTTGCGGGAAGAACAAATTCAAGCTGTGAAAGAATTTCAGCCGAAATTTGCTTTAATTGCAGGTGGACGCCCCGACCAAGCAGCCCATTTTGAAGCTCAAGGGATTGCTACCTATATCCATGTTCCCGCCCCACGCTTATTAAAAATGTTTCTGGAACAAGGAGCAAGACGGTTTGTTTTTGAAGGTCGTGAATGTGGTGGTCATGTTGGCCCTTTGAGTAGTTTTGTTCTCTGGGAAAGCATGATCGCCACTTTGTTAGCAGATGTAAAACCAGGTAAAGAATCAGACATACATATTTTATTTGCTGGTGGTATTCATGATGCCCGTTCCGCAGCTATGATCTCCGCTATGGCTGCACCTTTAGTAGAACGAGGGATGCGGATTGGTGTGCTGATGGGAACAGCATATTTGTTTACCCAAGAAGCTGTTACCTGTGGTGCGATCATCCCGAAATTTCAAGAACAAGCCCTAGCATGTAACCGCACGATTAACTTAGAAACCGGGCCTGGTCATGCTAGTCGTTGTGTTGTCACTCCCTTTGCTCAAGAATTTTACGCCACACGCCGAGAAATGCTGGCAGCAGGTAATCCACCAGAAGAAATCAAAGACACCTTAGAAAATTTAACATTAGGACGCTTACGCATTGCCTCCAAAGGATTGCAACGCACAGTAGATGGTCAGGTGCAAACTGTAGGTGAAGCACAACAACTGACTGATGGCATGTATATGATTGGGCAAGTTGCGACTCTGCGCCATCAAGTTTCTACTGTGCGAGAATTGCACCAAGATGTATCGGAAATTGGTACTAAGCTGTTAATGTCTGCATTAGTGGAACAAGATGTAGAAGAAGAAGTCACTACTCGTCCCTCAGATATTGCCATTATTGGTATAGGGACATTATTACCCCAAGCTCAGTATCCCGAAATCTTCTGGAACAACATTCTCCGCAAAGTCGATGCGATTACAGAAATTCCTGCCCAGCGTTGGGACTGGCGACTTTACTATGATCCTGACCGAAACGCCAGAGATAAAATTTATTCTAAATGGGGTGGATTCCTAGAAGATGTACCTTTTGACCCACTGCGTTTTGGAATTCCACCCAAATCTTTAAAATCCATTGAACCAGTACAACTGCTGGCACTGGAGACAGTGCGGCGAGCCTTAGAAGATGCAGGCTACGAATCTGGTAACTTTGACCGCGAGCATACTTCTGTGATTCTGGGAGCAGGTGGTGGGATTGCAGATTTAGGTCAGCAATATGCTACCCGTTGTGAAATTCCCCGGATGGTTGGCAAAACTTCACCAGAAGTTTGGGAGCGTTTACCAGAATGGACAGAAGAATCTTTCCCTGGTTTGTTGTTGAACGTCATTGCAGGTAGAGTCGCCAATCGTTTTGATTTTGGTGGTCACAATTTCACAGTTGATGCTGCTTGCGCTTCTTCTTTAGCAGCTTTGGATTTAGCAGTTAAAGAACTCGAAACTGGACGCAGTAATGTGGCGATCGCAGGTGGAGTTGATACTGTTCAAAATCCCTTTGCTTACTTCTGCTTTAGCAAAACTCAGGCCCTTTCACCACGGGGAAAATCGCGGACATTTGACAAAACAGCAGATGGAATTGCCATTAGTGAAGGTCTAGCCGTCGTTGTACTTAAACGCCTCGCCGACGCCGAACGAGATGGCGATCGCATTTACGGAGTAATCAAAGCCGTCGCTAGTTCCAGTGATGGTAAAGCTTTGGGGATGACAGCGCCTTTACCTGCTGGACAAATGCGGGCTTTAAGACGTGCTTACCAAAAAGCTGGTTTTTCACCCAATACCTTGGGGTTATATGAAGCTCATGGTACAGGGACAGCAGCAGGTGATCAAGCAGAGCTAGAAACTGTGATCAGTATCTTAAAGGAAAATCAAGCTTCTCCCAAATCCTGTGCGATCGGCTCAGTCAAAACCTCCATCGGTCATACTAAGAGTACAGCGGGAATTACTGGTGTGATCAAAGCCGTTTTGGCACTGCATCACAAAGTCAAACCCCCACATATGAACGTTGATGCACCCCTCGACCCAATCATAGATAGCGAAAGCCCAGTGTATCTACCCAAAGAAGCCCAACCCTGGCTAGCCCATCCCGATTACCCCCGTCGTGCTGGTGTCAGTGCTTTTGGTTTTGGCGGTACAAATTTCCACGCTGTTTTAGAAGAATATCGAGGTAATTGGCAACCTGTAGCCCCAGGAAGTCATACATGGCCATGCGAATTATTTGTCTTCCGTGGCGAAAACCGCGCTGCATTAATTCAAGCAGCCAAATCATTGCTGACAGCCCTGAGTAATGGTGCAGAGCCACGTTTACAGGATCTTGCTCACAGTTGTATTCAACGCGCCCAAGCACAAAAGAACCAGAATACTTGTTTGACAATTGTAGCTGAGAGTTTGTCAAAGTTACGAACAGATTTGGAAATCGCGATCGCCTACTTAGAGAATCGTCACTCCCAAACCTTACCACCTCACATTCAGTTTGGCATGGCAGAACCCCAAGCCAATCAGCAAATTGCCTTTTTGTTTCCAGGACAAGCGTCACAATATTCTGGCATGGTGCGAGAAGTAGGGCTGTATTTCCATGAAATGCGTCACACTTTCGAGTTTGCAAATCGCCAACTGCGTCAGTATTTTCCCAAGTTACTGAGTCAGTACGTATATCCACCCAGTCCTTACACTGAAGACGCAGAAAAACAAAACAATCAACTGCTCATGGATACCAGTGTTGCCCAACCAGCAATTGGTACGGTGGAAGCAGGTTTTATGGATTTGGCAGCAAGGCTAGAACTAGAGCCAGTGATGGTTGGTGGACACAGCTTTGGCGAGTACGCCGCCCTCCACGCTGCGGGAGTTTTATCCAGAGAAGACTTTTTGAACTTGGCTGCAACTAGAGGACGAGTGATGGCACAAGCTTGTGCTACTTCTATCGGAGCCATGGCCGCAGTCAAGACTAGCCGCGAAGATTTACTCTTGCACCTCCGAGATTTTGAAGGAGTAGTGATTGCTAACCAAAACGCTCCCCGCCAATCGGTAATTTCTGGAGAAAAACTGGCTGTTCAGCAGGTAGTAGATAGTTTAAACGCTGCTGGGATTACTGCTCGGATGTTGCCAGTTTCCGGTGCTTTTCATTCTGCCTTGGTAGCGTCTGCCCAAGCTGCTTTAGCAGTGCCAATTGCTACCGTCACCATGCATTCTCCCCGCATTCCCGTTTACTCCAACTCTACAGCTTGTCCCTACAGTGCAAATATTCATGATATCCGTAGCCAGTTAACCGGACATTTACTTAAATCAGTAGAGTTTTTGAGTCAAATTAATACCATGCATGCCGATGGAGCGCGGATTTTTGTCGAACTGGGGCCAAAAAATATTCTCACTAACCTAGTCGGTCAAATCCTCGCACAAAAAGAACATACTGCTGTGTCCTTGGATGGACAAGGTGGGGGATTGCGTGGTTTCTTGATGGCTTTGGGGACATTGTTCGTTCGTGGTGTCCACATCAAGTTAACAGCTTTATTCGATGGTCGTGATGTTAAAGACCTCAACCTATCCAAGTTGGTCGAGTTAACACAAAAACCCGCTTTACCTGCAACAGCTTGGTTAATTAATGGCGGTAGTGCTAGACCACAAAATCAAACAGTTGGTTACACAGGTAAATTACCACCCTTAAATCAACAAACAGCTGCGATCGCATCATTATCTGAATCTGAATCAGCAAAATCCCCAGTCAATACCCAAAAACCAGAAATCCCTATGAATCCAAAAGCTATACAATCTACCCCAAATAACGCTCAGAATTTAAATGGTAATTCATCGCATTTTCCTGCTCCTGCAAACACACCTCAAAATCAGCCAGCAATAGGAGCAGGTATCTTGCAAGCCTACCAAGCTTACCAAGAGACGATGCGTAAGTTCTTGGCAGTCCAAGAACAGGTGATGAGTCAGTTACTTGCTACAACTGCGCCTTCTACTACTCCCATACCACAGCGCAGACAACCAGAAAATCATTTACCAGCAGCCCCACAACCAGTCGTTGTTCAGTCAAAAAATGGTTATGCTCATGCTTTGACACCTAACACTAACGGTAAGCAAGAGCAAGTTTTACCTGGTGTAACACACCCGACCACACCTGTTGCACCACCACAACCAGTAACCCCAGTACCAGCATCATTATCTTCTACTCTGCCCTTGAGCGATCGCGCCAGTTTAACTCAGACTTTATTAGGATTGGTCAGTGAACGTACAGGTTATCCCGCAGATATGTTGGGACTTGACCAAGATATGGAAGCAGAACTAGGTATTGATTCAATCAAGCGAGTCGAAATTTTGGGAGCATTCAACCAAGCTTTACCAGCCAACCTTGCAGATAGCGTTCGTCAGCAAATGGAACAATTGACTAGAGTCAAATCTCTCAACGGGATTGTAGATAAAATTTTAGAAAATCTTAAACCTGCGACGACTGCAAGTATCTCGACTAAATCTGTCGGTGAATCGTTAAATCAAGTCGAACTAACTCGGACATTATTGCAACTAGTAAGCGATCGCACAGGCTACCCTATAGATATGTTGGGACTAGACCAAGATTTAGAAGCAGAACTAGGTATTGATTCGATTAAGCGAGTCGAAATCTTAGGGGCGCTGCAAAAAAGTTTACCCCAATCCATAGCGGCTAGTGTCCAGACACACATGGAAAATTTGACCCGTGTGAAATCTCTCAACAGTATTGTTGAACAAATTTTGGCAATATCAGCACAGGAGAACAGCCTGGGAAAGTCTCTAACTCAGTTGCAAGCATCCCACGCTACGTGATGCAATCACAGTTAGAAGCTTTACCCTCACAGCAGTTTGCTTCACTTACAGGTTTATTCCTAATTACTGAAGATGGACTATCAGTAGCTTCCCATGTTGCCACAGCATTGCAACAAAAAGGAGCCACCACAGCCATCCTCAACACTTCTACCTTAGCTGAACCAGAAAAACTAGAGCAAGCGATCGCTCAATTACGACAACTTCACGGTTCTGTCACTGGAATTGTACATCTTGCTCCCCTAGCTGTCATTGATCTACCCGAAACTCTAACTGGCTGGCGACAAATCACCCAAATTCAGTCCAAGAGTCTATTTCAATTACTACATCTGTGTGCTTTTGACTTGCAACAAGCAGGAGAAAAACAACTCGGTTGTGTAGTAGCAGCTTCTTTACTGGGAGGATATTTCGGTCGTCAAGGTGAAAACGGTTCTGGTTTACCTACAGGCGGTAGTAATACTGGTTTCCTCAAAACCTTGGTGACTGAATGGTCTGGGATTCGAGCCAAAGCTATTGATTTTGATAACAGCCTATCTCCTGCTAGTATTGCCGAGCAGATTGTCAATGAGTTACTCAGTAATGGGCGTTTAGAAGTTGGCTATCCCCAAGGCGAACGAACAATTTTCCACACTGTAACAGCGACTTTGACAAAGGAAAATCAACCTGTACAGCTAACTCCAAACAATAATTGGGTAGTTTTAGTTACAGGTGGGGCTAGAGGAATTACTGCTGAAATTGCTCAGGATTTAGCAAAATATGGCTTAACACTGGTAATCACAGGAAGAGCCGCAGAGCCAGCAGCAGAAACCGCAGAAACAGCAGGTATTGAAGATATCACCGTACTGCGGCGAGTATTACTGCAAAAAGCGCGGAATTTGGGTTTAACCCCAACGCCAATGCAAATAGAGCGACAACTACAGAATTTGTTACGCGATCGCGCCATTGCTAACAACCTCAAACAGTTTCGTCAAGCTGGCGCCCAGGTAGAGTATTTAACAGTGGATGTCAGAAATGCGGAAGAGTTTGATGCTGCAATTAACAGTATTTATACTCGTTACGGTCGCTTAGATGCGGTGATTCATGGTGCTGGTATCATCGAAGACAAGCTCATTGCTGACAAAAGCTTCGCATCCTTAGAGCGGGTTTTTGACACCAAAGTAGATAGTACTTTTTTGTTGTACCGCTATCTCAGACCAGAATCCCTGAAGTTGCTTGTCTTGTTTAGCTCTGTTGCCGGACGCTATGGTAATCGCGGTCAATCTGATTATGCTGCCGCTAATGAAGTGATGAATCGCTTTGCTTGGCATATGGATCACTCTTGGTCAAATACGCGGGTTGTAGCCATTAACTGGGGGCCTTGGGATACCACTGGGATGGCTTCACAAGAAGTCAAACGTCAATTCCGAGAACGTGGTATAGTCCCTATCCCCTTAGCCGCAGGTCGTCAGTTCTTTATTGACGAATTGTATTACGGACGCAAAGGTGAAGCCGAGGTGGTTGCAGGGGAAGGGCCTTGGGAAGCCTACGAAGGATCGGGAATCGGGGATCAGGGATCGGGGACAAGGGGACAAGGGAGACAAGGGAGACAAGGGGGACAAGGGGAGCCACTGCGTTGCGGAGCCAGTGCGTTGGATGGGTTCCCCGGCTTGAAGCACCTGGCGTCGGGTTCCCCGCGTTGTAGCACGTGGCGTGGACAAGGGAGACAGGGGGGACAAGGGGGACAAGGAACGGGGAATAGGGAACGGATAAGGGCTAAATCTGCGTATCTTTTATTACCATCTCCACCACAGTTACAACCCAATGGTACTGTCACCCTCGAACATACCTTTTCTCTAGCCAATGACCCCTATTTAGAAGATCATCGTTTAGATGGTAAACCTGTTCTACCTGCTGCTGCGGCTTTAGAGTGGTTCGCAGAATTTGTCCAATCGGCTTGGCCGGAATGGCAAGTCACAGAAGTTTGTCAACTCAGAGCTTTGCGGGGTTTAGTACTGGATTCGGAAGCAGGTAAAAAAGTTTTATTTCAGGCTCGTGCTTCTAGCCATGCTGATTCAGAATCTTTACAGATAGCAGCAGAAATTGTTGATCCAGAACTCAATCTGCCATTTTATCGAGCTTCTGTAATTCTGCGTCCACAACTAGAAGAACCATTGGCAAGCGAAATTTTACCATTATCTTCCGGACAAAAGCTACAATCTACTGTAGCGTATGATACGTATCTGTTTCATGGTCAACGTTTCCAGTTAATCACAGCCATTGACCGGGTAAATAATGTGGGTATTGATGCTCACGTTATACCTAGCCGACCGACGGCGTGGTTGAAAAGTCAACCAGTGGGTAATTGGTTATTTGATCCTGGCTTGATTGATGTGGCTCCTCAGTTAGGGATTGTGTGGGCGCGATCGCAACAGGGAACTACAGCTTTACCTACCCGATTTGGTAGCGTCAAGCGTTTTGGTCAATCAATACCCCATAGCCCACTCCAGATTGCTTTGCGAGTCAATCACTTTGATGATCACAGCCTCAATTATGATGCTGTTTTGATCGATGAAAACGGCTATGTACGCTTGTATCTCAAGGATATTGAGAGTACTTGCAACACTGCTCTGAATCGTTTAGCCAGCCACCTATGATTGTGTCAAATTCATCTCCCGACATTGCCATTGTTGGTATGTCTGCCTTATTTCCTGGAGCTAAGGATCTGCGTACGTACTGGCAGAACATCTTAAATCAAGTGAATGCGGTTCGGGATGCACCTGATCAATGGGCAAAGCCTTATTTTGACCCTGATTCAATGGCAAATGACCGCATCTACACTCGTAAAGGTGGTTTTTTAGGCGATTTAGCGGAATTTAATCCTCTAGAATTTGGGATTATGCCGAATTCGGTGGATGGTGGGGAACCAGATCATTTTCTGGCTCTCAAACTGGCGTGGGAAGCGCTGCAAGATGCTGGCTATATTGATCGCCCTTTTAACCGAGAAAAAACAGGTATTATTCTCGGTCGTGGGACTTATATTAATCGGGGCTACAACACGCTATTGCAACATGGTCAGATTGTAGATCAGACGTTGGATTTACTAAGGCAATTGCATCCAGACTTAGATGAAAATACTTTACATGAGATTCGCAAACAGCTAAAAGCTAGCTTACCACCTTTCACACCGGAGATGGCACCAGGACTAGTGCCGAATGTAATTACAGGCCGTATTGCTAATCGCCTCAACTTGATGGGGCCTAATTACATTATTGATGCAGCTTGCGCTTCTTCTTTGATTGCTGTCGAACTGGCGATGAAAGAGTTATTGAGCGATCGCTGTGACATGGTTTTAGCGGGGGGTGTTCATGCTTCAACGCCACCGCAAATTAACATGATTTTCTGTCAACTGGGCGCTTTATCTCGCAGCCATATTAAACCTTTTGACAGCAAGGCGAGTGGGACGCTGCTGGGGGAAGGTTTGGGAATTTTAGTTTTGAAACGGTTAGGCGATGCTGAAAAAGATGGCGATCGCATTTATGCTGTGATCAAAGGTGTGGGTAGTTCCAGTGATGGCAAGGCTTTGGGACTTTTAGCACCGCGTTTGGAAGGGGAAGTGCTAGCCCTCCAACGTGCCTACCAAGAAAGTAGTGTTGACCCGACTACAGTCGGCATGATTGAAGCACATGGTACAGGTATTGCCTTGGGAGATCAAACAGAGGTGCGTTCCTTGACCCAAATTTTTGGTCAACGTCAGGAGCAATTACCTAAGTGTGCTTTGGGTTCTGTAAAATCAATGATTGGTCATTGCATTCCCGCAGCTGGTGCCGCAGGGATAATAAAAACGGCGTTGGCATTATACCATAAAATTTTGCCGCCAACATTGTGTGATGAAGTTAATCCTGCCCTAGAAATCGAAAAGACTCCTTTTTATATTAATACCCAGGCACGACCCTGGATTCATGGCGATCGCTCTACACCGAGACGGGCGGGTGTCAATTCTTTTGGTTTTGGTGGGATTAATGCTCATGCGGTTTTAGAAGAGTATTCCAGCCAAGCTGTACAATCAACCAAGTTATTGCATCAACAATGGCCTACAGAATTGTTGTTGTTTTCCGGTGAGCATCGAGCAGCTTTGCTAGAGTCTATTTATCAAATTCAACAAGTTCTGCAAAATCATTCTCAAGTAACTCTGGCGGAAATTGCCTACACTCTATCAACTCAATCTATCGCTTCCCATCGTTTGGCTATAGTTGCCAAAGATATTCCAGAATTACAGCAAAAACTTAGCCAAGCGGTTGAGAAATTACAAAATTCTGCAAAAAGCAGATTACAAACTCGCAATGGTATTTACTATGCAGAAGTTGATGCCAATATCAATCCTGGCAAAACAGCTTTTATATTTCCTGGTGAAGGGTCGCAATATCCTCAGATGCTGGCTGATTTGTGCCTGTATTTCCCGCAAGTACGGGAGTGGTTTGACTTTTTAGACGCGACTTTCAGTGAGAGACGAGCTTGTTTACCCAGCCAGCTGATTTTTCTCCCACCCACCAGTTTAACCCAAACAGAACGTCACCATGCCCAGCAACGACTATTTGGTATGGATGTCGCTTCTGAAACGGTTTTTACTGCCAGCATGGCATTATATGAATTGCTATGTAATTTGGGTGTTCACTGTGATGTCATGGTGGGACATAGCACAGGCGAGAATGCAGCACTGATTGCTTCTGGTACTGTTCGCTTGTCTGATCGGATGGAATTGATGTCCAAAATGCGCCATCTCAATCAGATTTATCTGGATTTAGAGGTGGGAAACAAAATTCCCAAGGGCGCACTTTTGACGGTTGGGGCGATCGCACCTGAGATTTTACAACAAGTATTAGATGAGTTTGATGGCCGTTTACATTTGGCGATGGACAATTGTCCAAATCAGGTAGTTCTATTTGGTAGTGTCAATGATATTGATGCAGCCACCAATAAGTTACAAGCAATGGGCGCTATCTGTACCCGTTTGCCTTTTGACCGTGCCTATCACACACCCTTGTTTGCACCTGTAGGAACTGCTTTTCTGGAATTTTACAACGATTTGGAGATCAAGTCTGGCGACACACCTCTTTATAGTTGTGCAACTGCGGCACTTTTTCCTGATGAACCGGGAGAAATTCGGGCGTTAGCAGCACAACAGTGGTCTAGTCGGGTGCGTTTTCGAGAAACACTTCTCCAACTTTATGAACAGGGAGTGAAAAATTTTATTGAAGTTGGCCCTAGTAGTAATTTGACTGGCTTTGTCAGTGATATTTTTTATGGTCGAGAACACCAAGCCATAGCCAGCAACAGTCAACGAGTATCTGGTTTGGAACAGATTCAGCATTTACTAGGACGGCTGTTTGTCAATGGTAATGGTGTGGATACAAGCGCGTTGTACTTGCACCGACAAATTACTCCTGTGAGCCTAGATTCGACAATGCAAGTTGGGGAAACCCAAAAATCTAGCCCAGTTCTGGAACTGACAATGCCGATTATGCAATTGCAACCCGATTTTGTCAATCATGTCCGGGAAAAATTGCAAACAAGCAAAAGTGGATCTGCTTCTGATTTGGGTGCGATCACATCAATTCCACCCAACCCACCTACAATTCAACTACCAGAACCTGACCAAGAAGACGCACAGACACAGAGAAGAAGAGACGCAGATCGGGATTTTTCTCCGTCGTCGCAAGAATTTGAATCTCTTGGGTTGACAGATGAACTATCCCCGCGTCCCTGCGTTTCCCATTCTCCGCCTCCTCTTCAAGAAGAGCAGCACTTATCAATTGTTTTAGATCACTTTAACTTGATGCAAGAATTCCTTGATAGTCAAGCACGGGTGATGAGTGCGCTACAGTCTCAACTGGCTGGTGTAGGCAATGGGGAAAATGACGATTTTGTCAATATGTCTTTAGCATTACCAGATATTAACAATTGGCAAACATCCAGTTTTGATGAAACTTTCCCCCTGTTAGGTGAGATTCTAGAACAGGATAGCCAGTATCTTTACTGTCAACGTCGCTTTGATATGCAGCGAGATATTTTTCTCTACGACCATACTATTGGCGGTCAAGTATCTCAGAGGCGTTTAGACCTGTTTCCCCTACCTGTGATTCCGTTCACTGTGAGTATGGAAACCCTGGCGGAAGCAGCAGTTTATTTGCTGGGTCAAGATAAAGTTGTAGTTGGACTTTACGATCTGCGTGGTTATCGCTGGCTGGCTCTTGATCGTGGGGAACTCACTCTCAAAATCAAAGCCCAATTACAACCACAACCAGATCCGCAAACTTGGGAAGTTAAGGTACAACTATTTCAAGTAGGGGAAAGTAGTACTATCGATCACTTGGTATTTGAGGGTCATGTACATCTAGGACATCAATTTCCAGCATTAATAGCACCACTACCTTTTCACCTTGAGCGACCTGCACCTTCACGCTGGTCTGATACCGATTTGTATTGTACTGGGATGTTCCATGGGCCGCGTTTCCAAGGTGTGAAGCACATTCGCCAATGGGGTTTACAGGGTATCGAAGCTGATTTGGAAGCGATCGCCATTGAAGATTTCTTCAGTCATACCCAACAGCCTGTTTTCCAAATCGATGCAGGTTTACTTGATGCTGCTGGACAATTAGTGGGGTACTGGGTTTCGGAACAATTTGGCACTGATTTTAATGTTTTCCCTTTCCAAGTACGGGCATTTCATCAGTATGTCTCACCCCTACCACCCAACAGTGCGGTATTATGTCGCGGCTTAATGCATTTTACTAGTGAGTGGCAAACTGAAGCTAGCTTTGATTTTCTTGATACCACAGGTCGAGTAATTGCTCGCTTAGAAGGATGGCAAGATCGTTACTTCAGCGTGCCACACAGATATTACCAATGTCGCTTGCATCCCCAAATGGCTTATTTATCAGATCCTTGGTTGCAAGCAGAAACTCAAATGTTCATACGGCGGATTGAACCCTTCCCAGAGCATTTTCTCGATGATTCTTGGAGTATTTGGAAACGTGTTTTAGCACATTTGATGCTTGATGAATCAGAACGAAATTTCTGGTACAATCTACTACAAAAAGGTACAGAACGTACGGATTGGTTGATTAGTTGCATTGCTGCTAAAGATACCATCCGTCAGTGGGCAAAGCAATACTTTAATTTGCAACTTGCCCCTATTGATATCGAAGTTATCAGCACTACCACAGGTAAACTTGTTGTCCGTTGTCCAGAATTAGAGGCGATGGCGGGAGTTTTACCAAATATAGCCATTAGTCAAGCTCAAGGTTTTGTAGCTGCAGCGATCGCGCACTCAGGAAAATCCATCGGTATCCATATCGAACATTTTGACTCTGTGCATACCGATCATTTAATTGCTACTGCCTTTAGTGAATCAGAACTACAACAACTTTCCCAAATACAGCACAGTCACATGATTGGACTGTGGTCTGCAAAGGAAGCCGTAGCTCAAGCACTAGGTAGAAGGCTACAAAACGATCTGACCCAGTGGCTAATCACCCATATTTCCAGCGATGGACAGTGGATCACTGTTAACTATGACGGTGAATCATATGTTGTGCAGCTTGTTTACTGTGATCACCAAGTTTTGGCTATCTGTCAATACTAGGGATCGGGGATCGGGGAATGAGGGACAAGGAGGACAAAACAAGTCAAAAGTCAAAAGTCAAAAGTCAAAAGTCAAACTTAAGAACTTTTGACTTGTTTGCCCCATGCCCAATGCCCAATGCCCAATGACCAATGACCAATTTCTCTTTATGCAAACTATAGACCTTCCTATTCAATCAACCATTATTGAGATTCTCAAAGACATTATCCAAGACTGGGATTTGGGAGCAGATGAGATCAGTCTCGAAACCCAGTTAGTAGCAGATCTCAGCTTTGCTTCTATCGATATCATTCATTTTGTTGTTGCTATAGAAGACCATTTCAAACAGAAATTCGGGTTTGCTCAATTATTGATGCAGGATGGTCGCTATGTTGATGACCTGAGTGTAGAGCAAATCGTGAATTTTGTTTCTAAGCAATTAAAGGGAGGAGTATGACAAAAACACTATTTATTGGCTTAGATGGTGCGACTTTTACCGTGATCAATGAAATGACCCGCGATCTACCGGATGTAGGTGTGACCATGCCTTTTTTGAAACAATTTATGGAAAAGGGTGCGCGGGCGAAATTGCTATCTACTCCCAATCCTCTCACTCCTCCGGCTTGGGTTTCTATTATGACAGGTCGTACACCTGGAAATCACGGAGTTTATGATTTTATTCGCGCGGAAGAAACAGCCCAAGATGTTTATTTTACGCTGTATGATTCGAGAGATATTCGTACAGAAACTATTTGGGCGATCGCTAGTCGGCAAAATTGCACTGTTGTAGCTTTAAACTTTCCTTTCACAGCTCCACCCCTACCGATTAATGGAGCTTTAGTACCAGGTTTTGTCCCGTGGAAACACTTACGTCGCAACACAACTCCACCAAATTTGTACGATCGCCTCAAGGAAATTCCAGATTTTGATCCCAAGGAATTAGCTTGGGACTTTGACCGTGAAAAACAAACTTTGGAGGTAATGACCGATGAGGATTTAGAAAACTGGGTTCGCTATCACATCCCCCGCGATGAACAGTGGTTCCGAATCGCCGAGAAACTTCTCAAAGAAGATAATCCCGATTTGATGGCAGTATTATTTGATGGTGTAGACAAACTCCAGCACCAAATCTGGATGTTTCTCGATCCTGCTTTGATAAACGCTAATCCTTCTCCTTGGGAAAAACGGATGCGGGAACTGTGTCTAGAGTATTTCCGCAAGTTAGATACTTATATTCAACGCTTGGTAGAACTTGCTGGTTCTGAAGCTCAAGTATTTATGGCTTCAGATCACGGTTTTACAGCTACAACAGAAGTGGTTCGCATCAATACCTTTTTGCAGGAAAAAGGTTATTTAGCATGGAAGGAAACAGACGATTCTCAAGCGAGTAATAGACGTGAATCAAGTTGGTTTGCCAATCTAGATTGGGATAAAACTCTCGCATACTGTCGTACTCCCTCCAGCAACGGTATCACAATTCGTGTCGCTGAAAAACCAGGAAATCCAGGTATTCAACCTTCAGAATACGAAGTCTTCCGGGAAAAATTAATTCATGATTTGGAAAATTTTCGAGATCCAAACACAGGAGAAAGGATTATCCAAGCAATTCATAAACGGGAAGATGTTTATTCAGGTGCTGCTATGCATGAAGCACCTGATTTGACTCTAGTGCTACGCGACTATGGTTTTGTCTCCATCAAAAATTACGAACCTGCACTTGAACCACGCGAAACACCAGCAGGAACTCACCATCCTGAAGGTATTTTCTTAGCAGGAGGATATGGAATTAAATCCAACTATGAAGGAAAGCGCCAAAATGTTGTAGATGTTCCAGCAGCATTATTGTATAGTCTTAATCTTCCTATTCCAGCAGATTTTGAAGGTTACGTACCTGAAGATTTCTTTACTGAATCTCATATGGATTTCAAACCAGTAAAAATTGGTGTGTCTACTGTTACTTGTAATGAAGTAAATTCAGGAACAGGTGATATTAGTGAAGACGAAAAGCAACAAATTATTGCTCAATTACAAATGCTTGGCTACATGGAGTAGAAACTATTTGTAAATGAGATTGCTAAGGAATATAACACATATTCTAATTTTAATTAAAAGTAGGCAATTATCAATAAAAGTGGGGGAAATTAATAATTTTCCCCTTCCGAGATCAATAAAATTTTAGAAGCTAAAAGATACTGCTTTTAAAATTCAATATGTTAAAACACACTTTTTGTTCACAAAAAAATTAGGAATTTTGAACAAAAATCCTCTGATCATGTATCAACCATTAGAAAACCGCTGGCGTCAAGATTTAGAAATCAAAAGAATTCCCCAAGTAGGGAAAACACCTGTATGTTATCAAGTTAAAGTTCCAGGCTCTGAGCAAATTTTTGAATTTGGGTTAGAAGAATATTTCCTCTGTCAATCAATGAATGGAGTAGCGACTCCTGCGGAAATTGTAGATAAATTTCAATCGCGTTTTCAGGTTCTGATTACTGAGGCAGATTTTCTGCAATTTACTCATCAAATAGCAGAGTTTAATCTGATCGAATCATTTACAAGTGCAGAAAATGTACAAGATGATTTACAGCAAAAATTACCATTACCAGATATCAGAAGTCAAGAATCTGATAAATCATCATCTAATTTTAAGTTTGCTAAGAGAGAAAAGAAAAATAAAAAGGAGCAAGTTTATTTATGGTATGCTGACCATCCTCATCATTTTTTTGCAATCCTGAAAAATATTTTTCAACCTTTCGGCATATTATTTAAAATTTTAATTTGGGGATTAATACCTGGTGTTCCTATTGCTTTTTTAACTTTATTTCATAATCAATTTGATTTTTGGTCTGACTATCTTGATGTCAGCAAGTCATGGTCTTATTTAGCAACTTATATATTTAATCTCATTTTTGCATCTCTAACAGCTAAGGTGGCTCAGGGTATTGTTTTCACATCTTATGGTGGCACAGTTAGCAAGTTTGGTATGGTTCTCGCTGGTGGATTTTTACCCCGCTTTTATATTGATAGAGAGGCCATATGGAAACTCCAGCGTCCGAAACAGCTGTGGACACTAGCAACTCCTGTAATCGCCAGACCTGTTTTATTTGTTTGGAGTATTTTGATATGGTATTTTCATCGTGAAACAGGAACGCAATTAAGCAATTATGCACTTCTGCTTGCCCACGCTAGCTTTATAGATTTTTTACTAGATGCAAGCCCTCTTTGGCCTTCTGATGGTTATGTATGGACGACTGCTTATTTTCGTCTACCACCTGATTTATTTCAAAGGTCTTTTTTAATTTGGCAGATGCTGCTGAACCGCCGTCCTTTACCTAAATCATTATCTAATAAACAAAAATTAGGACTGCAACTATTTTTTATCGGAGCAGCAATTTTTACACTATTAATGCTCTTTATTATTATTTCTTCTACTGCTCATGGTTTAGCAGCAAACTTTTCTGGTCTTTTCGGTAATGGTACAGGTTATATAATTTTGTTCGCCTTGTTGGTGCTAGCTTTACGCCAACCAGTATCTAGAGTTTTGAAAAACAAAAATAATTTACTAACAAAAAATATGGTTACATCAGCAAAAGAATCGGCATACCCAAATGAAAAAATCGGTAAATCTTGGTTTAGTACGGTTTTAAAAGGACTAACTATGGTTGGTGGTGGTGTAGTTCTTTTATTACCATACCCTTACCGTTCTGGTGGTCAAATTAAATTAACAACTTCCAAACAACAGCAAATGCAAGCTGAGGTGGATGGAAAAATTACACGAGTTTTTTTCAAAGGTGGTGATGGTACTTGGGTAAAAGCTGGAACTGTAGTTGCGGTGATGGAATCTCCTGAAGTAAACAATGAATTTTCTAAAACACAAGAGCAGATAAACTCTCGACAAGCCGATTTAAGAAAACAACAAGCTGAATTGAGTCAACTATTATCTACTCCTAAAAAAGAAGATGTGGATTTAGCTCAACAGCAAGTAGAAGTTGCCAAACAACAAATGGAAACTTCTAAACAAAAAGTAAAAGTTGCAGAACAACAAATAGAGGTATCTAAAAAATCACTTCTGACTGCTATTAGTAAATCAGAATTTAGCATTCGCGAAGCTGAGAGATTTAAGTATTTGTTACAACAAGGTGCTTATTCTCAACAACAATATGAGGATGCTAATAGGCGTGCTACAACAGAAATTAATACAGCTGAAGAAATTAAGCAGGATATAGAAAAAGCAAAACAAAGTTTACAAGAAGCTAAAGAAGATGTGTTAGTAAAATTACAAAATGTCAGACAAGTAGAGGCTAATTTAAATCTAGTTAAAAGTGGGCCATATCCACAGGAAATTGAAGCTGCTCGTGAGGAATTAGTAGCAACAAATGCAGAGATTCAACGCCTCAGACAAGAACTAAAGTATCTCAATAATAAGATGAGGCGTACTATATTAAAAATGCCATTTGATGGATATATTGCAACTTCAGAATTGCAGCAAAAAGTAGGTATGTATCTGGAGCAAGGTGATACATTTGCTACTGTAGAAAATTCTCGTAATGTTTATGGAGAATTACAAATACCCGAATATGAAGTAAGCGAAATCATATCTAATGGAAAGGTTGAAGTGAAATTATCTGCATATCCAAATGAACCTTTTATTGGTCGTGTAGTTTCAATCCAACCTGTGACAACAACTGATGACTCGTTGAACAAAACTTCTACTAGTGCAGAATCAGGTAAAACAGTAGAATCTTCAAATCCAAATTCTGGTCAAGTTGTCAAGGTAGTAGTAGAGATTCCCAAAACTGACAAAATATTAAAATCTGGCATGTCTGGATATGCAAAAATTGAGGGTAGAACTATGCCAGTTATCCTCGCTTTTACTCGTCCAATTGTGCGATTTATTCAAATTGAAATGTGGTCATGGATACCTTAATTTTTTATTTGAATTTTAAAGTTTATTCCTATAAAATCAAGTAAATAAAATTTTAGGATGTAGCTATGAATGTCGAGCGAATTTATGGTTCGAGTAACTTAGAGGAAATCAGACAACGACAAGCTCAAATGAAATATCGTAGACTCTGGCTGAAAACTTTAATAGATGAGACTCAGCTAGA
Organism: Fischerella muscicola SAG 1427-1 = PCC 73103; assembly: GCF_000317245.1. Classification (GTDB taxonomy): domain Bacteria; phylum Cyanobacteriota; class Cyanobacteriia; order Cyanobacteriales; family Nostocaceae; genus Pelatocladus; species Pelatocladus muscicola_A. The sequence continues at coordinate 36,494 of NZ_AJLJ01000195.1, forward strand.
AATTGAATCACTTCCATATCTTAAGGAGCAAATAACAATAGCTCAAAAAAATCAAAAAACTACTTCTGTCTCTAAAATTTTAGGATTTATAAAAGGAATAATATCTAATTCTGAAGTAGAGGTGATAGAGGAAAATAACAATATTTATCATCGAGGCACTATGCTGGAATTTATTGATGGGCTATCTGATTTCGCTCTGGAAGTTGATTTGAATTTATCAACAGTAGCAGAAATTGAAAAGCATGAAGAAAAACTTAATTACCGTGCATCTTGGTTGAAACATTTATTAAAGATAACAGAAAGAGAATTAAATTTAATTTCTATGACAGAGGAGCAAGAACAAAGTAATAGCAATAATATGACTGACATTAGCGATAGCTCGAAAACAATCTTGAAAATGTTGAGTTCATAATCTGGAATTATCAAGAAATATATTCACAAATTAAGTCAATATTTATTAGTACTTTCATTTATCGGATTCAGGAAGTAAATGTGAAGAATAAAATTTTATTAAAAGTGCCAATAACTCGATGTTTTGCCCTATTTATGCCAATAGTTTTGTTGATATTTCCGGCTGTGACTGCTTGTTCTTCTAAATTGAATAATAATCACGTGTTTGCTCAATCTTCGTCAACCTCACAAAGTGATGCTCGTGATCATATAGCATCTACATATACATCTAATCAGCCTTCTTACAATGTGGCGATCGCAGATAATCTAATACTCAGAGATTTACAGCGTCAGCGTCAAATACCCATTAAAGTTTCTTATCCAGAAGCACAAGGCAAGTTTCCCGTAATTATCTTTTCTCATGGCACCGGAGCTTCCAAGGATGACTACCCTGCTTTAACCCGTTTTTGGGCGAGTAAAGGATATATCTGCATTCAGCCTACCCATGCTGATTCCATTGCTTTGAAAAAGCAACAAGGAGACTCTACTAACTTTAACGAAGCTGTTCGCGAAATTCTCACCGATTCCCAAGGATGGAAAGATCGGGCTGCTGATATATCTTTTATTATTCGTACTTTGAACATACTGGAGCTGAAAGTACCTGAGTTGAAAGGTAAGATGGATGACCAACGTATTGGTGTTGGTGGTCATTCCTATGGCGCTTATACTGCTCAGTTGATTGGCGGAGCTACCATCGATATCCCAGGAGGAGCGAAAGGCCAAAGTTTCACAGATCCGCAAGTACGGGCGATCTTGTTACTATCTCCTCAAGGAAGTGGTCAGCAGGGACTGACTCGCAACTCTTGGGCAAATCTTAAACTACCAATGATGACGATGACTGGTTCTAGAGACAGAGGCGCTCAAGGACAGGGATCAGAATGGAAAGAGGAACCATTTAAGTATTCTCCTGCGGGTGATAAATATCTTGTTTTTATACAAGGAGCCACTCATTTCTCCTTTAGTGGTAGACTCGCTCAAGGCGGAGACGAGGCTCAAACTCCACTTCAAAGGCGACCCGGTTGGAGATTACGAGAACGCTTCGGTGGCGGACAAGGTGGTGGTTTGGGCGTTCGCAGACGTTTCGGTGGCGCTCAACAACAAGAAGAAAATATCTTCAATTATGTGAAAGTTGCCAGTGTGAGTTTTTGGGATGCCTATTTGAAACAAGATAGTCAAGCCAAGAATTATCTGAAGTCTGATGGATTGAAGGCTGATAGCAATGGTGATGTCTCCATTTCTTCTAAGTAATGTTAGTATAGGATCATTCGGTGACGTTATTTGCTTGATAAATCCCTTGTCACAGCATTAACACACCAGCAACAAACTATTGGCATACCAGGGTGATACTACTTGTATTTGGTAAGTGCGATCGCACCTATCAAATACATAATTATTTTTCGTAAAAGTAGGTCTCTCCTGGAAATATTCAGGAGAGAATTTTTTATCTTAAGTTTGTAGTGAAGACTTTAGTCCTGACTACAAACACTCTTACTCATATCCCAATTCTTGAGCCATCTTGATTACTTCAGGGGTAAAGCCTTGATGATCTGGGCGCCAAGGTAAAGCTCCCTCAAGATGGCTGGGTTTGATGGTAGAAGCACGATAGCCAGGTGATTTGAGAAAGTTGGGGTCGTTGCCTAATTGAGCGCCGTAGGGTCCCAAGCAAGCATAAGGAGAGTTTTCAGGATGCAACATGACTTCATAGATTGAATCATCCCAGGAAAGATTTAACCATTTGCATAGTTGTTCAAAATGTGATCGAGGATCACTTAACATATCTTCTCCTCGCAAGCGCATTTGTTGTTGAACGGGAATAGTACTTAAAAACTCCAAAATATTGCACTGCATTTTGTACCAGGAAACTTGAGGATCAACAGTGGGTGGATCTGTAGAATAGTCAATAGAATTAGCAAGTATAGCCATTAACCCATCAGCAATATTCATGATGGATTTTCCTTGAGTTCTGGGATGACGCACAAGATGCAAATAATAAGCATTGGGAAAATAGTGGCGCATCCGGTTGAGAATATCTAAGTCAGTTGAATATGCCGGACTTTTATCTACAATGCGTAGTGGTGCTACTTTGCGACTCAGTTCCAAATATACTTCCCCTGTAGTCCAATGCAGCCTGGTCAATACCCAACGCCGTGCCATTTCTACTGATAGAATAGTTTGCTCGCCTGCATAGAGTTGAGCCACAGTACGCAACAAACCATGCATCTGAAACTGACGTACCCCCTTCAATCTATCTAACAGTTGTTCCAGAGTTTCGGTAATGAATAAATTTAGTTCTGGCATCCCGTAAGCTTCAGGATGCTGACCTAGCATAGCGCAAATTAAAGATGTAAAAGAACGTGGGGAACCCAGAATAAATAGAGGTGGAGGTACGGACATCAACGCAAATTTAATTTGGTACTACTGGTTCTCTAGCAAGCTGCAAAGTATTAGTAGGAATACTATGATTCAAAACTTGAGATGTATTGTCTAGTTTCAAATTATAGTAGAGTAACCTTTGTTTGCCATCCATAACAAATTGTTGAAGAATGGGAAGCCATGATCCTACTTTTGCTGGTGCTTCAATTCTTGGACGTGTAAAGTCTGCTGATGTGTTCAGAAACTCTTGTCTTGGGCGTACTAATAGTGTGCTAGTGGGGAAAGTTTTACCATAATCGGAGCTTTGCAATACTCTCACAAAACTCTGTTGGTTATATGAGATAAATAATCTATTATTCTCTGATACAGTTGCTTGCACATAAGCAACCGAAGAATCATTTGTCAGTATTCTTGGAGTATCCCAACTTTGATTTTGCCGATCAAATCTTAGATATAATAACTTTCCTTGATCTCGTGTGGGGACATGGATATTTTCGAGTTGATCAACAACTACGTTGAAATGACTAGCATAAGGATCTCTATCAGAGCCTGGTTGATGTTGAAATAATACCTGTTCTGGCCAAGGTGTATTTAGTGACCAGTCATTCATCCGATATGCCCAGTTAATTGTATCTTGATTTGTATAAACAACACCAATCCTATCTGATAATCTGACCAGTTTTGCGCTTTTTGCTCTTGATGAATTTACTGTTCCCAGAGTTAGTCCAGTATCTTGCCATGATGTACCATTAGTAGTGCTATATAAAGTTTTTATCTCAAACTGATTTGTATTTAAATTCTGTCGAATCAAAGCAATCCAGAAGCGATTATCATTATCTACTGCTAGAGTTGCATTGCTAGCAATATAATTAGCATCTTCATACACTAAGTTTGTTTGAATGGTTTGCCAAGTCTTATTTGTTGCATTGTAATTGAGGATGGAAAAGTAGATTTTACCTGTAGAGGAACTATAAGTTAAAAATAGGTTACTGTTGGACAAAAATCCATCAGGAGTTGACTCTTCATTCGTATTACTGATTCTACTCATAGCTTTCCATGTAGCACCATAGTCAAAGCTAGAATAAAGCACTAAGCTACTATTTGTAGAATTATTTCCCTCGTTAATTATTAAATGCATTCCACCATCTTCAGTGAACCACATACGTTCTTGATGTCTGTAAGAAATCATTCGTTCTGATGAACTCTGAAGATTAGTAACCTTACCAGAAACAATATTCGTATTGTTCTGTGAATATTTTACCTTTTCTAGTGAATATTTATGGTTTTTAGTGGAACTAAATGCCGGATGATAAGGAGATACTAGTAATAGTAAACTTACAAAAAATAACGTATTTTTTATTTTCATTTTTTGTTTTCAATGTTGTGAATTTTTATGTCTATATGTAGCGACACCTGTATAAAATCCCCTATGAGCAGAGGCTATTTATTAAGTGGCATATACAATCACTCCCAAGTCAAAATAACTTGAGAGTTACCTATCCTAACGGTAGATGTTTGATGAAACCCTTTAACTTTAATTAGAAATATTTAAATTTTTTCTGTTTGATTGAGAGCAGAATATAAAATTTACTCTTCAACGATAAAGTTTATACTGAGTTAAACAAAATTTCGCTAAAGCTTTTTTCAGAGTAATAAAGATTACATAAAATTTTCAGTTTGGAAGCTTTACATAACTTTGTTTATCTAGTTTGCATAGACCGTTGGAGTAATTTTTGGATGATTCGCTACTTAGCCCCACTTGTATTCATAATTTTCTTTATATGTCCGAATCTTTGTGCTTGTTCATTGGGAACTTTTCAAAAAAATGTATTAAAAAATACTAATAATCAATCTAACTCAGGAGCTGCGATCGCTCAAGTCACAGATAAAGAATGCGCTAATGCTGTCTTACCGATCACAACAGGATATGGTAGCGATGGTTCTCGTCGCGTAGTTACCGAAACTTTCGTTCATCCCCAATGGCCAAGAGAAAAAGTTTATGTATTTCATCCTGCTAATAACTCATCACCTGCTCCAGTAATATTTTTTTCTCATGCTTATGCTGCCACTTCACCGCAATACTACGCAAAGCTCATAGAACATATTGTCAGTCGGGGTTATGTAGTAGTTTATTCTCCATATAAGACTTTGCGAGCAAGTCACTCCCAAAGGTATGCCTTACTTTGGAGTGGATTTGCAACCGCCACTGCTAAATATGGCAAATTTATGGACTTAACAAAAGTAGGTTTTGTGGGACATTCTTTTGGTGGCGGTGCAACTCCCGCAATGGCTTATAAGGGATTGGTAGAAAAACGATGGGGAAGTAAAGCAGCATTTGTTTATATCATGGCTCCTTGGTATTCCTTTGAGATTACCCAGCAGCAAATGAAACGTTTTCCGAAACAGACAAATCTGCTAGTTCAGGTTTACCAAGACGATAAGATCAATGACCATCGTATGGCGATCGATTTATTTAAGACTATTAACGTCCCTCAAAAAGCTTATATGATTCTACAGTCTGCAAGTTCTCAAAATTGCCAGCTAACCGCAGATCATTTTGTGCCTTTGACTTCTGGAAACAATGGTAGAGTGGACGGACTGGATTACTTTGGGGTTTACCGTATATTTGATGCGTTAGCCGATTATTCATTTAATGGTAATCAAAATGGTAAACAAATAATTTTCGGTAAGACCAATAATACTGAACAACAAACTACAGTTAATTCGACTGATGGCAAATTAGTAATGAGGCTTACTTACAGTAACAATCCCCAACCCATCAAGAGTGAAGATTATTATAGATTTCCTCAAAATCAACAATCTCGTTACAGTAACGCCACCGAAAGTGTGATTGATTCTGCTGGTAATACACAGAATAACGACACTCGCAGAAGAGGTCGAAGACGGTTATTTTGTGGGTTTATTAGAAGCTGTAATTGACACCAAGTACAAGTTTGCATAGAGTCATAGTTTTTTAAACGCAGAGAGACGCGGGAGCATCCCAAATGTTCAAAAAACGCCTGCGATTGAAATCGCAGTCTCATAGTGAAAGTCTGCTTTAAGCAGACTACTTGATTTTATAAAGTCGTCTTCAGACGACTTGCGCTATTAGCAAAGGGTTTAAACCCTTTGCTTTGCGGTATTTTGAAAAAATTGGGATGCTCCCAGAGACGCAAAGTCAGCGCAGAGGTTCGCAGAGGTTATGAATCCCAGTTGAATTTTCCTTGCCAGACTTCCAATCCACCGTCAGGATTATCTACATATGTCCACTTTCCATCTTTTTGGACTGCTACACGCGGGCCAAAAGGATTGGTTGTCCCGATGAATAGACCATAGGGAGTGGAAATTAAGTTACGGACTCCAAAATTATAGACATTGCCAAATCCTTGTTGAGTTACTGGTAGCCAGTTTTCACCATCAAAGCTGCGCCAGACTTCAAAACCACCTTGATGTTTGACGATTTCTTCTAAACCAATTCGGTTTAGGATTCTGACTGTTTTTTGTGATCTATCTTCTAAGGAGACATAACGCATAATATCACTCCAATCCATAGTTCCTGTATACAGCCAGTCATCATGTACTCCCATTCTCCAGAGATAGCCATTACATAGGCTATTGAATCCCGCTGCTAATCCACTAAGAGGACATTTACCATCGTTGCGGATGTCTCCCATAATCACGTCCCAAGAACCATCATGGTGAATCCTGATCAGTTCAGCACCAGCAGGCCCTATTTTGTTGAGATGATCGTAACCGCCATTTTGAATGCCAGTACCCACATATAAGGCATCTTTAAAAACCATCATGCTGACAGCAATTTGATTAAGACTACCACGACCTGCACCGTTAGAGATTACATTAGTCCAATGATAGGGAGGTTTTCCTTCTGCTTTGGTACGCCAAATTTGGAAACCTTTGTTGTTAACAGTTCCAGCATAGAGATAATCTCCAAAAGGGCGTAACTCGAAAATGGTGCGATTGTCAGGATCTCCAAAACTGCGATCGCTAGCAGCATACCACTCTCCTTTGGCAGGATCGCTACTTTCATAAACTTGAGTGACTCCAGAAGTATTAGGGTTTCCTCCCGCTGCACCTGTGGGAGCCGTAAATAAGCGTCCTTTGAAGGGAATTAGTAGGCGCAAACTGGTAATTGGTAAACCCACTAATCCGGGTTTTGAAACAATTTCAAAGTTTTTACCATCGACCGTACGCATGATTAGCGGGCCATTGGCACAAGACCTTGACCAAGTGCTAACGTATAATGCTGGTTCTGGGTCTGATTTGCCTTGAAATACTGCCATCCCACGGTAGCCAAGGTCACGGCTGAACTCATCCCCTTCTTTACCAAAGGTCATTGGAGCCTGAAAAACCCGTTCCCAATGTTTGATGACTGGATTGTAGCGCCAGATTTCTGCTCGCGCCCAAGTTCGTTCAAATTCTGGCGAATATACTTTATGAGGACATTCAACAGGCCAAACGTCTATCTTCACCTGTGGCATACTATGACGGATCAGACAAAAATTGGCACGGGTTGTTCCAACATACAAGTGTCCATTAAACCAAGCCATGGAATGAGCATAAGCATTATTCCCATCCCCAAAGCCGTTTTGGCAAATTTTACGGAAATTAGCTTCACTTAATCCGGGGTTTGGTTCTGGATTAAAAATTTGCACCTGAGTCATCCGATTTTGGATTTTAGAAAACGGAATTGATTCCACAGAGGAAAGAGTTTCAAGATATACACAGTTCCTTCAGGGACTGCGTAACATTTGATTCTTAATAATTTTCCAACATCTAAATCAACAGCACAGGATAAAAATCAGAAAATCCTCTAGAAGCCTACTGTAAAAATTGCGCCAGATAAAACTGTTCAAGAATACTACCAACTTATCAATCAGCGCCAGTATGTACATGTTTGGGACACTCTAACCCTCGCTTGCGTGAAATACAAAAATCTCACTCTGTTCTATTAGACACTTGCCTCCATAAGATTGAGGTGAAATTTTCAGGTAGGGTAAGGTTAAAAAAAGAACAGGTAAATTTTTGCAAGCCGATGCATTAAAATTGCAGATCGATACATTAACATTGCAGGTCGATGCAATTACTAAACTACAACATAACTAATTACGGGAAAATACCATAACTAAACATAGAAAATTTTACTCTTTCTACATCCCTACAACCCCACACTCATTTTCAAAGCACTAATTGACGAGTCCCGTGATCTTCACAATCAATTCCTACAAACTCTATCTAGATATAAAAAAATGGTAGATGTCTTTGAAACTAATTTGAATTTTCATCCTACAGCTAAACTTTGACATTCAGATTACGGTCTTTTTCCTTCTAAAAATGGAACTTCAAAACACTTAGAATGCATGATTGGCCCATGGCCAAAATAACCATCTTCCCCAAATAATTCGCCGTGGTCAGCCGTAATAATAATGTGGGTATTTTCAGGACATTTATGAAACAAATCACCAATTAATTTATCTACATACTCTACGCAATGAATTTGTTGCTTATGTAAGCGAGTCATTTCCTCTGGTTCAAAAAACTTCTTTTCTTCTGATTGATTACCAACTAACAAAAATTCATCAATATGTTTAAAAACTCCATGCACACCAGATATTCGAGGCATATCATCTCCCTTTAACATATAGGGATAATGAGTTTCACCTAAATTGAAAAAGTAAAAACGAGGTTGATCATCAGGAAATTCCATTTCATGAATCATGGATGGAAAATCATTATGATTTGGCATTAATTTATAGTCATCAAAATACTTGTTAATGTTGGTAAATTGATTGAGAACAGGCATGGAAACTCTGGCAATTGTTTTATAGCCATTGTCTTGTAAAACTTTCGGCAAGGATAAGTAAGGAACAAAAGTTTTAAAAGACAGGTTTGGGATATTCAAACGAGCCACCCATTTGACAAACTCCTGCTTGTATACTTCTGACGCAAATACACCGCGTGGACTTTGATGTGGAATCATGCCCATCAACATAGTGTAGTGAGAAGGAGAAGTCCAAGATGCATAGCTATAGCGACACTCTGCTTTTCCTAGCAAATCAATATTGGGTGTTGCAGCAGCTGCATAGCTATCGTATCGACAGCTATCCATGATGATGTATACAAGATTGTTGGGCATGGATATTGGGTATAAAGATTGACTTTCCGCAAATTATACATTCGTCACTGAGTTAGCGTTGTGAAATATTTGCGATCGCCTACCTTTCACTTTTACGACAGCAAGTCATACCTTAAAAATTTGTAAAGGATTGTCACAGTCACAAGGATTCACTGCTTATGTAGTGGGTGACAATCCTGACACATAGTTTTTCAAGCAGTGAAAGGAAGAACTTATGGAATTTCTCTCTGATACCGTGGTGCTGTCGCGGATGCAGTTTGCTTTGACAGCCATATTTCACATGCTTTGGCCTGTACTAACTACAGGTATGGCAATTTATCTAGCGATTGTAGAGGGAGTATGGTTGAAGACTCGTAACCCAGATTACTACTACCATGCTCGTTTTTGGTCAAAACTCTATGTTTTAAACTTTGGTATTGGTGTGGCTACTGGTATCCCGATGGAGTTTCAGTTTGGGACAAATTGGGCGCCTTTATCGGAAGCGATTGGTAATTTCTTTGGTAGTGTTATCGGTTTTGAAGCTTCTTGGGCATTTATGCTAGAAGCTGCTTTTTTAGGAATAATGGTGTTTGGCTGGGAACGTGTTCACCCGATCATTCACTTTATCTCTACTATTTTGGTTGCTGTCGGTGCTAACTTATCAACATTCTGGATTTTGGCAGCTAATTCCTGGTTGCAAACTCCTGCGGGTGGAGAAATGGTCAACGGTAAGTTTGTTGTCCATGATTACTTTCAGGGTATTTTCAATCCGTTTATGGCGGTGAGTGTGTCACATATGTTTCTTGGCACACTGGAAACTTCACTATTTGTGATTGGTGGAATTAGTGCATGGTATATTTTCAATAATCGCCAAAGCGCCTTCTTTTCCAAGGCTTTTAAGATTGCCCTAGCAACTGCGATCGCAGTCACACCATTACAAATATACGTAGGACATTTAAGTGGTGAACAAGTATACCACTACCAGCCCTCTAAATTAGCAGCAATGGAGGCACAATGGCAGACAACCCCAGCTGGACAAGCAGCAGATTGGAGTTTGGTGGCTTTACCCAATGAACAAGCCGAGAAAAATGACTGGGAAATCACCGTTCCCAATGCCTTGGGCTATATTTTGGAATTTAAGCAAAAACTTTCGGAACCTGTGCGTGGTTTAAAAGAATGGCAACCAGCCGATAGACCACATCTGATCGGATTGATTTATTACTCTTTCCGGATCATGATTGCCATTGGCTTCTTCTTAGCAGGATTAATGCTAGTCAGCACTCTGCAATGGCTACGTGGTAAACTCTCACCCGAAAACATTGCCCAACAACGCCTGTTAATGCTGGGTTGGATTTTTGCTGCTCCTTTAGGATACATTGCGGTAGAGTCAGGTTGGATAGTCCGTTGTGTAGGCAGACAACCGTGGACTGTCTACGGACTGATTCGCACTGCTGATGCTGCCTCAGATTTGCCTGCAACCAATGTACTAACATCTTTAGTTGGGTTTGCAACCGTCTACAGCCTTTTATTTTTCACCGTTTTATACTTCGGTAGCCGGATTATCCGTAGAGGGCCAAGACTAGATTTACCAATACCAGGCTTAGAAAACCAACCCGCAGTTGAAACTACTCCTGGAGAATTTATCCCCGATGAACGTCCTGTGGAAGCACAGCAATAGGAGGTTTGATGGAGACACTAAGTTATTTTTTACCGCAGGTATGGTTCGGTATCTTAGCTCTTTTCCTGTTTCTCTACGTCATGCTGGATGGGTTTGACTTGGGAGTCGGAATTTTATCTCTGACTGCTTCCAACGAAGAACGCCGTGGGATCTTAATGACTAGTTTGAGTAATATTTGGGATGCGAACGAAACTTGGTTAGTTTTGATGGGTGGTAGTTTGTTTGGGGCATTTCCCCTTGCTTATGCCACGATTTTAAATGCGCTTTACATTCCCATTTTGTTGATGGTATTTGGGCTGATTTTTCGTGCTGTCGCCTTTGAATTTCGCGAACAAGCCAAACGAAAATTATTTTGGAACTTTGCTTTTGGTGCTGGAAGTTTTCTCGCAGCTTTGGGTCAAGGATTTGCCCTTGGTGGTGTACTCAAAGGAATTAAAGTAGACCAAACAGGCCATTTTATCGGTACGACGTGGGATTGGTTGAGCTGGCAAACTGTACTGGTTGCTTTGACTCTGATTCAAGGCTATGTCCTGATTGGTTCCACCTATTTAGTGTGGAAAACCACAGGCGAATTACAAGAAACCCATTATAAAACTGCGAAGATTGCAGCTGTGACAACTCTGATCGGAGCCATTTTAATTACAATTGGCACTCCGATATTTTACGATTACGCTAGAGAGCGTTTGTTCCATCGCCCCCAGGTGTACGTATTTGCTGTGATTCCGGTGTTGGGAGTTTTGTTGATTTCGTTATTAATTAGAAGCTTGTTTCGCAAAGAAGAAAGAGCGCCTTTTATCTGGACAATTCTGCTGTTTACGCTGACCTTTATCGGATTGGCAATGGTTGTCTTTCCCTACATCATTCCCACTGAGATCACCATTTATGAAGCTGCTGCTGATCCGAGTGCGCTGGTTTTTATGATTATTTTCATTGGTGCGTTGATCCCCGTGATGTTGTTCTACAACCTCTATCAATACATAGTCTTCCGGGGTAAGATCACTGGCGGTCACTACGGGGAATAATTGATAGCCCTTTCAAGGTGTAAATCGGAAAAATGAAAATTTCTTTGTGTCTAAGTGTCTACCGTTCCGGTAGACACGAAGTGGCTTCTGTTCCCTGAAAGGGTTCCCGTAGGGTAAGTAGCCGCTAGCGCGTCTATGTGGTGAAAAAATAATTAATTAATTGAAACACCAAGACACAAAGACACTAAGAGGAAATATGGCTTCGCTCTTTCCTAAAAATTGAAAACAAACTAGACAAATTCGCGCATAAAAGCCAATCAGCTTTATTTTTTGATCGCCACCCAACCACCAACCCAAAGTCCTGTATAAAATCTCATCACTTCTCCAAAACCAGCTTGCTGTAACAACTCCAATACTCTAATTTCTGGAATTGGATAAACACCTGTGTGAAGTGATTCTAGCAATGCCGCGATCTTTTCTGGCGGTAATTTCATTTCTTGCCAATATTCTTTCATAAAAGAAACAGTCTGCTCAAATTCACGAGTGTTTTTTTCACCAAACACATCTACCAAAATAAAAACAGCAGACGATTGCAAACGTTGGGCGATACTTTGGAGAAAAGCCAACTTACCCCCATCATCTGGGATAAAATGCATCACTAAGATAGAAGTTGCTGCATCATACAAAGGATGAGTAGGCAAATCGTGGGTGTATCCTCGAAATAAGCTGACTTGCTCAGATAATCCCTGGTGCTGAATTTTTTCTTGGGCAATAGAGAGCATATCAGCAGATGGATCTACACCTAGCATGTGCCAGTTTTGATTACCCTGAGCAAACTTGACTAACTCCATCCCTGTACCAGCACCGACTATCAACAGATTTGCTTTTTCTGCTAGGTGCGATCGCAAACAAGATAATACCATTGTATGCATGGCGTCATAGCCAGGTAGAGCGATTCGCGCCATGTTATCGTATTCATTGCTTGTAACTGGTGGATTGATGTCAAAATCTATACTCTGGTTTGACATTTTATAGTCGTGTGAAAGTTCATAGAAGTTGCGATTTTGCTTATTGTCTCAGTGTCTTGGTGGTTTAAATTAACCACAAAGACACAAAGACACAAGGTGTACATATTATACAGTTGTCAAAATAGTCTCTCTGATATTAGTGATCAAATCACTGAGGTTATCTGTATTGAGGCGATAACTTAAAGGATGAGCAATTAATCGCGCTGTACTTTCATACAACACTTCAATTTCCACCAAACCATTTTCACGCAATGTCCGCCCTGAAGAAACTATATCAACGATCGCTTCAGACATACCTGTGATCGGGCCTAGTTCTACGGAACCATATAGCGGCACAATTTCCACAGGTAAATCTAGACCATGGAAATATTCACGCGCACAGTTGACATATTTGGATGCAACTCTACCATGAGCAGGTAAATCGAGTGGCGATCGGTAAGGGCTTGATTGCTTTACCGCTACTGACATGCGACAATACCCAAACCCTAAATCAACCAAATGTGCCACTTGCGGTTTTTTCTCTCGCAGGACATCGTAACCTACAATACCCAGTTGTGCCTGACCGTATTCTACGTAAACTGGTACATCTTGACCTCTGACTAATAGTCCTTTGGCTTTTCCGTTTGGATCAGTAATTTGTAATTGTCGGTTCCCAGAGTCTAAAAAAGCACTAAAATCCAGCCCTACAGTTTGTAACAGTTGGATGGTATTTTTAAGAAGTTCACCTTTTGGCAGTGCAACAGTAAGCATAAATGGCGTTAGCAGTCAATTGATTTTGGATTTTGGATTTTGGATTTTGGATTGATCCCACAGATCAATCCGCTTTTTTGAGGATTTTGGATTTTAGAAAAGCCAATTGAGTCCCAGAATTGATTTGCTTTCTTGTACCCTGGGAGAAATTATTGGTCAGCATGATAATAATAGTTACTAAAAATATAGTCAAATATTTCTAGCTTTATAAGGTGTAAATCTTAATGGGCTAACTACAAGCCTCTCTACTGAAATCCAAAATCCAAAATCCAAAATCTAAAATTGTCTGACTATGCGAATTTTAGTAGTTGATGATGAAATTGAATTAACTGACCCCTTGAGTCGGATATTAAGTCGTGAGGGATATAGTGTCGATGCTGCTTATGATGGTACAAGTGGCAGTCAACTGGCGCAAACAAGCAATTACGACTTACTGATTTTAGATTGGATGCTGCCTGGAAAAACAGGATTGGAGATATGTCAAGAATTACGCCGTCGAGGTGTTACTACTCCTGTATTATTTCTCACCGCCAAAGATACTCTTGATGACCGGGTTGAAGGTTTAGATGCGGGTGCAGACGATTATTTAGTTAAACCTTTTGAATTGCGAGAGTTACTAGCAAGAGTCCGTGCTTTATTACGACGTTCTGCTTCCCAAACGCCTGAAACAACTACAGGTCGCTTGTCAGTGGCTGATTTAGAACTTGATCCAGAAAATCAAGTCGCCTATCGCCAGGGACGAGTAATAGAACTCTCACAAAAAGAAAGTCAGTTACTGCAATATTTCATGGAAAATACTGGCAAACTACTGACCCACACCCAGATAATGCAATCTTTGTGGCAAGATCACGAACAACCCAGTAGTAATGTGATTGCTGCGTTGATACGTCTGTTACGGCGCAAGATTGAGTTACCAGATGAAACGCAACTTATTCACAGTGTTTATGGTAAAGGATACCGTTTTGGGATATCTAGTGATTAGTAAACAGTTATCAGTTATCAGTTAGCTAGAGACGCGATGTTCCTCGCGTCTGTACAGTCATCAGTGATCAAAATTAACTATTTTTGAAATGTGAATAAGTTACCAAAGGCGCCAATTGTTTTAAAGTTATATCCGGGAACTTTAGTTGTGTAGATACTAAAAACTACAAAGTTCTGACGCTCGGTTGATGTGGCGATAAAATCTTTAATGTTGCTACCTTGAAAAGCTAGTCCTGTTGATAATCCTGATTTGCACGTATTGCTTGTTAGTTTGCTGATATCTTCCCACAACTTCCCTTGTGGTAACTGCGGTCCTTTACAAATAGCGTCTTGAATTTCATTAGTTAGGCGATCTGCGGCATAGTTAACATAGGTGTTCTGATCAGGGTTAGTAAAAGACATTACACCAGCAACACCAGCAATAGCTAGGAGTGCGTATGTGCTTTTCCCTCTACCTAAACGATTTTGCAATGATGCTTTCATAAGCTGTTTGTCAAAACAATGCAACTGACTGGTTTGCTGTAAATACAGCAGCAGTTACATCTATTTCTGAAACATTAAGCAATTGCTAAGTCCAAAATTGCATAAATTTATGGCGTACGAATTAAAACAAAGCTGTACTAAGTTAATTCTCGATTTCCTGTTCCCGTAGTGTCTCCTTGAAGAGAATCTCCGTACTCTGCGAGAAGTTGTTTAGGCGTCTAAACGTTGCATCTCATTTAGCAGAATCCGTCACACCCATTTTCAAGACAATGTTGGTGTTTCCGGATAAAATAATCTAGGCAATAAGTTCGGCTTTTTGGTTTGGGCTTTGTTGATTAGACTTTTGCTGGAAAATATGGAATTGCATACTCAGCATACAGTAAACACTACACACTATTTCCCACCAACGTTCTATTTCCTCATAATTGGTGATACGGAAATCTGACCAACCTATGTAATTTTTACTGTGTTTACAACCATATTCTAACCAAGTTATTAATCCATAAGGATTCTCAACTGCTGAATTAATAGATTTTGGTAAATTACTCATTAAAAACAAAGTATAATTTTCGGATGACTGTTCTTTGTTGTTTGTAATTTGCCAGTAGCGAAGTTCTCGACGATTCCCAAAGATGATTTCACGAATGTAGCTTTGTTCTGTTTTACCGTTACTAAAAATTTGATGAAATTTTTTCCAACTGCTATATCTAGGTTTTTGAGTGGGTGCCAACCAAAAACCATGATTACTTCTAATAGCTGTGATGAAATTTAGCTGAAACTGATTTAAAATTTGAATTAAGCTGTCATATTCTCCATAGGTACTATCTGCTAATACCAAGTCAAATTTGAACTTTCTTTCTTGTAATTCTTCAATGATCTCAGCAATTAACTGAGGCTTTGTTTTAAATATTTCACCTGGTTTTAATCTTTTGGGTGGCTTGAAGATTTTAAATATGAGAGGAAAAATTAAACCATCGATAAAAGCATAGGCATTGATGGAAACAATTCCATTTTCAACTGTGCCTAAGTTACCAATATATTGTCTGTCCACATAATCTGTGGTTTTACCTTTCTTTTTATCTCCTGAATCATCAATAATCAGAGTAAAATTTATCCCCTGCAAAACCTGGCGAATAAGAGATAATCTATGATTTCTGAGTTCTTGTACTTGCCAAGGTGATTCTGTAACAAAATGCAGTAAAGCTTGATTGTTTAATCCCAAATGTTTAGCGATCGCAGGTAAACTTTTGCGGCTTATATCAGAAATTAAGCCTAAATGCAACCACTTAAAGAACTCGAAACTTCTCACTTCGGGGAAGAGATGTTTGTAGCTTGCACAATAGTTATCTATAAAAGTGATGGTAGTAACTGCTTCCCTGGGCTGCCCCATATTTTGACTCCAGAAAAAGAAATATATGCTTATCCAGTAACATATTTTAGGTAGCGTCACATAATATAACTAAAGATTACTTACAGTTTTATGAAGCTTTCTTGAAGTAAATAGTTTTTACTTATTCTATTTTTCATAGATGTTGATATTATTTTATTTAACATAATAAAATTTTATATTTTTACTCAAAATTTTTATTTATAAATTGATACAACACTGAGAATTTATTGTCAATTATACTGGTTATAAATTTATCTTTTCTTTAATGGGATTTTTGATTACTAAAAAATATACTCATTCCGAATAAATCAACGAAAATAGAATTGTTGTAGCTCTTATTTTAGTAACTACCACATAAGTGTATAGCAAATATCAAGTTATTAACATCTGAAAACAGCACGTATATAAAGATTTTTTGTTGATCAATATAAAAATTAAAAATACTTGTTGTCGAGTACTAGCCATGTATAACTATAATACATAGCAATTCAATATTTACGCACTATACAAATTTATTATTTTGTGCGTCAAAAACAATATATCCTTCAGCCTGTGATCACTTATCCTTTGATAGATGGCGATCGCTTACAAAGTGTTGAAAAATCAAACTGCAAGGTCTGAGTCATCCGATTTTGGATTTTGGATTGACCCCACGGATTAATCCAGGGGCTTGAGGATTTTGGATTTTGGATTTTCGATTTATTCCACGGATAAATCCCCTTTCTTGTACCATCAAGGAATGATTGGTCACACACCTCATACTTGTATTTCCTGTCAAGGGTTAACTCCGATTCTTTTTATACTGCTGCAATTTGAAGTTTTATTCTTCAGCAAGTAATTTAATTAACAATATCGAAAAGCTGCCGAAAGCAATTACATTAATAAAATGCTGTAAATAACATGTTATTAAAAGACTAACTTTCTCGTGGTTTTTAATTAGGATAAAGCGCTAGAGTAAGGTTAAGAGTACTGAAAACCGTAGCCATAAACATGGAAACAAAACAACTAAGTAACACAGGTGTTTATGTGAGTATCATCGGTTTAGGGGGTATGCCGATGTCGTTAAGTAACCGTCCTCCAGAGTCAGAATCAATCAGTGTGATTCAGCGTGCTTTAGAATTGGGAGTCACTTTTATTGATACTGCTGATTCTTACTGTAAAGATGAAACAGACAAACACCATAATGAACGACTGATTCACAAAGCTTTGCAAACTTACAATGGTGATACCAGTAATGTGATTGTGGCAACAAAGGGTGGCTTAATGCGTCCGAATGGTAGTTGGACACGCAACGGTAATCCTAATCACCTGCGAGAAACAATTCGCGTTAGCTTTGAGGCTTTAGGTGGTGATAAACCCATTGATCTATGGCAATATCACTCACCCGATCCCGAATATTCTATTGAAGAATCCCTCACACCAGCTAGAGAAGCAGTAGCAGCGGGAATGATTCGGTTTGTAGGAGTTTCTAATTTTTCTGTAGAACAAATAAAAAGGGCTAGGGATGTAGTTGATATAGTTTCAGTGCAAAATCAATACAATCCTTGGCAGCGTCAGCCGGAATTCGACGGGGTACTAGAATATTGTGAGACGGAAAGTTTAACTTTTTTACCCTGGAGTCCTTTTGGTGGGAGTCGCCGCCATGAGAACTTAGAAGATATCCCAGCGATCGCTCAGTTAGCCAAAGCAAAAGGCGTAACAGTGTATAATATTGTACTGGCATGGTTACATGCAAAATCGCCATGTATCTTACCCATTCCTGGTGCTAGTAAAATTTCTAGCATTGAAGATACCGTACGAGGTGGGGATCTGAAATTATCTGATCAGGAAGTACAAATAATAGATCGAGAAACAGCATCATAATCCGGTAAAATAACAAGTCTGCAATCAAACAGGATGCTTGCTGACTGGAGACGCGCTTATGGCTCGGATGTATTACGACGCAGATGCAAATTTAGACCTTTTAGCCGGAAAAACTATTGCTATTATCGGTTATGGTTCCCAAGGTCATGCCCATGCTCTCAATCTTAAGGATAGTGGCATGAACGTGATTGTCGGATTATATCCGGGCAGCAAGTCAGCGGCAAAAGCCGAAGCTGCTGGGTTAACTGTCAAAAATGTGGCAGATGCAGCCAAAGCTGCTGACTTGTTGATGATTTTATTACCTGATGAAGTTCAGAGAACCGTTTACAAAAACGAAATTGAACCCAATTTAGAACCAGGAAATGTCTTAGCTTTTGCTCACGGATTCAATATTCACTTTGGTCAAGTTGTACCACCGGCTGAGGTAGACGTGATCATGGTAGCACCCAAAGGCCCAGGACATTTGGTACGGCGGACTTACGAACAAGGACAAGGAGTACCTTGTTTGTTTGCTGTCTATCAAAATGCTTCTGGACAGGCACGCGATCGCGCCATGGCTTATGCTAAAGGTATTGGTGGTACACGCGCAGGTATTCTTGAAACTACCTTCCGTGAAGAAACTGAAACTGACTTGTTTGGTGAACAAGCAGTGTTGTGTGGCGGTTTGAGTGCCTTAATTAAAGCCGGATTTGAAACCTTAGTAGAAGCTGGTTATCAACCAGAGCTAGCTTATTTTGAATGTCTCCACGAAGTTAAATTGATTGTTGACTTGATTGTGGAAGGCGGGCTAGCGAAAATGCGCGATAGCATTTCTAATACCGCAGAATATGGTGATTATACCCGTGGCCCTAGAGTTGTCAACCAACAAACCAAGGCCGAAATGCAAAAAATTCTCCAAGAAATTCAAACTGGACAATTTGCACGGGAATTTGTCCTAGAAAACCAAGCTGGTAAACCTGGGTTTACTGCGATGCGTCGTAAAGAAGCCGAACATCAAGTTGAGGAAATTGGCAAAGATTTACGCGCGATGTTTAGTTGGATGAAGAAGGATTAATATAGGCACATTAAAAGGGAAGGGGGAACAGGCAACGGAGAACAAGGGGTAAGATAGGCTGGCAAGTGTAGGTTTTTAATAAAATAACGAGTGATGACTGTAAAACTAATGGAATAATCATCCGTTAACAAATTCCTATACCCTTGTAGAGACGCGATTAATCGCGTCTCTACTTACACCCTAAAACCAGTATTTTTTGAGGAAAACGTAAAAACTTATACCTGTCATTGTCTCTCCTAGCCAAGGAAGAAATAAGCTCTCCCGCTTACTTTCTGTGATTCCTTTGATTTGCTGTAGTGGTGATAGTGGTGAATTGGGGGCAGAGATATTTCGTCTCAATGTTTGAGTATGATGGCAGTAAAAAGCAATTTTGTCTGTCAATCATTGCTATGGCAAGCACGACCCCAACATTCATGCTAAGTAATCAAAGTAATACAAAAGCAATGCAACAGGAGTATTGTTGATGGCTGGACCGATTGTCCCACCCAAACAACATCGCAAACGACTCGTTAGCTGGTTACTCAAAGAAGATCGCAGCGAGAAGGGAGAGCATTCTAAGCATCGTTGGTGGCAAGTGATGTGCTTAACAGGGGTAGATTATTTTTCAACACTTGGTTATCAGCCTGGAATCGCTGCCTTAGCAGCAGGGGCTTTATCCCCTGTAGCTACCCTAATTCTGGTTTTGCTGACACTGTTTGGTGCATTACCCATATATCGTCGGGTTGCTGCCACTAGTCCTCATGGAGAGGGATCGATCGCCATGCTCGAAAATCTCCTTCCCTGGTGGCAAGGCAAGCTATTCGTCCTATGTCTGCTTGGCTTTGTGGCGACTGATTTTATCATTACTATTACGCTTTCGGCAGCAGATGCCACAGCCCACATTGTAGAAAATCCTCTAGTACCAGAGTTTCTACATGGGCAAGAAGTCGGTATTACGCTCATCCTAATTGCATTGCTTGGTGGCGTATTTTTAAGAGGCTTCACTGAAGCGATCGGTCTTGCTGTTTTTTTGGTTGCTGCATATTTATTGCTAAACTCAATCACCATTGGTGTTGGTGCTTACGAGATTTTACAACAGCCAATTGTGCTTTCTAATTGGCAGACTAAGTTGTTCACCAGTTATCCAAATCCTGTGCTGATGATTGTAGCCGCCGCATTGGTATTTCCCAAGTTGGCATTAGGATTATCTGGTTTTGAGACTGGTGTGGCAGTTATGCCGTTGGTGAAGGGGAATCAGCATGAAACAGAAGAAAATCCCAGAGGACGCATTCGTAATACCCACAAACTGCTGACAACTGCGGCAGTAATTATGAGCTTCTTCTTGATTACCAGCAGTTTGGTGACAATTCTACTCATTCCTGGTACAGAATTTCAAACAGGAGGCAAAGCTAGCGGGCGCGCCCTCGCATACCTGGCTCATCGTTATTTAGGGGATGGCTTTGGAACTATTTATGATTTAAGTACAATTTCGATTCTGTGGTTTGCTGGTGCATCTGCAATGGCAGGGCTATTGAATATTGTCCCTCGCTACCTACCACGCTATGGTATGGCACCAGATTGGACACGGATGATCCGACCTCTGGTGTTGGTGTATACAGCGATCGCTTTTGTGGTGACAATTCTCTTTAAAGCAAATGTAGAAGCTCAAGGTGGAGCCTATGCAACAGGAGTATTGGTATTAATGACTTCTGCTGCTTTTGCTGTAACTTTAGCTGCTCGTCGTCGGCGAGCAACACGAGGAATCTTGTCCTTTGGTGCGATTACACTACTATTTGTTTACACCACCATTGTTAACATTGTTGAAAGACCAGAAGGTATCCAAATTGCTGCTTTTTTCATCAGTACAATTATTATTACTTCACTAATTTCACGAGTCTGGCGCTCCACAGAACTGCGAGTCGAGCAAATTGAAATGGACGAAATAGCTCGTCGCTTTATTGCTGAAGAGGAAGAGGATCAGGGTAAAATCCGACTGATTGCCAATCGCTTGAATGAAGGGGATGAACGAGAATACTTTTTAAAAGAGAAGGAAGTACGCGAGGACAATCATATTCCCCAGACAGATTCTATTTTGTTTCTAGAAATTCAAGTATCCGATGCTTCAGTATTTACTGAGATCATTCAGGTTAAAGGAGTACAGGTCGGTAATTATCGTATTTTGAGGGCTAGAGGTGCTGCTGTGCCAAATACAATTGCAGCTATCCTTTTATACATCCGGGATCAAACTGGGAAACTGCCTCATGCTTACTTTGGTTGGGCAGAGGGTAATCCAATTCAATATTTGTTGCGCTTCATCCTTTTTGGTGAAGGGGATATAGCTGTTGTTACCCGTGAAGTTCTTCGTAAAGCCGAGAAACATCCTGAACGGCGTCCTGGTATTCATGTGGGGGGATAGGGGATCGGGGATCGGGGAAAGGGGAAAGGGAGAGTGGGGAAAGTTATCAGTTATCAGTTAACAGTTAACTGATTCATGCCCGATCCCCGATCCCTTATCCCCGATCTTGCAACTGACAGAGTAATAAACCAAACCACTGGTTTTCGTCAGTCCAGACTTTTTGGGGTACTAAACCTTTGGCTTTTAGTTCTTGTTGGATGCGGTTGAGATCGAATTTGCGAGAAATTTCGGTGTGGATGGTTTCACTTGGTTCAAAATAAACATTGAGTTTGAGAGTGCGTAATTCGACAGTTTGCGATCGCTGACTTTTGAGATGCATCTCAATTTGATGTTCAATTTCGTTATAAAATGCCCAGTGTTCAAATTGGGTGGTATCAAAGTTACCCTGAAAACGCCAATTGAGATGCTCTAACATATTCAAGTTAAATGCTGCCGTTACTCCTTGATTGTCGTTATAAGCAGCTTCCAAAATATGTTTTGGTTTTTGTAAGTCTACCCCCAATAAAAAATACTCTCCCGCTTGCAGCGCAGCTTTAACTTGGGATAAAAACACATCACACTCTCGTGGATTCAAATTACCCAAAGTGCTACCAATAAAACAAATCATCCGACTAGATAACTGGCTAGGTTCAATTTGAGAAAGCGCTAATTCGTAGGTTCCTGCCAATGCGTAAACTTGTAGTGAGGGATAGTCTGCTAGTAGCGACAGCGCGCTACTTTCGAGCATACCAGCACTGACATCAATTGGTAGATAATGCAGAGGTAGTTCTTGTTGTTGGTAAGCATCTAGTAAAATTCTGGTTTTAGTAGAACTGCCACTACCCAGTTCAACTATTTCACAAGCGCCTGTGATTGCCGCAATTTCATTAGCATAGCTTTGCAAAATTTTTGTCTCTGTCCGTGTGACGTAATACTCTGGTAACTCACAGATTTGCTCAAATAAATCGGAACCACGGTCATCATAGAAGTAACGCGGTGGCAGGGTTTTTGGTGTTTGAGTTAATCCCTTAACCACATCACTTCCAGCACTGGGAGAAACAATCAAAGTTGGTTCTAGCAAACGCTGTATTTGTAAGCGTTGTTCAATAGTTCTTTGAGAGTTACCCTTGCTGCTGCCAGGTTTAGATATTGACATTCACCCTCCGTGTTTTTGCCGTGATAGGTTGCGATGCCGTATTGCAATAGCCTTGGCGATCGCTTTCCCAAATGGCCTCTATTTATGTTAGCCAGTGAAACAAAAAGCCGCAGTGGATACAAGAGCTGCTCCACTGGGATTTTCCCATGAAACAAGCTAATTTGCTCCATAGGGAGTTTTTTTCACAGTTCTAGGATCGAAAAATTCTTAACCGAACCGTATTGGGAGTGATCGCACTCTAGGTGATCGATTTCATTTTGAACCGCAATCGCCCCTCTAACTCATACCTAACAGCGATCGCGCGATCGCTGCCTCAGATTAGCTAAGACTCTTTGTTGAGATTAAGCTGTATTAGGTGACAAACTAGGGACAAAATTAAGCTAGGATATTGTCACTTTTTGCACAGCGAAACCCCGCCAAAACTTGCTGTACGCCAGGATGATACCAGTTGCGAAAACTAGAACGCAGCGCCCAAGGACGAGTTGCCCAACTACCACCTTTTAAAACGCGATGTTGATTGTCAAAATAAACTTGGGAATATCCGATGTATGGGTAATACTGAAAGCCTTTATAGCCATCAAACCAGGTAGCTGTCCATTCCCAGACATTGCCTAAAGTATCATACAAACCATAGGGGCTTTGTCCAGCAGGATAGGCATTGACTGGTGTTGTTTTGCCCATTTTACAATCGTGGTTGCAAGATTCAGATGTTGGTTGTGTATCTCCCCAAGCATAGGTGCGTTGCTGATTAGTTTTTGCATCCCAGCTAGCGGCTTTTTCCCATTCGGCTTCCGTGGGTAAGCGCTTCCCTACAAACTCTGCGTAGGCTGCTGCTTCGTAATAACTAACACCACACACTGGGTGATTTACCCAGCTTAAATCTTCATGCCAGTATAGAGGTTGTGTGAGTTTTGCTGTTTGCAACCATTCCCAGCCAGCTTTTGACCACCACTGGGGATTTTCATAACCCCCTGCTGCCATAAATACCCGATATTGTCCACAAGTCACAGGATAACGATCAATTTCATATGTGTCGAGATATACTCGATGTACAGGACGTTCGTTATCCATAGCGTCTGGTGAATTGTTACCCATCTCAAATTCGCCAGCGGGAATTTTGATCATTTCTTTTGGCTTTGCCAAGTCAAGTGTCCAAAGTTCAGAGTCTACAGTTATTAACTTTTCATACTTGAAACTTGACACTTGAGTCCTAATCAATTCCAGTACGAAACAAATGATTTCGCTGTGTTGGCTTTCGTGCTGAAGCAAAAAGCGCCAAAGAGGTGCTTCTGTTTCTAAATCTGCTACTTCTAAGTAATCAAAAACTTTTTCTCTGACTGTGTC
>NZ_AJLJ01000196.1 GCF_000317245.1 Fischerella muscicola SAG 1427-1 = PCC 73103
TAGGTAGTAATATATTTCCTCTAAGTTGGGTAATTTGACGCGATCGCATTTAGGTAAGCCGTCAGCTGCAAACAGCTTGCGATATTGGGGAAACATACAAGGTAAGCCAGCACTGCGTTCTAGTAACCACAAAGATTCAGTATAAGCGATATGTCCTAAATGCCAGCCTACAGGACTAAAATCAGGATGAGCCTGACAGCAAAAGGTAACTTCGTCTATACTCTCAAACAAAGTCAGAGTTTTGGCACGACACTGAGTAAAAGCCTGAAAAAATGTCTGTTTGAAACTAGATTTGCTCAATTCTGATATCACAATCTTCTCCCACACTGATAATGCTATTTTCTGGGCAAGGTGTCCAATTACCTGTAAACAAAGGTTCTGAGGCTAGAATGACCGCATTGGCAAAAGTTGGCTCATTGGCTGTCCAGTAAAGAGACGGAGCAGGTGATTTTGTGTTAAAGCGAGAAGCAACAAGACGATTTCCATCACTGATAATGACATTGGCTGAGGCGTGGGTTTGATGAGTTTGCGCCATCTCTGAGAGTTTGAGCAATGTTGCGTTGAGAATCTGTTCGAGACTTTTACCTGGGTTAGCTTGCCATAAAGACAGCAACAAGGCAAAAATGTGTTCAGAATCAGTAGTTCCACCAATCCATTGATAAATATCATCATTTAGCTGCTGGCGAATTGGTAGATACAATGTTCGCCGGAAGTTTTCGATGCGACCATTGTGAATAAATAACAGACGTTGATACTGAAATGGCTGACAATTACTTAAATCAAGTGCTTGTCCTGCTGTAGCGCTGCGAACATAGGAAAGAATACACCCTGACTCCACATAACGGCTGAGACTTGGCAGATTAATATCATTCCAAATCGGTAGCGTATTTTTATAGGTAAAAGGTTCAGTATCTCTATGAACATGATACCAACCCACACCAAAGCCATCGGCGTTAACTACTCCAGACAGCATTTCGCGGGGTTGATAGCTCTGGACTACCAGCGAGTGTTCTGGTTCGTACAACAGAGGTTCAAGAGAAACAGGTGAACCAAGGTAAGCTAATAAACGACACATTGTTAAGGAATAAACTCCCAATAACAGTAGAGATTAAGCTTGTTGCCTGAGAATTCCCTGAAAATTATATAAATTTCCTTGGTGTAGCGATCGCTCTATTTTCCTTCAGCATCAGAAAATGTCGCTTCTGTCTAAATAAAATTTCTGCTAACGAAGTGATCGTAATTATATGTGCAATCTGAAATAGTGTGTAAAATAACCAAAATTACAATTATTTTGCCAATTCAATAAAAATTTCATGTCTAAAAGAAGACTTCTAGGCTTCAAGTATAACAAAAGCCAACTTTTGAGGTTCTTCTACCTCAACATACCTTTAGCAACCATCATAGTGCTGCCTTGGATGAAAGCAGCAATAGCCCAAGCTCACAGTACACAACAACAATAGACCTCTTGCAAAAATAATAAAGAACCCTTCCCCTACCTTCCCCGAAACGGGGAAGGAGTAAGGATTTATTTCACCCATATCAGAGGTACTGAGGGGGAGTTAATTCGACTTTTGCAAGAGGTCTAATTAAGTTCTCTATGGTTATTGCAAAAGTTTTGATAGGTTTGTAGTAAGCACTTTAGTACTTCAATATCATAAATTCAGCGTCAACAAATTATGTACAACTTTGCTGCGGCTTGTGAAACTGAAACAATAGTATTTGGTTCTGCAAGACCTGGGTACAGTAGTGAGCAAGTCAACCAGTGGATTAAGTTTATGCAGAGTCAAGACATTAAGCATGTTTGCTGTTTACTTCCTCATACTCAGCTAACTCGTTATTCAAATTTGCTTGGAATCTACCGACAAAAATTTGGACTTGATCAAGTTTGTTGGACACCAATCGCAGATTTTCAATACGCTGATCGCACAACCCTAACCCAGCAAATTTTACCCTTCTTAGCAGTTGCAAATCAACGAAATGAGAAAGTAGTAGTTCATTGTTCTGGCGGAATTGGCCGCACAGGACATATATTAGCCGCTTGGTTAGTCAATAAACGCGGACTCTCAAACCAAAAAGCGATCGCAGCAGTTAAACAAACAGGTAAAAATCCCTATGAAGCAGCAATTGCTGGTATCTTCAAAGGCCGAAATCCTTGGAAAATCGTTGCGGAACTAAACGCACTTCTGGATGATTGTCGTCTTGCTGGAAAAACTTTAGTTTAGCTTGACTCAGATAACCAACCTATACTCTCTGCGCCTCTGCGGTTTTTTATAAATAAAAATATGCACCCAACAACTCAAGCAGATCCCGTTAGCCTCGAAATATTCAAAAATCTTTATCAATTTATCGCCGAACAAATGGGAATTGTTCTGCAAAACACAGCAGCATCAGTAAATATAAAAGAACGCCTAGATTTCTCATGCGCCATTTTTGATGCTTCAGGATTACTAGTTGCTAATGCGCCTCATATTCCCGTACATTTAGGCTCAATGAGTGAAAGTGTTCGTAGTCTAATTAATGATAAAAGCGACACCCTCAAACCAGGAAACGTGTATCTATCCAATAATCCCTATAACGGCGGAACTCATCTCCCTGATGTCACAGCAATTACTCCCGTTTTTGATGAAGACGAAAAACAAATTATTTTTTATGTAGCTTCCCGTGGACACCAAGCCGATATCGGAGGAATTACTCCCGGTTCCATGCCTCCTCATAGTACCACAGTCGAAGAAGAAGGCATTCTCTTTGATAATTTTCTCTTAGTTGAACAAGGCAATTTTCAAGAAAACCAAGTACGAAAAAAGCTCTTAAATGACCGCTATCCTGCTCGTAACCCCAACCAAAACATCGCTGATTTTAAAGCACAAATAGCGGCCAATGAAAGAGGAGTACAAGAACTGCGGAAAATGGTTTCTCAATATGGACTAGAAACAGTCCAAGCTTACATGAAATTTGTCCAAGATAATGCCGAAGAATCAGTGAGAAGAGCTATCGATGTTCTCAAAAACGGTTCATTTATTTATGAAATGGATGACGGCGCAAGCATTCGAGTCAAAGTTACAATTGACCGAAAAAACCGCAGTGTTACGATTGATTTTACTAACACATCTCGGCAATTAAATACTAACTTCAATGCTCCTAAAGCTGTCACCCACGCAGCAGCTTTATATGTCTTCCGGAGTCTGGTTGATGATAACATTCCCCTGAATGCCGGCTGTCTGAAACCACTAAAAATAATTATCCCTTCTGGTTGTATGCTAAATCCAACCTATCCAGCAGCAGTAGTAGCCGGAAATGTAGAAACATCCCAAGCTATTGTAGATGCTTTGTATGGTGCGTTAGGTGTCATGGCTGCTTCTCAGGGAACAATGAACAATTTTACTTTTGGTAATGAGCACTATCAATATTATGAAACGATTTGCGGTGGTGCTGGTGCAGGGACTAATTTTAATGGTACTGATGCAGTCCATACCCATATGACTAACTCCCGATTGACCGATCCTGAAGTTTTAGAAACTCGCTATCCTGTTCTAGTAGAAAGCTTTAGTTTGCGCCCTAATAGCGGTGGTAAAGGAAAACACTCAGGTGGAGATGGCGTCATCCGTCGTATCAAGTTTTTAGAATCGATGACAGCTAACATTCTCTCTGGACATCGGGTGATTCCTCCGTTTGGGTTCAATGGTGGAGAAGCAGGACAAGTAGGACGCAACTGGATACAACGTCAAGATGGAACCCAAGAGAATTTAGACAGCACAGCGACAGTGCAAATGCAACCAGGAGATATTTTTATTATCGAAACCCCTGGAGGAGGAGGATTTGGGGAAAAAAGCTAAGAATTGCTCATTAAGAATATCTAATACCAATTCTCCAAAATCAAGCAACAGATCATACTCGGAAAATTAGGCTGCATCTAAGTTTCTTAATTACGTAGTTTGCTTCTCGCGCCAAAAGCGCGAGTATTGCAAATCGTCATTGTGATTTTGAACTTTTAGCTTCACATACTTTTTGCCCAAACTGTGGAAAGAAAGTTTCTACACAAGGGTGGTTTGGTTTAGGCAAAGGAAAATTTTAACTACATGTTAAGGCGAGCATCTTTCACAAGCTTGTCAATATAAGCTTGATTGTGAACACTATTTCTAAATTGGTCTAACTGTGTAAACTAATTTATCAACTTTTAGCATTTATTTACATATTTCTTATAATCTATTTCAGTTTGTAACTATTTGCCTATATCTTTATATCTATTCCTTTAGACTGATCTAAAACAGAGAAAATTTTTCAGGATAAAGAAAAATGCCTTCGGTAAACTTTATTTGTCATAATTTTTTTGTTGCTGTTTCTTTTGTAGCTTGTATTATTGGTCTGTTTTTACTGTGGGATAACAAACAGCAAAAAAATGATGCAGATGCAACAGAAGCTATTTTATTTAGAATGACCTTTTGTTACTGGTTAGTTTACTGTGTTGCTTTTGGGATTGAAAAATTAATATTTCCTCACTGGGAAGCAATACATATGACTTTGAGGATTACAACAGCTTTGTCATATTTCTTAACATTTTCCTGTATTGTTAGTCTACCTCTACATAAGTTTGCAGTCCGCCAAGTTGAGGAATAGTGATTTGTCATTTAGAATTGTTTGTAGGAACAAGCTCAACTCAAGTAAATATCCGTTGTTTTGTTTGTGCTTTTCGGGAGTATTCCAAATATTTAAATCCCACACATTGGAAGGAAGCTATCAGACGATACTGATCTGCAAGGTAAGTGTTCTTGGTGCGAGCAGCTGCTGGCAGCTTCAACCAAAACTTGTCTAAGTACAGCCCACCATAAAAAAGGGTCGGAAATTATGCCGCTTTTGCATCTAGC
>NZ_AJLJ01000197.1 GCF_000317245.1 Fischerella muscicola SAG 1427-1 = PCC 73103
TAATGTGCGATCGCTCTGAGGAATTGGGTGGGAGCATTACGATTGAGTGCGAAATCGTAGCAGACAACAGCCGAAGCGATCGCTCCATTTCTTGTTTTTCGAGGAACACGTAAGTCCAGCGATCGCACTTAATTCCTCCTAAGTCTTGCTGCTTGTATTTGTTACTCAGCAATCCATTTGGCAACTAAGATTTCACGTTCTCCTTTGTATTCTTTCACCCAAATCATCGAAAGTTTTGGTTTTTCATTAAAAATACTCTGATTAACAGTATTCTTTGTAAAAGATAATGCTCCGATAGGAAGTGGTTGATTAGTATTCTCTACTAAAATTTTCATTTTGATTTATCCTTTTTTAGTTAGTTAATGAAATTAAGTATTTTGCTATAGATAAATATATTTGTTGCGATTTTTATAATTGATGACAACCAGACATAAACTTTCTAGACGGTGTTATTCCGTCTTTCGTAGTATTTTTATTTACCTAAGCTTGCTTAATTGTTTGTTTCTATATTCTTAATCAAGAGAGGATTAGAACTTTACGCATATTTTTGAATAAAACAAGAAAATCAAAGATATAGAGGAATCGGAATTCTGAAAATTTTAAGCAAAGTAAATTTTGTGTCAAACTTGATCAAGTATTGTCTTATCTCCAGTTCTAAGCGATCGCTTGTGATACAGATGGTGTGTTTTCAGAGATCAGGTTCCCTGTTCCCTGTTAGGAGTTCCCTTATTTTGTAAGTAACTTCAAGCTCAAAATAGCGATCGCTCTGCGTAAAACTTTGTTGGTGAACAGTTAACTAACTAGAAAAAATGCGATCGCATCCAAAGGAGAATCACCATGACATTCAACCATCAAACTACATTAGTTCAGCCAGGTAAAGGTTCTACATATTTAGTTTTGGGTGATTTATATACTTTTTTGGCTACAGGGGAAGATACGGATGGAACCTATTCAATAGTTGAAGTTCTGATGCAACCGCAAAGTGTGATTCCAGCTCATCGTCATGATCAAGCTGATGAAGCACACTATATTTTAGAAGGAGAAGTTGAGTACCAGCTTGAAGCTCGGACGATTGTTGCTATTTCTGGAACATTTCTTAATTTCCCTAAAAATCAGTATCACGGTTTTAAGAATATTGGTTCAAATCCTGCCAAAATTTTAATTATTATTACACCATCAGGAGCCGAGCAGTTTTTCTCAGAAATAGGACAACAAATCGTGGAACCAATGAGTGATGAAGAAAAGCGTAATCTTTTGTCTCCTCCAAATCCTGCTGACATTGAAAAGGCGATTGAACTTGCTATAACTAAATATGGATTAGAGTTTCTTTCATAGTAAGAGATAATTAACGATGGCTTTAAAGCTTTTACAGATTAATTTCCCTTTTAATGGCCCCTGGGAAAGTGAGATGACGCAAGCATATTCCGAACTGGCGCACAAACTTTCCGAAACTCCAGGTTTGTTGTGGAAAATATGGATAGAAAATTCAAATGCTGGAGAAACAGGAGGCATTTATTTATTTGAAAACGAATTATCATTAGATACATTCCTCACAGAACATTTAGAGCGTTTAAATTCTTTTGGAATTGGGAATATCAGCGCCAAGAAATTTGATGTCAATGAACCGCTAACTCAGATTACCGGAGGAAAGTTGAAACAGTTAAGTTAATTTTCTTAGAATTGGCGATCGCTAATTGATCGGGATAGCAACATTTTTCAATATACTCATCGGCCCATATTGTTTGAGAGTCTGCATTTGTTGCTCGTTTCGCACAAATAAAGTTCCCGCAAATCCTAGTGAATTAACTGGTATGGATGCAAAACATTCTTGCGATCGCGCTACGAGCAGCATCCATTCTCGTGTCACCAAAAGATTGTAAGCTCTAGATAGTGTATTTTCTAAACCAACTGCCTGTAGCATAGAATGATAACACTCTAATGTTGCCTCAGCAGCTGTAAATGGCGATCGCTTCCAGAGAAAATCTAGCGGTGCAAAAGCATGTACAAAATCAAATCCTGGGATAGTTGCGATTGAATTGTGAAATTGAGCTGATTTGAGTAGAGGTTCAATCGGTATTCGTACCCCAGTAGGTGTCAGTGGTAGTGGTACAAGTTGCAAATGCTTGTGTCGCTGACTAGCACCTGCAATTTTACTCGAATTATAGAATGTCAACCCATCAAATTGAGCCATACATGCCCACATGGCGGCAAAATCTGCTAATGTCAGTAAACTTTCTTGTTCTTCAAAGGCACGGGTAATCAATAACAGGTGATATTTCGCGACGTTATATTTGTTCAAAATACACACATGGGTATCAGAAATATCTGCAACAAATAAGTCCTGTTCGTAGGGAAGAAAAGGATTAAAATCTTTGGCAGCAGAACCGTTTTGTGTTTCTGGTTTCTGCTTGAGTTCATCCTTACGAGCAAGGTTAGACACAATCCGCACCAAAAAGCAAACACCATCTTGTTCGACAAATTCCGAGTCTGTAGGTATTGAAACCATCGCATCGGTAGCAAGAGCATGTTCAGTCTGCTGTTTTATTCTTGTCCAGAATGTCTCAGCTTGCAGTAATATTTTTCCCTGTGCCATTTGTTAAGGTGTGAGTTAATACCAACCAAATTTTATATTATGTTCGCCTGAGAGTTTGGGGATCGGGGGACAAGCAATCATCAATCAACAAGCACTAAGTCACAAATTTTGGTCACAATTGCGGGAAACTATAGAAGCAGAATACTTAAGAGAGAAGAATTTATGAGTTGGACGAAAGTTCTAGCAACTGATGCACTTTCACCTGGTGCGCGGCAAGTGGTAAAAGTTGGTAGCCGGAAAATCTTGTTGGTTAATCACGAAGGTCAATTTTATGCAGTAGATAATGCCTGTCCTCATTTAAAATTGTCTCTCAAAAAAGGCAAAATTGTAGATGGTGCGATCGTTTGTCCTTGGCATCGTAGTGCTTTTGATCTCTGCACTGGTGAAGCCAAAGAATGGATCACATGGCCGCCTGTGGTAAATAAAGCAATGGGTATGGTGTCACCAGAAAAACAGTTGCCAGTTTATCCTGTGCGTGTGGAAGATGGCAGTATCCTGGTTGATGTAGGAGAATAACCCAGTGCTACGGTTTGGTTAAAGGATAAAGAAAGGGTAAGGGGAACTGAATGTGTGATTTTCTATTCCTTTTACCCTTGACCCCAACTAGTAGAGACGCGTAGACGTTCGTAAGAGCGGCTTCAAGGTAAAAGAATAATCGCGTCTCTACATTCGTGCCAACTTAATTAAAAAACAGTCTATTGATAGATGCGAATTAATATTTACTGGCAAATAATGATTGTGTATGAGTAAATTCTTTTAAGTAATTTCTCGGTTTTTATTGTCATTAAAAAACTTTTTATACTCAATAACAACGTAGAATTAGATTAAAGCTATATGAATATCTCCGATCCCAATCAAATTATAGAACCTTACGAAGACCCAAATTTAGATCCTTATACAAAACCCAATCCTGAACCTTATGCTGATCCGAACATCGAACCCTACGTAGATCCTCATCCTGAGCCTTATGCTGATCCAAACGTAGAACCCTATTTAGATCCCAATCCTGAACCTTATGCTGATCCCAATGTAGAACCTTATACGAATTCTGATAAATATGAGAGCTATTTAGAAATCAGATAAAGTACTATAAATCAGGTTCCACGCCGAGTGAGCGTAACTGTGCGATCAACCTTTGTGTTCATTCATCCCACACCTGTTCGCGAAGCGTTCCCGAAGGGTAGCACAGTATACGTTGCTACGCAACTGTCCTTTGTGGGCTTTCTGCTTCAATCACTGTAAAATCCGTTCATATACTTCCCATTTCGTTGGTGGTTGCTTAATCTCCTTCTTTTTCTGTACCTGGAGAAAGCAACTCTACCACAATAAAAGATTTATACTTTCTTGCCAAACAACATAGCTTAAACGCAAATCCCGTTGTTCGTATAGATGAGACACACCCAAAACAGCAAACCAATCTGGGCGCTTATACCAAAGTGGATAACGCGAATCATAATTAAAGATTAAGGTCACCCTTGAGATCGTACATGAATCTATCCCACTAATACCAAAATGAGGTAATCTTTTCTTGTACAAGAAAAGAGTGTGTATCGATTGATGGCTGGGCGTTTTGAAGGATTAACTGACCTGGAATGGAAGCTCTTTGATGATGTATTTCCTCAAGAGCCATCTAAGTGTGGAAAAGGAATGCCTCATGCTCCGTATCGTCATGTATTAAATAGCCTACTGTACATTCTGATTACTGGGTGTCGATGGTGTGATTTACCACTCGTGAGATATATGGGCATCCAAAAGCTCGTCTCATCGATGGTTAAAGCGGTGGCGTACTGATGGAACATTTGAACATTTACAAGCACGTATATTAGCGATTTGCTGACGCAACGCTCCGCGAACGCAGATGAGAAAGGACTCATAAACTGGCAGTTTGGAGCGGTTGATGGGTCTTTTTCCCCCTGGGAAAGGCGGAGGTGAAGAAGTTGCCTATGGTGGCAAAGGAAAGGGTATATTAATACACACACTTACCGAGGGGAATGGAATGCCACTTTCTAACTCTACAACCCCAGCCAACGGGAATGAGAGAGAACAGGTACTACCCCTATTAGATAAAGTAAAATTAAAAACTTTAAAGCGCGGTAGACCACGCAAACGACTCAAGGTACTAGCCACCGATAAAGGCTACGACTCTAAAGAAAAACGTACCCAGTTACGTAAACGGGGCATTCGACCCCAAATACCAAAAAGAAACTGGAAAACAAAGAAAAATAAAGGCAGACCTATCAAAATTTCTGCACCAAGATTTCAGCAAGAGCGTTGTTTTGCTTGGTACCAAAGGAAATATCGTCGTTTAGTTGTGCGCTGGGAGCGACGAAAGGTATATTTTGATGCATTTATTGACCTGGCTACTATACATATCTGGATTCAAAGAATATTATTAGTGGGATAGGTTCATGGTAGGTAGCACATCTTTTGGTGAAGGTGGGCGATCAGTTTGACACATTGTTAAGCATTCCTGATGATGAGATTTTTAGTTATATTATGACGTTGGCCTAGTTAATACATTTTATGAATATCAGAAAATTTCATCATCAAGATACGCAAGAAATTATGCAGTTATTTTATGATACTGTCCACAATATTAATATTCGAGATTATACCCCAGAGCAAGTAAATGCATGGGCGCCTCAATACATGGATTATCGAAGATGGAATGAACATTTACATTCCAAGATGAGTTATGTCGCAGAATTAGATGGAAAAATTATTGGGTTTGCTCAACTAGAACCTGATGGACATATAGATTGTTTTTATTGCCATAAAGATTTTCAACGCATGGGGGTAGGGAGTAAACTTTTAGAAACTTTAGAAACCCAGGCAGAAGCATTAGGAATTAAAAGAGTATTTGCAGAAGTAAGTATCACTGCCAAAGATTTTTTTGAGCATCAAGGATTTCAAGTTATAAATCAACAAACAGTAGAACGCCGGGGTGTAAAGTTGATTAATTATCGTATGGATAAAAATATTAGTTGACAAAAATCATTTGACCCATAAAGAACGTTATAACGTTTGTGATCAACTTTGTACCTTTATTTATGAATGAAACCACATTCACCACAAACGTGTAAATATGTTAAATATTTTTACTGAAGCTTTACTTTATATTTTGCTCGATGCAATTTTAGAAGAGAATATAAATATACAAGCTTTGAAGAGTTCATATAAGGACTAAAGTCCTCACTACAAACTCTTCAAAGCTATGGACAGGAAAGGGGGTAAAAGCTATGTATGATATTCCCATACCTGAAAACACCATTTATTTATTTGTCAAGATCGGCTTGCTAATTTTGGTGTTAAGTCTTTGGTTAGCGATGACTGCAACACCTGCGTACTAGTTAGTGGTTAGTGGTCAAGAAAATTTAAAAAATGACTAATGACCAATAACTAATGACCAACATATTAACTAGCATGTGACCAGTCGCTGAGTGCTTCATATTCCTGCTTTTTCTGGCGTTGGCGTACTGGTTTTAAAGGAGTACCAATATCCACGTTGCGAAAAGACTGTTTTCTCTTTGTGGATTTGGGTGCTTTTTTGTTTAATTCAGTTTGTGTAGTTGTCATTGTACTCACCTTTGTTTTTTTGAATAGAACAGTAATTTTAACTAAATAAATCTCAAAATCAATAGTAAATACTCTGCTTAAGTTAACGCATCTGTCTTAGCTATGGATATTGAGGCGGATTATGGTATAACTCTGTCTAGCAACAGGACTATACCTACAGATGCGGATGAACTTAAAATCTTCATCTTTAATGTATATCATCCGTTCCTGCATGTCTGTTTCCGGAAAAACGATTAAATAAGCTTGAGTTTGTAAGGATAATCACGTTTTTCTGGTATATGAGATTACGGATTATTGGCGATCGCTCTACTTTTGAGAATTAACGACAGAAAAACCCCGATGTGGGGATGTTGTCTTAGCCAACTCAACTTGAAAAGTGACGCTGTCACTCAGATTGCCACTTTTAACTGACAAAGTCCAGTTACCGGGATATAAACGCCAAAACAAAGACTTCGTTGAATTTGTCGTCAGTTTTTCACCATTCAACCACCACTCTACAGACTCAGCTGAGGTTCCTGCTAACTTGAACTCTAATTTTTGTTGTCCTTCTTCACTAGGAGATAGCAAAAATAAATCGTCATTGCGAGGAAACAAGATTTTCAATTTGCCAGAACCAAAGTTAGACTGTGGTTGTTGAGCTAACCAATCATTATACTGATTGGATAAAGTGAAATTAGTTTGGTATTTGTAAGCGCTAATATCTTCTGGATAAAAATATTCCTGAACTACAGATGTACAATCAGGTGTTGGTTTTAACCCAGAAATTGCACAAATTGGTAATTCTACTAAACCTTCTGGAATGGAAAAATTAGCGGGTTGATGATGTTCGTGTAGGTGCAACATAATCCGATTCCATAGGGGTGCAGCTCCTGTAACACCAGACACTTGCCGCATTGGCTCGCCATTGAAATTACCTACCCAGGTAGCGACTGTGTAATCAGCAGTAAAGCCAACAGTCCAGGTGTCGCGAAAATTAGAGGAAGTGCCTGTTTTTACAGCTGCTGGGAAGGGTAAATTTAACACCGAGTCTACACCAAAAGCTGTGGCACGGGCATGGTTGTCACTCAGCATATCAGTGATTAATTGCCATGTCGTCGGATTTTGGATTACCCTGCGAGAAACCGCAGAAGCGTCTATGGATTTTGGAGTTTGGATTGAAGAATTGGAAAATGTCGTTAATAATGGCGTACTTTCTCCCATTCTTGCCATTGTCAGGTAAGCTTGGGCTAGTTCCCATAAACTCACTTCGCCACTACCCAAAGTTAAACCGAGTCCATAGTATTCTGGGGTTTGATTTAAATGTGCAAATCCCAATTCATGTAAACGACTTAAAAAAGTCTCTACACTTACCTTTTCTAATACCCTGACTGCTGGGACATTAAGGGAATTCGCCAACGCTATTCGTACCCGCACAGGGCCGAGAAAACTTTTGTTGTAATCTGTGGGATTGTAAACTTTTGCACCGGGTATGGCGTAGTATGCAGGAACATCTGCCAAGATAGTATTCGGGCGAATTACACCTTTTTCTAAAGCTAATTCATACAAAAAAGGTTTGAGGGTAGAGCCTGGTTGACGTAGCGCCTGTACTCCATCATTACGCCCCAATTTTGCTTCATCAAAATAATTCGGTGAACCGACATAGGTTAAAACTTCACCAGTGTGGTTGTCTACTACTAAAGCAGCTGCGTGGTGAACGTTATTCGCAGCAAGAGAGGAAAGTACTTGTTGTAGCTGTGCTTCGACAAATTGTTGTAAAGGTTTATTTATTGTTGTATGAATAGAGTTTCTGTGATCCGGTGATGGGGTATTTTGCTGATTTGCTAACCAAAACAAAAAATGTGGTGCGGCGAAAATTCCTTTTTGGCGTGACTGGAAGGCAACTTCTTCATTATATGCGCGTTGTGCGATCGCATTACTAATATATCCATCGTGTACCATCCGATTAAGAACGTATTTTTGGCGTTGTTTAAGGCGTTCTCGATGTTGCAGTGGATCAAAATAAGTAGGATTATTAGGAATAGCAGCTAAAAGACTGGCTTGAGCAAGGTTCAAATCACTCGCAGGGATGGAAAAATAGGTACGAGCAGCAGCTTCCACACCATAAACATTACCGCCCATCGGTAAACGATTAATATAACCAGCAAGAATTTCATCTTTACTCATTCCTGCTGCTAATCGCCAAGCTAACCAAACTTCCTGAATTTTACCTGACAGGTTACGCGGAGAGTTATCTAGCATCCGCGCTAGTTGCATGGTAATTGTAGAAGCACCGGAAACAATTCTTTTGGTTTGAATAGCATCTTTGACGGCGCGGACAACAGCTTTTAGATCGAGCGCGCCATGATGATAAAATTGGCTATCTTCAGCAGCTAAGATTGCTTGGATAAATTGGGGAGAAACTTGATTAAGTGGTACTACTGCTGTATGTTCTTGATCACGAGTGAGGATTGTTCCTAATGGTAATCCATTGCGATCGCTAAATTCTAATGCTAGTTGTGTTTGTAAAATATCATTGGCACGAATTGGGGCTAAATAGGGTGTTAGGCGAATAAGAAAACAGATTAATAGTAAAGTTAGGATAATTTTGCTGGTTTTACGGTTGAGTTGATGCAAAATTTTCTGCTTGATTGGGATTAGCAATCTCTTTGCTTTTTTCATCAGCCAATCCTGTTTCTGGGACAAATTATATTAATTTTTGCGTGGTGATTACAGTTTGTTCGGGAAATATTTCTAAGTTGTAATAAATATTTTTTTATTACGTTTTTTCCTTATCTTTCAGTATATCGCCTAATTTTCCAAAATCGGGATGTACTTTATTATCTGGTGCAGTTTATTAATTTTTTAAAACTTGTAAGACTTTCCTGGAACAAGCAGTTATCTTAGTGTATCAATGTAAATCATTATTATGTACTTTTAGGATGGGTATTATCCATCAATATTGGCTTAGACATGGTTATAAAAAAAATTATAAAATTCTTACTATTCCTCACGTTAATTATCGGAATAGCAGGCTGTAATATATTTGGGATTAATGCTGGTAAAGAAAGATTACCAGAAGTTGGGGCTTTACCTTTACCACAGTTACCAGAATGGATTGAACAAATTAGTCCGATTGGAGAAGCTGCTCCTTTAAATCAAGTTCGGATTCGCTTTAAGGAAGCTTTGATTCCAGTTGAGAGTTTGGATAGTCCTGAACAGCAGAATTTATTACAAAAGTTTGCGCTTGAGCCGCCTTTACCGGGACAGTTTCGTTTTTTAACGCCGCGTATGGTAGGATTTAAGGCTGATAAGGCTTTGCCCAAGGCGACAAGATTTCAAGTTACTCTCAAGGCTGGTTTGGCTGATTTAAAAAATCATCGGTTGGAGAAAGATTTAGCTTGGACTTTTAATACAGAACCGATTAAACTGACTAATTTACCTGGGAAAAATCCGGTAGAGAAATCTGAGGATGAACCGATTGATTTACAGCCGAAGTTACAAGTTACTTCTAATGTGGAATTGGATTTGGCTTCGGTACAAGAGCATGTACAGTTAATTCCCGATGGTAAAAATAAAAGTGTGGGTTTCAAAGTTGAATTAGCAAAAGAGGATAAGCCTCAAGAAATTCAAGACCCTCTAGAAAAATTTGATTCTTCGGCACAGAATTGGATTTATAATCTTGTACCGCAGCAAAGTTTAGAAAAAGCTAAAAATTACCGTTTAGAATTTGCTCAGGGTATACGTCCAGCTTATGGTAATTTAGCTAGTGATAAACCGTTTGTGAGTAAGGTGAGTACCTATGCACCTTTGGCGTTTCAGGGAATTAAGTTTTATGGACAACCAGATGCTGCGGGGGCTTATGGTAGGTTTGTGAAAGGTAGTCCGCAGTTAGAGTTTAATAATGGCTTGGTTGCAGATACGGCTATTGGAAATATTCAAATTCATCCAGCACCAAAATCAATCGCGCGTTTGATTCAAGCTAATGATAAAGACAAAATTATTAGTATCAATCCTTATGCTTTAGAACCAACTACTAATTATACAATTACAATTGGTGGTCATCTCAAAGACCAGTTTGGACAAACTTTGGGTAAACCAGTTACAGTTAAGTATAATACTGGAGATTTGGCAGGAGATATTTGGGTTCCTGATGGTTTAAATATTTTCCCTGCGGGTAAAGATTTACAACTCAATATTGCGACGGTGAATCTTCCCGAAGCAAAGTATAAGGCTGCTTATCGGGTAGTGGAACCGACGGATTTAGTTTATCTCAATTCTGCTTATCCTAAAGGTGATAATAATGATTTATTACCGAAAGTTTCTAATTGGCAGAGTTTTAAGGTAGCAAGTAAGAAAAATCAGCCACTTGAGATAAATGTACCTTTGCGAGAAAAGCTAAATTCTGCCACTGGGATGTTAGCTTATGGAGTGCAGGCACGGACTAATAAATATCAGGAAAATGGTAAGGATGTTTGGCGAGAACCTATTACTTATGGTTTGGTACAGTTAACAAATTTGGGTGTATTTAGTCAGTGGTTTCCTGATGCGGGTTTGATTAGAGTACATCATCTTGCTGATGGTTCGCCTGTGAAAGCTGCTGATATTCAAATTTATCCATCAAAGTTAGAAGCGAAATCTCGTCCCCAACCTGTATCTTGCGCTGCGGGTAAAACTGATGAAAATGGAACTTTGAGATTAAAAAAGGAAGATTTACAGCAATGTTTCGCTAGTCAGCAAAGTTTTGTCACTCCACCACAGTTGTTAGTAATCGCGCGAGAAAATCAAGATTGGGCGTTTGCACGTACTGAAGAATATAGTGGTGCTTATGGTTATGGTATTTATGCAGATTGGAATGACGGAAAACCAGTATCACGCGGGGTGATATTTTCAGATAGACAACTGTATCAGCCAGGGGAAAAAGCTTGGTTGACTGGTTTTGCTGATTATTTGCAAAATGGTGTTATCCAACAGGATAAGAATTCTGATTACCAATTAACTCTGATAAATTCAAATGGACAAAAAACAGATTTAGGTACGAAAACGACGAATGAATTTGGGACTTTCTCTGTTGAATTACCCATCAACAAAACTCAGCCTTTGGGATACTATACAATTCAAGCTAAGGGTAAAAATGGGAAAGAAATTACCGGAGAGTTTCGTGTGGCTGAGTTTAAGCCACCAAATTTTAAAGTCGAACTGAATCTAGATCAAGAATTTGCTTTAATTAATCAGAAGGTAGAAGCGAATGCTACGAGTAATTATTTATTTGGTGCGCCCACAGAAGGAGGAAAAGCCAAATATTTTGTGACTCGCCAACAAGCTAATTTTATTCCTAAAGGTTGGGAAGGATTTAGTTTTGGTAAACAATGGTTTTGGCCGGAGGAACCTCCATCAGTACCAAGCGATGTTCTGCAAACTAATACTCAACTTGACGCTAATGGTAAAACCAGTCAAACAATAACGGTGGCGAAAGATTTACCTTACCCCATGACTTACCGTGTGGATGTGGAAGTTACAGATGTTTCTAATCTCGCTGTAGCTAATTCTAAAACTTTTACAGCATTACCGAGCGATCGCTTAATTGGATTAAAAAGTAATTTTGTCGCGGAAGCGCTTAAAGCTTTCCCGATTGAAATCATTGTAACTGACCCCACAGGCAAACCTCTATCTGGTCAACGGGTGCGTCTGGAACTCCAACAAATGAAATACAATAGCGTTACTCAGGTGGTGGAAGGTAGTCGGACGCCAAAAAATCAAGTTGAATATCAAACAGTTGGACAAACAGAAGTTACATCTGCAAACAATCCTCAATCTGTGAATTTGACTCCAACTGAATCTGGTTCCTACCGGATTCGCGTGAATTTTAGCGATTCCAAAGATGAATCCACCGCCACTGATTTACAAATTTGGGCAACGGGAGAAAATCCGGTATACTGGGGTTCACAAGAACGCGATCGCATTGAAGTTAAACTCGACAAACAAGAATTTAAACCTGGTGAAACTGCTACCGCTTTAATTCAATCTCCCTATCCGGAAGGCGAGTTATACTTTGCTGTCATCAAAGACAAACCCCTTTATCAACAAATTATCAAAGTCCAAGGCGGCGCACCACAAATCCAGTTTCCCGTTACTCCAGATATGTTACCAAATGCAGCCGTCGAAGCTGTATTGGTCAGACAGGGTAAGCCTCTCAACCAAGTCGAACCAGGTAGTATAGAT
Organism: Fischerella muscicola SAG 1427-1 = PCC 73103; assembly: GCF_000317245.1. GTDB lineage: Bacteria > Cyanobacteriota > Cyanobacteriia > Cyanobacteriales > Nostocaceae > Pelatocladus > Pelatocladus muscicola_A. The sequence continues at coordinate 12,368 of NZ_AJLJ01000197.1, forward strand.
AAGCTAGTTAAAATTGGCTTTGCACCTTTTAAAGTCAACTTCCAAGACAAATATTTAAAAGTGCAAGTTACCCCACAACTTACAACTGTCGCACCCGGTACAGAACAAACTCTGCAACTCCAACTCCAAGATAACCAAGGAAATCCCGCCAAAGGACAATTAACAGTCATGGTTGTGAATGAAGCAGTACTGCAACTTTCTGGTTATCGTCCACCGGATCTTGTAAATACAGTATATGCCGAACAGGCGATCGCAACTCGTTTCAGTGATAATCGTCCCCAAGTCGTCGTCGAACAAGCATCTTTGGCTGAACCCAAAGGTTGGGGATATGGTGGTGGGTTATCTGCTGGTGCTGCAAATACGCGCATCCGTAAAGATTTTCAAGCTTTAGCTTACTACAATGGTTCTGTGGTTACAGATGATGATGGGAAAGCACAGGTTAAATTTAAACTACCAGATGACTTAACCACCTGGCGAGTTATGGTTGTCGCTACCGATGGAAATCTAAAGTTTGGTAATGGCGAAAATACTTTTATGACGACAAAGCCATTACTAACTAATGCCATCTTGCCACAATTTGCTCGTCCCGGCGATAATTTCCAAGCTGGTTTAACGGTGACAAACAACACTGGTAAAACCGGAAATCTCAATATCAATGGTAAAGTTAGCGGTACAGTGCAGTTTACGAATAAGAACCCCCATACTGCGAATTTGCAAACCAAAGCAGAATCAGCAACCCAAGCTTACCGCTTCCCAATAGTTGCAACTAATGTCGGCGAAAGTAAGATTCGCTTTACCACTAAATTAAATAATATCGTCGCCGATGCCTTTGAAGTACCTTTGGAAATTCAGCCATTGACGATTACAGAACAAGTTGTAGAAACAGGTGTAACCAACAAACAAGTAAAAATTCCTTTAAATGTCGAGAAAAATACCCTTCCCCAAGAAGGCGGTTTAGATATTCAATTAGCAAGTACCCTCATACCAGAAATTAAAGCACCAGCCCAGGAAGTTTGGCAGAATAACGACTTACCATTTGCAGAACCTGCGGCGAGTCAGTTACTAATTGCTGCTAATCTGCAAATTCTCTCGGAAAAATATCATCAGACTTTTGCCGAATTTAATTTTACCCAAAACCTCAGCCAAGCCGTTGAAAAATTACAAAAACTCCAACTTAGCGATGGTGGTTTTGCTGCTTTCCCAGGACAAGAAAAATCTGACCCTTGGGTTTCTGCTTACACAGCAGAATCTTTAGCGACAGCAAATCAAGTCTTTCCTAATCTTATCGATACCACGATGGTGTCTCGTCTCAAAGGATATTTGCAAAAAATCCTGGCGAACCCCGGAAAATACGAGTTTTGCAAACAGCAACCCTGCAAAAGCCAAATGCAACTCAACGCTTTAATCGCTCTAGCAGAATTAGGAGACAAACGCAACACTTTCCTTGCAGATATTTATCAACAACGCCAAGCATTTGATACAGTTACCCAGATTAAACTAGCGCGGTATTTATCCCAGTTGAGCAAATGGCAAGACGAGTCTCAGCTACTCTTAAAGCAACTACAACAATATATATATGAAACTGGTCGCACTGCAACTGTCAGTTTACCTCGCAGTTGGGGATGGATGAGTTCACCCACCACAGCGCAAGCACAAGCTTTACGGTTGTTTATTTCCCAACAAGCGAAACCCGAAATCATCGATAGACTTTTGCAAAGTCTACTCTCACTGCGACGGGATGGCACATGGCAAACTAGTTATGATAATGCTCAAGCCCTAACTGCTTTGGTAGAATACGCTCAACTAGAACCGACATCGCCGAATTTTGTCGCCACTGTGCAATTAGCTGGGAAAAAACTGGGAGAAGCCAAATTTACACGCGGTAGCAATCCTAGTGCAGAGATCAAAGTCCCAATGGATAGGCTACCCCATGGGCGTCATGATTTGCAACTGCAAAAATTCGGTCAAGGGAATTTGCATTATCTCGTCGCCTACCGTTATCGTTTACAAGGCAATCAACCAGGTAGGTATAATGGATTACGAGTATCGCGCGCGATTCGCGGTATTGATGATCAAAAAGTCCTGCAAAAAACTAATATTTACGCTGTTGATAAACCATTGTCTTTAAAAACAGGTCAAGTTTTTGACATTGATTTGGAAATCATTGCTGATCACCCTGTAGAGCATGTAGTGATTACAGATCCCCTCCCAGCAGGATTTGAGGCGATAGACGAGAGTTTTCAAACAGCCAACTCTGCATTGCAAACCCCTACCGATAGGTGGGAACTTGGGTATAAAAATATCTATCGCGATCGCATTGTTGCTTATGCAGATCACTTGGAACCTGGTGTTTATAATTTGCATTACTTAGTGCGTTCTGTTACTCCTGGTACTTTCAGCTATCCTGGTGGAGAAGCACACCTACAATACGCGCCAGAAGAATTTGGACGGGTGGCGGAGTCTACGTTAGTGTTAGAGGAGAAATAGGTAAAAATTGAACCGCAGAGAACGCAGAGAACACAGAGAGCGATGGCGCAACAGCGCCCGCCAGAGGCGATTGCACTTCGTATAATTTATATGTATTAGTTCTTTGAACGCTGAAACCGATTTAACAACTTTGAGTAGCAATACCAACTAAGACCAAGTGTATTGAGTTATAAATAATTCATCGGATCTAATGGTGTACCATTTTTGCGGACTTCAAAGTGGAGGTGAGGCCCTGTAGATAAACCCGTGGAACCAACTGCGGCGATCGCTTGTCCGCGTTTGACTGTTTGCCCTTCGGAAACATACAATTCACTCGTATGTCCGTAGAGTGTAGTTATATTATTACCGTGGTCAATAATTACAGCTTTACCATAACCACCGTACCAACCTGCAAAAATCACTGTACCTGAATCTGCCGCTCTAATTGTACTGCCGTAGCTGGCAGCAAAATCTTGACCTGCGTGAAAGCGGCGATAACCAAGAATCGGATGTACCCGCCAACCAAAGGGACTACTGATAGGTGCATCACTAGGATACGCAAACATCCCTGTACCACGAATAATAACGCTGTTGCGGCTGTTTGTCTTGGCTCTGGCTTCTGCTTGTGCTACCTTTTGTTGAATTAAAGTTATAATCGCCTGGGAGTCCTTCTCTAACTGGGTTTGCGCCGCTTCTAATGCCAAGCGATCGCTATTGAGACGCCCGATTAATTCTTGCTGTAAGTCTGCTTGGGTTTGATAATCGGCTTTTTGGGCAAGCAATTGCTGTCTCATCAATGCTATTTCGTTTTTTTGCTGTTCTACTGCTATTTTTTGGTTGTTGATTTCGTTGGCTTGAGTTGTAAGTTTAGCTAAAATTTGCTGATCTGCTTGATATACTAACTTCAGATAACGACGATGACTAATAAAATCGCTGAGATCTGAACTTTGCAGCAAAACCGCCCAGCCTTGAGTTACTGGTGAACGTTGCAGAAAGCGTAATCGAGCAATTGTCGCTGTTTGTCGTTGTTGATAAGCCAGTTCTTTGGTTGCTAATTCTGTTTGTAGTTGCTGCAAACGTTCTGTTGCTAGCTTGAGGCGTAATCCACTATCTTGAATTTGTGTATCAGTAGTTTTCAGGTTTTGCTGTAAGCCGTTGAGTCTTTCTTGGGCTGCTTGTTGTATATTGGTTAAGCGATCGCGTTCCTGTTTCACAATTTGATGCTGTTGGTTAATTTGCTGCTGCTGTTGTCGCAAATTTGTAACTGCATCAGATGTTGTTGGTACTGCTTTAACTGGCAATTTTAGCGATATGCATAAAATTAATAAAAATGCAAGATAAATACAATCATAAATTCTCTTTTTTTCCAGAAATAGCACTCTCATGTTGTTAAGTAGAGACAAGCGATCGCTCAAAACATCATAAGTAGTGTTCCCAAAAATTTATTAGGTGTAACGGGGGATCAGGGATCATAGCTTGGGGACTGGGGAATAGCTACGGCGACAGACGTGATTGAATGAAAGCATAACCATGATCAAATCTTGGTATCATCCTGCAATTGAAGCTGTTAAGTTCATCAACAATGTCGGGACTGTCAAAATCTTTGGAGTTTCGATTGAGAAAACACGCTGCTGTAGGTGAGTGTTGTCGCAGATGGGTGATGACTGATGCGTAAACCAGAGCATCTTGAGGACTAAGATCATAAGGACTCTCACAAGCCGCTGCCTCGGTGAGAATATCGGCAGTCAGAGGGATAATTTGAGCAATCTTTAATAGCCGCTCCCGATACTGCACAAATCGTTCCCTTTCCTCTTCATTACTTTGCACT
>NZ_AJLJ01000198.1 GCF_000317245.1 Fischerella muscicola SAG 1427-1 = PCC 73103
ATATCTTTTGTCGGGAAGCCGATATTAGAAATGAGATTGGCAATTTTCTCAAGATGGTCAAACAGGTTTATGCAGCCTTTGGATATAATAACTTTTCTATTCGGATTGCTCTTAGACCAGAACAGCGTCTTGGATCAGATGAACAATGGGATCGGGCTGAGTCTGCATTGATTGAAGCAATTCAAGCGCTGGGTTACGCCTATGAACTCGCGCCAGGTGAAGGCTCTTTCTACAGTCCCAAGATTGAAATTAGTATGCAAGATCATCTGGGAAGATTGTGGCAATGTGGTACGATTCAGGTCGATTTTAACTTTCCTCAACTTTTTGATTTGTCCTTTGTCAATCAAAAAGGAGATTTAGAGCAAGTAGTGATCTTGCATCAAGCAATTCTGGGTTCTTTGGAACGCTGGATTGGCATCTTGTTGGAAAATCATAATGGAGTTTTACCACTGTGGGTTGCTCCTGTGCAAATTGCCGTGGCTTCAGTTTCTGAAAAATCTGCGGATTGGGCAGAAATGATTTTCAGAAGGCTAAAACAAATTGGCGCGAGAGTAGAATTACATGTGAGCGATCGCACGATTGCTAAAAAGATTCGAGAACTATCTGCACGCAAGATTCCACTGATTGCTGTAGTTGGGGAAAAAGAAGCAATGAATCAATCTCTCAACTTGCGTCGTTTGGGAATTTCTAGACAGCAAGAAATTCAGCTTACTGAGTTAGAAGTTGAATTAGCCCGTCTTCGTAACCCGATAGATTGCATGGGTTAATAGACCTCTTGCAAAAGTAGAATGAACTCCCTTCAATCCCCTCGTGAACCTACAGTGTACACACAAATCTAGGTTGAGCGCATCTGTACCACCTCGGAATAAATTCCTCCTCTCATAGCGCAAGTCCTCTGAAGAGGACTCAAAAAACAGTTTGTTCCAGTCCACTTGAGTGGACTTTCGCTATAAGCCTGGAACTTTAGTTCTAGGCGGGATACAGTTTCAACATGAAAAATTTTGACTTGTGTGTACACCGTAGCCCGTAAACGGGGAGGGTTAGGGT
>NZ_AJLJ01000199.1 GCF_000317245.1 Fischerella muscicola SAG 1427-1 = PCC 73103
GGGGTAAAAATATTTTTGCAAGAGGTCTATTCAATCGTGCTTCTCTTGGCGCACTTGGCGGTTCATTTGTTAAAGCACTCCTGACTCACGCCACATATCTAGTAAACAATACGATACTAATAATACTAAATAATAAGAATCAATATTTAAAAAGCTATTGCAAATAAGAATTATTCGTATTAATATACAAATAAGAGAGACGTTCCCACCTCCAAGTAGACAACGCCTCTCTTTCCAACCTTTATTTATTAGGTCTTAATTAAATATGACGCCACAAACCATTCTTTGTCAAACACCCACAAAAGGCCTATTAAATCTAACTCACGCTCGTCAGATTCGATTTTGCGATCTTTATATGCAAATGTCTTGGCGATTTGTCTGTTTTATTACCTGGAACAATGGCGACGAGCAAACTTTTGACGGTAAAGATGCTAAAGCTATTGCTCAAACGGTGAAAAAAATCACACAAACTAAAGATTGAGCTAGCTTTACCTTCAAAGGAAAAGATCGGGAAAGATCCCCGACTTTTTGAAAAAAGTCGGGGATCTGATGTATTTAGAGTTGCAAAATTGTTTTACTGATGAGCATCGCATTCCCTAAATTCACCTTCATCACAAATGGGAACTCATCCATAGAGAACATCAACACATTTGTAACTAACGTCTTCATGTTGTTTATGAATGGGAACCCATTCATTACAAACGGGAACCCATTCATTACAAATGGGAACCTATTCATTACAAATGGGAACCTATTCATTACAAATGGGAACCCATTTCTCTAAAAATTGCTTGATTTTGTTTCGCATAGGCATAAACTCAATAGTACTACGGCAGTTCAAACACTGAAAAAGCAGCAGCAGCAATACCACTCACCGCGTTAGCAATGACCAAAATTTGTTCGCTACACACTGAAGCAAAATTCCAGCTATGCCAGCATTAATTTAAAGATAAGTAACTAGACGCAAATAAACACAACTACTTTAACTGGGTGTATCAGGATAGAGGTGAGCTAACAAATCTGCCTCTGTACCTCACACCCAGCCTTCTTCAGTCAGCTTGATTAGAAGCTCTAGTTCTCATATCGTTATCTCTTCCATCTTCAAGATAGTCAATCCAAAATCTAAAATTCTCAAGCCCTCAGATAAATCCTGGGGGTCAATCCAAAATCCATAGACGCGGAGCGGCTTCTCAAAGAGTAATCTAAAATCCAAAATCGGATGACTTTTCCTACACCTCTACACCCTATTTTCAAGCTATCCCTTCAAGGGAAAATCACACGGGGGTGAAAATCTATTCCCTGATTCCCGTTCGCGTAAGCGTCTCCGTTAGGAGAATCCCCGATCCCCACACCCATTTTCAAGTCAGAGGATTTCTCAAGTTAATACGAGGTTTTTATGAGTATAGGCAGAGCCATTCTTTTGATTGCTCTGGTTTTTCCAGGCTTGATGGTAGTAGCAACATCAATTTACTCGTACAATGCTGATTATGCAACGATGGAAAGAACTGAAAGGTATGTCGAACAACTAGCAAGGCAAAGAAGAGCAAATGATAGACAATTACAATTAGCCTATCATCGGAGTATGGTTCATCGCATGAACGCTTTTACTAATGGCACATGGGGTTTTATTGGCGCTACGATCGCAGCCATTGGTATACATGGGTTAGCAATTACTAAAGAGGACTCGATTCAAGACCAAAAAAGATCAAGTAATTAATGTTGGTAATTGGTGGTTGGTAAATAAACAACTAATGTACAGACGCGATTAATCGCGTCTGTACTTATGATCAATAAAACTTTTAAGGTCAGACAAGGCGCGATCGCGATAACGTCCGTATCGCTCTTGTTTATTTTTGATTTTTTCTCCTAATTCGGGCAAAATACCAAAGTTGGGTGGCATGGGTTGAAAATGTTTGGGTGAAGCTGAACTGATAAATTCAAACAGCGCTCCCATCATTGTTGTTGGTGGTAGGGTTAAGGCTTCTTTTCCTAAAGCTATACGGGCGGCGTTTGTACCAGCTAACCATCCATCAGCAGCAGCAGCAGTATAGCCTTCAGTTCCAATTAACTGTCCAGCACCCAATAAAGTTGGACGATTTTTGAATTGTAAGCTAGATAGCATCAGCTGGGGAGCATTAATAAAGGTGTTACGGTGCATTACCCCCAACCGCACAAACTCAGCATTTTCTAAGCCGGGAATCATGCGGAAGACACGTTTTTGTTCACCCCAGCGCAGGTTAGTTTGGAATCCAACCATATTCCAAAGTTGTCCGGCTTTGTCTTCTTGTCTTAGCTGCACTACAGCATAGGATCGTTCACCTGTGCGACTATCTGACAATCCTACTGGCTTTAAAGGCCCGTAGCGCATTGTATCTTCTCCTCGGTTTGCGAGTTCTTCTATTGGCAGACAAGCTTCAAAAAATTTCGCTGTTTCTCGTTCAAAGTCCTTTAATTCTGTTTGTTCGGCGTTACGCAATTCTTGCCAAAACTGGAGATATTGCTCTTTGTTCATCGGACAGTTGAGATAAGCTGCTTCGCCTTTGTCGTAGCGAGAGGCGAGAAAAGCAATGTCATGATTGATGGTTTCGCCTACAACAATCGGACTAGCAGCATCGAAAAAGCTAAGATATTCCATCCCCGTAAAGCGGCGCAAGTCTTCAGCTAAGTCGGGACTGGTTAAAGGGCCTGTTGCTAAAACAACAATTCCTTCCGGGATAGCACGTAGTTCTTCTCGACGCAATTCAATTAAAGGATGTTGAGCCAGAGTTTGTGTCAAGTCTTGACTAAATTGTCCCCGGTCAACTGCTAGCGCTCCTCCAGCGGGGACTTGGTGTTCATCAGCTTTGCCAATGACAATCGATTTTAATTGCCGCAATTCTTCATGTAACAAACCAGTTGCGCGATCGCTTGCCATTGCCCCAAAAGAATTGCTACATACTAATTCCGCTAAGTGTTCTGTGTGGTGAGCAGGGCTAAAGCGTTGGGGACGCATTTCATAGAGAATTACTGGTACTCCCGCTTGGGCAATTTGCCAAGCTGCTTCCGTTCCAGCGAGTCCACCTCCAATCACATGAATAGGTTGTTTTTCCATAGTCGAATTTTTTAATTCTAGTTTCGTTAAAGATAATTTACTGGGGATTTTGTATATCAACAATCATAGATTATTCGCTGTCATTAAGTAGGCGCGATGGCTATCTTGTCTATTAATTAACATTGATAAAATTTAGTGAGTCACCTTGAATTTTTATATTAGTATAATTTACAACAAAATAGACCGTGTCAGTGTATGTCTATCAAATATTTGTGTAAACTAGCAAATACAGTTGATACGAGTGTGATTCATATGAAAATGGAACCTGCATACACTTCTGTGGGGAAAATTTTTGAGTACAGACCAATGTTTTTTATCCCCAAATATCAAAGAGCTTATGCATGGGAAGCTGAATCTGTTGAAGATTTTATCAAAGATTTGAAAAACTGTTTTGAGAGAAGAAAATCAAATACGCCTGTTAATCATTTTTTTGGAGGGGTTCTCTGCGTTAGATATCCTGTTGCAGGAGCAGTAAATCAAAACGAGTATGAAATTATTGATGGGCAACAAAGAATTTCAACCTTTACGCTACTGATGTCTTGTTTAATCAAGATATATAAAGAGTTACTAGAACAAGCTAAGAATTCAGGAGATAAAAATAATGAATTGATCTTGGAAGGACGCATCAAAGTCCTCTCCGAAAGATTTATAGAGTTCAGTCAAGAGGTTCAACGAAAGGTCAACTCTGTTGAAGTTATGAGACTATCGAGAGCGGATCATCTTTTCTATAAAGAACTGATTCGTGAGATGAATCCATCTCCTTCAAGAGATTCTCATCAAAAGATCAATCATGCATACCAAACTCTTCTAAAAGCAGTACGAAATATCATCAGTCCATCAAAGTTAGAAGAAAAAATGGATGATATTGAAATAATACAAAATATTATATA
>NZ_AJLJ01000200.1 GCF_000317245.1 Fischerella muscicola SAG 1427-1 = PCC 73103
CCTATATATCCACAAAATGCAGATAAGAATTTTAGAGACGAAAATTTGGAACCACTGAAAAATACATTGGGAAATCTGATTATTTTAGATCCCACGCAGAATACTATAGGCGGAAATGACCCTTTTGTCACAAAAAGGTCACTTTATCAAGAATCATCAGTACTATTGACTAGAAATATAGCAACAAACGAAACTTGGAGTGAAAAAGAAATCAAAAATCATAAGAATTTACTTATGGATATTGCGCTCAAAGTTTTTTATCCATGATTTTCAACTACGAAAATTGTACTTTTGTACGTTGTTGGATCAGTGCGATCGCACTTCGGAAGTATTCATCTAAAATATAATTAGGATTGAATTTAGTATTGAATTCGGTGCTGAAACTCCTATGCTCAACCTAGAAAATATTCACTCGCTCACAGATTTCAAGCGCAATGTCAAACAGTTTCTAGAACGTATCAAAGCAACGAAATCTCCCCTCATCCTGACTGTTAATGGTAAAGCAGAAATTGTTGTCCAGGATGCTAGTGCATTTCAAGAAATGACAGATCGGCTTCAACGTGCAGAAGAAGAACTACGGAAGCTAAAGCTAGAAGCGTTGCAGCATGATATTGCGATTGGAGCCGAGCAACTAAAGAATGGTCAATACACCGAATATGATGATGAGTCGTTACTCGGTTTGCTGGAAACCATCAAAACGCGAGGACAGCGTCAGCTGCTTCAGGAAAAATCAGAATGAATCGCTACAGACTTTCTCAACAAGCCGAACAAGACTTGGAAGATATTTGGATTTACCTTGCTCAACAAAATCAACTTGCAGGCGATAAACAAATTGCTCAAATTCTTGACTGCTTTCCCATGCTGACTCAGTTTCCTGATATGGGTATAAAGCGAGATGATTTACTAAAGGGACTCAGAAGTTTTCCTGTCAAACCATACATCGTTTTTTATACAAAAATTTATGACAGCATAGAAATTGTTAGAGTATTGCACCAATCAAGAAATATCGAAAGTCAGTTTTCTTAGTCTTTAGTATCGTAGCTTGGCAAATACACCAATATCAGGAAGTCAGTGAAAAATATTCCAGCAGATTCAAATGCACTCAACACATGATGAACAAAAGCAGATCTAAAGCTACCTGAAGAATAAGCGATCGCCAATTATTTAGTCTTTTTTTATTGACGGG
>NZ_AJLJ01000201.1 GCF_000317245.1 Fischerella muscicola SAG 1427-1 = PCC 73103
TTTATTGACATATTTATTCTTTATTAATTGTTTCGATCACGATAAAGACGCAGCACAAAATCACCAGCAGGTGTCTTTCTGAATTCATTAATTCCAGAAATAAGTTTTGGTGGCAAATCTTGATAACTGACATTTCGCATCGGGTGTTCTGATGGTTGTATAGCAGGAGCAGCAAGCGCGGCAAAAGTGAGGTCAGCAGCAGAAAATTTATCTCCTACTAAATAAGTGCGTCCATCTGCTAATAATTTGTTAACTTGCTCAAAGATTATTTGAATTTTGTCGTAAGCTTGTACAGCAGACTCTGGATTTATATTTAGTTTACGTTGAGCCAATGAACGAGTAACAGGAAAAACTATTGGAAATAACGCCCGTTCCAAAAAAGGAACATCGTGACACCATCTGCTTTGCATAATTTTGTAGTCATTCATGACCTGAAAATAACCCCAACAGCGTGTAGCAGGACCTAATTGCGAGTTAAATAAATTTTCTAGTTTTTCTACTTCTTGGCACTGCTTTGGATTGGTAGGGTAAAGTTTCGCGTCGCTAGGAACTATTGAATCTAAATATTTTAAAATCTCAGTTGAATCAATAAAAGTTCCTGCCTCTGTAACCAAAATAGGTGTTGTTTTTCCACCAAAACGACTTGTTGCTAATAGATGAAATGGTGGTGTATGTCTTTCTTCCACATAAGGAAATTTTAATTTATTGAGCGCCCATCTCGCTTTTTCACAATAATTACTAATCGGAATAGTAATCAGACAGAAAGGTTTAGTTGGAGTTTTAATAGTTGTTTTCATAATTTGATCATGTAATTTCAAAATTTAATATTGTTCGACCTTTAAATCAATACAGTTCAAGTAAGAATTTTTAGTGAGATTTGTGATGTGTAGAGACACAAAATTATCCTACGGGATCTTGCTACGCGTCTCTACATTACCGTCCTGATATTTCGTCAAGCGCAGAGAGTGAGAATTTTTTCGACAGTCTGAGGATTTATATCTTGGTGTTCGCCTAAAGCTACATAACCACGTTGTTCTAGACGCTCAACAATCACAGGAATCGTGTCTAATCCTAGACCATAATTGGAAAGACGAGTCGGTACACCTACTGATTCAAAAAATTCACGAGTTTTGGCGATCGCTAACTCAACTCGTTCTTCTTCTGAACCATCGACAATGTTCCAAACTCTTTCAGCATACTGGAGGAGTTTCTGCCATTTGCGATCGCGTCTGATTGAGAGGGTACTAGGTAATACAATCGCTAGGGTTTGACCATGATCTAGACCATGGAGTGCGGTTAACTCATGACCAATCATGTGGGTTGTCCAATCTTGGGGTACTCCTGCACCAATCAACCCGTTTTCCTTATTTTCAAGACAGCAATTTCACCATTTCTTCACCTACACCTTTAGCTGATACAGGGTTTTGACCAGTAACAAGGCGATCGCTCTTAATCAATAGTTAGTTTTAATTATAGGAATTTCCTGTTTCCTTTTAAATTTTATAGATAGACTACTATAAGTAAGTTATACTATTAGTATGTAATAGACGATATGCCTGTAAAGATCAAACTCAAACAGCTAAGAGAAGACAAAGGCTTGTCTCAGAATGCGTTAGCACGCCAGCTAGAGATGTCGCTTGCGAATATTCAAAAAATCGAATACGGCAAGGCAAAATCTATCCCGCTTGATACCTTAGAGAAACTTTGCCTCGCACTCGATTGTGAAGTAGGTGACTTATTAGTAATTGTTAAATCACCACTTAACCAAGATGAGCAGTGAACTTTAAAACTTTATGTCATATTTTTCTGACATTTCATTAATCGTCATATGTGAATAAGGAAAATCTGAAACTTAATTAAAATATATGGAGGATTTTACCTCTCGACAGAAAATTGGCATAAGATTTTCAAATTTTGCGGTACTATCCCGTTTTGCAATAAATTGATTGCTCATAGCTCAAGTGCGTTCAAACGAACTGAAATCAAACATAGAACTCCACGGAAAATCACGCCCAGAACGAGGGGATGAAAAACCGACCATTGTGCAAGGCGATAAACACAGATAGGATAAGGGGCAGTTATATTCCCAATCCCCAATCTCTAATTTTTAATTTTTAATTTTTAATTTTTAATGGTTTTCTCCCCCTGTTTCTCTGGCAACAGGGGTTTTTGCTAGTGCTAGCGCACTTTGGCTACTTCAGCCTACCATATCCATAGCCAAAACATAGCCAAAGAGTTCCTAGTGTAGCCCAGGATATAACCTATACTTAACTGTCGCTAACTGATAAAAGGTACTTCTACTTATAGACACAGGGAGGACGTTGGACGTACGATAGATGTACCAACGGAAAGTAAAGGTTAAACAGATGGCTACTACTGAGTTCAAGAAAGCACTAAGGCTGGCAGGATGTACCAAGATGGTTAAGAAGTTCGAGAAGGGGATAGAAGGTAAGCTAGTGGCTAGCTTGTTGGCTACATACCGATATGACGATGAAGGTGAGTTTGATAAGGTCGAGTTGCTGTTTACACTACCGGGGCAGTTTAAGGTAGTACGACAAGGGCTGCTAGGATACCTCAACCAGACAGAGGAAGAGGCGGACATGCCCAAAAACATCTTTGTTGGTTACTACTTGACAACTAGTGGCTACCAGTTCCATGCTATCGTGACAGAAACCTGCTAACATGCCACAGCTTACCAGAAAGATACAGGTCAAAGTCAGCCCAGACTTTGAGGCTAAAGTTCAAGCTTATGCAGCTTACCGAGGCTTGGATGTGTCCAGCCTAGTCCGACTGCTGCTACAGGATGCCATAAACCAGGACAAAGGCTTCCAGGAACAACAAAAGCCCAGAGACTAACAGCCCCCAGGCAGTACCAACGGTAGCTAGGTTAAACCTGGCTACTTTTTTCCATGATACCCTCTACAGGTTAGTATGGTGAGGTCAAGCTATGCATAACCTTTATGAAAAGAGTCATGGTCTGTACCGTGTTCAAGCGGACTGAGTCTAACCAGTGCTTTCATGTGGATAAGCTAAAGAAGCCTGAGATAGTCGCCCTACTTGATGAACAGATAAAGTACCCAGGTAACGTCTACTTTGGCTATAACGAGCTTCTACACGATGAGTGGGGACAAGACAAGATAACCTTGGCTGAGTGGCTGGACTCCAAAGGTGTCTCCCTAGCGATAGGGGATAAGCAACGACTGGCTAGGGAAGTGGCAAAGAGATACAAAGCAGAGTATGGAGGAACGCCTAACTTAGCCTACCGACCAGATAGCAAGGGCAGGCACATAGTCAAAGCTTATGGCTTCTTAGAACATGAACGCTGGGTACTTGAAGATACGCTCAAGGAACTGCAAACAACTGTCACAACTACTACCATCTCTAACAAGAAAACACGTAAGTCAACCAAGGCTAAGTGATAGCTTTCTGGCTGTTTACAGGTTCTGCGGATGCAGGAGTTGGCTCTGTATAAGGCTTTGGGCGTTTAGGGGCGTTAGGTCATGTTTTATATCCAGTCAGGGTAAAGGTTTCAGCCTGTTTGAGGCGGTTTTCGTCAAGGTTTATCCAGTTTCCAAGTGTTGTTAGTTCCCTACCTAGTAAGAGTTTTAACATATCCTGGTGGACTTTGGAAGTGTTGACTAGCCTCTGGTTGCCCAAAGCCGACTGCTGCACTCACAGCACCCGGAGCGAGTTATAACCAGTCCAGAGTCTGCCCAAGCATCCGATACAGTCTCCTTATCTCTGAGCGTTCCTTCTGGGTCAAGACATCTTCCATCAGCAAACACTGGAGTCTTGCCAAAGCTTCCACTAGGCTGATAGCCACATCATGGCTGACCCTAACTGCTGTTTCCTCCGCTACATCCTTTGCCTGACCTCTGGACATCCTTAGTCTTGCCTCTAGTGCTAACTGGTCTGGGGCTTCCAAGTAGACCCAAAACCGAAAGGTTTACCATCTTAACTCAAAACTGTATAGTGGACTACAAAACTGTCCGGTCAACTTATCTTTTATATAGGAGAGACCTGTTTTGACTGGACAGATATGTAGCCTAGACTACGGTTTGGTTATCCAGTTGCATCTGGGCGATACCTGACCTTTCTTAGGCTTAAGCTTGTCCAGCATCGCTTTAAACTGCTTTGCCTTCAGCTTCACAGGTTTGGCAGTAGTCCTTGCCTTCAACTTCCTAGTCATCGGGTTCTGTCCTCTATACTCAGTGTCCTCTGACCTTATCTTGTCCGCCAGATGAGCCTTTCTTGGCAGCCTTGATACATCTCTGCCATCTTTAGGGCGTCTAGCTCTGCCCCGTCGTAGTCAGGGGGGTATCTGTCCTCAAACCACTCGATAAACTCCTCCTCTGATATCAACCGCTTCTTTATCGGGTTGATGTTGGGTACGGTATATAAAGTTTCGATAAAAGTGAGGATAGCCACTTCACAAGCCTCTGCGGAGTCCTCTGAGGTATATCGTTCTAGGGGCGGGATGCCAAACACTCGCTTGAAGGCTATGTTAGCCCTTTGCCAAGGTTTATAAGTCCGCCTTTCCCCAAAACCTTTGTACGTGCCTTGGTTCCCCTTCATCTGCCCTGTCCTCCTAGTACTTCTCTGGTTTTATCTGTCCTAGTGCCGACTGCCTTAGATACTCGGCTAGGCATAACCCAGCCCTGGCAGCCAGCAGTACCAACTCAGCCCGTTCCTGCTCTGTCGCATAGAACTTCATCACCTTTTGCCTCAGCCTCATCTCTTGGTTCCTCTACGAGTCCTTCTATAAGTCCTTCTACTAGTACTTTGTTAACTCTGGCTCCCTTGGACAACCTAGAAGCCCAGGGGGTGACCAGAAAAGTAGTCTGGTATACAAAACTGTCCCGTCAAAACTAGTCTCCTCTATAAAGAAGGAAAGTTGACTGGACAGAAAAGTAGTCTAGGCTACAAAACTATGTCTAACCTGACCTGTCATACAACGTCTGACAAGATGTAGTTAGATGCAGGAGGGTAAAGGGATGATGATGAGCAAAGGTCAGAGGTTGCCAGAGGATGCGGGTGAAACAAGGCTGAGTATCCGGCTTGACCCGACTACAAGGCAGTGGTTAGAGCTAGAGGCAGAGGCAACAGGAACAACCATCAGTGCCTTGATACGGGAAGCTTTGGCACTACTCCGAGAAGAAAGACAACTTATGTTCAAGATGAGAGAGCAGATACTGAGCCAAGGTGTCACCTATCCATCCCTGAAGAAACCAACAGCAGAGGGCTGGCAGAAGATGAGCGTCGGTATCTCTGGCAGAAGATAAACCGTTTTAGTAAAACAACTGACAGTTAGAGGATGAGAGATGGCGTTGATAGAGGTAGAGCTAGGTAAGTTCAAGTGGAGCTATGGCAAGGACTTGGTAAGTTGCCAAGTGGTGCTAGGTAGTCAAGAACGGCAAACAACATGCCAGGTCGAGATAGTAGACCTAGACGGTACGGTTGCTGCTGCCCTGATAAACCATAGCTTGAAGTCCGGGGGCATCAAGGAACTGCCAACTGCTTCGCAGTTACCCAGCCCAGTACAACCAGTACCAGCAGCTACTAGTCAGGTCAGCACAGGTCAAGGCACGGTCGCCAGAGGTGGGCAGTTTACCCCAGAAGTCCTAGCCTTCCTTGACCTTATAGCCTACAAGGAAGTAGGTGGCTATGACGGGGGCGGCTTGTCCTCTGATAGCTACCTGTACTGGAACGGGGGTTCTAAGTTTACCTTGGCTCAGGCTCAGGCTGGGTTCCCGTTGAACGGCACAAAGGCAACAGGGCGATATCAGATACTGCCTAAAACTTGGGACTTCATCCGGTCTCGGAACCCTGGGCAGTTCTCGGACTTCCTGCCAGCTAGCCAAGACCGAGCCGCATACTGGTTGTTAACCAACAGAGGGGCGCTAAAGTATCTCAAAGCAGGTGATATCTTCCAAGCCATAGTTGCTTGTCGTAACGAGTGGGTTAGTCTCCCTGGTGGTAGTCAAGCCCAGCCTGGGTACACGATGACCCAAGCCATCCAGTACTGGAACCAAAGGTTAAGTTTTTATAAAGGTTCTGTTACAGAGCCTATCCCTAGTACTACCAAGACAGAGCCAAGGGATGCCACAGCAGCCACTAGTATCCAAGGCTTATCCGACAGTGAAGCTGTCATCAAAGGAAGTAAGATACGGGTATCAGTGGATACGGTTACCTTTGAGTTTTACCATCAAGCAACTAGCTGGTCAGAGAAAGGTGTGACTAGCATCAGGGGGCAGGGTATCCGATGGGTGATGAACCGACGCCAGAGGAACAAGTCAGCCAAGCTAGTCAGTTTACGCCAGCTTGCCCAGACCTTGGCTACAAACCATAAGCTTACACTTGACTGGCAGTCAGACTTTAACCCAGTTTATGAGCATGTTGACCAGACTGGTATAACTGACTACCAGTTGTTGCTGAGAGAGGCAAAAGAGGCAGGGCTGTTAGTGTCTGAGCAGGATAGGAAGCTGGTCATCCGGTCAACCAGAACCATCCAGGACAGCGCTTTGGTCATCAAACCAGGAGTTAACTTGGTTAGATACGAGATATCGGACAAAGCCCTAGATACGGATAAAGTAGTAGCTGATAGTTTACTACAGTCTGAGGCAAAAGCTGTGGTTAGCCCGTTAACTGGGCAACTGGTACAAACAAAGCCAGACGTTGACTCAGTGCAAGATGGTAGCTTGACTGGTAGCGGACGTCAAGCAGTAGCTGCCAAGCCTCTGCCAGGTCAAGCCTCTGCCATAGCTGCCAACCGGTCAAGACTGAAACGAGTTGAGGGCTTGCCTAGTACGTTTGTACTACCTCTGTATCTGAACATCCAGCCAACCCAGGGCATAAAAACAGAAGGTTTCCCCGGAGTGCTCAACCGATACTGGTTAGTTAAAGTAGTGAAACATGACCTAGTGGCAGGTACAACTACTCTGGAGGTTTGCAGCCCAGTGGAGACCTTAGACGAGTCACCTACTCTTAGTAGTACTACTACCAGTCAGCAGACTACGCCAGGGCAACCTTTGCCACCAGCAACAGGCAGTTTTGTTATACCTGCCTCTGGGCTGGTCACATCTGCCTATGGTTGGAGAACTCATCCTGTGACTGGACGTAGGAAGTTTCATGCTGGGGTTGATATCGGGAACGTTGCAGGTACTCCTATCAGGGCATCTAAGGCTGGGCTGGTGGTCTTCTCCGGCACGTACAAAGGCTATGGGCTAACGGTAGACCTAAGACATGCCGATGGCTACTTTACCCGTTATGCTCACTGTAGGAAACTTCTGGTCAGCGTTGGGTATAACGTCGAGCAAGGGGAACAGATAGCAGAGATGGGGAACACTGGGGTAGGTACAGGAGTCCACCTTCACTTTGAGGTCAGGAAGAAGCAAGACTTCGGACAAGGCGCAAGCATCAACCCAGCCTCAGCCCCAGGACTTAGCAGCTTAGTCAAAGGTACTTCAGTTTAAACTGTAGTCTAGAACACATATCTGTCCTCTCAACTTTCCTTCTTTATAGGGAAACCTAGTTTTGACTGGACAACTTTGTATCCCCTGATACTTTTCTGACCTGGGCTTGGCTACCTCTGACTATCTCTGGCTACCAGACCAAAGGTTAACAAACTGATAGTAGGCATGGTACTTCTAGAAGTACCCCTGGTAAAAAAGGTTTATGTTAAGCCCGGAGGTAGTCCCTCTGGGCTTTTTAGTTTAGACCTTCGGTCTTGGTATCCAAGGGTAGCCAGAGGCAGCCTGAGGTAGCTAAACCGAAAGTTACAGTAGCTGTTTCAAACGCCGACTGCTGCACACGAAGCACCCGGTAGGGTTTACATGGTTTGGCATGAAAACCAGGAACAGCTTTGCAGCCCGGCAGACCGTAGACCAGGACAGGGTTTCAGGAAAGTTACTTTTCAAGAGGCATTTTCTGGGGTTGGTCTAGCCACAACTGGTCACTTCTGGGTACACATGGAAAATCCGTCCTGAAGTCGGACTTCCTTGAAACCTAGACTAGGAAAGACTTTTAGGAAACTTCGTCTTCAAGACGAGGTTTCTGAGGTTGGTCTAGTCTGTTTTTACGTCTCAGCACTTCTCTGAGTCTTTTTCTCTGGACTGGTGTTAGTTGTTTCAGCAACTCGGCTTTGGTGTACCTTCGGTACTTGCCACCTTTGACCACCTCTGAACGCCCAACCGAAGGTTGTCTAAACATCTAGGCTAAACCTCCCTGAAAGTCTTGATACATCTGGTTGAGTTGGGCAAGTACTTCCCTAGCGATAGTCGCAGGGTCTCCAGAAGGGACTGAGAACTGTAAAGTAGGGCTAAACACTGAGGCTTGTTTGTCAGACTTCTGGTTTTGGTCACTGGACGGGTTGAGGAGTCCTTGCCCGACCTTGGTTACTTCTTGTGCTCCTTTGACTACTGTACCAACTAAGTTGGTTCCACCGGATAGGTTGGGAACCAGCCCAGTTACGGCGTCCTTGATAGTCTTGATAAACCCGTCCCAAGTGTCGTTTATATCTCTGACAAAGTCTGAGCCTATGTCTTTTAACCCTCTGCCTATAGCTTCCCCGATGCCCTGAAAGAACGCTACAAACAACTTAACCTGACCTATCAACCCAGAGGGGATAGAGGCGGCAAGTAGCCCTATGGCGGATACGGTTATCTTGCCTAACGCCCTGGAAACTATACCCCAGTCGATGTCTCGCATCGCCACGGCTAGGCTATCCCAGGCTGAGTCCAAGACGATGATGATGTTTCTGGACACCTGGTTCCAGTTTATGCTGTCTAGGGCTGATGCTAGCCTGTTGACAACGTCTGATATACTTCTGCCCAACTGCTCAGGGTTAAAGAAGTCCTGGAACACTTTGGCAAACTCCAGCTCTGGGAACTTCAGCATCGTGTCAAAGAACCCGAAGATGTTTGACACTTGGTCTATGAACCTGCTTATACCCTCCATCGGGTCAAAGGTTAACCCAAGCCTGTTAACAGCTTTCCCAAGTGTCTTGCTAAAGTCTGTGAAGGCAGTTAGGAAGCCTTGAACTGAGTCTAGACCTGTTCTGTTCCCTAGCTTGGGTAGTTCTCGGAGCCAACCAAACAAGCCTGTCCGTTGGTCAAAGAGCGAAGCTTGTATAGTTTGTAACTGACTGTCTACAGTGTTGGTAAACTGACCAAGCAGACTATCGGGGGTTGAGACTTTCAGGGCTTGTTGTACTATCTGTAACCTGGTCTGGTCGGATAGTTTCTTCCAGTCTGTGACGTTTACTTTTAGTAGTTCTGCTTGTTGTTTTAGTGCGTCTATGAACTGTGGGTTTTTCTGGAACAAGTCCAGCGTACCAACTGCCTCCTGAAAACCGACCGTACCAGCCAGTAGCCTGTTCAAGGCTGACCCCGCATCGTTCGCGTTTACCTGGCGTATCGCTGCTAAAACCCCTGCCCGTTTAGTCAAGTCCAGGGCTATATCTTTGAAAGTGTTGGTATCTCCTTGAGCAAACTTACCTACTGTTGCTGTGATGCCGTCAAGTATCGCCTGATACTGGCTGTTTACACCTGGGAGACTAGCGGCTATGTTTGATATCTGTTTTTGGGTATCAGCTACTAGTTTCTGGGCATCTCCGAAACTTACCCCCAACCTCTGCCCCAAGTCCGATGCAGTTGCCAAAGCTTGAGTTTGAGTGCTAGCTGCCTGTTGTATCGCACTGTTTAACCCCTGTATCTGGCTAACAACGCCTTGGACACCTGTGAACGCTAAGGCAGCCCCAAAACCTTGTCCTAGCCCGTCTACCAGAGACCTCATCTGTCTAAGGTGCGGTGTGAAGGTATCGATACCCTTGATGATATCGACCCAAACTGTACTACGGCTGTTCTGGTTCATCTTAGCTATCAAAAGACTTCTATACTCACAACGTCAGACGTTGTATGACCTGCGGTACTCAGAGGTTGCCGACCAGTCAAAGTCCTCACCTGACAAGCCTTTCGCCCACTTTGACGCCCAAAACCCAGCCAGTCCCCCCAGAACTGTATCAGGGGCTACAAAACTGTCCAGTCAAAACAGGTCTCTCCTATATAAAAGATAAGTTGACTGGACAGAAACGTATACTAGACTACAAACTACATGTTGACCTGTCCTCCAACTTGACGATATGATAGTGAGCTATCAAACAGCTATCAAAGTTGACAAAGTGTAAGTAGAACACAAGGGGAGATGAGTTATGGCGAGAGGGATAAAGTACTTTGTCCGGGTGAACGATGCGGAACATAAACAGCTAAAAGAGAAGGCAGATAGCCTGGGGCTATCTATCCCTAGCTACCTAAGAGTGGTGGGGCTAGGCAACCAGATAGTAAACGTCAACATAAACCAACCATGAACACAACAACAACCAACAACAGGAAACTACATGAGTACTGCAAACAGTCTGAGCGAGCCTACTTTGATGACTTGTACGGAACAGGTAAAGCCAAAGCCAAGCCAGGTAAAGGCAAAGCTCCCAGAAAGGATAACCTATCCGGCAGTTGAGGGTACATACATCTTTGAGGTTGTGGAGGTTCCTGAAGGATGCCGAGCCTCCATGCACTACTTCCAGCACCAACCAGAGGATGAAGCAGCAGAGCAGACCATCATCAGAGAAACCATCTGCCAAGACTGGACAGAAGCTTTGACCCTTGTCTGTAGCTGGTACGAGGCTGAGGCTGACAGAGACTTCAAAGGCTATCGGCTAACCAAAGACCAGGCTCAAGTAGTCCGATGGAGCCATCTCCGAGAAGCAGGAGTCTTGTGATACCCGATGAAGGACTCAAGGACTTGTTCCAAGAAAACACTTAAAACTACAGGTATACCTGTTTACTCCTAGCGGGATATAGGATAGGATATAAACAGCCTAAACGGGAAACATAGCCCAGGTGACTACCCGACCAGCTCTCACCTAAACCACCCCAGCATAGTTAGAGGACGAGTACTGCAAAACGAACAGGTCAGCATGTATAACCAACAACCTATAAACACACCCCCAAAACAGACACCCCAGGAAGACCGACCAGCCCATGTGGAGTGGTGGTTGCCTAACTCAGACGGAACCTGGCAGGTCTATACAGTCAACAGCCTAGACCGCATAGAAACTTGGAAAGCTAGCGCCAGGGGCAAAAAAGGTAGGACTAAGGAAGTAAGACAACTACCAAAGTTTTCTTCTGAGTGGTTTATGCGCTACGTCCATAACGCCAGGAAGTACGCAGGTTATCCGCCTGCCCCTAAGTGCCTAGACTTCCCCTGCCCGTTGGAAGGCACAGGCTGCCCAAAACCTTCGGACTTCCTATAAGCCCTACCCAAAAAGTACAGGTCTACCTGTTAACGATGTGATAGTAGAAGGCAAAAGTTGACAAAGTGTAAGTGAAGAGACAAGGAAGAAAGATGAAGACAGCGACCAGAGATATCAAGTACTACTTACGGATGACCCCAGCCGAGTACGACATCATAGAACGGAAGGCAGAAAGCCTTGGGTTAACCGTAGCTGCCTATATGCGTCTGTCCGCAGTTAAGTACCCAACGGAGGCTGCGGAACAGGCAGTACTAGCCGCATGAACCTAGACACGACAAGACCTGGGGCTTCCACCTCCCAGGTCTCCAACCTTTCCCAGCAAGTAACCACACAAACCAGAAAAGGAACTAAACTTATGTTTTCTACTAACAACTATAACGTTTCTACTAACACTTTGTCAACCTCTGAAGGTACTTCTATAGGTACTGTTAACCAGTTTCTGAAGCTGGTTAACCGGAGCCAAGACAAGTTGTTTGTTCAGACCACAGGTAAAGGCAGATGCCGCAAGATGGAGGTGTTTTTACCTCTGTCGGCAGAAGCGTTAGAAAGACTAGGACAGGAAGGGAAGAAAAAGGGCTTAGGCGTATCCTTCCGTAGCAACTGGGTAGCCGACAACGACATCGACGGGGAAGCCCAGACCTTTGTACTAGAGTTTGATGCTGATGTGAACGGTGAACCTATCTCCTTGGATGAACAACTAGACTGGTATATCCAGTCTGGGTTACCTTTCACTGCACTGGTCTGGACAGGAGGCAAGAGTATACATGCTTATGTGACCATCACCACCTCGCTGGAGACCCTATACTGGCAAGATATCGCTTATGGCTACACCCACAGGCTAAACCAGGTAGCAGCAGGTAGGGCAGAGCTAGACGAGTCCTCACTAAAGCCCGCCCAAGCTTACAAACTACCTGGGACAGACCACCAGACTACAGGTGAGCATGTACGTGTACTGTGGCTAGGTGAACGAGTTCCGAACCATATAGCCCAGCGGTACGAGATGGAGTGCCCACAGCGTGCCTCTGGTAGCAAGGTATACAAAGGGGACATCGAGAAAGCTTATACGTTACTGACCGGGCTAAAAGCTGAAGGTTTCACAGGCATCCGTGATGTGGATGAGAAGGAAGTGCTAGAGGCAGCCGAGGCTATCATCGCCAAGGGTCAGAGGGGTAAAACCGCATCTAAGTGTGCCTTCCGGGCGGCTAGAAACCAGGGTGTGGTTAACTTAGTCCTCAGCCGTGTGCTAAAGGGAGGCGATGCGGCTGAAGTGGTAAGGGACGTTATAACCAAGCTTCTGGACATCTGTGAAAAGTACTATGCTGGTCAGAAACGGTACAAAGGCGGTGCTTGGGACAGAGAGGAGTATGGTGAGCATCACATCGCCCGTGGGCTAGGTTATGGGCTTGAGGCCTTTCTGAGAGCGGTTGAGCCTACTGACCAGAGCCTGAAGAACGCCCAACAGGTCAACGCCCGTTATATCTCCGAGTTAGGGCTAGAGAAAGCCAACCAAAAGCTTGTAGTGGTCAAGTCCATCATGGGGACAGGGAAGACCAGAGCGGTAGTAGAGCTTATCAAGGCTAGGGCAGGGCAAAACCCTGACTTCCGTGTACTTTGGGTTACTCATCGCGTCGCGTTGGTCGAGAAAGCTTTGGCAGACCTACCAGGGTTGGGCTTCACCAAGTACTCTGACCCGTTGGTCGAGAAGTGCGAACATGTTACCCACATCAACCGCTACATCACCACATACGACAGCTTACACAAGTTTGTATCCTCCAAACCTGGTGCTAACAACCGCTACGACTTGGTTATCCTGGATGAGTTAGACCAAGCCGAGGAGTACTTATACTTAGCCAAAGAGACCTCGGTATGTAAAAACAGACTGCTGTGCCATCAAGTCTTGAGTTATATCCTAGAGGAGGCTACTCAAGTCCTGGCACTATCTGGAACTATGGCTCAGATGCATCTAAACCTGGTGCAGAAGTTAGGAAACATCGCACCGGATGAAGTTTTAGCCTTCCAGAACGAACGCAAGCCAGCACCACTACACTTTACCTTCTACGATACCCCCAAGGCTGCCAAGGTCAAGGCTATCAGCTTGATAGCCTCTGGTAAAAAAGTCTTCATCATCATGGATGACAAGAGTAAGGCTGAGGAGCTACACGGGCAACTTCAGGTTGAGCTAGACATCCGGGGACACTTGGTTACGGCTGACACGGCTCAGGACTACGACTTGCAGAACTTAGAGGCAGAGTTATCTAACCTAGCCTTCACCGTCGCAACTCCTACACTCAGCACTGGTATCAGTTTTGACGGGAACTGGTTTGATACCACTGTGGGTATCTTTACCAACTTTAAGAACATCGCGTACTACGACGTACTGCAAGCGATGGCACGGGTACGGAAGCCGAACGACCAGACCGCTCACATCTACGTGGACAACTCAGTGGCTTTAGCTAGTGCCCTCGACCCTGAGTACTTGGCTAGGATGAACAACCTACGTGAGGTTGCTATCGCCCCATGTGTAACCAACATCGGTAAAGACTTCAGACCAGTGTTGGACGCCACTGGCAAGCAAGTGGCAAAGTTCCAGCTAGACCTGTTGGTACGTCGTGAGCAAGGCAAGGTAGCCAGAGGGTACAAAGTTGCCAAGACTCTGAAGGCAGCAGGACACACGGTGAGCTATGATGACTACGATGCTAAAGGTGTCAAGTTACCTAAGTCCGAACTAAAGGAGAAGGAAACAGAGGCAGTTTTTAACGCTGAAACCCTGACAGATGAGCAAGTGGCGGCTATCCAGACCAAGCAAGAGAAAAAGCAGAGAGTCAGCCCAGAGGAAAAAGCAGCCCTGGAGAAGTACTGGGTATGTAAAAAGATGCGGCTTGAGCCAGAAGCGCTGACCTGTGAGGATGTGGCTTGGTGTCTGAAGTCTAAGTCCCAGAAAACACTAGAACTGTTCAAACTCCTCCGATGGACTGAGGTTGAGGCGTGGGAGAAGGACTTGGAGGTCAAGCAAGAAACAGGCACAGGTAGAGGCTATGACCAGAAGTTCCATGCACGTAACCAAAGGGTGCTGCTAGGAGCCTTGGCAACACTTCAGCCAGTCATCGGCAAGGGTAGCTTCACCAAGCATGACCTGAAGCAGTTTGAGCGGTTCCTTTGGGAGAAGGTGCAAGGTTCTGAACTGACTAACCGGGAAGTCCTGAAGCAGCTAGGGGTCAGACTTAACAAACACGTCTCAGCAGTTGCTAAGAGTTTGCTAGACCTGCTGGAGTACAACATATCTGAAGGTGAGCGAGTACGTGTTGAGGGACTGCCAGAGGAGGCTGAAGACAACCGGGCGACTATCCACTACATCGGGCGGAGCCACTGGCAGCAAGAACTAGCCAACAGGCTGACCAGCAGAGCCAACCCCGACTTGCAACGTTTCTTAACCTCTGTGGCAGAGGAGGAGGGAACTTTAGCACCAGAACGAGAAGCCGAGTTGACCACCGAGTTTGTAGAGGCTGAGGCACGGTTCACTGTCCGTAAACAGAAAGCAGCCAACTACTTTGAGGCAGAACACAGAGAAGCCATAGCGGAAGCTGAAGCAGTACTTAGACCTTCGGTTTTGGTAGCCAAGGGTAGCCAAGTGTTGCAAGTACCGCAGGTACTGACCAAGGCAGAACAAGAGATGCAGAAGCTTCTGGAACTGTTCGGACAGCCCGCCTAGTCCTTCGGGGAGTCTTGGGGTAACCTGGGACTCCTCAAAAAACGTCAGATGACTGACAGTTTGTCCAGTCAACTTGCCCTCTTTATAGGAAAGACTGGTTTTGACTGGACAGTTTTGTAGTCTACGATACAGTTCTGATGGTTGACCTGACTCCTTATAACTTCAGAGGCTTATGGGGTCTAGCTTTTGGCTGTTTTGGCTCCTGTTTGCTTATAAAAGCCTATAGGTAGGTGTACGCAGGTGGTCAAACAGGTTTGAGTGTATGTAGAAGCCTACGGCTTTGACGGGTTAGCCTTTCTTGGCTCCCAAGACCGAAGGTCTGGTACATCTGGACTTGATATAGTCCCTGCGTAGTGCCGATATATCACTTCTGGGCTGTTCCCTACCCACAGAGCTACTTGCTGGGCAGTTATGCCAGCCTCAAGGCACTCCGTGATAAAAGTGTGTCTTGTTTGGTATGGGCATCTGTAACGTACCCCTGCCAAGTCAAGGCATCTAGCCCAGACCTCTTCTCGATACTCCTTCCAGTTTATGATACCTCCCTTTACCGCTCGGAAAACAGGAGTTAAGTTACCTCCAGGTTCTAGTCCTCTGAGCACTCCAGCCAAACTGGAGTTACATGGAAAGCGTCGTACGACGTTAGTTTTGGTTGGTTTCCTGTTACCATGCCCATAGCTTTCAGAAAAGATGATGTACGAGTAGTCTGGGGCTATACTTTGCCATCTTAGCCCGACTGCCTCCCCTGGTCTGCAACCTGTCAGAAACAGAAACTGGGTAAAGTTTTTATAGTGCTTATGGATACCAGTGACTATAAGATACCTCTCAGCAGGAGTAAAGGGGTCGATGCTGCGTGGTTTGGGAGTTTTTATAGACTCTACTAGTCCTTGAAAGTAGTTGGTTATCCCTGCAAGTTCACAGGCTGCTGAAAGATGCCTCAGCAGTGCCTTTGCCGTATGCAACGACCTGTTAGCCACCAGCCAGTCTCTGATATCCTTAGCCTTGCTAGTATCCTTTATCGGACAGGCACTGATACATCTGGCGAACCGTTGGCAGTACTCCTGGTAGTAGGTAGTCTCTGCTAGACTCGGTTTCTTGTACTCCTGGTACATCTGCCATAACTCTTGTACGCTAGGGACTAGTAGTGCTTGTGTGGGTTTAGGATGCACTAGAAGTTTATACTTCCCTAAACTTAAGTCAAGGTTTCCTGACTTGATATCTGTCTCGATAGTCCAGGCAGTTTGTTGAGCTAGTTTCCTGTTTTCAGGGGTATCCGGGATACCTAAAGATATATATCTAGTACTAGATGCACTTCTGGGCAGCCTCAGCCGTATCATCCTGCCTACAACTTCTATGCCTACTTCACCTTTGACACTTTTCATAGCCAAACTGTAGCCAAAACTTTGTTTTAGTTGCCAAAGGGGACTAAGCAAAGCCCGGAACCCTTACCCTGTCTAGTCGGTCAGGTCTGGTGGTTTTCTCCCCCTGTTTCTCTGGCAACAGGGGTTTTTGCTAAGTATTTTTTCCTACTTTTAGTAGTGTTTTGAGTGAAACAAACGCTATTTTTCAAGAACAAATCCTGAAATCCATATAAATTAATGGTTTCATCTATCCACTTCTGGCTTGAACACTTTAGAATGATTCATTGAAAAGTCGAGCCTATGAGAGTTACAGGAATTTTAAGCAAAAATACTCTCACAGACGGCTTTTGTAAATCTCAAAACAGGGATTTAGGTAGAGATGCGTCAAATGTATCTGTACAAAATCTCAAGTAAACCTCAAGGAGTTTGACATGAATAAAGGTGAATTAGTTGATGCAGTAGCTGAAAAGGCTAGCGTAACCAAAAAACAAGCGGATGCTGTCTTAACTGCTGCTTTGGAAACTATCATTGAAGCAGTTTCCTCTGGTGATAAAGTGACTCTAGTGGGATTTGGTTCTTTTGAATCACGGGAACGCAAAGCCCGCGAAGGACGTAACCCCAAAACCAACGAAAAGATGGAAATTCCTGCGACAAAGGTTCCTGCCTTCTCGGCAGGTAAGCTGTTTAGAGAGAAAGTTGCACCCCCAAAATCTTAGTCAATGTTTTTGTAGGGAAATCTTTTTTAATGCGGCAAATGGCACATGGGGGAAATTTAGCTTGGGCAGCAGCAATAGCTGGCTGTTCCCCCAGTGCTATTGTTGATTTTTCTGCCAGTATCAGTCCTTTGGGACCTCCAAGCAGTGCATTAGTTGCTATTGAGTCTCAACTGGTCAATCTTCGGCACTATCCAGATCCAGATTATTTTGAACTGAGGCTGGCTCTAAGTGAGTTTCATCAACTGCCGCCAGAGTGGATTCTGCCGGGTAACGGCTCGGCAGAATTACTAACTCTAGCGGGGAAGGAATTGGCAGAATTAACCGCAACAGCTTTCATAACTCCAGCCTTTGGCGATTACTACCGATCGCTAGCGGCATACAACGCTAAAGTGCTGGAATTTCCTCTTTCCTCAGTCATTGGTCAAGAGTCATTTTTGGTCAGTGATTTGTCATCTATTCTTGACAGAGAACAAATCACCCAGGACAAAGGACTTCTTCTCAATAACCCCCATAATCCAACAGGAAAGTTATTCGCAAAACAAGCCATTCTGCCCTATCTAGAGAAATTCGCTTTGGTAGTGGTGGATGAAGCGTTTATGGATTTCCTACCTCCAGATCAGCAACAAAGCATAATTGGAGAAGTAGAGAAATATCCCAATTTAGTCATTTTGCGATCGCTCACCAAGTTCTATAGTCTCCCTGGACTAAGGTTAGGTTATGCGATCGCTCACCCTGATCGTTTGCGACGTTGGCAGTCTTGGCGCGATCCCTGGCCTGTCAACATTCTTGCTCAAGCCGCAGCAGTTGCTGTAGTTAGTGATCGAGACTTTCAGGAGCAAACTTGGACGTGGCTAGAACCAACACGAAACCAGCTGTTTGCAGGTTTAGCCCAAATTCCAAGTTTGCAACCCTTGCCCAGTGCTGCTAACTTTTTACTTGTGAAATCACAGTACTCCAGCCTTGAATTGCAGCAACAACTACTCAAGCATCACCGAATTTTTATTCGCGACTGCTTGAGTTTCCCTGAACTTGGCGATCGCTATTTCCGTGTTGCTGTCCGCTTATCCTCAGAAAATCAGGGTTTATTAGATGCGATCGCTTTAATCAATAGTCAATAGTCAACAGTCCAAAGTTAAAATTTTCTGATTATTGACCTGTGGAACGGTACTCAATGTGGCGACGCTATGAGAGCTAGCCGTACCTCACCAATCCAAAATCACGCCACGTGCTACAACGGGGGGAACCCCCGCAACGCAGTGGCTCCAAAATCCAAAATCTAAAATCGGATGACTCTTGACTACGATGTCGTAATTATTGGTGGTAGTTTTGCAGGGCGTTCTGCTGCCTTGATGGCCACTCAACTCAAAGCTAAAGTTGCTTTAGTAGAACCCAAAATAGATTACGGATTTATTCATCACCACGTTTTGAGCGAAATCGGCAGGCTTTCCCAACAGGTAAGTTATGCTGCTCGATTAGG
Source organism: Fischerella muscicola SAG 1427-1 = PCC 73103 (assembly GCF_000317245.1). GTDB lineage: Bacteria > Cyanobacteriota > Cyanobacteriia > Cyanobacteriales > Nostocaceae > Pelatocladus > Pelatocladus muscicola_A. The sequence goes on from NZ_AJLJ01000201.1 coordinate 18,569, forward strand.
AATTGGTGTTTCCAAGCCTCCAGAGATTTTTTATCCTACAGGTATCTACAACGGCACAATTAATAGTTCAACAGGAAAAACAGAGGAATTTTCCCAGCAAGACCCTTTCACGAATATATCTTTAGGAAAATCTCAAACACCTGTAGAGTGGTCAGAAGCATTACTCTATGCTCGTGGTATTAGTTCTAATTTAGAAGAACAAAATTCACCTGCTGTACTAGCAGCTCAAGGTGTTGATGTCATTATAGGCAAAGGGCAATTTCAAGCTTCACCCAATTTAGTATTTGTTGTTAATAATCGTTCACTACGCGCACGCACCTATTTATTAGCTAGTGGTTCAGTTCCTGTAATTCCAGAGATTGAAGGCTTGCAAAAAACCGGTTTTTTGACATTATCAAAAGTTTGGCAGTCTCTGGGGAGTTCTACACCACCTAAGAATTGGGCAATTATTGGTGGTATTCCCCAAAGCATTGAGGTAGCACAAACTTTGGTGCGCTTGGGTTGCAGTGTTACATTAGTAACTCATCATCCTTCGATCATTCGTCATGCAGATCCTGAAGTTGCTCAAATTCTCCAAGCACAATTAGAAGCAGAAGGTGTGCATGTCCTCACAAACACAACAGTTACTCAAGTACGTTTAATAGAAGATAAAAAGTGGCTACAAGCAGGAAACAAAGCCATTGAAACCGATGAAATTATAGTAGCGATCGCACAGCAACCCAATATCGAATCCCTGAATTTAGCTGCTGTGGGTGTAAAATGGCGTCACCAGCGCTTGGTAGTCAATGAAAAACTACAAACAACCAACCATCAAATTTATGCTTGCGGTGATGTTATTGGTGGTTATGAATTTCCTCACATTGCTAATTATGAAGCAAGAATTGCCTTAAAAAATGCTTTATTTTTACCTTTTTCTAAAGTTAATTATCATAGCATTCCCTGGGGAGTATTTTCTCACCCCAGACTGGCACAAGTTGGTTGGACAGAGACACAAGCAAAACGCCAGTATGGTAAAAGTGAAATTATCGTATTACGGCAATATTTTAAAACCTTGGCAGCAGCTCAAATCCAGGAAGAAATCACAGGTATTTGTAAATTAATTGTTAGACGTCAGGGAGAAATTTTAGGAGCTGCGGTATTGGGAGTAGCAGCAGATGAATTAATTAATATTATTGCTTTCGCGATCGCTCAAAAAATTAAAATCAATCAGATAGCAAATTTAGCTGCGATATTTCCCAGTTTTTCAGAAATTTTAGAACAAACCGCTAGACAGTGGCATCAGCAAAGATTACAAAATAATACAAGATTGCAAGATTTATTGGAAAGTCTCTTCCACTTTCGCCGCGATTGGAAAGTATAAAATCAGTGATCAGTTAGCTAGAGGCGCGATGTTCCTCGCGTCTGTACAGTTATTAACCTGTTTGTTGTTTTGTTCGTTTTTGCGATCGCGTCCTTTGTTGCTACTTGTTTATAAAAACTCTACGTATGGCGGACGAAATTTATACCTTAATAAAACTATCAATTCTCTATAGTTCTTGCAACTAGCTTACGATCGGGGTAACGACCAAGCTCACCGGACGCAGATAATCTCTGCAACCGACCCAACCAAATTACGACGTTCCGGTGCAGCGACTTGTTATGCGGCTGGCAATCACACAGAAATTTAAGTGCCTGGTTGTAACCAACCTTTTATAGCTGCTTTAGCAACTTTCAGGTACTTATTCTCTAGAATGAATTCATCAATTGCAGCTTCCCCACTAGCTTGTAGCGCACCAACTACACGACGCTTAAAGCTAGGAGTCGTTTCATCATTGATGTAAGCAATTTGTTCATGTTCAGTAGCGGTTGGATTTGTTTGCTCTAATTGCTTGAGCAATTGCTGAATTTCTGCTGCTGCATCAGCCAACGTCCTTTTCTGTTCGGATTGAAGGAATGTATTGTTGTCAGATCTTGCATATTTGCCCACAGCCCCGGCTTGACCAACATTGTAGGTATCACCTTCATTCTTATTCACAGTTATTTCCCTAACAATAGTAATATTCGTCCCTGTCGATCTCTCTGCAATAACTTGACTCACAAAACTCTCTACCAAACCTTTGTCAATAAAAGGTTGCCCACCGTATAGCTTTGAACACATATCAAGCACTTCTAAAGCATCCGTCTTAGAATTCATTAATGCTTTTACAGGGAAAGATACATCTTCAAAACGTGGTGCTACTTCATCAAAATCGGTCAAGATTTTGCCGCCATATAGCCCTTTAACATAGCTTTTCTCCATCCAGTCAACGCACTGCTCAATAGTGTGATCAAGGCTATGGCGTTTAGCTGGGTTAAAATGGGAGTATACAAAAAATGTGCCTTCCTCCCCATCCACTTCACCTCTAAATAAAACGGCGGCAGTTACATCAAAAATATTAGAATCAGCCCTTCGTAAAGGAACAATTTTTTCAGCGTAGATATACATCCTTGGAATATTTCTAGGAGTATATGTCGGCAGCAGATCTTTATCTGACCAGTAGCGAACTTGCCCAAAAATATCGCAACAAATTCCTCCACATTGTTCTATGTCAGCGATTAACTTTTCATATAGATCCTGTCGTAAGGCAACTATTAAACCTTTATGCGTAACTCCAGAAGACGTTGCACATAAGAAATGTAAATTTTCATTTCCTACCTGCTTTTGAGTTAATCTCAAACACCCAACTCCACCCTTAACCATTTCAGATTTGCCATACGGATCAAAAACTACGTAATCCGCATTTCGAGACTGGTCTCTACTACGAGATCTGATGAAATTTTCAGCATGATTGCGGGACTTACGAGCCTCTGATGTGTAGTATTGACCCGGTGCTCTTGGAATCCATTGGGCTAATGAAAACTCTTTCAGTTTAACCTGACAAGTTGCATATATCCTCTCAGAACGAATTACATCTTGCCAAAACTGCTCCTCACTCCAATATTCAACTTTCCTTCGCCCTTGAACTGTGAGGAAGTCTTGTTTGAGGAGTCCTCTTGACTGAAGATACTCCTTTATAAAATGCAAAATATTGTAATCTACTCGACCAACGCTAAGCGACATAACGCTTCTGAGTCTAAAAATATATTTGTTCCAAGCTAACAATCAGCATCTACGTTGTCCAGTCTTTGCTTATCTTGTTTGATTGCTTGACTTGCAGTGCTTACTCTACAAAGCCAACAGATAACGCTCAAACTGTTTCCTCGCCAATAGCTTAAGACAGCCTAACAAAGAGATGGGTTTCAAGAACCGCCCCTACCGGGAATCAAGCGGCATAACTATTTATTAAACGGAAACTTTCCATATAATCTTTTTCTTAATCGCAATATATTCAGTGTTACAGCTACATCCTGTCTGAATATACAGAAAACTTCTTTTTTACATCCCTATTTGGATATTATATGGAATTTTTCCGTATAACTACCCTTCACGGGAGGATTATAAAGAATTTTTCTGTATAACATCCTTGAGCGTACACCACACTCATAGTTTAAAGTCTTCTGGCTTCAGCCTCTTTACTTGTTCGTAGTTCATCAATGCTACCAAATTCTAACCTACTTGTCCCACGCATCTAGGACTTTTGCAAGAGGTCTACTAACCACTAACAACTAACCACTAACTTTTTTTATTCTTTCCTTCTGGTACTGAAACACTACCAATACCTTGTAAAATACCACGAACAATTAAACCCAAACCCCGACCAACTATTTTTGTAAGTAAAAATACTACTCCACTCCCTAAGAAAGATAATAATGATTTCAAAGGAGGAGCGATCGCATCACTAAATTCTAGTCCTAATGTGACTACTAAAGGAATTCGCGAAAGCTTTTCTAACTCTTGGCGACGAGGAGCGTAAATAGATGTTTTGGCTATACCACGTGGAGCAAATACAAATAGCTCATAGCGACTTTCAAAAATTGCCTTGGGTTCGCTGACTAAGTTTCTGACGCGGTATTTCCAAGATAAACTATTTCTAAAGCTTTCCAGGTATCGTGTGGAAATAAACTTACGGTCATAAAAATTCAGTTTAATATCTTCTATATCTCCTAAATAATTCAGTAAAGGCTGGATGACAGCATTCCCTACTTGAATTAGCAAGTTTTCCAACAACATTTCTGCATTCTGATTAGCTTCAAAACTTCCCGCAGAAAAATTGGTATTATTAATAGTTAAATTTGTTTGAAATAGTAAGTAAGAAAATAAATCAACAAACAAGGGAACTTTATTCAAAATTCCTGCTTGTACTACTCCTGAACCTTGGGAAATTACAGTAATAATTTCTACCTGATTATTACCAACTTTGACACGAGAGAATTTCCCAAAAAAATCCGTAGCAGATTCCTTCCACAATTCATATAAAATTGCATTTTTGATTTCATGTAATTGATGAATTCCAATCTGAGAACTACGTAATTCATCCAGAGTATCAGCAACTTTTTGCAAAATTAAATATAGTAATTCTCGTTTTTTATCTGAGCGTAATATATCTATCTCTAAAGACTCATCTGTAATATTTTGCAAAGGAAATTGCAGTTTATTTATACAAGATGTAAATAAAGTTGCTTGCAATGCTCTGGGGCTAAGTAGAGAGGGGGTACGTGGAATGATGCTGCGATCGCTAAGGAGATTTTCTATAGGTGGTGGTAACTGCTCAACGTCTTGAAATTCAATTTGATCATTTATTTGCTCAGGTTGCGATGTTGATGTTGTCAATAAATGATTAATCAACCAACGAGCTGCTAATAACTCTCGTTGTTGTCCAGCCAGCACTGCTCTTTCTAATATAGGCTGTCCAGGAATCTGCAATTTTGTTGTTACTGCCGCTAAATTAGCATTTATTTGAGCATTGCCTGACAAACGCCAGTTTTCTAATAGCCGAGTCAGAAAACGCTGGGGAGATGGGGATAAGGAACGATTTGGAGATGGGGGTGATTCTTTTGTTCTTGTGTCATTTATCCCATACCAATAAATTTCACCATTTGCGACTGCTTGCATAATGGCAACTAGCTCAGTAACAGGTGTACCTTTAGGACAGTAACCGTTTACACCAATCGCCTTAGCTGCTAATAGTAGCCCTTGGTCTTGCAAAGAACTTAGCAGTAATATAGGTAAATTTGGATACTGATTTTTGAGTTGCCGACATAGTTGTAAACCCAGTTGCTGACTGTTGATCGAGCGATTATTACCTAGTTCTAAGGCCACTAAATTTATACTCGTCGGGTCTTGTTGGGCAAGCTCTGCGAGAATTTGCAAGACAGCAGTATTTGTTTGTGCCTCTAATACTACTTGTAAGTTGGAAAATTCTTCTAGAGCAACACGTAATCCTAGCCGGAAGATGGGGTCTTGGTCAACTAGCAATAATTTCAGAGGGCGATCGCTCATAATCCAAACTATTAAGTGTAACGCTGTTTTTTGAAATCCCAGCTTCGATACTTAAATCATTGTCTCCTTTGTCGCCCAAATAATAGTGAATTCAGAGCAAAATTTTGAATCTTTGGGGAGTGTCAACCAACGTCACACCTTATAAACTCTTCCTTTCCAAGCACCACCTCGTCCTTGCCAATAACGCAGTGCTGAGTCTAAAGTCATTAAATTATAGAGCAAAGCAATGATTGGTAAACAAAAAGCTAACCAAACGGGACATTGATAAAAACGAATCATTGGTAAATAAGCCAAACTCATTAGTAACCATGCTGATAAACCTGTGAGTGGAACTAACCAATTTCCTGTCAAAGCACCGACAATGAAACCCAAAGGTGGAATGATGTAAACCAAGATCATGCCGATGATGGTTCCAATTAACAACAACGGCGAGTAGTTGAGTTGAGTAAAAGCTGTACGAGCAACCATATCCCAAATGGGGGACAGTGATAAATAGGGACGTAAGCTGTGAGTTGAAGAACTTAGTCCGAGCCAAATTTTGGGAGAGTGTGGAGAAGCAATTGTGTTTTGTTGTGATTTTGTGCGATCGCCACTATCCTGAGATTGGGTAAAGCCTGATTTGACAGCATGAGCAAGAGCGCAATCATCAATTAATGCTTGGCGGATGACTTGCATACCACCGATACGTTTGAGTGTTGCTGTGCGTATGAGGATACAACCTCCCGCAGCAGCAGCAGTTAATTTTTTGGGATTATTTACCCAGCGAAAAGGGTAAAGTTTTTGAAAGAAAAACACAAAAGCCGGAATCAGAAATTTTTCCCAAAAGCTTTCACATCTAAGTCGTACCATCAAGGAAACAAGTTCTAAATCTTCCTGTTCGGCTTTGGTAACTAGTTGGTGAAGATTGGCTACGTCATGTTCAATATCTGCATCAGTTAGTAGCAAATAATCTGGTTCAAGTGTTGCGATCGCTTTATTAATTCCTTGTTCCATAGCCCAAAGTTTACCACTCCAACCAAGGGGTAACGCTTGGGAAGTAATAACGTGTAATTGTTGATTTTTGTTTAAAGCCTGGGCAGTTTGTTGAGCAATTTCAGCAGTTCCATCTGTACTTTGGTCATCTACCAAAAAGATAGTAAATGAGCCGGGGTAGTTTTGGCAAAAGAGCGATCGCAATGTCTTTGGCAACAAATCAGCTTCGTTACGTGCTGGAATGACTGCACAAATCGATGGTAATTTCTCTAACTGAGTTTCTGTGGCATTTAATTGCTGATCTGTACGCCAAAATTGTCCCCACAAAGTTAACAGTCCGATCCAGATTAATAAAGATAGAAGTACTACAGGGAATAGAATTTCTGTCATAAATAAGTTTGTACAAATATAGGAACTAGTTGGGGTCGTCATCCGATTGTGGATTTTGGATTTTAGATTGGAATCTATGCATCGCAAATCTAAAATCTAAAATTCCTTGTCTCCCGTTCCCCATTTATTAATAATGCAAGTGATTTTTATCAAATTCGATTTGACCATATTCAAGTTTGATGATTCGGTCTGCTAAATGAAAATACCGATCATCGTGGCTAATTGCTAGGACTGTTTTACCTTGTTCTCTAAGTTTTGGTAGCAATTCTGTGTAAAATATTTCTTTAAATGCAGGGTCTTGATCGGCTGCCCATTCGTCAAATAAATAAATTGGTCTATTTTCTATATATGCTGTCAGCAAGGCTAATCTTTTACGCTGTCCTTGTGAGAGAGAAGTGGTAGAAAGTTTTCCGTTTTTAACTTTAACTTTATGCTCTAACTGCAAAAGCTTGAGGTAATCTTGGACTTGATAATCCAAATCGGAATTTTCTAATCCCCACAGTTCATCAAATAGATAAAAATCAGCGAACACTACCGAAAAATGCTGACGATACCATTCGCGATTTTGTTCGCTAATTAACTCTTCATCGAGTCTGATTTCTCCAGTTTCAGGTATATAAAGTCCAGTAATCAGTTTAGCTAAAGTTGATTTACCGCTACCGTTTCCCCCAACTATAAATACAAGTTCTTTAGGATAAATTGTCAAATCGATTGGGCCTAAAATAAAGCTGTTATCTTCTTCTGCTGTGTGGTAAGTATGAGTCACATGCTTGAGTTGTAAGCTGTGCCATGAAGTCTTGACGATGGCTGGTGCAGTAGATGTTTCGGCTCGACTAGCAAGAGATAATCCTAAAGATTCTATTTTTTGTAATGCAATGCTGGCTTTGCTTAACTCAGGCAATTTGCTGATAATATTATCCATTGGCAGCATCAAGTAGGTGAGGGTCAAAATGTAGCTAGAAAGAGTTTGGGAGTTAAGAGTAAGTATCTTAGGCAGAGCAAAGATCACAAATCCCATCGCAAAAAAGAAGACAAGTTGACCCCAACTAGTAGTGATGGCAAAAAATGTCAAACCACCCACATTATGAAGACGGTAAGTAGTAGCAGTTGACTTGAGTTTTTTATCTAAGAAGACTTGCCGCCGCTTATAATGTAGTTTTAGTTCCTTGATCCCTTCAGTGATAGTACGGAAGTCTTTAAATAGTACATCTTGATCATCACGTGCCAGGGCTAGCAATTTTTCTCCCCTATTTAGTAGCCACTTGCAACTAGCAATTGCGACTACTGCCAGTCCTGCAACCATTACAAGTACTATCCAGGATAGCCAGGTGATGTAAACTACACAACCTAAGACGATCGCCAAATTCATAAATAGGAAAGGCATCTGGTAAACGCCATCAGCAACCGCCTGTACATCTTCTGTTAAGGTTGCTAATAGTCGGGGGCTTCCTAGCCGTTCTAAATGACTCAACTCAGAGGAAAGAATTTGGCGACTCAAGCGCATCCGTAACTGCAAAACTGCATTTTGAGATAGGCGAATCAACATCACTTGGGATATAATACTGGTAACAAGTGCAACTATAGCCAGCCCGATAAAAGCCCAGATTATACTTATAAAAGACGAACTCAGGTTACGACTTGCAGTATGACTAATTAAGGCAATCAGACCAGCACTGCTACCACCACTGAGGAATCCAGTCGCGATCGCGATCGCCACCATACCCCAAGAAGAACGCAGTAGAAAATAAATTAAATTCATGATAATTTTTATACGCTTTTTTAGTCAGCGCTTCTAGGGGAGTTATTTTATTTTGTTTTTTGATTTTATACTATTTCACTTTCACTTTTTTGATGATGAAAATATATGCGTAGGAGTGTACAGTCCTACGGCTCTACAGTAAATTCAATATGTATCAGGGTTTTTGCAAAATGGTATAACGCATCCTACTTACTAATAGATTAAATCCCTGACTTCTCAAAGAAGTCAGGGATCTAAATTGTTATTGTTCATTAATGATTTAGGAATGCTATATAAATAGATTATTTACAATTAGTCTTTGTACCTTGTAAATTCCTTTGAAGAATACATGTTTGTCTTTTCAGTATATTGTTTTCTTTCAGAATAAAAAGACTCAGAATTACTAGAACGGCTATAACTATAATTTTTGGTTTGAGTACTTTTTGAGAATGATTGAAAAATATTTTAAAAATAGACTGATTAATATTAATGTTGTTTTCTTGATATTTTGTTTTTGCTAAAATATTACTTGACAACTGCTTGCTCAAAGTGTGGGAACTATATTTCGTCTGTAATTCTAAATTAAAATTTTGACTCCAGCAAGGAACACTTTTTCCTTGTTGGAAACCATAAATTTTGACTTTTTTGATGGATTCAGACTTTAAACCCATTATTTCTTGGCGTACGTATTTGACTAGATTTTGTTGATCTGGTATTTGAAGAGATTCTAATCTTACCTGTAAGTAGCCGTTCTTAATAGTAACTTTGGCTCTAACATTTTTTAATTGTAGTTGGCTGTTCATCAGAGATGTTATGGCTTGCACATCTCCTTGCTTTGCAAGTTGAAAAATATTTGCTTTTGTCATACATAAATAATTATATTGAATAGCTCAAAAAGCTGTTGCATCAAACATAACTTGATTTCTCAAACTATTTCCTCAGTGGTTTTACTAAAATTTTTGACCCAAAGAGAATATCGAGCATGATTGCTAATTAGCTTTTGAGCTACTTATAAAAATTGATTTAATATAGTATTTATACAATTTATAAGAATTGTAAATATTTAATTATCGCCTATGGCATATTGTTGAGCAAAATCTCGATGAATTTGATATTGTATAATTTTTTGTTGAGCTATTCCATAATTAGAACTGTTGTATGGTACAGTCTTCAAAAGTGCGATCGCTTCATCCCAATTTTCAACAACGATATTCCATTCATCTTCAGATTGTGCTAATTTTGCCAGCTTGGCTGTACGTTTAGCTTGGTTAATTGCTTTGAGATAATTATCTTTTGGTTGGGCTTTATTAGCAGCAAGTGTTGATGGATTTTGAGCAGATATATTTGCGGTTACACTTTGTCTAAATTCTGGCAATTTAGCAAATGAATATAACCATAAAGCCACCAAGGGTATCAAAACAAATGTAAAAATTTGTCTGGATGTTTTACTATATTTTTTATTAAAACTGAAGAAACTTGATTTCTTTTTAACGACTTCTTCAGTTTTTGGTATTTCAGTAACATCAACTTGTGATTGTGGACTCTGACTTGAAACTGTATCCGCAACCGGAACATTTAACTTTTCGGTTTCTACACTCACACTATTACCAAAAACCAAACGACACTTGAACAAATATTCAATCTGATAAAAAGCAGCAGCACTAATTAGCCAAATAATCGCAAAAACTGCTTTGATTTTGCTGTAATGTTGACCAGATTCAGCAATTACTTGACTATAATTTAACTGAAATAAAGGCAAAAGAGGAGTACAAATCACAATAGCTGTCAGTGTAGATAAAACAAGTACCAACCAGCTATATAAACTTTCTCTCCAACTGATTAATCCAGGGAAAAATCCTTGAATTACATTGATTTTTTCTCCGGGGATGCTGGGAATAAAGCGACTGAAAAAAAAGTGATGTAAAAAAGCGATCGCTGGTATGGGTAATATCAGTGTAAATATCGTCAACAGTGTTGCTGATTCAGGTCTTTCTGACCATTTAGCTAAGTTGAGCCATAAGTCCTGATCACGCTTGAGCATGGTGATAAATCCAGTCATCACTATTGATAAAATCAAGGCGTTCAGCCATGCATTCGGATGAGGGAACCATTTGAGTGATTTAAATTTTTTCATATTTGGCATATCCTCTCTTATGAAACAGGGGAAATGGTAGGTGGTTTTAGAGGGTATAAACTATATAGACGTTATATAGGGTGTTACTTTAACATCTTTATTGTCAAAATGTTCACCTGTGTGGTATTGAATAATGTATTTTTCTTAGTGTCTTAGTGTCTACGTGACGGGAAGCAAGCAGAGCCACTGCGCCCTTGCGGGTTAAGAGCGTTGTAGCACCTGTCGTCACGTGGCGTCCAAAACAGGGGCTGGGGCTGGTTTCACCAAGTTACCAAGACACTAAGGTGACAAGCCCAATCCAAAATCTAAAATCTAAAATCTAAAATCTAAAATCTAAAATTCGTTGGCTTGTTCACCAAGCAAGTGGCTGACGAGAGTTGAAGAATCCCCCTGTTGGCCCATCAGGTGGTAGTGTCGCTAACCAAACTGGTGTATCTGCACCCTGTTCAACGCTTAGGGGTGCATCTGTAGATCCCATATCTGTTTGCACCCAGCCAGGACAAGCAGAATTAACTTTGATAGGAGTATCCGCAAGTTCCTTCGCAAACTGCACCGTCAATGCGTTCAATGCTGTTTTTGACGATTGATATGCTATCCCTCGAAAATCAAAATAGGGTGAGTTGGGATCAAGCGTATCGCCAAGTGATCCAAGAGTACTGGACATATTGACAATTCTTCCAGCTTGACTCAGCTTGATTAAGGGAAGGAAGGTTTTAGTGATGTTGAATACAGCAAAAAAGTTGACTGCAAATGTCTGCTGCAATGTATTGATATCCAGTTGACTGGGTTGCACATTTCGGTCAAGATAAATACCTGCATTGTTGATCAAAATGTCCAGCTTACCAAAGCGATCGCGGATTTGTTGTGCTGCGGCTGTGATCGTTGCAGAGTCGGTAACATCAAGTTTAATAAACTCTACATCAAGTCCTTCTGATTGCAGTTTATCCGTGGCTTCGGTTCCCTTTTGGGGATCGCGGGCTGCTAACAACACTACAATTCCTTTTTGGGCAAGTTGACGACTGATTTCAAACCCTAATCCTTTGTTGGCGCCAGTCACTAAGGCGATCGCCTTATTATAGATGTTGTTAGTATTCATTAGATATCAATACACTTAGGGGACAATCGTCAGTTTACCTGGTTTTGGCTTTCATCTAATCGTCTTCCTGGTTAGCCAAGCTCACATAAGCAGTCTATTGTTTATGGTGAGGAAAGTGTCAACCTGAATAGAAATAGCGTCATGACAATAGAATCTGCTGTCGGTGGAGTTGGTATAGAACATAATTTAAAGCAATTTCTCTTAGTACTGTCGGTTTCTTTAACTGTGGCGACTTTACCGCAAGTGTTTAGTTGGTTTCGCCATATTCCCTACACATTACTTTTGGTAATTGCTGGCTTGGGGTTAGCGTTGGTGGATGTGAGATTAGTCAATCTTTCTCCAGACCTAATTTTGGCAATTTTTCTGCCACCTTTATTATTTGAAGCCGCTTGGAACTTGAAATGGTCTAACTTGAAGCGAGATTTTATTCCTATCTGTCTCTATGCAGTCGTAGGAGTACTGATTTCTATTGCAGGTGTAACGCTGGGTTTGAATCTTTTAGCAGGAATACCGTTAACAACAGCACTATTAGTGGGAGCAAGTTTATCTGCAACAGATCCTGTTTCTGTCACAGCTTTGTTTAGAGAATTAGGAGTAGATAAACGCCTGACAACTTTGATGGAAGGCGAAAGCTTATTTAATGATGGCATGGCAGTTGTTGCCTTTAGCTTTTTAGTTGCATTACCTTTGGGAACAGCACAACTGGGAATTCAGCCTTTGGTGGTGCAGCTATTTACTGTTGTTGGGATTGGTTTAGCTGTGGGTGGTTTGATTGGTTTTGGTATTTCCTATCTCACCCAAAGATTTGATTTGCCATTAGTGGAACAATCTTTGACTCTTGTTTCGGCTTACGGAACTTACATGATTGCCGAAGAATTAGGTGGATCGGGTGTAATTGCAGTTGTCACCACTGGCTTAATTTTGGGTAACTTTGGTTCCCGAATTGGTATGAACCCACGAACACGGGTAATTGTTAGTGAATTTTGGGAATTCTTGGCTTTTTTTGTTAATTCTATTGTATTTCTGTTAATTGGGGATCAAGTTAGATTTGCTGACTTGGCAGAAAACCTCACAATCATTACTGTGACGATCGCCGGAATGGTTTTAGCAAGAGCGATCGCAGTTTATGGTTTAAGCTTTGTTAGTAATCGCCTTGCTAATTCCAATATTCCCTTACCAGAACAAACTATACTCTGGTGGGGAGGTTTACGCGGTTCTGTCTCGATTGCTTTGGCGTTGAGTGTACCGAATATTCTGGCGGAACGGGAAGACTTAATTAATACTGTATTTGGAGTAGTTTTATTTACTTTGTTAGTGCAAGGATTAACTACTAAGCCTTTGCTAGAAAAACTCAAGCTCTTGGGTGATCAGCCTTTGCGACAGCAATATTTAGAATTCATTGCTCGTCAGAGTGCTATCAAACGTGTCCTAGAATACTTGAGACAAATAGAAGAACGCCCAGGACTTGAGCCGGAATTTTACCGCTATCAGGAAACTTTAATCAAAGGCGAACTTCAACGTTTAGAGGAAAAAATTGATAAATTACACAATGAGTATCCGAATCTGCGAGACTTCACTGCTGAACAATTGCGAATGGAACTACTAGCTGTAGAAGCAGATACCTACGCGGAGTTTGTGCGATCAGGTCGATTAAATCAAGAACTTGCGCCTTTGCTTGAGGATGTTCTAGAAGAAGGACAATAAAAATACTTCCTGTGGGTGGATAAAAGTTGAAGTACTTTTATTTACGGTAGTTAAATTGTGATTAACGCCGATAATTACCTTTTCCGCATCTACAACTAATAAATATGCCAGAATTTGCCGGAGAATTATCTATCCGTGAACCTGCATGGAATGCGATCGCATCTATTAAAAATATCCAACGCCAGCACCAAAGTATAGATTTTGACTGTGGTGTTGGTCGTTTGTCTCTCTATATAGTTGCTTCTAACCTCATTCGTGTACGTTTTTCACCCACAGGAGAATTTAGATCCAGGCGTTCTTGGGCTGTAATACCCAAAGATGAGGAGTGGCCTGTTGTATGTTTTGATATCCAAGAAACAGCCGATGAGGTAATTATAGAAACCGAAAAAATTCGAGTATGTGTCCAGCGTCATCCTTGTCGAGTCCAGTTTTTTGACAAAGCAGGTCGTCCTTTTGCCCAAGATATAGGTTTAGGGATTGGTTGGCGACAAATGGGAACAGGTAAGTCTCAAGTTGCTTGCTGGAAAAAAATTGAAGCAGAAGAAAATTATTATGGTTTTGGGGAACGTGTAGGATTACTAAATCAAAAGGGTAAGCGTCTCACCAATTGGACAACCGATAGCTTAGATTACAATGTCCAAACCGATGCAATGTATCAAGCCATTCCGTTTTTTATGGCGTTGCGTCCGGGGATAGGCTACGGTTTGTTTTTTAACACAACCTTTTGGAGTCGCTTTGATGTCGGTGTTGATCAACCAGATATTTTGCGCTTGGAAACCCTGGGTGGAGAACTAGACTATTACATTATTTACAGTCCCGAACCCGCAGAAATAATTCAAACTTACACCCAATTAACCGGGCGAATGCAACTACCGCCACAATGGGCGCTGGGTTATCATCAATGTCGTTGGAGTTACGACTCAGAAACAGAAGTTCGCCAATTAGTACAACAATTGCGTCAGCGTCGGATTCCTTGCGATGTGATTCATTTAGATATTGACTACATGTTTGGCTACCGGGTATTTACGTGGAATCCCAGACGGTTTCCAGACCCGCAGAAATTGCTGAGTGATTTAGCAGAGGATGGTGTCAAGGTAGTTACTATTGTTGATCCGGGAGTGAAATTTGAACCCCAAGCAGATTACGCTGTTTATGATCAAGGGTTAGAAAAAGATTACTTTATTCGCAGGGCTGACGGTAAAGTTTTTCATGGTTACGTTTGGCCGGGTCGGGCTGTTTTCCCAGAGTTTTTGCGACCGGAGGTGCGTCAGTGGTGGGGAGATTTACACCGTAACTTAACTGATGTTGGCGTGGCTGGAATTTGGAATGATATGAATGAACCAGCCATGAACGATCGCCCCTTTGGAGATGAAGGAGGACAAAAAATATTTTTCCCGATGGATGCACCGAGTGGTTCACCAGATGAACGCACTACTTACGCCGAAACTCATAACCTATACGGCTTAATGATGGCTCGTGCGTGTCGAGAAGCAGTGGAAAAATTGCGAGAGCGATCGCGTACTTTTGTCTTAACCCGTTCTGGTTACGCAGGTGTCCAGAAATGGTCGGCGGTATGGACAGGAGATAATCACTCACTCTGGGAATATCTGGAAATGTCCCTACCGATGCTCTGTAATTTGGGCTTATCTGGTGTAGCTTTTGTCGGTGCAGACATTGGTGGATTCGCGGGTGATGCTACGCCAGAGTTATTTGCACGGTGGATGCAGGCAGGAATGTTGTATCCGTTGATGCGCGCCCACTCAATGATTAACACCAAACGCCATGAACCCTGGGAATTTGGCCCGCAAGTCGAAGCAATCTGCCGTCAATATATTGAACTGCGTTACCGATTACTACCTTATATATACACTTTGTTTTGGGAAGCAGTGACCACTGGCGCACCTGTTCTGCGACCTCTGCTTTATCATTATTTTGACGATCCGAAAACCTACGAGTTATACGACCAAGTACTTTTAGGTTCATCCTTAATGGCAGCACCCGTCTACCGACCAGGGGTAGAAAAGCGCCTGGTTTATCTACCCGCAGGAACTTGGTACGACTGGTGGACAGGGGAAGCTTACACTGGCTCAACTTATATTCTGGCTGATGCACCAATAGAAAAAATGCCGATGTACATTCGTGCTGGCTCAATAATTCCCCTGGGCCCGGTAATGCAGTATGTCGGCGAGTCGCCCGTAAATCAACTCCGGTTACGAGTTACCCCAGGTACAGGCGAGTGGACGCTGTATGAAGACGACGGAAATTCCTTTGCATATCGTGATGGCGTTCGGTCAACTACAACCTATCGGGTGTATATCGAAGACAC
The DNA here is from genome assembly GCF_000317245.1 of Fischerella muscicola SAG 1427-1 = PCC 73103. Classification (GTDB taxonomy): domain Bacteria; phylum Cyanobacteriota; class Cyanobacteriia; order Cyanobacteriales; family Nostocaceae; genus Pelatocladus; species Pelatocladus muscicola_A. The sequence goes on from NZ_AJLJ01000201.1 coordinate 34,327, forward strand.
ACAAACAATAGTAGAAATTCAAGCCAGACAAGGACAATGGACTCCTCATCCACGTAACGTCATTGTTGAGGTGGTAGGTAAGGGAGAGCAAGAATTTGCAGATGATGGTTCTGCACGTCGTCTGATTTTTGCTTAAGTTGTTTGTATAGCAATCCTAAATCATTCGTGAGAGGCGAGATCCCCGACTTCTCTAAGAAGTCGGGGATCTGGGATTCCGTGTTTTCTCACAACTGATTCCGGATTGCTA
>NZ_AJLJ01000202.1 GCF_000317245.1 Fischerella muscicola SAG 1427-1 = PCC 73103
GGATTGCTATATCATTTATTTTCTGATAAATAATCTCTAATAAACATGACTGAAATGAGTGCAAAAAAAAGTGGTTTCCAGGAAGCATATGTAATGAAAAATAAGCGCTTGTTTGCTTCTGCCATTCTTTAATTTGATCATAACTAACTTCTTGATCTTGCAAACCACCAAAAGCTGTAATAGGACAATCCAATGGTGTGTCTTGAGTGTAAATATAAGTTTCTAGTACTGCAAAATCTGCCCGTAGAATAGGCATGAATAATTGCATAAGTTCATCATTTTCTAGTAAGGCTTCTGGAGTTCCATTCAAACGCCGCAACTCTGCAATAAATTCTGCATCCGGTAAGCTGTGAATAGGTGGTTTGGTATCAACAATTTGGGGTGCGCGGCGAGCTGATACAAACAGATGACTCGGTTTTACACCATATTGTTTGCGGAGTAGACGAGCAAGTTCAAAACTCACAAGTCCACCCATGCTGTGACCAAAGAAAGCAAATGGTTTGTCTAAATTTGGTTTAAAAACACTAGCTAACTCTGTGACTAAAGGTTCTAATTGAGTGAATGAAGGTAACTTGATCCGCATTCCTCTACCAGGAAGCTCGATCGCATAAATTTCTACGGTTGCTGGGAGATGATTTGACCAGCCACGAAAGATATTCGCGCTACCACCAGCGTAGGGGAAACAAAATAAGCGGATTTTGGCTTCTGGATTAGGTTTAGGACAAACAAACCAAGAGTCTAAATTTGAGGTGTTGGGCATCTTGCTACTATTTTTGCTTGTGCAGATACATTTAGCTTACGAAAAACAAGTTTTAAAGTCTATTTGACTGTATTTTGACCAATCTTAGAGCAATCTTAAAGTTTGACAGCAATTTCTGTAATAGTTAAATCATAATCAAAATAGTATTGAAGAGACTTGCAATTGCTTTTTTTGATAGTAAACATAGCAATTTTGTTATAGTAAATACCATAACCATAAAATAAAATTTAAAAACCATTAAATCAAGTACAGCAAGGATTTTAGGCAAATTTAATTAAAATTGGTTGTAATATATATAGCAATAGTTTCAGCAATTTTAGAGGTTTAGTTCTCAACAAGTATCTTGTCAAAAAAGCAAGCTATTTGATGTCTAGCTCGACAAACTGTTGATTTAACTAAAAATTTAATTTATTCAAAGTAAATTTAGTGTCATTAAATTTATTAATATATGGCTCTACAGAATTGGAGACGGAAGCGCGGAGTTGCACTTACTACTAGAGGTTTGCAAAAACTTCAAGAAGCAAAGCGCGCATCAGAAGCAGAGGAAAATTTTAGCAACAGTTATACACTTGAAGAAATGAGTTCACTTACTGGGTTATATCCCAGTACAATTTCAAAAGTACTCAATCGCGAATCCGGGGTTGATAAAAAAACTCTTGAAAAGCTATTTACAGTTTTTAAGGTAAAACTAGATAAAAGTGACTATATTAGCTCAAATACTAGGATAGATTGGGGTGATGCTACTATCCCCACAGTTTTTTATGGACGTAAGCAAGAAATTGCCACTTTAGAGCAATGGATACTGAATGAGCGATGCCGATTTGTAGCAATATTAGGAATGGGCGGGATTGGTAAAACATCTTTGTCTGTCAAGGTTGCTCAACAGATTCAGGAAGAATTTGAATATGTCGTCTGGCGATCGCTCAGAGAAGCACCACCTATTAGATCTATCCTCGTAAATCTCATCCAATTTCTCTCTGACGAGCAAGAAACAGAAAGCAACCTCCCAGAAAACTTGGCTGAGATCATATCCAGGTTACTTGATTATTTACGAAATAATCGTTGTCTAGTGATTTTTGACAATATAGAGTCAATTCTCAGCAGTGGTAATCGCTCTGGACATTACCCTGAAGGATATGAGGGATATGGTCAGCTGTTTAAACAGCTAGGAGAAGCAGCTCACACTAGCTGCTTAATGCTAACTAGTCGAGAAAAACCCAAAGAAGTAGCATTAATGCAAGGTAGAGCTTTACCTGTTCATTCGTTACTACTGACTGGTTTAAATGTGGAAGAGGGACAGGAAATTTTGAAAGTCAAGGGACTATCTGCAACACAGAAAGAATGTAAAAGAATGATTGATCTGTATGCAGGCAATCCATTAGCTTTAAAGATAGTTGCCACGACTATTCAAGATGTCTTTGGTGGTAATGTAACTCAATTCTTGCAACAAGATACAGCAGTTTTTGGAGATATTCGTGATGTTTTAGACCAACAGTTTGAGCGCTTATCAAACCTAGAAAAAGAAATCATGTATTGGCTAGCAATTAATCGTGAGCCAGTTTCGCTATCAAATTTACGAGAAGATATCGTATCGCCAACACCACCACAAAAATTAGTGGAAGCTCTAGAATCTCTGGTTAGGCGATCGCTAATTGAGCAAAGTGCAGCAACTTTCACCCTCCAACCTGTAGTTATGGAGTATGCGACTCAGGTATTGATAGAGCGAGTATGTGAAGAGATTACAACTGAAAATTTCGATCTTTTTAGATGTCACGCCTTCATGAAGGCAACTGCCAAAGACTATATTAAAGAAACTCAAATTCGCCTCATCCTCCAACCATTGATTAATGAACTACTCGCTATCTTTAGAAGCAAAAAAGGTATTGAAAAACAATTAACTCAAATCTTAGCAAAACTACGAGAAGAATCAGCCCAAGAACCAGGCTATAGTGGGGGAAATATTCTCAATTTGTTTAGTCAATTACAAACAGATTTAAGCGGTTATGATTTTTCTAATCTGGCTGTTTGGCAAGCTGACCTACGCAGTGTTAATTTGCACAATATAAATTTTGCTCACGCTGATTTAGCTAACTGCATTTTTGCGGAAACCTTTGGTGGTATTCATTCGGTGGCATTTAGCCCTGATGCTCAATTCTTGGCTATGGGGGATACTGATAATCAGGTTCACCTCTATCAAATTGCAGACGGCAAACAACAGCTTGTTTGTGTTGGACACACTGATTGGGTGTGGTCAGTTACGTTTAGTCCTGATGGAAAAGTTCTCGCTAGTAGTGGTAAGGATCAAACAATCAAACTTTGGGATGTGAATACCGGCAAGTGTTTGGCAACTTTACAGGGACATAACGGTGGGATTTGGTCTGTTGCCTACTCTCCGAGAACGTCTCTGACAGACACTCTTGGAGCTCATATACTAGCCAGTGCTAGTGAAGACCAAACTGTAAAACTTTGGGATGCTAATACTGGTCAATGCTTGAAAACTTTACGGGGACATAATGGTAGAGTTTCATCAATTGCTTTTAGCCCAGATGGTCAAATTTTAGCTAGTGGCTGTTATGACCAAACAGTGAGATTATGGGATATCAGCACTGGCAGATGTTTGAAAACTTTACAGGGGAATAACGGTGGAGTCTGGTCAGTTAGCTTCAGTCCAGATGGTCAAACTTTGGCAAGTGGTGGTCATGACCAAATGGTAAGGCTATGGGATATTAGCACTGGTCAATGCATCAAGTCTTTACAGGACCATACTGATTGTGTCATTTCAGTTTTCTTCAATTCGGATGGTCAGATACTGGCAACTGGAGGATATGACAAAATGGTGAAGCTTTGGGAACTCAGTACTGGTAATTGCCTTAAAACTTTACAGGGACATAGTAGTAGATTGTGGTCAGTTGCCTTCAGTCCGGATACTCATATGTTGGCAAGTGGTGGTGATGACCAAACGGTGAGGCTGTGGGATATTAACACTGGTCAATGTCTTAAAACCTTGCAGGGTTACATAAGTGGAATATGGGCAGTAACCTTTAGTGCTAATGGTCAGATCCTGATTAGTGGAAACGGTAATAAAACAGTGAAACTATGGGACACTAATACTGGTCAATGTCTTAAAACTTTACGAGGGCATAGCAATCGAGTCACATCTGTTGCTTTAAGTCCCAATGGTCAGCTCGTTGCAAGCGGTAGTGAAGATCAAACAGTAAGACTATGGGATGCTAATACTGCTGAATGCCTTAAAACGTTGCGAGGCCATAGTAATTGGATCACATCGGTTGCTATCAGCCCAAACTGTCAAATACTTGCAAGTGGTAGTGATGACCAAACAGTAAGACTATGGGATGTCAGTACAGGTCGGTGCATTAGGATCTTAGAAGGACATACTGACAAGGTTTGGTCTGTCGCTTTTAACCCTAACGGGCAAACTGTGGCAACTGGTTGCCATGATCAAACGATAAAGTTGTGGGATGTTAGTACTGGGCAATGTGTTCAGACATTGAAGGAACACAACGATCTAATTTGGTCAATCACCTACAGTCCTAATGGTCGTCTGCTAGCCACTACTAGTAGCGACCAAATGATCAAATTGTGGGACACCAATACTGGAGAATGTATTCAAACCTTGAAAGGGCATAGCAGTTCTGTATACTCAGCTGCCTTTAGTCCAGATGGTTCCATACTTGGAAGTAGCGGTCAAGATCAAACGGTAAAACTTTGGGATCTCCACACAAATCAATGCATTAAAACTTTAGAGGGACATACACAATTAGTTTGGTCTGTTGCCTTCAGTCCCAACGGTCAGTCTCTAGCTAGCGCTAGCCAAGATGACACAATTAAAATTTGGGATGTCAAAAGTGGTGAATGCCTCAAAAATTTAAGGAATGACAGACCCTATGAAGGTATTAACATAACTGGCATTCGAGGCATAACAGAAGCTCAAAAAACTTCTTTGAAAGCTTTGGGAGCAGTTGCCTATGCAGAAGATTCATCTATGTCATCTATTTGGAAAACATAGGATATATCTGAACTGAAATAAGTTTTAAATTCCGCTTCTTGATACGCACAAAAACTTGTCTCCTCCTTTCTGAAATTCATAGGATGCTTGTCTGATTTCTACTGCATACCCTTGTTTTTTCAGTTTTTTGAAAACTAGCTGTAGAAGTGGAGATAACTTGCCAGACGTATCTAGCAGCGGAAAAATACGTGTCTCTTTAGCAACTCGACACATTTCCACAATAGAAGCTAGATGAAACTCTTCAGACAGATGCTCTGAATAGGCAAATAAGAAATGAGAACATAAGGCTAAGTCAAATTGTTGATCAACAAATGGTAAGATAGGCAGCTTGCCTGTAACGTAACGTCTTTCCTGGATTCCCAAAGAAAAGTCATCTATAAAAGCTTGCATAGCGGCTATTCTGATTTCTCTTAATTGTTTTGGTGATTGAATATCTCGCCAAACAAAGCTATCTACATTTTTTTGAATAGCGTCCATAATCTGGCGTTCAGCATCTTGAATGTGGTGAACAATCTCACTTTTGCTTAATTTATAGATTGGATCGCAAGAGATAACACGGCCTCCTCTACGGGTCATCTCAACATTAAAGTTTGCAGGTCCGCCAGCACAGTCAAGAATTCGCAGTCTAATATCTTCAACAGTTAGACTAAACATCTGGATATATTCCTCAACGGAACGTCCCCATACAAGAATGTTGTCAAACTTAAATTCCATTACTTTTTTCTGAACATCTATGCTAAATTTTAGAACTCAAATTTCATTGCTTATCTCAGGCAAGTTTCTCAAATCATCGTCTACCTTACTGGGCGGTATATCCCCCATCGATCAACATGTTGTGACCAATTACGAAGGAGGCCGCGTCCGAACACAACCATATCACCGCTTCTGCGACCTCTTCTGGCTTGCCAATCCGTCCTATGGGATGCACCGACGGCAGATGAGCAAATAAATCTGAGGGAATAGTTGCTAGCATGTTGGTGTCAATGGCACCCGGACTCACTACATTGATCCGGATGCCAGACTTGGCATACTCCATTGCCGCTGAACGAGTTAAGGCTATGATCCCACCTTTAGTCGCAGAGTAGCTAGCATAACCAGCAACACCCACAACACCACCAACAGAAGCCACGTTGATGATCGCGCCACAACCTTGTTTAAGCATTGCCTTAATCTCGTACTTCAGGCAAAGCCAAGTACCTTTAAGGTTGACATTGAACACCTTATCCCAATCCTCTTCAGACAGATCCGTGAGTGGACCAGCTGCCGGAATACCAGCATTGTTGCAAGCGTAGTCCAGACGACCATATACTTCCAAGGTTTTGTTAACCAATGTTTCAACTTCAGCCGCTTTTGATACATCAGTCTTAACAAAAATAGCCTCTCCTCCTATCTCTTGTATGCCACGTGCAGTTTCCTCGCCTTCAACAATTCGACGACTGGCAAGCACGACTTTCGCTCCAGCGTGTGCAAATGCGATCGCTGTTGCTCGACCAATACCTGATGAAGCCCCAGTAACCAAGGCAACTTTTCCATCAAATTGAACTGTCATAGGTATGATCCTTTCCTTTTGATTCCTTTTTTCTGTGCTACTTTAAATTGTTCTTTACGTTTCCTTCTCTCAACTACAGCTAAAGCACCAAACGTTAACACCCCTAACACAGGAGAAGGTTCAGGAACAGGCACTTTTTCTTTCTTAAGTGTTGAAAATGCTAATTCTCCAATTACCTTATGAGTAGCAGTCGTTGGATGAAGTTGATCCCAGAACACAAAGGTATCTGGAGTACAGTTAACTGGCTGTGTAGGAGGATTTATGGGTACAACTGATAAGTCTCCTGGAAGGCAAGAGTCAGTTGCATTGGTAAAACCAAATTCCTGCGGATCTGCAATTATCCGATTAAATAAGGAATTTACATCAAGACCAGTAATATTGATATCTGGACTTAGTTGCTGATCCCATAAGTAGATACTTGCAGTCAAATTGGAGTTATGTGTACTGATCAAATTGCTAAGTGCATCAGAAGTTTGATTATTGCCGCTTGTAATGGGGAATTTTCCTAAATCGGGCTGGTTAACCACCATAATATCTTTAGCGCCGACAGCAATCAGTGATTCTACCGCAGTTGATATATTTGTGACTGTCTCGTTCGGATCGGGAACATCACCAAAAAAATACTTTATGTAATCATTCGTACTAGCCCAGACAATGTAAAGAGCATTCGGATCAGCAGACGCATTTACTGTTGTAAAGCTATTAATTTGTTGCTGTAATCCTGGTAAACCTGCCAAGCCAATATTATCAAAGCCTGTGGTTGCACCGCCAAAAGCAAAATTGGTCTGCGGATTAAAATTTATCCCTAAATCAGAGGCGAGATATTCCACCCAAACTGAACCATCGGAAAAGCGCCCATCAACATATGGACTGGGCGGGATAGCTCCACCTGTGGCATTGAATACATTACCTGTGTCAGAGAAGCTATCACCAAACACATAAATCTCGTCATAAGTTTTTGCTAAAACTTTGAGCGGAAAAGCAACAGACAAGAGTAAAAGTCCGGTTGCCAAAAATTTTCTTTGCACAGCCAACCTTAGATATGTTTTCGGTATTATACCGATTATCTAGATAAAAAATACCTATTTATTCATAGTAAGCACTTAAGTGCTTACTACAAACCAAGAGTATTTAATCAACAAGATACATACCTACTGCCTTCAGAAACTTTCACTGTTGAGTCTGTTGCCTTAAGAGGGTCAGGACTTAGAGCTACATTTCCCCAGCGCATCACACTCGCAGAGGCGACACCAGCTACACCAAATCCATAGATTAGAACCAAGTCGTTTTCACGAATTTTGCTCAAGTGTGCAGCATGGTACATATTGGCTAACGAGAGTACCGAGCCAATATTTGCATATTGCGGATGAATGTTAATTGTCCGCTCTGGTTCAATGCCAAGTACACGTGTGCAAAAACGTGCAAACCAAGCTGTAGGTGTATTGAAAAGAAAAAAGTCGATTTGCTCTAAGGTTACACCAGCAGCACTGGCAGCACCTTCACAACAAGTACGGAGAAAATCCGTAACTGTTTCTCGGAATAGCTTACTTGACTCTTTGCTAAACTCCATACGAACCAATGGATGACCCAATTCATTCTCTGAAATAGTAGAGAATAAAGTGTTACACAATACTCGTGTATTAATTGTTTTTGTACCTAGAACTCCTTGATTTTGTTCGAGTTGATCGACAACAAAAGCCCCAGCACCATCACTAATACACCAGAAGATAGTATCGCGTTCATCGAAAAAGCGAGAGTATGTACATGAGACAACCACAAGCACTTTTTTGTACTCTCCGCCTCGCACCAAGGCACAGGCAGTCTGAAGTGCAACTGGTGTTACTCCACAGGCTGCATCTAGATTCCAAGCAGCACCCTGAAAGTCAAGTTGCTGGGCAAGAAAGGCAGCGTTGCCAAATCCAATTTGTTCAGGCCAGACTGAAGCAACAAGTATGAGATCTATGTCGTCAACAGAAAGCTTGGCTGCTTCAAGAGCTTTTATTGCTGCATCATATTCGAGTGTCAAGGAAGACTCCCCTGGCCCCAGCAATCGCTGCTCAACTGTTCCACGAAATGGATCAGACAAATAAGGCATCATCTCTAAGTCAAACTCATTACTGGGAGTAGAGCCATCGAGAGAAAACAGCTTTGCTAAACTTTTTTCCTCAGATTGAGCAACTAAGTCTGGGTATTTTTCTATGTAATAATCTCTTGTACGTTTAATGCTTGGCAAACTCATAGCGAGCGAACGAATACCTACTGGAAAATACACCATGATTGAATCGCCTTATTAAACAAATTTAAATAATTGATTTAATAATTTGTAGCGCCTTGTGAAATCAGACTTTGATAACGACCTTCAGAACGTGGCGTTTGGCTGGGATCGATGAGTACATCAACTACAAATGGACCAGTGGCTGCGATCGCTTTTTCTAATGCTGCCTGAACTTCAAATTCGCTTTCAACCCGGATACCATCAGCCCCCATTCCTTGGGCAATTTTGACAAAATCTGCCTGTGGAATTGTTGTATCTGCATTCTTAAATCCTAGATACTTCATCCCCTGCTCGCACATGTTATAACGTCCATCGTTGAGTACAATCCAAACGGCAGGAATTTGATATTTCACAGCCGTACTCACTTCATTGTTCATGAGCATGGCACCATCTCCAACAATGGCAACGGCCTTGCCTTTACGTGCCAAAGCTGCACCTACAACACCAGTGGTGATATGTCCCATAGAGGAAAAAACACTACAGGTGCGATAAAGCTCCGGTTTAGCAAAACGTAGCATATGGTACACCCATATCGATGAGTTACTCGGCTCGGCCATCACTAGTACACGGTTATTCTCAACAAGTAAGCTTTGAATAGTATCCATGAGTACTATAGGATGTACTCCTGTTTCATTCTTTTGCTCGATAAGATCATATCGAGGCTGAGGGAATGCGGCCACCTTTGAGTAATCAGTGCTTTTTGGGAAGTAATTCAGTAATTTTTTTACGAACACTCCTATCTCAGACTGGATCGCAAACGTTTCAGCAGATGGATAGGCTGTTCCTGGAACTTGTGGATCGATATCAATATGCACAAAGCCCCGCCGAGGGATCATTATAGGATTCCAGACTGATGTGCGCTCACCAAGGCGTGTTCCTAAAACCAGCGTTCGCAAAGGATGTCGCTCTTGCATGTAGGTTAGGACAGATGCATGTCCACCAAAGCCTGTAACGCCCACAAACTGAGGATGATTCTCTGGGAAAATGCCCTTACCACGGGGTGAACACATGACAGCAGCCCCTGTCCTTTCAGCAAGTTGGCGAATCTCTTCTGCTGCACCCCTCGCACCAAATCCAACCCAGATTGCAAAAGGCCCTTCAGACAGCAATCGCGCACATTCTGCCATTGTTTGATCACTGGCGGTTGGCAAAGCGTAAGATAAAGCTACTTTCGGTAACGATCTTTTGATTGAGCTTGTCTGAATGTTTGTAGGTATACTGAGATGGGCTACAAATCCTCCAGGTCGTGCAAAGCCAAGAGCAAGTCTTCGTGCAATTTCTGGAAGTTCATCACTAGATTCGAGGGTCGTTGCATAATTAAATATTGTCCCTGAAGTAAAAAGACCTGTACTAGGCATGGTATAGGTGCTAGTCTCCTGTAGGGCCCAGCGTCCGCGCCGTGGTGATGGTGTTGCACCTGACAGCAGAACAACCTTAGCACCTTCCCAACGGGCAGCTAATAGTCCTGTCAAAGCATTCGTAATTCCGGGTCCTGTGGTAGTAAATACAACTACTGGGCGATCGCTAGCAAAATACGCTTCTGTCGCTGCAAACGCAGCTCCTGCTTCATGCCGAAAGTGAAGTACTTCCAGAGAACTATTATGCAATGCACCCCACAGTGGTGCGATCGCACCTCCGGAGACACCAAAGGCATATAGCACTCCTAGATCTTCTAAAACCTTAACCACAGCCTCTGATACTGACAAAGGTGTAGAGGACTCACTATAAGATATGTTTTCGGGGGAACTGAACTGTCTAGCCTTATTAGGTTTCATCTTCTTCTATTTAGCGTCCACACTAGGCAAGCTAAATGCAAAAAATTTAGTTATGCTAAATTTTTTACAGTGAAAAAATTTTATCATAATAACTTTATATAAGCTGCTTATTATCTAGATCTCTCTAACAAAAGACCAGACAGTATATTTGAAACTAGTTAGTATGAAGACTAATATCTTTTGAGCCGAGATGTCACCGTCTATATGTCTTATATCTGTTAATTGATAAGGTTGTTTATCTCTAATGCTCACATCTCATAATTGAGAATAATATCAATAAGCTTTACTTAGTGGCTAGCTTTTGAGTAACGAGATGCGATCGCCAAATTATCTAAATATTCTTTTGTCACTTTGCTGATAATCAAGGATATGCACTTACAGGAAACTTAAGCATAATAATAGTTTTAGCGATCATGCTCTTTGATTATTGGGATTATTTTTTAAAATAGACAAGCCAAAATCAGGAAGTTAATAAATAATTTAAAGAATAATTGTAAATTTTCTTGAAGATATGGAATTCTTAATCTTACATCCTCGTTACCTGAGCATACTTAGGACGTTAAGGTAGTTGAGCTATTAGCCCCCAATTGATTGCAGGGCGGGATAATAGTCCAAAATCAAGAGTTTTACGGAGACTTAAACCTCCACACAAATTGAGCGACAGTAATCTTAGAAGTCATGGCTATTCATCAAGAAGTAGCTTGCGCGCACTCATATGACTTTAACTACTTGACAAAATTATAAAATCTGATGTAGACGTTATTAGTGTGCATATTGTAATATTGTATATTAAAATACATCAATAAAAACTTTAAAAATTTTCCCGTCAGAGTTTGTACATATAGTTTAATGTTAAATGTATTGCCAGTAATTTTGTGTTGCTGGTGCTTATATTTTCACAAGTATTAAATAGAATAATTAAAAATCTTAAGTTAAATCTCAAAAACTAGATTTTCACTGGTAAAGATGGTTCTGGATTGGCAATACTAAATCATCTTAAATAATGAAGTATAAAAACAATGAACAAAACCGCTGCAAATGTATTTTCAATTTCTGCAATACCCAGTAAAAAAACATCAGTGAAACAAATAACCCTTGAATTGACACCAGATGAAGTTAGAAAGCTTGAACAACATTGTGATTGGACGGGAAAAGAAGCAACCGATATAATTCGGGAACTTATTCAAGAGTTGCCTATAAGCTGACTATTCACGCCGACTTGTAAAACTCCAGTCTTTGCAACAATTCTAGCTACTGTATACGGCTTGGATAATCTAGGTTCAGAAAATTTCAGTAAAAT
>NZ_AJLJ01000203.1 GCF_000317245.1 Fischerella muscicola SAG 1427-1 = PCC 73103
AAAATAGCAAAATATTTCCTTAAATGTTATTTAGGAAACATACAACTAATAAGTGTGGAGTAAAATTGTAGAGTATCCTTAGTCTATTAGCTGACTAAGGAATCTCTATCCTATTAATTACTGACTAGTGTGCTTGTAAAAGACTGAGAGTCTTGCTCAAGTTGAAAATTAGATTGTCAAAATCATCATTCATCTCAAGAATAAACCTGATTCTAATTTTGTTCAGGTCTACTCATCGGTAAAGCTCGAATGAGTTCCCTAATCACATCCGTTGCTGCTCTACCTGTCTGATCACAATATTTTTCAAGCTTGTTGGCTTCATTCGATGCCAAGTTTACAGTAATCCGCTTAACAGCCCATTTTTTATTCATAGTTAAAATCTAGTGGTACACCACAAACTTATGGAAAGTACAAAAATCTGTATTCATGAAATCTGATCATGAAGCAAATCCAAGGGTTTAGTCAACTTCGTTGGCTGAAAGCCTAAAATATATCTTTGTTACTTCCTGAATTTGCCCCTCGTGAATGATGTTCATGATCTCATTCGTCTTTGAAAGCTCATTATGTGGTTTTGAATAAAGTCAAATACCATCCTTAAACTGACCAATCTTTAGAATAAACGAATGATTTTGCTTGCTAATTAAGATGATATTTTATCAAGCACCTGAGTTGGTTGCTCAAGCTAACTACAAATTATCTATGTAGTTTTTCCCTAAATAGCTGTATTACTTGTAAAAGAATGAAGACTACATTTATGAACTTTAGGTTCAGTATGTTCTGGAATCACTTTGTAAACAATCATTGATTAGTAGAATTTGGTAAATTTTACAACGTTTCTTTCCTAACGGGTTAATTAACCTGAGCCTAGAATCCCCCACACATAACTTTAATCAGAAAGACTCGTACTTACGATTCGTACTTACAAGTATTTAGGCTCAGTACTATTCTGAAGTTTATTGGCTAGTCAGGTCAAGACTTGGTTAGTGTTTTCTTGGTTATTAAACAATAGATAATATCGGGTGCTTTCCTTTTTACTCCTTAAACTCGACGCATATTGTAGAATTTACGCATTGTCAAATAGGTGATTATGTGCATTCAGTCCAAGCTTCAACTTTATTTTTGTCGGAATGTATGAATTCTTTACATTAGAACCTTTTTGTTCAAACTAAGTATAAAAATCATGAAAATAATCTCTTACCACACCCACTCTGATAATCCATAACTTGATAAATCGCCGCACCAATACTTTCGTAGTAGCCGATAAAGCTATCTGGTAATCTTTTGATTTCGATGGTAGCACGTTGTCCTGTAGCGACTTTAACCAGTAAATTATTTATCTTACCTTGGTTTAAATCCCGACTATATAACGTCAACACTCATCCCTGATAACTGATCACCATTAACTGATTTTAACTTCTTGCTTAGAAACAATAGTTGATTCCATTGCTGGATTATCGGCAATCATTGTGTAGAACAAAGACTCATATTGATTTAAAGCTTGATCAAAAGAATATTGCTCAACAGCAAATTGGCGACTATTGTAGCCGAGAGTTTTAACTTTTTCAGGGTGTTGGTACAAATCCAAAATTGCCTTGGCTAGAGTATCGGGATCTTCTGGAGGGACAACAACACCGCCGCCACTTTGTCTAATTGCTCTTGCAGCAGTACCGTTATCAGGTACAGATGCAACTAACGCTTTTCCACTGGCAAGTAAAACTTGAATTTTGGATGGCATGTTGAAGGATATAACATTTTTCTTTTGAACTACCAAACCGACATCAGCAGCAGCCAACATCTCTGGTAATTGTTCACGGGGTTGAAAAGGTAGCAGCAAAACGTTATCTGCACCGCAGTTTTGGCATTCTTGTTGCAATCTTTGTAGACCTTTTGCCTCTCCTACAATCACAAACTTAATATCTGGAATATGTTGTAATGTAGAGGCAGCTTTTACTACTGTTTCCAAGCCTTGAGTCAGGGCAATGTTACCAGAATATAAAACTAAAAATTTATCATTTAGTTGATGCTCGCTGCGGAAAGAGTTATTTTCTTTTGGTAAAGGACGAATAAAATTGACATCAACCCAGTTGGAAATTTGTACGATTTTATTGGCTTTTACATCTTTATCTATCAAATTTTCTACAAATCCATCAGCAATGACACTGATTTTAGTTGCAGTGTGGTAAGCAAATTTTTCTAATGCTGTAAAGGCTCTAACAAGTAATTGATTTTTGATCAAGCCTACATGAATCGCTGCTTCTGGCAATATATCTTGCAGATTTAATACTACAGGACAATTTTGTAACCATCCTAACAAGGCTGTTGGAATACATACAGGTAAAGATGGTGAAGTCGCAAGAATTATATCTGGATGCCAACCCCTCAAGGCAGGTATAAAACTTGTAACAACAAAGCTCGCATCTAGTAATACCCGATCTAGTAAGTTCGGTTGAGGACGAATCCAAACATAACTGCGTTGAATTTGAACGCCATTTTTATATTCGGTCAGATACAACTTTTTTTTATACCCATCGTAGATTCGACGTTCTGGGTAGTTTGGCATAGCAGTTACTACACGTACTTGATGTCCTCGTTTAACCAATCCCTCTGCTAATTCAGTCATTAGGGGGGCTATGCCTATTGGTTCTGGATAGTAGTTATAAGAGTAAATTAAAATCCGCATGACAAATGAGTCAAAACAACCCTGGTTTTTGTTGAATTCAGCAAATTTTCCTGAAAATAGTTTCAGAGAGAGATTATGCTGCTATCTGAATTTTCTCCTTGGATTGTTTTAATGTCAGTACTTTGCAAGTAAAATTTGAGTAAAATTTAATACTTTTAAATCAAATGCACGAGTATATTTATTTACTCTTGTTAGGTAAAAAAAGAAGATGTTTTCAGTATTATTATTTAAATAAAAACCCCAATAATATAGTAAAAAATAAAAAATTAGAGACGTTACACTGCAACGTCTCTACATGTTCATATTGGCGCAGCTTGCCCAAAGGGCTTATGATTTAGGAATGCTATATACGTTGGGCTAATTCAGGAGTGCGACCTTTCAAACCAATCATTAATTTGAGAGTGTATATTTTCAAGATTGGTACTCGCTGCATTACCCATAAACCAAGACGACGAACTAGCATTACGGGTAATAATGTATTAGAAAAGACTCTATCTAATAGATCTGTAAAACCTAGAATAGTCAGATTTTCCCTTTTACGCCAACGTTCGTAGCGTTTGAGGATTTTGAGATCACCGATATCTTCACCAGCTTGATGTGCTTGTTGGATCACTTGGGCTAAAGCTGCTGCATCGCGGATACCCAAGTTTAAACCTTGGCCGCCCACTGGATGACAATTGTGTGCTGCATCACCCACCAAAGCTAATCGGTGCAGGGCGTAACGATCGCTTTGCATGAGTTGTACCTGAAAAATAAAGCGATCGCCTAGCAATTCTAGCTTACCCAGCTGATTGCCAAAACGGCGGCTTAATTCTGTGAGAAATTGCTCATCATCCAAAGCACACAAGGCTTTTGCTTCTTCATGGGGAGCAGTCCAGACAATGCGACAACGATTTCCTGGCAAAGGTAAAATTGCGAAGGGACCACTAGACCAAAATTTTTCGTAGGCAGTATGATTATGTGATTTTTCCGGTTTGACAAATGCCACAATACAAGACTGCCAATATTTCCAACCATGAGTTTTAATCCCAGCAGCTTGGCGAATTGGCGATCGCGAACCATCAGCAGCTACTACTAATTTGCTACGGATTGTCCGCATTTCTCCGGCGATTTTGATATCAATGGTGGCTATGTCCTGGTGATAATGAGTACTTACGACTTTTGCTGGACATAAATAAGTTACGTTTGGACATTCTTTGACAAACTCGCGCAGAGGATACAACAGGGCTTGGTGTTCCGCCACATAACCCAAATCTTGTTTGTTAATGTCTGCTGTGGTAAATTCCACCACATCTGGGTGATCAGCATCAGAAAGCCGAACACGGCGGTAAGTTTCAATTTGGGGTAAGATTTTGTCCCAGACTCCAATACCTTGATAAATTAGCGCCGACAGCATATGTACAGCGTAAGCTTGTCCTTTAGCTACTGCTGCGGATTCTGGTTTTGCTTCAATCAGTAGGATACTTAATCCTGAGTCCTTGAGAGCAGAGGCTAGGGTAAGGCCGATAATTCCGCCGCCGACTATGACCAAATCATAGTCGTATTCCCGTTTGCTAGTAGCTACCTGGTTAGGGGAAAAAGTTTGTGGAAGCTGTGCTTGCGCCATTGTTAAGACAAATTACAGCGTTTTAATTATTATTTTTACGCGATCGCGCCGTGGAGAACAAGGGGGAGTAAACAATTAAAAATTAAAAATTTAAGAAGAGGGTATAAATAAAAAGCCCTACTGGTGCATGAGAAACGCAGTAGGGTAAAAACCGTGTTTAAGTGTGTTGGAGAGTAAGATAAAGTTACTTGTGATTGGTTGTTAATGGTTAGTTGTTGGTTGCTTGGCACTACCAGTTACTAACATTTGGTCATCAACAATATCAATATCTCAAACTAATATGTCGGTGCTGTGTAATTAATGTGAAATTATTGTTGCAGTTTATAGGTAATTAACTCTTAACTTAAGACATGACGGCCATTAATTCCTCTGACATTTCAAAGTTGGCGGTGACATTCTGCACATCATCCAAGCCTTCTAAAGTATCTATCAATTTAAGTAGCGATCGCGCTTGTTCTGGGTTATCAACTTCGACGTTGTTACTTGGAATCCAACGTAGTTCGGCGTCTGTTACCTGAAAGTGATTTTCTTTGAGAGCTTGGTTGAGGTTTTCTAGGTTTGTCACCTCAGTAAAAACCTCAGCAGTTTTCTCATCAGTCATTTCGTAGAATTCCGCACCACCTTCTAGGGATGCTTCTAAAAGTTTTTCTTCATCTTCTACTCCTTCAACAATACAAACGCCTTTTTGATCAAACATCCAACTGACACATCCTGTTTCACCAAGATTACCGCCATTTTTGCTGAAGGCGGCGCGTAAATCAGCGGCGGTACGATTGCGATTGTCTGTCAAAGCTTCTATTAAAACAGCAACGCCTCCGGGGCCATAACCTTCGTAACGAATAGCTTCAAGCTGAGATCCATCACCTGTAAAAGTTCCCGCACCTTTAGCGATCGCCCTTTCAATATTTTCGTTGGGAATACCCGCCGCTTTGGCTTTGTCGATTGCTGTTCGCAGTTGGAAATTACCTGCTGGATCTGGAATACCACTCCGAGCAGCAATAATAATCGCCCGTGAAAGTTGAGTAAATGTTTTACCCTTTTTAGCATCCACTACTGCTTTTTGGCGTTTAATATTTGCCCATTTACTATGTCCTGCCATACTTGGAAACAGTTATCAGTTATCAGTTATCAGTTAGGGATCAGGGATCAGGCATTGGAAGAGACTTGTTAAATAATTCTCCCTTCCCTTGTCCCTCTTACCAATTTTTAATTTTTAATTTTTAATTGATAGTCCCCTATCCCTTATTCCCTATCCCTCATCCTCAATTTGTTCAGATTTTTCTGGTTTGAGTAAGGGAAAGGCGATCGCATCCCGGATGCTAGCACAGTCAGTCAGCAACATTACTAACCTGTCAATGCCAATACCTAAGCCTCCAGTGGGAGGCATTCCGTATTCTAAGGCTGTTAGGAAGTCCTCATCTACTCCTTGGGCTTCTAAATCACCTGCTACTTTACGGGCTGCTTGTTCTTCTAAGCGTTGGCGTTGATCAATGGGATCGGTAAGTTCTGAAAAACTATTGGCTGTTTCGCGTCCGACAACAAATAATTCAAAACGTTCCACCAAACCAGGCTGAGAACGGTGTGGTTTTGCCAAGGGTGAAATTTCGACGGGATAGTCAATCACAAAAGTAGGTTGAATTAGGTTCGCCTCTACTTTTTGTTCAAAGGCTTCATTCAGCAGCTTACCAATAGAAGGGCAATCTTCTATCCCTTCTAATCCAGCATTTTTACTTGCTGCTTTAGCTGCTTCCAAGCTTTGGAAAGATTGTAAATCTAATCCTGTATATTCTTTTACCAAATCATGCATCGTAACACGACGCCAAGGTGGTGTTAAATCAACTGCTTGTCCTTGGTAAGTAATTTGTAATGTGCCGATTGTTTCTTGAGCAACGCTGGTAATAATTCCTTCCGTCAGCGCCATCATATCATTGTAATCGGCGTAGGCTTGGTAAATTTCCACCGTAGTAAATTCTGGATTATGACGGGTAGAAATTCCTTCATTACGGAAAATCCGTCCCAGTTCAAATACTTTTTCAAACCCACCAACAATCAACCGCTTGAGATGGAGTTCTGTGGCAATCCGCAAATACAACTCCATATCTAAGGTGTTGTGGTATGTAACAAACGGCCGCGCATCCGCACCTCCTGCTTCTGTTTGTAAAACAGGAGTTTCAATCTCCAAGAAATCACGTTCTTCTAAGTATCTGCGAATACCGGCTGTAATTTGAGCGCGACGACGGAAAGTTTGCCGAACTTCAGAGTTAACGATTAAGTCTATGTAGCGTTGGCGGTAACGTTTAGCTACATCTGTCAAACCGTGCCACTTATCAGGCAAAGGCAATAAAGATTTAGTTAATATTGTATATTCTTTAACATAAACTGATAACTCGCCCTTTTCAGTCCGTTTAATTGTTCCTTTTGCACCTAAGATATCACCAACATCTGTAAGCTGTTTGAGATGGTTAAAGGCATTAGCATCAATATCTGCCATACCTGCTTGAATGCGGTTTTTTTCTAAATAAAGCTGAATTTTACCAGTTTCGTCTTCTATGTCGAAGAAAGCTAGTTTACCAAAGACGCGACGCACCATAATGCGTCCAGCCACAGCTACATCTATATCTAATTCTTCTCCATTGGCTAAATCAGCAAATTTTTCCTGCAATTGCGCTGCGTGATGGGTAGATTCCCAACGATAGGCGTAGGGGTTCATCCCTAACTGTCTAAACTGTTCTACTTTCTCTAGCCGCGTAGCACGGATATCTTCTTCCGACATAATTAACGAACTAACATAGGGCAAGAATTAATTATAGATGCTGGCAATGTAGGCGACACCATAACTGTCAAATAATACCGCCAGCTAATTCTTCTTTATAACCCAAGCGCGATCGCTCCCTCAAAAATAGCTGTTGCATTTCTTGCAGATAAGGCCACAATAACATCTTCTGTTCTGTGTTCAGATAGCTGCTAATTTCATCTACCAAGAGTTGGCACCATTTTTCTGTCATTTCCCATTTGATACCTACACCCTTGACAACTATTACACACAACGGTAATAATTCCGTTTCTATGGATGCCATGCTCTTTTCTAAAAAGCACAGCCACAGGTAAGCTTGAAACATATTTAAGTCACGAAGGCAAGAGTGTTTGACATTTGGATTACTCAATTCTCCCCTCCGGCTATAATGATTGGGTAATAACTCCATCAGCTGAAGATAAATCGACTCAGCTATCTCTGGTGTAGCTAACATCATCTGTTCTATAAGATTTAATTCCGGTGAATCTAGCTCATACTTGGCAGCGCTAGCACAAACTCGTTGCCAAGGCATAGCGACTTGTTCTTCAACAAATTTTAAGTAGGGAGTCAGTAATATTTTTTCTGCTGACGCAAGTTTTTTGAGAATTAACTGATTTGTAAAATTTATTTGCGTAGTCATAAAGCCAAGAGAACGCCAATCTTTGGAAATTATGTGCTGCTCTTGAAATACGAGTAATACTGGTTCAAGTAAATAGGCTAATTCGGTGATTTCTAATATTCCAAATATGACAATTTTATTACTTTCAGATATTTCTGTTGTTGATAAATGTGCTTGAAGTGAGTTTTTTTCATAAAATTCAAGTGTTTGTTTATATACTCGAAAAGCAAATTGAGTTATCATCCTTGCTTCGTTCAAATCTATAATGTTGGGGATATATAGG
>NZ_AJLJ01000204.1 GCF_000317245.1 Fischerella muscicola SAG 1427-1 = PCC 73103
AACTATAAAAACTTTTCGCTTGTATACATCCCATCTGGCAATTAATATCTAATAGATTCTTTTTCAACCTAGCAGATGTAAAAGCTCGTCCCTCTGGTGAAGCTGTTGCCACTAAACTAGTATAAAAATATTTATCTAGTGAGATATGAGAAAAATCAAGTGTATAACGCCTTGCCCAAAGTTTGAGCAAGCGTTCTACCGGAGGAGTCTTGAAAGTTTCTACTGTTTTAAGCATCAATTTGTCCTTTTGAGTTTATTTTTTATTTTTCCGTACAATTAATCAAACTCATATGGTTAATCAGGAGTATTTTTTTGCGAAAATAACTATTTATGATAAATTAATTTAAGCCTGTTAGCTTTAATTCGTGGTTAAAATAGGCAAGTTTTTGTTCTAACTATTTAGTATACTTATTCGGGATATTTCATTCTTGAAACACACATTCCGCAAGTGTGATCGGAAAATGCTGTATTTTTGAAAATGAAGTAAATGCTGCATTTTTGAAGCATGACAGCATCACCATTAGATATAACAGTACAAGAAATTGACCACTGTGGTATTGTCGCAGGAATATGTGATGAGATGGAACTAGTAGAGCAAATCAACCGACTGCTAGGAAGCCATCCGCAAGAAATAATCAGTGCAGGTCAAGTTGTAAAAGCAATGATTCTCAACGGATTAGGGTTTGTCAGCGCTCCACTATATCTGTTTGAGAAATTTTTGATTGGCAAAGCTACAGAACACCTACTGGGAAAGGGGATACAGCCAGAACACTTAAACGATGACCGCCTGGGTATTAACCAACTCACTCATGACGACATCCTGCGCGAATAATAAGTCACAGCAGTCCACCGAGCGTGGCTTTCGCTTCCTCAAAGACCCATTATTTTTTACCTCAAGCGTTTTCCTTAACTCAACCCAAAGAGTTGCAGCACTAGCAATGGTTATGGGTTTATGTTTGCTAGTTTATAGTTTGGGTCAACGAGCTTTACGTCAAGCTTTGGATCAGGCTAAACAGACTATCATCATCAATTAGGTAAACCAACTACTACTCCTACTTTACGTTGGGTTTTCCAATGTTTTATGTTGATTCATTTGGTAACGATCGCCCAAACTCAGCAAATTGCAAATCTTACCCAGGAACGGTCTTGGATTCTCCAGTTTTTTGGTGCCCCTTGTCGCAAATATTATCTCCTTTACTAAGGAACCTGCGGAATGTGGGTTCAACATGACCGATAATTCCGAGCAGGGTACAAGAAAGCGGATAAGTACTTAGACAGAATAAATTACATACATTGTTTTCCTGTTAAGAGCGCCTCACGAGCGGCGCTCTCAACAGGGAACGCTTAACAGGTTAAGAGGTTTTTTCATGCGTTGTTGGTGTACCCAGTTTATGATGGCTACTTTTAACTGGGCTTCAGCCCACGCGCTTCTAGCCGTGGGCTGCTTACAAACAACAATGTTACTACAAAAAGCTTCTATACATTTTTGGCAAAGCGATTGAGTCAGCCTTTGATCAATCGGAGCGGCGGGATTTGAACCCACGACCTCCACTACCCCAAAGTGGCGCGCTACCAAGCTGCGCTACGCCCCGGACAAACAATTCCCAAAATTAGAATT
The DNA here is from genome assembly GCF_000317245.1 of Fischerella muscicola SAG 1427-1 = PCC 73103. GTDB lineage: Bacteria > Cyanobacteriota > Cyanobacteriia > Cyanobacteriales > Nostocaceae > Pelatocladus > Pelatocladus muscicola_A. Next base: position 1,619 of record NZ_AJLJ01000204.1, read on the forward strand.
GTTTCAGTCAACCTAATAATAGTAACAATAAGCGCTGAAATAATCAACTAGTTTACCTAAAAAACTTTCAGCATTCCCGCAGCTTGCAATAAACCCGGAACAGCCGCAGCGTTCCATTTCCCCTCTGCACAACGACTAGTGTTCACAATAAAGCGCAAACTGTAAGCGTGCGGATAACCTTCTACTTCCATCCACAACAAATCACTTTCGACTTCACAGGCAATTTTTTCTTCATCCATTAATTCCGATGTCAGCTGCTGCATTGTGTCTGCTAACTGCAATAGTAGCCGACAAAAATCATTTAACTCTGCTTCCGTTAATTCGATCGCCCAATCATCTGTACCCACTAAACCTTTATACTCTGGTGCTGATGGATTCCAACCGATACGCCAACCAGATCCACTTTTGATGACACGTTCCATTAACCACTAACCTAGTTTTGACTGTAAGCATTGACCAATGCTTGTACTAAGGCGTTTCGTTGCTTGCGGGTGAGGCGACGAATAGCAGTGCGATCGCCTTCAAAGGGATTTTTCTTTAAAGTGTCATGACCTGGATACGATGAATCGTACATGACTTCGTTAGCATTCAGGTAATCAGCCAAAGTCAATTTCCAATCTAGGCGATAATTTGGCGCACGCCCTTTGAGATAGACGTGATACTGAATCAGACGACTAACTAGGGTATTGTTTTCGGCAATTTTTCCTGTTTCTTTGCTGATGTATTGGTTTTCTTTTGGTAGATCAGGTACTTGTTCATACACTTGCTGCCAAGTATTACCTGTTCCAACATTTTGAGCATAGGCAGATGAAGTGGAGAGTAAATTATCATAGATAGACTGGTTTTGGTCTAAGCTCAACCAGAACATACCTAATACTAAAATCAACCCCACTCCCTTAAAATAGTGGGGAGTAAATAATGCTTGCCAAAGTTTAAGCATAGTACGCCACACCTTACTACCACCTTCCTAAAAGCAATTTATCTATACTTCTCCGATGATTTCTGGTTGAGTCAGTTCGTCTGACATTTCAATGATTGCCCTTAACACTGGCTTCATCATCATATCATCGTTACTCTCGAAGTCTTCGTAACGCCGACGTTTAGCGCGATTTGCCACCTGAACCGTAATGCGATAGCGATTTGAAGCTGCACTAATCAAATCTTCCGCACGATGCATGATTTGGGTTGGGGTTGTCTCGAATTTAGAACGCTTTAGCATATTTAGTGGTTCTTTGGGTCTTTTTTAGTTTAGCAGTATTGTCATATGTTAACGGTCAATAGTCTAAACGACTGATAAACGAAGTCTGCGTTTCCAGAGGGTAAGCTGTCTTGGTTTGTGTAGCTGCGATTGATCTTTGTCAGGTATTTTTGAAAAATCGAGATACTCTTTGTTTATTAATTTTTTGGTAATAATTCAGTCTAAAAGCTAAAAGGAAGGTTTTATCTTATCTTTTGAAATTAGTCAGTGTCTTTCACTACATGATCTTTTAATAATTTTATTAGTCAACAGATAGATACATTCTTTTTTAAAAAACAATGATAATACTTGAGGTCTATGACCCTAACAAAGGCATTGTTGTTTCTACCGTCGTGATTTTGCGATCGCGACGGTATTTTTCAAGTACTAACGCAATTATTGATCTTGGAATAAAATCAGTTATTTGTTGTTAGCTATCTCTGCTCGGAAAACTAGATTTAGTAGGAATTTTACGATTTTATTCAAATTCAGTTATTTTGTGTGGATAGCTACACAATTACTTAATATTTTACCAACCAACTGGTAGATGTTTAGTGTCTGAAAAGTTCATATAATAGTTCACGGATAGATAAACTTGTTTATCGAAAACATCCCTTAACTTAGATTAGAAGGCATTATTCCTCAAATGTCGTGGTTTTAAAACTACGACATTATTCTTATTAATGCAATTATGTACATTTTTTGAAAACAATTTTGTATCTGTAGCTACGCGATTAACTAATATTGTGACTAACAGTTGATAGATGAGTACGATTACCTGCTGCTTGTTCTAGCTTTAGGTATTTTCATTTATTGTTACAAAGATTGCAAAAAAAAGCGATCGTAGTGAGTTCCGTATACGCGATCGCTTCAATCACTCCTAGATAGGAGTCATCAATAATAAAGATTGTATGTATTTAATGCCATTAATGATTGCAGTGGCTGCCCCCTCATACCTCTAACCCCTCAATGAGAAAAAGCTCATCACCAAATAAGTTCAACTCACAGCTAAAAAAATTCAGCAGCAGGAAAAACTTGAAATGAAAACCGAGTGCATAAGGGAGCAATCTCATGTTATAAATAATAAAATTCCTTCCCATAACAGTACAGGAAGGAATAAGTTTGCAATGTTGAAGATGTGACAGGTCAAGCAACAAGTAACATCAGACCTAATCTCAATAAGCTTACTAAACGAGAGTAAGGAAGTTCTAAGGATTTTATAGGCGCTTGCAAACAAGTTAATTGCTTAATTGCTGCTATAAAAATCCCCTCTGCGTCATCAGGGGGGAGCAACCTCGACTGAAAATAATTATGTATTTAATAAACTTAGTAAATAATAATAAGGAAACTATAAGAGTTTTATATGAAAACAAAAAATCCAAATCATAGCCTAGTTCTATCAACTTTATACAACAGAGTTTTGTCGTAGGTGTATTGATTCTATAGACATGGAGTAAGCTGAAATTAAATCTAATCACTATTGATTCATTAGCAAACTAAATTGAAACCATTGCTCGTGAAGGAGCAAGAACCATGAAAACATTATTCACACAGACTTGCACTCCCTGTAGTGGTAATTCACCGCCAGTGACTGACGCAGAAATTTCTGAACTTAAGCCTCTGATACCTGATTGGGAGATAATTGAGGAGAATGATGAGCCGCATTTACAGCGCGTTTACAAGTTTCCTGATTTTCAGACAGCACTCATCTTCACTCAAAGAGTGGGTGAAGAGGCTGATAAACAAGGACATCATCCCGCCTTACTTACTGAATGGGGCAAGGTAACAGTTACCTGGTGGACACACGCGATTAAAGGACTACATCGCAACGATTTTATCATGGCTGCTAAAACCGATATGATCGCTACTCATTTTTGATAACTGAAGCATTAAAGTTTTCTGCTTGTTGGCGAGTGAACATTTTTGCATAACTAATAGAACAAAGCATGTTTGGCCTCAGCAGTTTTGTTCGCAAGCACCAATACTTACCCAACTACTAGAACCATCTTGCCAATGCTCCTTTTTCCAAATAGGGGCATTGTGTTTGAGAGTGTCGATCGCATAGCGGCAAGCTTCAAAGGCTTCCGAACGATGAGGAGAACCCACCGCCACTAAAACACTGATTTCACCTATTTGCAGATGTCCAATGCGATGGTGGATAACTACACGATTTACATCAGTCCATTTTTGGCGAATCTCGGCGGCAATTTGATAGAAAACTTGCAAAGCCATTGGTTCATAAGCTTGATATTCCAGGGCAATCACTGGTTTACCATCAGTTTGATTGCGAACAGTACCACTCATCATCACCACTGCTCCATTTGCTGGATCGTTAGCTAGTTGACAGACTTCTTCAACTAGTAATGATGCAAAGGTAATGGCAAAGTTATCTTCAGGTTTTGGTTTGATATGAAAGGTAAATGTTGTTTTCATAGCCGCAGGATTGAGGATTGGAAGGGAACACGGGGAATATGGGAATGTGGGGGACAGATGCCCAATGCCCAATGCCCAATGCCCCATGCCCTAACTACTAACCAATAATCACTAAATCTTGATGCCGAAGATTGATTGATACAAGCTTATTTTCATCTAAAGTCCCATTTTTACAAACTTGTGTCACCTTGGAACAAAAATCATCCATAAGAAAATGCTCATATCAATGCACTATTTTGCAATTTTTTAAGTAGTTTTACTCAATTTAGTCTCTGATTTTGTCATCTTCCCTAAGGCATATTACTATAGGTTAAGTGACAAAGTTGCCTAATTATCCTTTATTTTTAATGACTAGATAGTAACTTGACCTAAATACCAGCTAAAGTAATCACTTAGTAAATCAGCAAGCAGATTTCCCGTTGGGTATTTATCTATGGCGCTTGCAAAAACACTCATGACTGATCTCCCCCTTTCATTTCTTACCGCCCTACTTCAGTCATTTCAACACCAACAAGTTACACGAAGGCAAGCCGTAATTCAGCAATAGTGGGAAAACGTCTCATGAAAACTTTAGTGCCTAATAATGAAGTGAAGAGGCTTGAAGCTCTTCATGAGTATCATATTCTAGACACTCCACCAGAACAAGTGTTTGACGATTTGGCGTTTTTAGCGGCTCAAATATGCCAAACACCGATCGCTTTGATTAATCTAATTGATGCCAAGCGTCAATGGTTCAAAGCGAAGGTGGGAATAGATACAAAGGAAATGCCCAGAGATATCGGCTTCGGTTCCATTTGCATGAACTTAGGCGATGTTTTGATTATTCCTGACACCTTGGCTGATGAACGGTTTGCGAATAATCCTGTAGTCACATCTTATCCATACGTAAGATTTTATGCTGGCATACCTTTGATAACACCAGAGGGAATGGTAATAGGCGTACTCTGTATATTGGATCATGTTCCTCATGAGCTTACCTCAGATCAAATAGAAGCACTACAGGCTATTGGCCGCTTAGTTATTAGGCAATTAGAGTTACGACGAAATCTCGCCGAATTAGCTAGTATAAAGACTGAGTATAAACAGTCGCAAATAGCACTACAGCACAGTGAATCTACCCTTCGTAGTTTCTTTGACAGTGCGCCCATGATGATGGGAGTCGTGAAACTTCAAGGTAATGACATTGTGCATATCTCTGATAATGCCACTAGTGCCAAATTTTTTGGGCAAACTCCAGAAATGATGCAAAATCGTTTTGCTACTGAGTTAGGTATTCCGCAAGAGTGTGTAAATGAGTGGATTAATTATTATCGTGAGGCTGAATATACTAAATTACCTGTCAGTTTTGAATACGCTTACAACCACCCCCAAGGTAAAAAATGGCTGAGAAGTACAGTTTCATCAATCGCTGCATGTTGTGGTTGCACTTCACAATTTGCTTATGTAGTAGAAGACATTACTGATCGCAAACTTGCCGAAGAACATCTCCGCTGGCAAGAAGCTTTATTACGTTCTATGACAAGGGTTGCCCCACTAGCATTTTATGTTGTAGATAATCGTACAGATAATATCCTGTATTTTAATGATCGCTTTTGTGAAATTTGGGGTATTCAGCACCTCAAACCATTGATGGAACGTCGCCAATTAAAAAATCAAGATATCATTCCCGATTGCTTGCAATTAATACTAGACATTCCTGCTTTTGCCGAATCGTGTAAACCTTTGCAAAGCGAAGATAACCAATGTGTTGTTGAAGACGAAATTTTATTTACCGATGGGCGGACTGTGCGACGGTTCTCAACTCAAGTTCGTGATGCCAATGATCAATATTTTGGACGCTTATATATTTTCGAGGATATCACTGTTCGCAAACAAGTAGAACAACAAGTCCGTGAACAAGCAGCATTACTAGATATCGCCACTGATGCCATAATCTTGAGAGATTTATCTCATCAGATTTTATTGTGGAATAAAAGTGCAGAAAATCTTTACGGCTGGCGAGCAGAAGAAGCTATAGGTAAGTATGCTGACGAGCTTTTTTTGAACGAACCATTATCACTACTACGAGAAATTCATAACACAGTTTTAGAATCTGGTTTTTGGCACGGTGAATTACAAAAAATTAGTAGATCTGGCAAACAAATCATTGTTGAAAGTCGATGGACACTGGTGAAAGATGAGCATCATCAACCAAAATCGATCCTTGTTGTTGACACAGATATTACTCAAAAGAAACAACTAGAAAAACAATTTTTACGTGCTCAACGCATGGAGAGTATTGGTACTCTTGCGAGTGGTATAGCTCACGATTTAAATAATGTCTTATCACCAATTTTGATGTCGGTTCAATTGCTGCAAATGAAATGTCAAGACCGACGCGATCGCCAGATATTATCAATAGTAGAAAATAATGCCAAACGTGGTGCAAGTCTAGTGAAGCAAGTACTGTCATTTGCCAGAGGAATAGAAGGCGATCGCACTGTTTTGCAAGTCAAGCACTTGATTTTGGAAATGAAGCAAATTGTTGAACAAACATTTCCCAAATCAATTACTGTCAACACTGAAATTCAACCAGATTTGTGGAATGTTTGTGGAGATAGTACCCAACTACATCAAGTACTAATGAACTTGTGTCTCAATGCTCGTGATGCGATGTCCACAAGTGGATATTTGACGATTTCTGCTGATAATATTGTCATTGATGAAAACTATGCCAGAATGCATCTCGATGCACAAGTCGGTTCCTATATCGTGATCAAAGTTGCTGATACAGGAGTCGGTATTTCTAATGAATCATTAGACCGAATTTTTGAGCCATTTTTTACAACCAAAGAATTTGGGAAAGGTACAGGACTGGGACTGTCCACAGTCATGGGTATTGTCAAAGGTCATGGTGGTTTTATCAGTGTTTCTAGCACTATTGGTAAAGGTACAAAATTTCAAGTCTATTTACCAGCGGTTCAAACACACACAGAACCACCGTCAGAAGATTTGGAAATGCCAACAGGACAGGGACAATGGATCTTGGTTGTAGATGATGAAATGGCTGTCAGAGAGATTACAGCAACATCTCTAGAAAATCACAACTATAAAGTTCTAACTGCTAGTGATGGTATTGAGGCTGTAGCACTTTATGCCCAATACAAAGACAAAATCAGTGCAGCAATTATAGATATGATGATGCCAAATATGGATGGTACAACCACGATTAACACGTTACTGAAAATGAATCCACTTTTACGTATTATTGCTGTCAGTGGATTAGCAACAGGTGAACAAGTTTTACTCAATCACAAGACAACGCATACAGTTTTCTTACCAAAACCTTATACTGCACAGGAATTATTAAAAACATTACATATGGTCAATAGTCAATAGTCATTTGTCATTGGTCATTTGTCATTGGTAAGAGTTTCAGCGATTTGATTTTTCTTAACATATTTATCTTTATTCCACTTACTTGTTTAATAGTTAATATTTATATAGATAATATTGACAAACTTTAAGTATCAAATCAGAGATTGACCAATCTTTGACTATAAACTAATGACCAATGACAAATGACAAATTTAATTTTGGTTGTCGATGATGACGATTTAGTACGCAGTCAGTTACATGAATTGCTAGCAACAGCAGGCTATGGAGTGGTAGAAGCAAGTAGTGGTGAGGAAGCCTTAGCTGTTTATACTCAACAGCAACCAAAACTAGTCCTGCTAGACGCTTTGATGTCAGGGATGGATGGGTTTAGCTGCTGCGCTCAATTAAAAACACTTCCTGGTGGCGATCGCACACCTATATTAATGGTTACAGGTCTTGTTGATCAAGAATCTATAGAAAAGGCATTTGCGGCAGGTGCAGCAGACTTTGTTACTAAGCCCATTAAATGGCCAATTTTGCATCAACGAGTGCAGCGTCTTTTAGAAGCTAGTCGTGCAATGCAAACACTACAGCAACAAACTAAACAGCAGATTCTAGTAGCAGAACTCAGTCAACAGGCACTAGCTGGTATAGACTTAATCTTGCTGATGCAGCAAGCCGTTACCTTTGTTGCTGAAAGCTTGGACGTAGAGTATTCTAAAGCCTGGGAACTGCTACCAGATAATAATACACTACTGTTGCGAGCAGCAGTAGGTTGGCAACAAGAGCTTGTGGGAAAAGCAACTGTCAATGCCAAGATGAATTCTCAAGCGGGCTATACTCTAGTGGTCAACGAACCAGTCGTTGTTGAAGATCTTCGCACAGAAACGCGATTCCATTCCTCGCCTTTTCTTCAGGAGCAGCCATTAGTTAGCAGTCTTAGCGTCGTCATTCATGGCAAAGAGCGTCCTTTCGGTGTTTTAGGCGCACACACAACTAAACATCGCACTTTTAGCAAAGATGATATTTATTTTTTGCAAGCAACTGCTAATGTTTTAGCTACAGCTATTGCTCGTCAACAAGTTGAAGACGCACTTAAAGAAAGTGAACAACGTTGGCATTTAGTTTTACAGGGTAATAATGATGGCATTTGGGATTGGAATGTCAAAACTAATGAAGTTTTCTATTCCACACGTTGGAAAGAAATGCTTGGTTACGAAGAACAGGAAATTTCCAACCATTTAGATGAATGGTCAAGTCGAGTACACCCTGATGATATAGGCTGGGTGAAACAAGTTATCCAAGACCACTTTGAGCAAAAAACTCCTTTTTACATTAGTGAATATCGTATTCTCTGTAAAGACGGCACTTACAAATGGATTTTGGATCGCGGTCAAGCGCTGTGGGATGAAGAAGGTCACGTTGTACGGATGGCAGGTTCCCATAGCGATATTACTGAACGTAAGCTATCAGAAGAAAAATTACGTCAGAGTGAGGAACGCTTTCAATTCCTGGCTCGTGCAACCACAGATGTAGTTTGGGATTGGGATTTACTGAAAAACAACGTGTGGTGGAATAACAATGTCCAAACATTGTTTGGTTATTTACCAGGGGAAATCGGCAATAGCGCTAATGGTTGGTATGAAAAAATACATCCGAATGATAGACAGAGAATCTTTGACAATGTTCACGCTGCCGTAGAAAGAAAACAACAAGCTTGGTCTGATGAATACCGCTTTTGTCGTAGCGATGGTTCTTATGCATACATCTTTGATCGCGGTTACATTGTCCACGATCGCACGGGTAATCCTGTACGGATGATCGGAGCCATGATGGACATTAGCGATCGCAAACGCGCACAAGAAGAATTACAGCGTCAAAACATGCGATCGCGTTTGTTTGCTGATATCACTCTCAAAATTCGCCAGTCATTGCAAATCGATGAAATTCTCCAAACTAGTGTTACAGAGGTACAAAAACTCCTCAACGCCGACCGAGTGGTCATCTTTAAGCTGCTATCTGAAGGTTATGGAAGCATAGTTAAAGAAGCAGTCGTTCCTGGTTTCCCTGTAATTATCGGAGAAAACATTATTGATCCTTGCTTTAACGAAGCATACATCGATAAATACAAAAGCGGGCGAGTGGGGATAATTAGCAATATAGAAGAAGGTGAGCTTGAACCCTGCTATCTAGAAATGTTGCAAAGATATGCGATCAAAGCTAACCTTGTTGTTCCAATTCTCCAACACAACAAACTATGGGGGCTATTGATTGCCCATCAGTGCGCTCATCCCCGTGATTGGAATGAATCGGAAACAGAACTATTACGACAACTAGCAGATCAAATTGGTATTGCCCTTGCTCAAGCTAAACTCCTAGAACAAGAAACGCGCCAACGGGAAGAACTTAGCCGTTCTAACAGCGAACTACAAGAATTCGCCTTTGTGGCTTCTCATGACTTGCAAGAACCATTACGGAAAATCAAAACCTTTGGCGATCGCCTCAAAGCTAGCTGTGGTGATGTCTTCCCAGAACAAGGACACGACTATCTTGAGCGCATACAAAATGCAGCTCGCCGGATGCAGATTTTAATAGAAGATTTATTAAGCCTTTCACGAGTTACCACCAGAGCGCAGCCTTTTGTCCCAGTGGATCTTTTGCAGTTAACACAAGAAGTGTTGTCTGATTTAGAAATCAGTATTCAACAAACCGGAGCAAAGATAGAAATAGGTGAATTATCCACTATCAACGCCGATCCGTTACAAATACGACAATTGTTACAAAATTTAATTGTTAATGCTCTGAAGTTTCACCGTCCAGAAGTAACGCCCATCGTAAAAATTTATAGCCAAGTCTTATCAGAACCATCAGAACATAATAGTGCTGAAAAATGTCAAATCATTGTAGAAGATAACGGTATAGGGTTTAATGAGAAATACTTAGACCGTATTTTTAATGTCTTTCAGCGCCTACATGGTCGTAGTGAATATGATGGTACTGGTATTGGGTTAGCAATCTGCCGAAAAATAGTTGAGCGTCATCACGGAAACATTACCGCTAAGAGTCAACCAGGGGAAGGAGCAAAATTTATTGTGACTTTGCCAATTCATCCCCATTCTTGATTTTTCCGTTCCTCATCGGTTTATTATAATCCCCATATAAAAGTTTTTTATCTTACATTTCTAGCAATTAATTTGTTTCAATTTAATAATGAATTAATCCTAATCAACATCACAAAGGAGAAAATGCAGAGTGAAGGGTCGGCAAACAACCGTCACGATCTTGATGGCTGATGATGATGAGGACGACTACATGTTAGTTCGTGAAGCATTGGCAGAAAGTCGCCTGGCTATTGATCTACGTATCGTTCGAGATGGAGAAGAATTAATGGATTATCTGTATCGTCATGGTCAATATGCTGATCCTGATGTTTCTCCTTATCCTGGTCTGATTTTGTTAGATTTAAATATGCCTAAAAAAGATGGTCGTGAGGCACTCAAAGAAATTAAAAATGATCCAGAGCTAAGGTCAATCCCCGTTGTAGTACTAACTACCTCAAAAGCAGAGGAAGATATTTATCGTACCTATAATTTGGGAGCGAATTCATTCATTATTAAACCCGTGACATTCGCGGCCTTAGTGGAGGTAATGAAGGCTATAGGAAAATATTGGTTTGAAATTGTAGAACTGCCGCTATAAGCGTGGGAGGGAGCAATGAAAAACAACTTGATCAAAGTTCTGCTGATTGATGATGATGAAGATGACTATATATTAACTCGTGATTGGTTTAGAGAATTTCAAGTAGCTTCTTGTGTCTTGGAATGGGTAAACAACTATCAAACTGGTAGGGATGCGATCCTGACAAGGCGATATGATGTTTATCTTGTAGATTATCGTTTAGGCGAAGGTAACGGATTAGAACTATTACGCGAAGCTATTAATAATGGCTGTGCAGCCCCAATTATTTTTCTCACTGGCCAGGGAGACAGAGAAATAGATATTGAGGCCATGAAAGCTGGGGCCGCAGATTATCTAGAAAAAAGCCAATTAGCAGCCCCTTTACTTGAGCGTTCTATTCGTTATGCCTTAGAACGTAAACAAAATGAGAAAAAAATCCGAGAACAAGCTGCTTTATTAGATGTGGCGACTGATGCCATTTTTGTACAGGATTTAGATAACAAAATTTTATTTTGGAATAAAGCCGCCGAGGTTCTTTATAAATGGAAAAAAGAAGAAGCAATTGGTAAAAAAGCCTTGGAACTTTGGCAAGAAAAAGACTTATCAAAATTACAAGCAGCCTTCTCTATTTTGATGAGAAATTTTGCCTGGGAAGGAGAATTACAGCAAATCACAAAAACAGGTCAAGAAATTACAGTCGAAAGCCGTTGGACACTGGTAAGAGATTTTGACCATAGCTCTCAATGCTTTTTAGTTGTAAATACTGATATTACTCAGAAAAAACTATTAGAATCCCAATTTTTACGCGCCCAAAGATTAGAAAGTATAGGTACTTTAGCGAGTGGTATTGCCCATGACCTTAACAACGTCCTCGCACCAATATTAATGACAGCGCAACTGTTAGAATCACAACTGGATGATGAGCGCAGTAAGCGACTTTTACCCATTTTAATTACTAATGCTAAACGGGGAGCAAATTTAGTCAAGCAAGTATTATCTTTTACTCGCGGAATGGAAGGCGATCGCACCTTGCTGCAATTTAAGCACATAGTCAGAGAAATTCAGCAAGTCATGAGAGAAACATTCCCAAAATCTATAGAAGTTTCTACCTCCATCCCAGCAAACCTCTGGACTATATATGGTGATGCCACACAACTGCATCAAGTACTAATGAATTTGTGTGTCAATGCCCGTGATGCTATGCCTACTGGTGGTAGTTTAAGTATCTCTGCGGAAAATTTTTTAGTAGACGAAAATTATGCCAGAATGCATTTAGATGCGCGAATTGGTAGTTATGTAGCCATTACAGTCAATGACACAGGAGTCGGTATTCCTTCAGAAATATTAGATCGAATATTTGAGCCATTTTATACAACAAAAGAATTTGGTAAAGGAACTGGTCTTGGTCTTTCTACGGTGCTGGGAATTGTCAAAAGTCATGGCGGTTTTATCAATGTCTACAGTGAACTTGGCAAGGGTAGTCAATTTAAAGTGTTTTTACCAGCACAACAGACATCCGAAACTTTAGAAGAACCAGAGAAAGAGTTACCTAGTGGTAATGGCGAATTAATTTTGGTCGTTGACGATGAAGATTCAATTCGCGACATCACCAAAACATCCTTGGAGACTCATAATTATAAAGCAATCACAGCCTGTGATGGCATTGAAGCGATCGCTCTTTATGCAGAACATCGCGACGAAATATCTGTAGTATTAACAGATATGCTTATGCCCTCTATGGATGGACTCACAACCATTCGCACCTTGAAAAAAATAAATCCCCATGTCAAAATCATCGCCGTCAGTGGACTAGCATCCACCGAAAAGGTGAACGCTGCAACAGACATAGGCGTCAAAGCCTTTTTATCGAAACCCTACACCGCCAAGCAATTATTGCAAACCATTGGCGTAGTGAAAAGTGGAAAGTAGTTAGGGGAAGGAGATCGGGGAAGGTGGGGCCCCCTTTGGGGATAAGGGGCAACGGGGAAAAGGGAGTGTGGGGAGTGAATAACTATTGACTAATGATTAATGAGTAATGATTAATAACTAATAACTAATGACTAATAATTCTGAAATTTTAGCTGTAAATGACGCATTTTATCGTGCGTTTGAAAAAAAAGATATTGAGACTATGAGTGCAGTTTGGTCTCAAGGGACGGGTAGTCTTTGTGTTCATCCGGGTTGGAATATACTCCGGGGTTGGAAAACAATTTCTACCTCTTGGGAGAAGATTTTTAAAAATACGCCTTATATTGAAATAAATACCGAAATAATGACTGTTGAAATCCGCGATCATCTTGCTTATATTGTGTTAGTAGAAAATGTCATGCAAGTGATTAACGGTAGGAAAATTGAAGCGCGATCACTTGCTACGAATATATTTGAATTTCTTGGTGGAAAATGGTACTTAATACACCATCACGCCAGCCCAATTATGCGATGAGTTGCGTTAACTTAGTGATATCACTATCACTATGACAAAGTAATGAAAAGAATCTGGGTATTGATCTGCCTGGGAACATTGGTATTTATTCTGTTCTGGGGTGGTTTGTTTTCTCATCCTGCTGCATCGCAACAAATAGAATCTCGTCTGAATAATCTAGAAGCAGATTTTAATCGCTTGGAGTCACAAGTAAATCAACTTCAATCTCAGCTATCAAACCGTCCTTCTTCATCACGAAGAACAACCATAACTCCATCACCACCTTCTCGGCGTAATCTCTCCCAACAAAAAGATCCTATGTTTGATAGACTGGCTACATTAGTAGTTGAAGTCAAACGGCAAGTCCAAAGGTTGGAACAGCGAGTTACTCAATTAGAGTCCCGTTAAAAATAGAATAATCAATTTATACGACTTAAATTAATCCAAACAGTCTGCTTAAGCAGACTTTAGTTATGAAACTCCGATTTGAGCCGGCGGGTTTATTTAAATTTTTTGAAAACATAAAAATGACTACAGGAATTTGGATATTAGGTGATCAACTTTGGTTGCAACAAGCCGCTTTACAAAGTTGTGGCAATCAAGAAAATATCTCGGTAATTTTAATTGAGTCGCTGCAATATATTAAAACACGACCTTACCATCGACAAAAGCTGGTTTTGGTTTGGTCAGCAATGCGTCATTTTGCAGAAGAATTTCGTCAACAAGGATATGCTGTCACTTACGAAATAGCAGAGGATTTTCAAACAACATTACAAACATGGATTCAAGCAAATCAAATTACTGAATTGCGGGTGATGACACCCAATGATCGACCCTTTACTCAGATAATTCAAAACTTAGAAATTCCTTGTCTAATCAAGTTTGTTCCTAATAATCATTTTTTGTGGAGTGTTGAAGAATTTCAAAATTGGGCTAAAAAACGTAAGCGTCTGTTGATGGAAGATTTTTATCGAGAAGGAAGGCGACGTTTTCAAGTTTTGATGGCAGAAGATCAACCAGTTGGTGGACAGTGGAATTTTGACAAAGACAATCGACAGCCACCAAAAGGTAAGTTACATACACCACCTGCACAATGGTTTGCACCGGATGAAATTACTCTTGATGTTATTGCTAAAGTGAATTCTCTGCCTTTTTCAACATTTGGGAAAGCAGAACCTTTTCGTTGGGGAGTAACCCGCACCCAAGCACTTCAAGTATTAGACTGGTTTATTCAACATCGCCTTTTGAATTTTGGCCTTTATCAAGATGCAATGGTAACGGCAGAAGAAACCATGTGGCACGCGCTGCTTTCACCTTACTTGAATATCGGTTTACTCCAACCTTTAGAAGTAATTCAAGCAGCCGAACAAGCTTATCAAGAAAATCAACTACCTTTAAATAGCGTTGAAGGTTTTATTCGCCAGGTGTTAGGTTGGCGAGAATATATGCATGGTATTTATCACTATATAAATGCAGACTACCCAGAAAAAAATTGGTTTAACCACACCCAATCCTTACCGGAGTTTTTCTGGACAGGGGAAACTAAAATGAATTGCTTACACCAAATTATTACACAAGTGCAACACACTGGTTACGCTCATCATATTCAACGTTTGATGGTGTTAAGCAATTTTGCTTTAATTGCTGGTTTATCACCCCAAGCAGTAGAAAATTGGTTTCACGCAGCCTTTATTGATGCTTATGACTGGGTAATGCAGACAAATGTGATTGGTATGGGTTTATTTGCTGATGGCGGAGTGTTGGCATCAAAACCTTATGCCGCATCTGCGAATTATATCAATAAGATGAGTGATTATTGTAAAAACTGTGTTTACAATCCCAAGGAACGTACTGGGAAAAATGCTTGTCCGTTCAATTTCTTTTATTGGAATTTTCTCGAGCAGCACCGGGGAAAGTTACAGAAGCAAGGGCGGATGAGTTTTATATTGAAGAATCTGGATAAAATGTCTGAAAAAGAATTAGCAGATATTCGGCAACAGGCACAAGATTGGCATAAAACTTAACTTGTTTTAAATGTCGCGAAAAATTGGAAATGATGTACCCTAAAGTCTGAACTTGCACAAAAGGCGAAAGATATTACTGAATATTACTGTGTAGAAGTAAATTAGAATTTGTTTTTGCCTAATAACCACTAACCAATTTAAAATCTTTGTCCGGCAAAAATTGATCGCACCTCACCGTTGCGGCGGATAATTGCTTCTTTGTTGGCAACATCTACTAGTGTCCAACCACTAGAACCAATATTTTCACCAATATCAATGCGCTGAGTCACGCCATTAATTTGAAATAAAGCAACAGATTTGGATTTATTCTCTGACTCTAGCAATCCCTCAAGGATATAGGCAGGAGTAGGAGCAGATGCAACAGATGTCACTTCTGTTTTTACTGGTACTGGTGTTGGTGTTGACTGTTGGTTGTTGGTTAGTGGTTTGGTTGCTTGTGTGACTGTAATTGGTGCAGTTTTTATGGCTATGGGTTTCAGACTTGGTTGCACTACTGCTAAGACATTCACAGGTTTAGTTGGTTTTATGCCAGTTTTGGGAGAAGGTTTAACAACAGATGTAGGTTTTGTAGGTGTATTTGTTGTCTTTTGATTAATAGCAGATGGCATTGGTGGCAAAGTTGTGCTACTACTACCAGAAACCTTGGGAGGTACGTAGCGCATTGGTAATGGTGCTTGATAAACAGGGATATAGATGCGTTCAACAACATTGGTGGAACGGCTCGGAGTCGGAGATGTGTTGTTAGCGGTCACAACTGGTGGTAGGTTAGCAGCAGGAGATTGGTCATTCCTGACATAAGCCAAAGCTGTGCGGTTTGTTGTGACTGGGGGTGTGAGTGCAACATTGACAGGCTTAATATTGGTTTTGGCTTCTTGTCTGTCTATGGATGCAAGCGAACCCAACATGTAATTTACAAAATCTGCTTCTATTTCTGCTTTTGTGGGTAATTTTGGTTGGGGTGCTTCTAAAGTTTGCTGGAAAGAGGTTAATTTGGTGCGGTTGAACAAACCAGAGTTCATTAACCAGACAATGGTGGCGATCGCTAATCCTAAACTTGTTCCCACGTTCAGCATTTTACTGAACCAGTGTCGTGATTTTGGGCGTACTCTCTTCACAACTTTGCTGACAGGAGCAGTATTTACTGCTACTGCATCGGGGTTGTTTCTGTAGTGCGATACTGTTTGTAGGCTTCGCCACGGTTTATCAGCCAAAACAATTGGCGGTATCTTTACTGTTTGTAGATGCGTGTGTGTTTGCTGTACCGTCTGCGAAGGTAGATTTGGGCTACCATGCAAAATCGAGTCTATCTCGGCAAATAGATCATCCATAAAACCATCGGCGTAGGTTTCTATCGTCCAAGGTTCACTGGCGATTAATTCATCTGATGGTTCTGGAATAATAAGAGTTGTGCTGGCTTGTTGAGACATAACGATTTTCAGTTTTAGCTTCGTCGGGGAACTAATGAATTGTTAGCCCTGCATGGTGATCTGGGAGCAAACACCTACTACCCCGTCTCTATTAAACGAGTTGATGAGGGATTAGGTATTAAATTCGACTTGTAGTCAAGAAGATGTATGATCATGATCAGTATATACTGATGTCATTAATCATACTAAACTATACCCTGATTTACCCTACTACTATACTCCCGCTTCATAAAGTTTTTTGGGAAGCTAAAGCTGAGAACTCAGTATCTGCCTTTGTTCTACGCAATTCTAAATAAATTAACAAAGCATTAATGTCTGCTGGATTCACACCACCAATACGTGCGGCTTGACCGATGGTCAACGGTTTTACCTTGGTGAGCTTTTCTCGCGCTTCTTTAGAAAGGGTATCAATTGCTCCGTAATCTAAATCTGCTGGTAAGTGACGATTGGCTTGACGAGCAATTTGCTCAATTTGATTTTGCTGTCTAGCTAGATAACCAGAGTACTTGATATCAATTTCTGCACCTTCTGTTTCCGCACGATCAAGGTTGGGATTTGCGAGTCCGTAGGTGTTGAGGTCTAGATAATGAAAGCCTGGACGCCGTAACAAGTCAGCGAGAGTAATCGAACCTTTGATTGCTTGTCCAGTTGCTTGGGCGATCGCTTTGCCAATTTCATCATGTTCTTTTACCCGGATGCTGTGCAACCGTTCTTTCTCGGCGGTGATATTTGTTTGCTTGCGGCTAAATAATTCCCAACGGCGATCGTTTATTAAACCAATTTCTCTTCCCAATGGTGTCAGACGTTGGTCAGCGTTATCGGAACGTAAAATTAAACGATACTCTGACCTACTAGTTAACATCCGGTAAGGCTCCCGCAAGTCTTTTGTACACAAGTCATCAACCAATGTACCGATGTAACTTTCTTCACGCGGGAACACAATCATCGCTTCTTGACGCACAAATCGCGCCGCATTAATTCCCGCTACAATACCTTGGGCTGCGGCTTCTTCGTAGCCAGTTGTGCCGTTAATTTGTCCTGCACAAAACAGTCCTGCTATCTTCTTTGTCATCAGTGTGGGGAAACACTGAGTTGCAGGCAAATAATCATACTCCACAGCATAAGCTGGACGTAGCATGATACAGTTTTCTAAACCAGGCAGACTCCGCAACATTTGCAATTGCAAGTTTTCGGGTAATCCTGTCGAAAACCCTTGAATATAAAGTTCTGGTATATCTCTACCTTCCGGTTCAATAAATATTTGGTGGCTTTCCTTATCAGCAAAGCGCACAATCTTATCTTCAATACTGGGACAGTAGCGCGGCCCTTTTGCTTCTACCCAACCGCCATACACTGGTGACAGGTGGAGATTTTCCCGAATCAGACGATGGGTTTCGGCTGTTGTCCGCGTCATGTGACAGGGCATTTGTTCTCTTTCTATCCACACTTGGGGATCAAAGCTAAACCAACGGACATCTGTATCCCCTGGTTGGGGTTCCAACTTGCTATAGTCTACAGATCGTTTGTCAACTCGTGCAGGAGTACCCGTCTTCAGACGACCAGTCTCAAAGCCCAAACGTTGTAGAGTTTCTGTTAACTCAACAGCAGCAAATTCCCCAGCTCTCCCGGCTGACATCGACTTGTTACCAACCCAAATTTTGCCGCCTAAGAATGTACCAGTTGTGAGAATGACTGCTTTGCACTCGAACCCCACACCAAAATAAGTCTGAACTCCAATTACTTCATCGTTAGCACCCAACACTAAATCTGTAACCATCCCCTCACGAACAGTTAAATTTTCTTGATTCTCAACAATTCCCTTCATCACCGCCGCGTATTCCCGCTTATCAGTCTGGGCGCGTAATGCCCACACCGCAGGTCCCCGCGAAGAATTGAGAATCCGCTTTTGTAAATAGGTGCGGTCTGCCACCTTACCTATTTCTCCACCGAGTGCATCTACCTCATGGGTCAACTGAGATTTGGCAGGGCCACCTACTGCTGGGTTACAAGGTTGCCAAGCGATTTTATCTAAGTTGAGTGTCAACAGCATAGTACGGCAACCAAGGCGTGCAGTCGCAAGTGCTGCTTCACAACCAGAGTGACCAGCACCAACGACGATGACATCAAAAGCGTCTTGGAAATCTATAGAATTGTGCATGGTCATAATTAGAAAACACTAGGCTTTGAGATTCTAATCAATTTTAACTGATACTGTATTTTCAGATTTATATGGATAAACGGAAACCGCTTGCGCGTCTGTGCTTTTTTATCCTCCAAGTTTCCTCACAACTTCCTCAAACTATTTGCCTATAACTGCAATTGAGGTTAAACAAAAGCTTTGATAGGCGAATTATGATGCTCAATCAAACATCTCACACTTCTGTTGGCGTAAACAATCAGCCTGTGTCACAGCTCATTACTTCCGGTTTCATCCACTCAGTGGAAACCTGCGGTACTGTTGATGGCCCTGGTATTCGCTTTATCATTTTTACAACTGGATGTCCATTGCGTTGTCTCTACTGCTGCAATCCCGACTGTCGCTACTTAGAAAATGGTCAGCAAACTACTATTGATGAACTGATTGCAGAAATTCAGAAGTATACATCTTATATGAAAGCTTCTGGTGGTGGTGTGACGATTAGTGGTGGAGAACCATTATACCAACCAGATTTTGTCAGAGAAATCTTTCGACGCTGTCAGGAATTAGGTATGCATACGGCGTTAGATACCTCTGGTTTTTGTAATTTGGAAGTTGCAAAAACTGTTTTGGAGTATGTAGATTTAGTACTACTTGATATCAAATCATTTGACCCGGATACATATAAAAAAGTCACAAGTGTTGATATTGAACCAACTTTAAATTTAGCTAAATACTTGAGTGAAATCAACAAGCCAACTTGGATTCGCTTTGTCTTAGTTCCTGGTTTAACTGATGATCCACAAAATATTCAAGGATTAGCGGATTTTATTGCCACACTTAAGAATGTAGAAAAAGTGGAATTTTTGCCATTCCACAAAATGGGTGAATATAAGTGGCAACAATTAGGTTTTGAATACTTATTGAAAGATACCCCGACTCCATCTGCTGAACAGATGCAACAAGCATTAGATATTTTTAGAAGTAGAGGAGTTCAAGCGATCGCTTGAACATTTATATGATCAGTAATAGGTAATGAATAATTGAAATACTCCCCATTACCTAAAACTATGACTTCAGATTATTAAGTCAATTACATAGTTTAATTATTCAGGTAATATTTATGCAAATTACTAATATTCAAGAATTAAAATCATTGATAGAACGGGTGAAAATAGCACAGAAAAAATATTCTAACTATTCACAAGATAAAGTTGATTTTATCTTTAAGCAGGCAGCATTAGCTGCTAACGCTGAACGCATTTCTTTTGCAAAACTTGCTGTTGCTGAAACAGGTATGGGTATTGTAGAAGATAAAGTGATGAAAAATCACTTTGCTTCGGAATATATTTACAATAAATATAAACAGGAAAAAACTTGCGGTGTAATTGAAGAAGATAAGTCTTTTGGTATTCAAAAAATTGCTGAACCTGTGGGTATCCTAGCTGGGATTATACCTGTTACTAATCCGACTTCAACTACTATTTTTAAAGCTTTAATTGCTCTGAAAACCCGTAATGGAATTATTTTTTCTCCCCATCCGAAAGCGAAAAAATCTACAATTGCAGCTGCCCAAACAGTCTTAACAGCAGCTGTTGCAGCAGGGGCGCCAGCAGATATTATTGGTTGGATTGATGAACCAGCAGTAGAACTTTCTCAAGCTTTAATGCAGCATCGAGACATTCAGTTAATTTTGGCAACTGGCGGGCCGGGAATGGTACGTGCTGCTTATTCATCGGGACATCCTTCTTTGGGTGTGGGTGCGGGAAATACTCCCGCAATCATCGACGCCACGGCAGATCTTCAAACTGCTGTCAGTTCAATTTTGCTGAGTAAAACTTTTGACAACGGCATGATTTGTGCTTCTGAACAATCAGTAATTATTGTTGATGAGATTTACGAACAAGTAAAACAAGAATTTATTTGTCGTGGGGCATACTTTCTCAGTAACGATGAAAAACATAAACTTGGCAATTTGATTCTGAAACAAGGACATTTAAACCCAGCAATTGTAGGACAATCAGTTGAAAAACTGGCAAAAATCGCTGGGATTGAACTGAAACGCAAGATTAGCAGGTGCAATACAGATACTTATTGTCCTTTGCCTAGTAGTTATAAAGTTTTAATTGCCGAAGTAGAAATGATTGGGCCGTCTGAACCTTTTGCTTACGAAAAACTATCTCCAATCTTAGCAATGTACCGGGTGCGGAACTTTCATGAAGCAGTCACAAAAGCAGACCAATTAATTGATTTTGGTGGCCCTGGACATACAGCCGTACTGTATACTAATCCAGCTAATTTTGATGATATTGCTTACTTTAAAAATACTGTCAAAACAGGTAGAGTTTTGATTAATACGCCTTCATCCCAAGGGGCAATTAGTGACTTATATAACTTTAAACTTGACCCCTCGCTGACTTTAGGTTGTGGTACTTGGGGCGGTAATACTATTTCTGATAACGTTGCACCTCATCACCTATTAAATATCAAAACAGTGTCGGAGCGCCGAGAAAATATGTTGTGGTTCCGCGTTCCTCCAAAAGTTTACTTTAAATATGGTTGTCTGCCTGTAGCTTTAAGTGATTTAGCCGGAAAAAAACGTGCCTTTATTGTGACTGACAAACTCTTATTTGATTTGGGAATACTCGATAAAGTCACGCAAGTTTTGGAGGAAATTGGTGTTAAATATGATATTTTTCATGATGTCGAACCTGACCCAACTCTCTCAAATGTTAATCAAGGATTAGCTTTATTACGTAGTTATCAACCAGATGTAATTATTGCGATTGGTGGTGGTTCGCCGATGGATGCAGCAAAAGTCATGTGGTTGATGTACGAACATCCCGATGTCGAATTTTCAGGATTGGCGACACGATTTATGGATATCCGCAAGCGGGTATACGAATTACCTCCTTTGGGACAAAAAGCAATCATGGTAGCAATTCCCACAACTTCGGGTACAGGTTCGGAAGTGACGCCTTTTGCAGTTGTTACCGATGATCAAGTAGGAGTGAAATACCCTTTAGCAGATTATGCTTTAACACCAAATATAGCAATTGTAGATCCAGAGTTAGTATTAAATATGCCGAAAAAATTGACGGCATACGGTGGTATTGATGCCCTAACTCATGCATTAGAAGCCTATGTATCGGTAATGGCTACAGATTTTACCGATGGTTTAGCACTACAAGCGATCGCCCTACTATTTACATATTTACCACGGGCTTACAAACATGGTGCTAGTGATCCTGAAGCACGGGAAAAAGTACACTACGCCGCAACTATTGCTGGAATGGCTTTTGCAAATGCATTCTTGGGTGTATGTCACTCAATGGCACATAAACTTGGTGCGACCTTCCACGTACCCCACGGGTTAGCAAATGCACTGATGATTTCCCATGTCATCCGCTACAACGCCACAGATATTCCCTTTAAACAAGCAATCTTCCCACAATATAAGTACCCGAATGCTAAAGCACGTTATGCCCAAATCGCAGATTATTTAAGATTAGGTGGCGACACCCAGGATGAGAAAATCGAAAGATTGGTGGAAGCAGTAGAAAACCTTAAACATCAACTTGATATTCCTCACACCATCCAAGTAGCCTTGGGAGATGAAGATCAAGAATTTTACCTCAAAGTCGAACAAATGGCAGATCAAGCATTTGATGACCAATGCACAGGTGCTAATCCTCGCTATCCACTCATCAATGATTTGAAAGAATTGTATATTCTAGCTTATCGCGGTTGTCGCACCGATGCCGCACTTTATCATAATCAGTCATTAGTACAGACGCGATGAATCGCGTCTGTACAATAGTTATTTTCCCTTGTCTCCCCACAATCCCCATTCTCTCTTGTCCTCCGCGTCGCCAATCCCCAATCCCCAAAAGAACCATGCAAACAAATTCCAGACTAACTTCAGACCGCGCTTATGATATTCTCCGATCTGAATATCAGCCTTTAGATGCGATATTTGCGCCGAAAACGATTGCTGTGATTGGTGCAACTGACCGCGATCGCAGTGTGGGACGAACTGTACTTTGGAATCTGATCAGTCATCCTTTTGGCGGAACAGTTTTTCCTGTAAATCCTAACCGTAGCAGTGTGCTTGGGATTAAAACTTATCCTAATATAGCCGCAGTCCCAGAACCTATTGATTTAGCGATCGTGATTACACCTGCTGCTACTGTTCCGGGGATTATTGGTGAATGTGCAGAGGAGGGAGTAAAAGGTGCAATCGTCCTTTCGGCTGGATTTAAAGAAACAGGTGCAGATGGTGCCAAATTAGAACAGCAAGTTTTAGAACAACTGCACCACAGCAAAATGCGGTTGATTGGCCCCAATTGTTTGGGTGTGATGAATCCTCACACAGGCTTAAATGCTACCTTTGCTAATAGCATGGCATTCCCAGGGAAGGTGGGATTTATTAGTCAAAGTGGGGCGCTGTGTACGGCGATTTTAGATTGGAGTTTTCGAGAAAACGTTGGTTTTAGTGCTTTTATCTCTATTGGCTCCATGCTAGATGTGGGTTGGGGTGACTTGATTTATTACCTTGGTGATGACCCGCAGACAGAAAGTATTGTAATTTACATGGAATCGATTGGTGATGCGCGATCGTTTCTCTCCGCAGCACGGGAAGTTGCCCTCACTAAGCCGATTATTGTCATCAAAGCTGGACGTACAGAAGCCGCAGCCAAGGCCGCAGCATCTCATACAGGGACATTAACGGGAAGTGATGCAGTGTTTGATGCTGCTTTACGACGTTGTGGAGTATTGCGGGTAAACAGTATTTCTGAGTTATTCGATATGGCAGAGGTGTTAGCAAAACAACCTCGTCCTCAAGGTCGGCGACTAACTGTGATTACCAATGCTGGCGGACCTGGGGTGCTAGCGACCGATGCACTCATCACTGGTGGGGGTGAGTTAGCAGAACTGTCTGCCGCAACTTATGCAGTCTTAGACAAAATATTACCAGCTTATGGCAGTCATCACAACCCTATCGATCTATTAGGTGATGCTGATCCGACCCGCTATGCCCAAGCTTTAGAAATTACTGCCAAAGATCCCAATAGTGATGGTTTGCTGGTAATTTTGACACCACAGGCAATGACTAACCCTACCCAAACCGCCCACTTGCTCAGACCTTATGCTAAAATTGGTAAACCCATCTTGGCTAGCTGGATGGGAGATACAGATATAGAAGCAGGAGCAGAAATCCTCAATCAAGCTTCGATTCCCACTTTCCCCTTTCCTGATACTGCCGCACGTGTTTTCAACTATATGTGGCGTTATAGTTATAACTTACGGGGACTATATGAAACACCTGTGCTGACTGAAAACCAAGATGTAGCGAATCAACGGGTGATTGTTGAAACCATCATTCAAAAATCACGAATAGCTGGCAGAACTTTACTAACTGAGGTGGAATCAAAACAAGTTCTAGCTGCATACGGTATTCCTACAGTGGAAACACAGGAAGCAACGAGTATAGAAGAAGCTGTCCGGCTAGCGGATAAAATTGGCTATCCAGTTGTATTAAAGATATTTTCCGAAACAATTACCCATAAAACTGATGTGGGTGGTGTGCATTTAAATTTACATGACGCCGAGGCAGTCCGTCAGGCTTATGTCGCAATTGCAACTTCCGTGCAAGAGAAAGTCGGAGAAAATCACTTTGGTGGCGTTACTGTGCAGCAGATGATTGATTTGAAAAATAGTTATGAACTGATTTTGGGTAGCAGTATTGATCCTCAGTTTGGCCCTGTTTTACTTTTTGGTACTGGCGGACAGTTGGTGGAAGTATTTCAGGATCGGGCTTTGGGGCTTCCGCCGTTAAATACGACATTAGCACGACGAATGATGGAACAAACCCGAATTTACAAAGCGCTACAGGGAGTCAGGGGTAGAAAAGCTGTAAATTTAGAAGCACTAGAACAACTTTTGGTACGTTTTAGTCAACTTGTAGTTGAACAACCCTGGATTAAAGAAATTGATATAAATCCTTTATTAATAGGAACGATTACTCAAAATTCTTTTATTGCCCTTGATGCACGAATTGTGCTAGTCGATTTAGATGCCAAAGAGGCGGATTTACCAAAACCTGCTATTCGTCCTTACCCCACACAATACGTTTCGTCTTGGACAATGAAAAACGGGATGGAAGTCACAATTCGCCCGATTCGTCCAGAAGATGAACCGTTAATGATTAAGTTTCATAAAACCTTATCGGAAGAAAGCGTTTACTTTCGTTATTTTCACTTGATCAAACTTAGTCAGCGTATCGCCCATGAGAGACTCACACGCCTTTGTTTTATTGATTATGACCGAGAAATGGCTTTAGTTGCTGACTATCACAATCCCCAAACCGGACATCATGAACTTTTAGCGATCGCTAGATTAAGTAAAATCCACGCTACACAAGGTGCTGAGTTCGCGCTGCTAGTCAGTGACCATTTTCAATGTCAAGGCTTAGGAACCGAATTACTCAAAAGACTACTTCACGTAGGACGCAGCGAACACTTAAATTACATTAGTGCCGAAATTCTAGCTGACAATTCCGGTATGCAGCGAGTTTGCGAAAAACTCGGCTTTCACCTTGAGCGAACTCCCGATCCTTCAGTTGTGAAAGCAGAAGTGAATTTATTTGTCAATAGTCAATAG
Source organism: Fischerella muscicola SAG 1427-1 = PCC 73103 (assembly GCF_000317245.1). GTDB lineage: Bacteria > Cyanobacteriota > Cyanobacteriia > Cyanobacteriales > Nostocaceae > Pelatocladus > Pelatocladus muscicola_A. The sequence goes on from NZ_AJLJ01000204.1 coordinate 26,997, forward strand.
TCATTGGGCATTGGGCATCGGGCATCGGGCATCGGGCATCGGGCATTGGGCATCGGGCATCGGGCATCGGGCATCGGGCATTGGGCATTAGGCATTAGGCATTGGGCATTGGGCATGGGGCAAACAAGTCAAAAGTTCTTAAGTTTGACTTTTGACTTTTGACTTTTGACTTGTTTTGTCCCCAATGCTCCATGCCCAAACTCACCAACCAAGAATTAGGTGGGATGGACTACACTTAATTAAGAAAGACCAGTGTAATTTCTTTAGTTGTCAGGTGCAAACCTTTTTTGCCACTCTATTGAACCAAAATATATTCTGTAGGCAAGAAGCACACAAAGTAGCTGAATTGTTATAAAAAAAGTTTAAAGGAGATTAACCAACCTCAAAAACCTTAACAAGAGGATGATCTTCTCCTGCTGTCAATCAACACGCTCAAGTTATAAGATCCTTGTGCAATCTCAAAAACCCGAAAAACTTGATTTTAATAGTGAATATCCCTGTCCCTGTCGCCGTCGGGGACGGTTAATTCCGATTACCCTCACAGAAGCGTTTGGGTGCGATCGCTGTCAACAAATCTTTGTAGTAGAAGATAATGGTTATGTGCTAGAACAGCTTTCTACCACCTATCCCTATAAACGTGCTTGGCGCTGGACAGGTTCTAGCTGGCAAGTTGTCCATCCGCGTTTAGGAGAAAGCTATCTACCAGTAGCACTTGGCATTATTTTCGTGCTAGTGATTATATGGTTGCCACTAGCATTACGATTAGCAAGTGGTTCTAGTATAATCGCTTGGGCAATGGTAGCAGTACTATTGGCAATTCTACCCGCACTGATGGTCTGGCTTACTTACAGACGTTGATTCAATGACAGTGGATGCTTTTGATTATAGCCCTGAAGCAATTGCCAGCACTAAACGTGCCTACGTTGCTTCTTTAAAGTTAGGAATTACCAAAGGGATAGATCGCAGTCGCGCCGTTTTGGCTATGGCGGAGGCGATCAAACGTTCTTTTGACGATATTCTAGAAGCCAATACTTTGGATCTAGAAGCTAGTCGAGAAATGGCTATACCAGATTTGATTTTGGACTGGTTGAAGCTAACCCCAAGACGTCTGGAAGCAGCTGTAGATATTTTGCAACGACTAGGAGAACTATCTGATCCACTGCGACGGGTGCGTAGTGCTGACTATCAACTTGAAGACTCCCAGACTTACACACAGCTAACACCTTTAGGAGTGATCGCGTTTATTTATGAAGCGTTTCCAGAATTAGCGGCGATCGCAGCAGGTTTATGCATCAAAACAGGTAATTGTTTGATCCTTAAAGGTGGTACAGAAGCTAGTCACTCGAACGCGGCGATCGCTGAGGCTTTACAAGCTGGGATTGCTGATGCTGGTTTATCGCCTGGCTGTATAGAATTAATCCAGACTGAACACGGTGCTTCCATCCGTGATTTGGTCAGCCAAGACCAGTATTTAAATTTAGTCATTCCCTACGGACGTTCCAGCTTAGTACAGCAGGTGGTGCGCCAATCTACAGCACCAGTACTGAAGTCAACAATGGGTAATTGTTACCTGTATTGGTCACTCAATGGTAGCTTGGAAATGGTGCGTTGGATAATTGTCGATAGCCATTGTAGCCAACCAGATCCGGTGAATGCGATCGAAAAAGTTTTGATTCATCGGCAAGCTATGCCATCATCTTTAATCACCCTGTGGAATAGCTTACAAGAAAAAGGTTTTGAAATTAAAGCAGACGCAGAATTAGTAGAAGCTTTTCCCCAGTTACAACTAGCTAAAGATGCAGAATGGGGAAGCGCTTATTTAACTAAAACAATCGCTTTTAAACTAGTGGATAGCTTAGAGGGAGCGATCGCTTGGATTAATCAGTACAGCAGCGGTCACGCCGACTGCATCGTTACTGAATCTTACCAAGAAAGCCGACAATTTGCCTTGGGAGTCAACAGCGCCTCCAGTTATATCAATTCTTCTCCCCGCTTTACCCGTAACCCTGCACGGGGAGATGGTGTATTTCTGGGTATGTCCAACCAGAAAGGTCATAGACGTGGCTTTATCGGCTTAGAAAGCCTGACTACGGTGAAACATATCGTGCAGGGAAATGGACGGTTCTAATAGTTGAAAATAGGGAACAGGGAAGGGAGACAAGGGAGACAAGGGGAGCCACTGCGTTGCGGAGCCACTGCGTTGGACGGGTTCCCCGGCTTGTTCGCTGAAAGCGTTCCCGCAGGGTAGCACCTGGCGTCGGGTCTCCCGCGTTGTAGCACGTGGCGTGGACAAGAGAGAATTATTTAATAAGTCTTTTCCCAATGCCCAATGCCCAATGCCCAATGCCCAATGCCCAATGCCCTTTACACCCTTTAGATCCTTACACCCTTAGCTTGATGGTAATCCTGCATAGATAAATATCCACTCTCTGGATCATAAAGATGACACTGGTCTGTTATCTGCTTGATTAAAGACACAGAAAATCGGCATTTACTCAGATAATTTCCCCAATTTTCTTCTAGGCTGCGATGAGCCAGCCGTAAATTATAAGAAGGAATCGCTGTAGAGATGTGGTGGGGAACATGGACATTGATGTCATGGCAGAGAAATTCGATCCAACGAGGATAATCGCAGTGAACGGTACCAGATAGCTGTGCTATGGCGGCGTTCCATTTTGTTGCTTCTATAAAAGGAATGTATGGAGCAGTATGGTGAACCAAGGTGAAGGTACTCATCCAAAAATGGAAAACCAACCACGGGATCAACCAAAATTTGACAAATCCCCAGATACCGAGATTAACAATAATCAAAGGGAAAGCGATCGCTGCAAACAGCACTACAACAGTAATAGATAGCTTGACTTTTGATTGATCTTTAGCACAGAATTTCGTCAAATTAAAGTGCAGGTTTACCCAATGTAGGATTGAACCGATCCACCATAGACGGTTACGCATGAAACCTTCAAAACCAAACTGTAATAAATTTCCCCAGCTTTCATATACATGTGGTCTGATTGGATGCCAAGCATTGTCTTCTTCCAGCTTATTAGTATGAGCATGATGATAATTATGCTTAATTCGCCAACTATGAAACGGATAAACTAACGGCATCATCATCAAATGCCCCACCAAATCGTTTAGCCAACGGCGTTTAGCAAACGAACGATGACCACAATCATGAGCTATAACAAAAAAACCTGTCAAAGCAGTGCCAGTAAAAATCCAGACTACAGGTAAGAGAAACCAAGGAGCAATTGTTAGGCAGAAATAGCCCAAGCCAACCATCAATACATTGATTACAAGTCTTGTCCAAGCTTTGCGCCGATTCTGCAAGAAACATTCCCGTGGCAGGCTTTTAATAATATCTTTGAGCTTGAAGTCAGCTTGGTTAATGCTATCTGATGGCTTGAGGATGTTAATTGTTGATGTTGTCATGAATTAGTAAATACCAAAACACTTCACATTCAAGGGACTCAAAAATGAACTTGCCGTGAAGTTTTGTAACATTAGCGTTCTGGATTATATCAAGCTAACGTGTCTCAATGCACGTCCCTATCAACTATTTTTCTGGATTTAAGATTTTGAAACCCCCACCCATTCTTAGGCTATAGACCTACAAATGAGTGGGGGTAAAAAATCGCACACAGCGTTAGTTAAATTATCAATAATTGATGACTTTTATCATCTCATGACTATTTATCTGCTAACTTGACATTCGTGGCTAGACCAAGCGTTTGTAGCAGTTTGACTGTCATCCAAGTCATGTCAACTTCCCACCATTGCAGTCCGTGACGAGCCGAATACTGAAAGGCATGGTGGTTATTGTGCCAACCTTCACCGTAAGTTAATAAGGCGACCCACCAACAATTTGTTGAGCGATCGCCTGATTCATAAGTACGATAACCAAATTTATGGGTGGCACTATTGACTAACCAGGTGCAATGCCATACAAAAACTAGGCGAACAAAAACTCCCCAGATCACAAAAGGCCAGCCACCTAGCAAAAACAGTACTACACCTAGAGCTACTTGGAGCCAAATTAAATTGTTTTGGAAAAACTGATAAACTGGGTCATCGCCAATATCTTTCGTAAAGCGAGGTACTTCTGGCTGAAGTGGTGAATGAAAGAACATCCAACCCATGTGACTCCACCAGAAGCCTTTGTTGGAATCATGGGGATCTAACTCCTTATCTGAGTACAAATGATGCATTCGATGCATACCGACCCATTCTATTGGACCTCCTTCGCAGGAAAGAGTGCCGCACAAAACAAGGAAGTATTCTAGCCACTTAGGAGTTTGAAAACTGCGGTGGGTGACGAGGCGGTGATAGCCCAGAGTAATACCTAAGCCACCTGTTACCCAATGGAGAAACAAGCACACACCAACTGCTTTCCAGCTAAAGAAAGCGGGAAACAGAGCAAGCAACGCAGCAGCGTGCACAACAGTCAAGAATGTAATGTGTACTAAATGGCTTCGGGATTTTGTTGATGTAGCAATTGTCATGCAGTAACCTGAATAGGAATTGTTCAGCCTAGTCTGCGCGATCCTTAAATCCGCATATTATGTTTTTTTGTGAATGAGGAACTAATGAACAGCTTGGAACAGCTGCGGCAAGCAGAACAGGCACTGTTACAGATTTTTTCTGGAATTGACGCTCAGGTCAAGAGAAACCTTTACAGAGTGTTAAGTGCTTTTCGTCATCATCGAGTCGGCGCTCACCATTTTGCAGGTGTCACAGGATACGGTCATGATGACTTAGGGCGAGAAACTTTAGACAAGGTGTTTGCCGAAGTTATGGGCGCAGAGGCGGCTATTGTGCGAGTTCAGTTTGTATCTGGCACTCACGCGATCGCTTGTGCCTTATTTGGTGTCCTCCGTCCTGGTGATGAAATACTCTCGGTGGCTGGCGCTCCTTACGACACATTAGAAGAAGTGATAGGTTTACGGGGTCATGGTCAAGGCTCCCTTATAGAGTTTGGCATTCGCTATCGCCAATTGGATCTTACCCTAGAAGGAACAGTGGATTGGCAAGCTGTAAGCCGAGCGGTGGAGGATAGAACTAGTGTAGTTCTAATTCAACGCTCTTGTGGCTATTCTTGGCGTCCTAGCCTGTCCATTGCTGATATTGAAAAAATTATTAATTTAGTCAAGCAGCAAAATCCCAACACCATTTGTTTTGTTGATAATTGCTACGGCGAATTTATCGAACTCAGTGAACCTACGCATGTCGGTGCGGATTTGATGGCGGGTTCCTTGATCAAAAACCCTGGTGGGACGATTGTCACAGCTGGTGGTTATGTCGCTGGTCGCGCTGATTTGGTAGAAGCGGCTGCCTGTCGCCTGACTGCCCCTGGTATCGGTAGTTACGGCGGTGCGACCTTTGATCAAAATCGTCTGCTCTTCCAAGGCTTATTTCTTGCACCCCAGATGGTAGGAGAAGCCATGAAAGGTACGCACTTAACAGGTTATGTTTTTGACAAGCTTGGTTATCCAGTTAATCCCGCACCCCTTGCACCTCGCCGTGATGTGATCCAAGCAATTAAACTCGGTTCTGCCGAGAAGCTAATTGCATTTTGTAAGGCAATACAACAAAATTCACCCATCGGTTCTTATCTAGACCCCATTCCTGATCAAATGCCAGGTTACGAAAGCAAAGTCGTCATGGCTGGCGGGACATTTATTGAGGGTAGCACATTAGAGTTCTCGGCTGACGGGCCATTACGAGAACCGTATGTAGTGTACTGCCAAGGCGGAACACATTGGACTCATGTAGCGATCGCTCTGGAAGGTGCAATTGAGGCAATAGGATCAGCAAATTAATTCAATTAAGAGGATAGATCCCCGACTTCTTGGAGAAGTCGGGGATCTTGTTGTTCACGATTGATTTAGAAAGGCTATAGAGTCCTATATCTTTAGATTTAGTTCAAGTTTAATTCTTACAATGTAAGAGGATGTTTGAAAAGTCGGGTAGTTTGTAAAAAAACTCTCTCAGTGTAAGCTGCGAATAACAAAAAACACAGTACCGAGAGAGCGACATGATTATGAATTATTGCCAGAAACATCGGAGACTTTTATCTACCTTGCCATGATCCGTATTATGGTAAGGCGGCTGGCATAAGATTTGACTCTTCAAAACTTTTCAAACAGCCTCTTAGTGCTGTTCTGTGAAGCGATCATGTATTCATCTCGTACACTCAGATGGGAGAATAATTCCTTTTGATACTTTTAATATGTTTTATCGCAAAGGTAGTGCAGGATATGATTTGCTTAATAATCGGAAAAAATGGGCAAATCGGGAATAATAACTAATAAATATTAAATAATCGCTAATAACTAATGACTAATGACGAACCATTAATAGAACTCAAAGGTGTTTCTAAATCCTTTGGTGACAATAAAGTATTAGATAACGTGGATTTGAGCATTTACCGGGGAGAAGCATTAGGAATCATTGGGCCTAGTGGTACTGGTAAGTCCACAATTCTACGTATAATTGCGGGTTTAATTGCTCCTGATGCTGGACAAATTATTGTGCAAGGTGTGCGTCGAGAAGGATTGATTGAAGATGCAGCCGATCCAGTTGGTATTGGTATGGTGTTTCAGCAAGCGGCATTATTTGATTCACTGACAGTCGATGAAAATGTTGGGTTTTTTCTCTATCAAAACTCAAAACTGCCGCGATCGCGAGTTCATGCACTAGTTGAGGAAAAATTAGAGATGGTGGGTTTACCAGGAATAAGCGATCGCTATCCTGCGGAACTCTCTGGAGGGATGAGAAAACGGGTAAGTTTTGCGCGTGCAATTATGTCTAACCCAGAAAATACCAAAGAAGGGCCAGAAGTTTTACTATACGATGAACCCACGGCTGGACTCGACCCCATCGCCTCAACAGTAATTGAAGATTTAATCCGACAATTGCGATCAACACAAGGAGTTTGTAGCACCTACGCCATTGTCACTCACCAAGAAAGCACCATCCGCAGAACAGCAGATAGGCTAATATTTCTCTATCACGGTACAGTACAGTGGCAAGGTGCAGTCAGTGAACTAGACCACACAGCTAATCCTTTAATCAGACAATTTATGAGTGGAAGTATATCTGGACCAATTCAAGTAGCAGGATGAGAAAGTGGAGACATCGAGGACAAGGGAGACAAGGGAGACACGGGGATGCAATTAGGAATCTCTCAGCGTCTCCCACTCACCGCTTCACCCCGTCTCTTCTCAATGACCAATAACAACCAACAAACCACAACCTAATCTAAAATCTAAAAATCTGAGTGGGAGGATAAAAAAATGCGATCGCGCACTTTTCGAGAAGGTTCTGTGGGTTTACTACTCCTCGTTGGGGTGGGTGTGTTTGGAATAATTATCCTCTGGTTAACAAGATTTACGGCTGCTGCGAGTTCATACAAAGCTTTTGTTGAATTTGCCAATGCTGGTGGAATGCAAAAAGGAGCTGTTGTTCGCTTTCGTGGCGTCAAAGTCGGCAATATTTCTGCAATCCGACCAAGACCGAACAATGTAGAAGTAGAAATCGAAATTGCCAACCCTAACCTGATTATCCCTCGTGATGTCAAAGTAGAAGCAAATCAATCGGGTCTGATTAACGAAAGCATTGTTGACATTACACCTAAATCACCATTACCCAGTGGTACGATTGCTAAACCATTAGATCGAGATTGTGATCCGAGTCTCATCGTTTGTAATGGTTCACGGTTGAAAGGCCAAATTGGCATTAGTTTAGATGAGTTAATTCGTAGCAGTACTGTTTTTGCCAATCTTTATACTCAACCTCAAATCTACGATAATCTCAACAATACATTAGTAAATGCTTCCAAAGCAGCTGCTCAAGTTGTTGTTCTGAGCCGCGATCTTTCCAACTTGACAAAAAGTACGCAAAAACAACTAAGTGGTTTGTCAACTGCTACAAATTCAGTAGCAAATGCAGCTGATAAAATTACCGTTTCTGCTACTAAAACAACTAGTCAATTTAGTACTACAGCCAAGGATCTCAGCCTCACAGCAAATCAAGCAAGTCAACTGATAAAAAATCTGGATACGCTACTCACAAGTAATCGTTCTTCACTGGTTGGCACTTTAAATAATATTACGGCAACTACAACTGAACTCAGAACTACAGTTAGTAGCTTATCACCTACTCTCAATCGCTTGACACAAGGAGAGTTAGTTCAAAATTTAGAAACACTCTCTGCAAACGCAGCACAAGCCTCAGCTAATTTGCGGGATGCTAGCCAAGCACTTAACAATCCTAATAATATTTTGGTGTTGCAACAAACTCTAGATTCTGCCAGAGTAACATTTGAAAACGTCGAGAAAATCACTTCTGATTTAGACGAATTGACTGGCGATCCAAATTTTCGAGAAAATGTCAGACAACTGGTAAATGGTTTAGGAAAATTACTGTCTTCTACTCAACAAATAGAGCAGCAAATTGAAGTTGCATCTACACTTGATGTAGTCAAAACAGCCGTTAAAAATCCCAAAGCAACAACATTAACAATAAACAAAAATCAACCAAAAAATAAAGACCAGGCAAAAATTCAGTTTAATCTTCCATCCACAACACTGACGAGTGCAAGCAAGGAAATTCAACCAACAGCAATTGAGTTTACTACCTCAGAATCTCAAGAAAAGCTATTGCAGAAATTACGTGAATATAGTAGAGATCGGGAATCAGGCATCGGGGACAAAACAATTAAAAATTGAAAAGAGAGACAAGGGAGACAAGAGGGAATTATTTTAAGTCTCTTCCCAATGCCCAATGCCCAATGCCCAATGCCCAATGCCCAATGCCCAATGCCCAATGCCCAATGCCCATTGATTATTGACCATTGACTAATTCCAATCTTGCTCATCTTTTTTAGAGCGACTTTTATAAATTCCACCAACGGCGTGAATGGCGCGAGTCTTGTCAAATAGCTCCGCTTCCGTTAGACCCCACTGTTGTAGTATTTTATCCAAGTCGCTTTGAATGTCTCTTGCACCGGGAAAACCGTGATAACGAATTCGCAATCTCGCTAATTCAGCCAAGTTATAATCTGTCGCCTCACCAGCTAATAAACTTTCCACAATCGAGCGATCGCGATTATATAAAGGATGTTGTTGATCTTTGTTCATAAATATTTAGTTTAGTTGTTAGTCAATGGTCAAGGGTCAATGCCCCATGCCCAATGCCCCATGCCCAAACAGACGGCTACCCTACCTAAAATCTTACGGCTCTCCTCACTGCCGTTAAACTTAAAATAAAGATACATTGTCTTTAAGAAAAGTAGACAAAAGTTCAGGTGAGGGTGAAATTGATTCTACCCGAAGCCCAAGCAGCAAGGGAGCAAAACCCGCTATGTTTGAACATTTCACTTCCGAAGCTATTAAAGTAGTTATGCTCGCTCAGGAGGAAGCCCGAAGACTAGGTCACAACTTCGTAGGAACTGAACAAATTCTCCTGGGTTTGCTGGGAGAAGGAAATGGGGTTGCTGCCAAAGTGCTGACTGAATTGGGCGTTACTCTCAAAGAAGCACGTCGCGAAGTCGAAAGAATTATTGGTCGGGGTTCTGGCTACTTACCACCAGAAATTCCTTTTACCCCGAAAGTAAAAACCTTATTCGAGCAATCTTTTAAAGAAGCTCGTAGTTTAGGACATAACTATATTGGTACTGAACACTTACTATTAGGATTAACTGAGGCAGGGGAAGGAGTTGCTGCCAAGGTACTACAAAATTTGGGTGTTGACCTCAACAATATCCGCAGCACAGTTATTCGTATATTAGGTGAAGTTACACCCACAACTGTAGGTGCTAGTAGCAGTCCTAGACGAACCCAAAATTTGAGTTTAGAAGAATTTGGTAGAAACCTGACCAAATTAGCACAAGAAGGTAAGCTCGACCCTGTAGTTGGTCGTGAAAAAGAAATTGAGCGTGCTATCCAGATTCTTGGTCGTCGCACGAAAAACAACCCCGTATTGATCGGTGAACCGGGAGTTGGTAAAACTGCGATCGCGGAAGGTTTAGCACAACGCATTCACAACCAAGATGTCCCCGATATTTTGCAAGACAAGCAAGTCATCAGTCTTGATATGGGGTCAGTGGTAGCAGGTACTCGCTTCCGTGGCGATTTTGAAGAACGCCTCAAGAAAATCATGGACGAAATCCGCACTGCGGGTAATATCGTCCTGGTGATCGATGAGATTCACACCCTCGTTGGTGCTGGTGGTGTAGAAGGTGGTATGGATGCTGCTAATATCCTCAAACCCGCATTGGCTAGAGGTGAACTCCAGTGCATTGGTGCAACTACCCTCGATGAGTATCGTCAGCATATCGAACGCGATGCTGCACTAGAGCGTCGTTTCCAACCAATTATGGTTGGTGAACCTTCCGTAGAAGATACAATTCAGATTCTCCAAGGCTTGCGTTCAGTTTACGAACAACACCATAGAGTGGAAATTACTGACCAAGCATTGATTGCAGCCGCTAATTTATCTGATCGTTATATTAGCGATCGCTTCTTGCCAGATAAAGCCATCGATTTGATTGATGAAGCTGGTAGCCGTGTGCGTCTGCGGAGTTCGATGGTTTCTGCGGATCGCGAAATCAAGCGCGAATTGGTTGCTGTTACTAAAATTAAAGACGAAGCCGTCAGAGCGCAAGATTTTGACAAAGCTGGAGAATTGCGCGATCGCGAGTTGGAACTCGAAGCTCAATTAGCAGAAACACAAACCGACAAATCCGTCAAGTCTCTCGTCGTTGACGAAGAAGATATCGCCCAAATCGTCGCCTCTTGGACTGGCGTACCAGTCAACAAACTGACTGAATCTGAGTCTGAGATGTTGCTGCACTTAGAAGATACCCTGCATCAACGCCTCATCGGTCAAGAACAAGCAGTCACAGCTGTATCCCGTGCGATTCGCCGCGCCCGTGTCGGCTTGAAGAATCCGAATCGACCCATCGCTAGCTTTATCTTCTCTGGTCCTACGGGAGTTGGTAAGACAGAATTAGCTAAGTCACTGGCGGCTTACTTCTTCGGTTCCGAAGAAGCCATGATTCGTCTGGATATGTCAGAATTCATGGAACGCCACACCGTCTCCAAACTGATTGGTTCGCCTCCTGGTTTCGTCGGTTACGACGAAGGTGGACAATTGACCGAAGCCGTCCGCCGCAGACCATACACAGTGTTGCTATTCGACGAAATCGAAAAAGCGCACCCCGATGTATTCAATATGCTGCTGCAAATGTTGGATGACGGTCATCTCACTGATGCTAAAGGTCGCAAAGTTGACTTCAAGAACACTCTGATTATCTTGACTTCTAACATTGGTTCACGAGTTATCGAAAAAGGTGGTGGCGGTTTAGGCTTCCAGTTCAATGAAGACGAAGCTGAAGCAAGTTACAACCGGATTCGTAACTTGGTGAACGAAGAAATGAAGAACTACTTCCGTCCAGAGTTCCTCAACCGTCTTGATGAGATTATTGTCTTCACTCAACTCAAGAAAGAAGAAGTCAAGCAAATCGCTGAGATTATGCTCAAAGAAGTTGCTGGCCGCTTAACTGAAAAAGGTATCACTTTAGAAGTGAGCGATCGCTTCAAAGAGCGTGTACTTCAAGAAGGCTACAACCCCAGCTACGGTGCTAGACCGTTACGTCGGGCGATTATGCGCCTCCTAGAAGATTCTCTAGCAGAAGCATTATTGTCTGGTCAAATTGCTGATGGTGATACAGCCATTGTCGATGTTGATGATGATGGACAAGTTACAATCAACAAATCAGAAACCAGAGAGTTCATATTGGCGAACGTAGGCTAATATTTATACATTCACGTTGTTACGCTAACATTGTTGAAAAAGACTGTCGCTCCTATGTAGCCTAAAGGAGCGGATTTTGATCAGCCTCTGGCAAAATTGGGTGAAATGGTGATTTTAAGAACCCCTGGTCATGATACCGGGGGTTTTTTATATTATTCTATTTTATGTAGGTATTGCCCACTTACCCACAAAAGACTATAATTTAGTGAATTATATAGTTGTACTATGATTGAAAATCAAAACTTCCATTTAATCAAAGAAACTGCTAGTGCAGATGATAGAGGAAGGTTAACCCTGGGTGCTGTTGCCAAAACAAAGAGTTACCGAGTCTTAATTAATGAAGTTGGACAAATTTTGCTAGATCCTGTTGTTAACATTCCAGAAAGAGAACTTTGGATATGGCAAAATTCTGTTGTTCGTAATTCCCTAGAACTTGGTATTAAACAAGCAATCTCTGGTGAACTTCATGATTTGGGTTCATTTGCTCAGTATGCAAATTTAGAGATTGAAGAATAGGTGTTGGGTGAATTTCCGCTTAGTATTTACGACTGAAGCAAAAGAAGCTTTATCTAGGTTGCAAGAAACAGACTCTAAAAAGTACCAAACAGTTTTAAAAACACTGGGTTTGATGGAAACAAACCTAAAATATCCTGGTTTAAATACTCACACATATGAATCACTGTCAGGCCCCAATGGCGAAGAAATTTTTGAAGCTTATGTAGATAATAAAACACCCGGATCTTTCCGAGTGTTTTGGTTTTACGGGCCTGAACAAGGAGTTATAAGTATTCTTGCAATTACGCCACATCCTTAATGAAAATAAATAAATGCGATCGCTTATTTTTCTTATCTCTTGCTTGAATTCTTCCGGTTCGCCCATTTTTTAATGAGTTAGGAAAAATAGGCAGCCAATAAGTATGGCGAGCGACATCTTCCCAAAAATGTAGAGTAGGTATATGTTCGGTATTATGCCTACTGAACCAAGAATTACAAACGAACGAGTTGATGATATACCTGTACTGCTAACACAAATAGAGCAGATGGGTGTAGAAAACCTAATCGATAAGCACTTCCCAACGCATGGAAATTGGCAAGGTAAAAGCTTGGGAAGTATAGCAGTAATTTGGTTAGCACACATATTATCGCAAGCAGATCATCGTTTAAATCACGTCCAAGCCTGGGTTTCTAAACGATTAGAAACATTGAAAACATTTTTTGGAGAAGATTTACGTGAACTCGACTTTACGGATGATCGTCTAGAAGCTGTATTACGTTACCTCGAATGCGATCGCAACTGGTATTCATTTGAAGATGAACTTGGAGGCAGTTTACTACAAGTGTACGATATCACCCCAGAAAGAGTGCGCCTGGATAGGGGATCTCCAAATAATAAAATGCCCAGCCGTCGCTTTCGCCCTTCAGGCGAAAGCGCGCTCTACTTTGGGCTTGGCCAAAATATATTTAATACGGCTGGGCATTTTATTA
>NZ_AJLJ01000205.1 GCF_000317245.1 Fischerella muscicola SAG 1427-1 = PCC 73103
CGAGTAAGTGCCTAGTACAACAGCTTCAAGTCACTGTGGGGTTAATCCAGAAGGGCTATTCCAATGGGGCTATAGTAAAGACCACCGTCCGGACTTGGCACAAGTCAAAATAATGTTATCGACATGCTTACCCGTTAGGAATGCCAATTGCAACGGAAATTTTGTCAGGAGAAAAAGCCGATGACCCGTTATATATTCCAGCGATTGAAAGAGTACGTTCAACACTAAAACAGTCAGGATTACTATACATTGGTGACTGTAAAATGGCATCGATTGGGACGAGAAGCCATATTGTATTGGGTAGGGATTTTTATTTATGTCCTTTAAATGCAAAGCAAGTAGTGCCAGAACAATTAATAGAATATCTTCAACCAGTTTGGGATAGAAAACAAGAATTGACAACTATTGATTACGACTACGCCGATGGAAAAACTAAAAATATTGCCGAAGGATTTGAACTAAAATTGCTCCAAAAAGTAGAGATTGACGACCAAGAAGTATCTTGGGAGGAGCGACAATTAGTAGTACGTTCATTTGCCATCGCACAGACAGAAGAAAACTCTCTACGCGAACGTATACAAAAAACCTCGGATGCTCTCGAACAACTTAAAATACCTCGACGAGGTAAGAAAAAGCTCACCTCATTTGAGGAGTGGGAGTCGGCTGTAGCAGCTATTATTAAACGTTATCGAACTAGTGGTTTATTTCAAATTGAGATTCATACCAAACGAGTTCAAAAAGTTAAAAGACGATATTTAGAACGCCAACCTCAAGCAGTAGAAGAAATTTACTTTGACCTAGATTTTAAAATTAATGAAGATGCTGTTCGGCAACAAGTTCAACTCTTAGGCTGGCGCGTCTACGTCACTAATCAAACCGAAACTCAACTCTCTTTGAAGCAAGCTGTTCGTACCTATCGAGATGACAACTACACGAACGTGGATTTGCTCGACTTAAAGGCTTTCCTCTATCGTTAACACCAATTTACTTGCAGCGTGAAGACCATGTTACTGGTTTAATTCGACTACTTTCAATTGGTTTACGAGTATTGACCCTTTTGGAGTTTCAGGTTCGCCGCCATCTGGAGAAAAATAAAGAAAAGCTGGCTGGACTTTATGTTGGTAATCCAAAACGAGAAACAGCACGTCCCACAGCTGAACTTCTTCTTACGGCATTTAAAGAAATTACCTTACTGTTGATTGAAGTCAAAAATGAAGTTTATGCTCATTTGACTGCTCTTTCACCCTTACAGCAGCGTATTCTTGCTCTACTTGGATTTCCAACTACTATTTATACTCAACTTGGTGGTCAATCTTTAACTCCTGAGTAGTTTTTTTCTAACTCCCGAAAAAATGGGCGAACCGGGAGTTATTACTGCAAAGTTGATTCATTAACTAACATCTCTGGTAACTTTTTATCCTCTACATAATCAATGCTTTCAGGGAAATCAGCAAAACCGTCGATCGCATCTTTGATAAAACCAGCTAAAGGAACAGCAAGCAGTAACCCTAATAATCCGCCAATATAAGTTCCTACGAGCAAAGAGATAATTACCCAAATGGGTCTTAGACCAGTAAAACTCCCTAAAATTCGGGGTGCGATCGCTTGATCAATCAACTGATCAAGAATCAGAGATAGAACTAAAACTTTAGCAGCTAACCAAATGTTGTGTGGTGCGAGTATTAAAGCAATAATAAAATAACTCAAAATATCACCAAAAGGGACTAGGCTCAAAATTGCCACACCCAAACCAAATACTAAACCAAATTTTAGTTTCAGAATTAAATATAAGATCGTTTGTGACACTCCCAGCATTAAAGCTAAAATCACCTGACCAATCAGAAAATTTTGAAAATTTTTCTGAAGAGATTGTTGTATTTTTTGGGCTAAATCAAAAGGTATTTTTTTAAATATTCCTTTCCAAATCCTTTCGCCATCTATTAAAAGATATATTGTTAATACAACTGTGATTAAAGCTTCCGAAATGCTATCAATAGTATCTACAATAATACCAAATAGCTTATCTCCTGTTTGTTCCAATTCATCTGGTAAATGATTTATTGACTGACTAAATATTTCGCTAAAATTAATATTTAGTCTGTGACTGGCTCCCCAATTATTGAGAAATTGAAGTTTTTGTTCAGTAGCATCAATCCATTGAGGAACTGATTTAATCATTTCATTTAATTGTTGTAGAGCAATGGGTAACAAAGTAATACCCAAGCTAACCACAATTACTAAACCTGCAATCAAAACTAATAACACTGCATATTTACGTTGCATTTTTCTTTGCTCAAGAAGTGCAACAGGGTAATCCAAAATAAACGCTAACAAAGTAGCTAAAACTAAAATAGTGACTATGGGTTGAAAATATTGAAAAAATTTAAAAGCTAACCAACCATTAAGAAAAACTAATGGAAAGAGAAGCGTCAAAATTAACCATTGCAGAAGTTTATTTAGAGAAAGCATGATTTTAAATTAACAATTATAAATGAACTTATATATTTATATATATAGAACTATAGAACTAGTTTTGCCTCATACTGTTGGTGAATTATGAAATCTAAAAGATATTCACCAAAAGTAGAGACATTGCAGTGCAACATCTCTACAACCTCAAAATTATGCCAAAAAATCCTATCCTTTGGAGTATTGGATCACGGGTTGGTCACTAATTTCATCCCCGATTCCCGTTCCCTGATCCCCAATTCCCGATCTCTAATAACTGTTAAATCTGCTGTGACTGGAATTATCTGCACCGCACAGGCTTTTAATTCTGGTTGTAGAGAATCGGGACAAGATTCAGGATGGGTAAGGGCGTTGGCTTCAGCATTATCTGCCCACAATGCACCCCAATGCATGGGAACGAAGACCGTACCAGGGGCGATCGCTTTGGTAATTTTGGCTGGGAAGAAAGTTTGAGAACGGCGCGATCGCACTTCGACTAATTGGTTATCAGTAATTTTTAATCCAGCAGCATCACGGGGATGAATTTCGATAAATGGTTCAGGGTGCATTTGCCGAGTTTTTTCAATCCGACCGGTGCGTGTCAGGGTGTGCCAATGTCCATAAAGTCTCCCATTCGTCAGCACAAAGGGATAATCAGGATCTGGTGGTTCTGCTAGTCCCCGCGAGTGATAAGCTGCAAACCTGGCGCGTCCATCGGGGGTGTGAAAGTGCAAGTCAGTGTAGAGACGCTTTCCTTTTAGGGGTGTAGGGGAGCCAGTGCGTTGCGCGGGTTCCCCGCGTTGTAGCACCTGGCGTGTGTAGGGGTGTAAGGGAGAATCTAGATCAATCTTTCTGTTTTCTTCGATAGGATGTGGCCATTGAGTCGGCCCTTGGGATCGCAATTGTTCATGACTTAACCCTGTCATCTCGCAGGGGCGATCGCTAGTTAGTGTAACAAACTCTGCAAATACCTCAGCGGAGTTAGCAAAGGCGAATTCTCCGACAAAACCTAACCTGCGCCCGACTTCGGCGAATATTTCCCAATCTGCTTTGGCTTGTCCTGGTGGTCGGCGAAATGCTGGACACAGCGTAACTCGGCGTTCCGAATTAGTCATAACGCCGGTTTTCTCACTCCATTGGGCAGCAGGTAAAAGAACATGAGCATAGGTAGCAGTTTCTGTGGGATAATAAGCGTCTTGATAAATAGTAAAAGGCGATCGCATCAATGCTGCTTTTGTCCGTTCCAAATCTGGCATACTCACCGCCGGATTGGTAGCAGCAATCCACAATAAACCCACAGTCCCATCTTCCAAGCCAGTAATCATATCCCAAGCCGTCAAACCAGGATTGGGTGAAATTTGTCCCCGCTTCAATCCCCAAATTTCTTCAACTTCGGCGCGGTGTTGAGGATTTTTCACCAAGCGATAACCAGGTAACAAATGCGCCAATCCTCCAGCTTCTCTACCTCCCATGGCGTTGGGCTGACCTGTGAGGGAGAATGGCCCCGCCCCTGGCTTACCAATCTGTCCGGTCATCAAGTGCAGATTAATAATTGTTCTGACCTTGGCTGTCCCTTCTGAAGACTGATTCACACCCATTGACCACATAGACAACACGCGTTTTGATTCACCCCAGTACCTAGCTGCTGTCTCCAAATCTTTGATGTCTATTCCGCACCGATCAGCCACTATTTCTGGAGAATAATGGCGGATTACCTCAGCATAGGCGGGAAAGTTGCTGGTACAGTCGTCAATAAAACCGACATCAATGTGGTTCCAACGCATCAACAAGTGAGCAATTCCATTCAACAAGTCGATATCTGTACCAGGACGAATTGCTAAATGTAAGTCAGCTACTTCTGCGGTGGCTGTACGACGAGGATCAACCACAATCATTTTGACCTTGCGGTTTTTTTTGTGGTATTTCTCCAGTCGGTTAAAAATGATGGGGTGACATTCTGCTGTATTAGTACCAATTAAGAATGCACAATCAGTTAACTCCAAATCGTCATAGCAGCAGGGAGGCCCATCCGCACCAAAGCTTTGGATATAACCAGCTACAGCACTAGACATACACAAGCGAGAGTTAGCATCAAAATTATTGCTACCTAAGCATCCTTTCAACAACTTCTGAGCTATGTAATAATCTTCGGTTTGAAACTGACCAGAACCATACATGCATATGGCTTCTGGCCCCTGAGTTAAACGCACAGTTTGAATGCGTTTGGTGATCAGATCAAAAGCTTCATCCCAACTCACATGCCGGAATTTCTGATCTAGGGAGTCACGTACCATCGGGTAATGCAGTCTGTTTTTATCCAAAGACTCAGCGATCGTTGCACCTTTGACGCAAACCATTCCTTGACTAGATGGATGGGCTTTATCACCCCGTACCCGCCAAATTGGGTTCCCTTGACTATCGCGATGAGTTGCTTTACCTGGTTGGGCTGGCGGCGAAACTTCTAGACCACAGCCAACACCACAGTAAGGACAGAGTGTTTTATTAACTTCAGTCATACGTAACTACACTGTTTTAACTGATTTTTTAAATGTTGAAATTCTGGGTTAATAGAAGATAAATTTGTCTAATTCTGGTATTTTTAAAACATAGGAATATCAACTAAATAGTCATCAAAAATTATTTGAATTCAGATTGATAATTTTTTTTGGTTTGAGTTATGATAAACTCATTAATTAGTTTATCTATGTTTGGAAAAACTAATAAAATAAGTCTTTATAACTATTAGATATCAATTCAAACCAACAAAATGTTTGTTATGATACAGTTTTAAAATTTGTCTGAATGTTTTTCTATTTAATAGATAGTTTTTATTTGTCAAAAATTAAGTTATTAGTAATAAAAATAGATTTATAATCACCCATTAATATATAGCAATTCTATTTAAGTTTTGAAAATTGATAGACACAGATCCCCGACTTCTCCAAGAAGTCGGGGATCTTGTTTTTCACGAATACTATTCTTCTGCTAGGATGTGAGATTTTTGATTTGTTGTTTCTGCTAACTCACCCTCATAAGCATTAGCAAAAGAATCCTTGGGTTCTTTGAGGAAAAAGGCACACATAAAAGCACAAATTATTGCGGCTATACCCATTGTGGAAAATAGTGTGGAGGCGTCGGTTAAGCTAAAAATTGTCAGATAAACAACTCCACCAAAATTACCGTAAGCTCCGACGTTACCTGCAATCTGTCCTGTGGCTTCTTTTTTAATTAGAGGTACAATTCCGTAGGTTGCGCCACAGCCAGCTTGAGCAAAATAAGCGGCAAACATAGTTACAGCGATCGCTAAAGGTAAAGGCCAGCTACTGTTAATAAAATGTGTCATCAAATAGCCAACACCAATACCAAAACTGATCATCGTCATTGTCCATTTACGAGAGCCAAATTTATCAGAAATTAAACCACCACTAGGACGAGAAATTAAGTTCAAAAATGGATAAGTAGCAGCTATCATCCCAGCAACTACATGCTCTAATCCAAAGGTTTTTTCAAAGAAGGCAGGTAGCATAGAAACGGCAGCGAGTTCAGAGCCAAAATTAGTAATGTAAGTGAACTCTAATAATGCTACTTGTCTAAAATGATAACGTTCAGAAGCAGCATAGGTTTTCTTGCCAATTAAAAGTTCTTTATTTACCTGCCAAGCTTTGTAGGTTTGGTAAACAAACAATCCTGCTAATACCAACCAAACCAAATACATATGGCTCAGAGTTAAAAAATGAATATTCTTTTGTTCCAAGCGCCAAGCTAATAAACCCAAGGCAAAAATTAAACCAAAATTGGAAATAATCATTGCCCAAAAGCTTTTGACACTGGTTACTTCCAAAGCACCATTTTTCTTAGGACGCTTATAGACTTTACCAACAGGTGTATCTTTTACGCTATTGAAATAAATTAGACCGTAAATTGCAGCAATGATTCCTGTCAGAGCGATCGCAAACCGCCAATTGGAAGCGCCACCAGTCATCAAGCTAGCAGCCACTGCAATCGTTGGTAAGGTAAACTCTGCCCCAAAAGCCCCAAAGTTACCCCATCCACCATAAATACCTTGGGCAATACCAATTTCTTTCGGAGGAAACCATTCTGCCACCATACGGATACCCACCACGAACCCAGCTCCGACAATCCCCATCAACAAACGACTAATGACTAGATGGTGAAAATTTTGTGATAGTGCAGTCGCTAAACAGGGAACAGAAGCAAAGATCAGCAGTAATGAATACGTAATTTTAGGGCCAAAGCGATCCAGCAGCATACCAATGATGATGCGCGCCGGAATTGTCAACGCGAGGTTACAAATGCCCAAAGTTTTTATTTGTTCTGGTGTCAGATTTAACTGTTTGCCAATAGTTGTCGCAAAGGGAGCAAAGTTAAACCAGCATACAAAAGTCAGAAAGAAAGCAAACCAAGTCAAATGTAAGATGCGGTAGCGACCATTAAATGAAAATAATCCTTTTAGCATAAGATGTTAGTGATTGCTGGTTAGTGATTAGTGGTTAGTTGTTGATTGTTGGGCATTGGGCATGGGGCTTTAAGAATCGTCTTTCGTAAACAAGTATTTGTATTTCGCTGACGGGTCTTTGATACTCGACGACGACTCTTTTATACTCAACGACGGGTCTTTTATACTCAACGACGGGTCTTTTATACTCAACGACGAGTCTTTTATACTCAACGACGGGTCTTTTATACTCAACGACGAGTCTTTTATACTCAACGACGAGTCTTTTATACTCAACGACGGGTCTTTGATACTCGACGACGACTCTTTTATACTCAACGACGAGTCTCAAACACTCCCCACACTCCCCACACTCCCAGACGCGATGAATCGCGTCTCTACATTACTCCCCACACTCCCCACACTCCCCGATCCCTATTCCTCAGAATGAGCGCAGCGACGATACAGGAAATCTAGGGCGTAGTTCCGCAAGTTATAATATTCCGGGTCTTCCATGATGCGGCGACGATTGCGGGGACGGGCAAAAGGAATATTGAGGACTTCACCAATCTTGGCAGCAGGGCCGTTAGTCATCATTACTAGCCTGTCTGCTAAAAACAACGCTTCGTCAATATCATGAGTAATCATCAGGACTGTGACTTGATGTTCACGCCAGATTTGCAGCAATTCTTCTTGCAATTCTTCTCTGGTGATCGCATCTAAAGCACCAAAGGGTTCGTCCAAAATCAAAACTTGGGGACGGATAGAAAGGGCGCGAGCGATCGCAACTCGCTGCTTCATCCCACCAGAGATTTGACTGGGTTTCTTATCAGCAGCCTCTGTCAATCCCACCATCGCCAAATGTTCTTTGACTATCGCTCGTTTTTCTGCCTGAGTTTTGCGGGGAAATACTGTGTCTACAGCCAAATAAATGTTCTCGAAAACACTTAACCATGGTAGTAGACAGTAATTCTGAAATACCATCATTCTGTCTGGGCCTGGTTCAGTGATTGCTTGGTTTTGTAGCATAACTACACCATCAGTGGGCGTATTGAAACCAGAAACCATGTTCAGCAGTGTTGACTTCCCACAGCCAGAGTGACCGATAATACAAACAAATTCACCTTCACGAACTTTGAGGTTAACCCCATCTAATACGGTGTAAGGCCCATCAGCAGTTGGATAAATTTTGTTTACATCTTCAATGACAAGAAAGTTTTCTGCTTTTTGAGTTTGCAGTTGACTGATTTGAACTTCGCTGTTACTTCCGTTTAGTGTTCGCATGATGAAATTTGTTAATAGTTAATGGTTAGTAGTTAATGGTTAATGGTTAATAGTTAGTAATTAGTAGTTATTAACCATACTTTTTCCCCGATCCCCGACCCCTAAATAAATACTTCCTCAATACGTATCTGACGTTTAATTTCCAAGCTTTCGAGGTACTCAATCGGCTTTGAAGGGTTAAAAAGTTTACCATCAAAGAGGTGAATAGGGTCATCTTCTCCGATATCGAGTAAACCTAAGTCGCGGGCTGCTGCACCGAAGATATCTGTACGACAAACTCTTTCAATCACTTCTACCCAGTTTTTGGGAAAAGGTACTAAACCCCAACGTGCCATTTGAGTAACCATCCACAGTAATTCAGTGCGGTTGGGATAGTTGGTTTGATTCAGATAAAACTGGTTGTATGCTGTTAATTCTTGGGGTTGTGTACCGTCGCCGCGATCGTAAGGATCGATAAAACCAGGACGGACGTGAACAGGATCAATATCAAGGTACTGAGGACGACAAATTAATGCCAAAATCTCTTCACGGTTGCGGAAATCATCGCAGTATTTGCAAGCTTCTAACAGTGCTTTGACCAAAGCAAGGTAAGTTTCTGGGTACTTCTGCGCCCAATCTTCCCGTACTCCCAGCACTTTTTTCGGCTGTCCTGACCAAATTTCGAGGGCTGTAGCAGCAACAAATCCCACATCTTCATGCACAGCCAGATGATTCCAAGGTTCTCCAGCACAGTAGCCGTCAATTTTTCCGGCTTTGAGTTGGGAAACCATTTGTGTTGGTGGTATAACTGTGAGGCTGACATCTCTGTCAGGATCTATACCACCAGCCGCTAGCCAGTAACGCAGAACCAAGTTCTGCATTGAGGTTGGATGCACTATTCCCAAAGTGAGAATATGGTCGGGAGAGGCGTTAATTGCAGTTTTTAAATCAGCTAAAGTTCTGACACCTTCGCTGTACAATCTTTTGCTTAAGGTGATGGCGTTAGCGTTACGGGAGAGATTTAGGGCGTTGACTACGGGAATTGGTGTTTTCCCACCAGCGCCCAAAGTGAGAGCCAAAGGCATTCCAGCGACCATCTGGGCGGCGTCAAATCTCCCAGTCGCAACACCTGCGGCTATTTCTTGCCAATCTGCTCCACGGTTGAGGGTAATTTCTTCTAATCCGTAATCAGCAAAAAAGCCTTTTTCTTTTGCCACGATTAAAGGTGCAGCATCAGTTAAAGGCAGAAATCCAATCTCTAAATTGACTTTTTCTAAACCATTGCGGGAAATGATTACTGGTGCTTCAACCTTAGCCTTGCGTTTCTTGGCTTGTTTTTGTTGGTTGAGGAAGTAAATCATCTCGTTTCGCAGATTGTAGTAGCTAGGATGATTGACTACTTCCAAGCGGTGGCGGGGACGGGGGATAGGTACTTCTAGGATTTGTCCAATGTGTGCTTCTGGCCCGTTGGTGAGCATGACAACGCGATCGCTCAACAATAATGCTTCATCGACGTCGTGTGTCACCATCACACAGGTAACGTTATGCTCATTACAAATTTTCATCAGTTGCTCTTGCAAACCACCGCGTGTAAGTGCATCCAACGCCCCAAAGGGTTCATCTAGCAATAACAACTTTGGACGGATAGCCAAAGCACGAGCGATCGCGACTCGCTGTTTCATCCCACCTGATAATTCACTCGGACGTTTTTTCGCCGCCGGACGCAACCCTACCATGTCGATGTGCTGATCGACTATTGCCAAGCGATCGCCTTTAGACTTATTTTGATAGACTTCATCGACTGCTAAGGCGATATTTTCTCGCACTGTCAACCAAGGTAAGAGTGAATAATTTTGGAATACTACCATCCGGTCTGGACCTGGATCTCTCACCTCCCGTCCTTCCAAGGTCACACCACCGACACTAGCTCTATCTAAACCTGCAATAATATTCAGTAAGGTGGACTTACCACAACCAGAATGTCCAATTAGAGAAATAAACTCTCCTTGTCGGATTTTGAGGTCAATATTTTTTAAAGCGATATACTGACCACCATTTGGTAGGCTAAATACACGATCAACGTGGTCAATTTCTACAAAAGTAGTCATTGGTCATTTGTCCTTTGTCATTGGTCATTTGTCCTACCCTAACGGGTAGACACGGAGTGGCTACTTGCAGAAGTCGCTAACGCGCCTACCGAAGGTAGCCGCTAGCGCGTCTATGTCTTTTGTCATTGGTCATTTGTTTTTACTAATGACTAATGACTAATAACTATTTCTGTTCTTCTGGTACGACTTTGCTGGCGATAAATCCTACTAATCTATCCAGCATTAAACCAACTAAACCAACATAAACTAAAGCCAAGATAATTTCACTTAGATTGGTTTCTGTTGTTGTGTTGTAAGCATCCCAAATAAATGAACCAATTCCGACACCACCAACTAACATTTCTGCTGCCACAATCGCTAGCCAAGATAAACCAATGCCTATTCTCAAGCCTGTAAATATATAAGGAACAGTGGCGGGAAAGACTATTTTCAAGAAATATTTTGGCCCTTTGAGCTTTAAAACTCTAGCAACATTAATATAGTCTTGAGGAATCTGTTGTACACCCACTGTAGTGTTAATCAAAATTGGCCAAATAGACGTGATGAAAATCACAAAAATTGCTGAAGGGTTAGCCTGTTGAAATGCTGCCAGCGAAATTGGTAGCCATGCCAATGGTGGTACTGTGCGTAACACTTGAAAAATTGGATCTACGGCTGTATGGAGTAATTTATTAGCTCCAATTAAGATTCCTAATACAATTCCCACGATTGCTGCTAGAGAAAAGCCCAGACCAACTCTTCCCAAACTATTTAGTATCTGCCAGCCTAAACCTTTATCACTTTCACCATTATCAAAAAATGGATGAATGATAAAAGGGTCCCAAGTTTCCGAGAAAGTTTCTATTGGGCCAGGTAATTTAAAATTAGGGTTTAAACAAAGTATTTGCCAAATGACTAGAAAAATAACTATTGCTACCGTTGGTGGTACAACTTTTTTCAGAAGTAATTTAGAAAGATGCTGACGATTTTTTTTTCTAATTGTGCGATTTCCAAGGGTAGCTGTCATTTTCTCATTTCTCCGATTGCACTCCAAGTTGACTTAGTTTTTTACGAGTAAACATAACGCGAGTTATGAAAAGTAAACATGCACTAAACCCTTACCAATTACAAATGACAAATGACAAATGACGACCCCAACTAGACGCGATTAATCGCGTCTTTACATTTGTGCCGACTTACTTAGACTTTCTTGATTTTTAAACTGTTCAAGTATGCTTCTGGTTTATCTGGATCGAACTTGACACCATCAAAGAAAGTCTCAACTCCACGAGAAACGTTAGTAGGAATTTCGGAATCAGCTACACCAATTGCTTTAGCGGCTTTCTTCCACAAATCTTCTTTGTTAACCTGGTCTACAATTTCTTTAACTTTGGTATCTTTTGGCAAATAACCCCAGCGAATTTCTTCTGTTAAGAACCAAATATCATGGCTCTTGTAAGGGTAGGAAGCATTATCTGCCCAGAATTTCATCCGGTGTGAGAAATTTGGTTGGGTGCGTCCATCACCGTAGTCAATATTGCCTTTAGACCGTTCGAGAATATCTGCCACAGCAACGTTAAAATATTTGCGGTCAGAGCAGATTTTGCACATTTCTTCTTTATTTTCGGCGCGATCGCACCACTGCTGGGCTTCCATAATAGCCATCAACAATGCTTGTGTAGCATTGGGATTTTTATCAACCCAATCTTTTCGCATTGCAAAAGCTTTCTCTGGATGATCTTTCCACAATTCGCCTGTTACTAAGGCTGTGTAACCCAATTTTTGACTCACCAATTGGGCGTTCCAAGGTTCTCCTACACAGAAAGCATCGACAGTACCAACTTTCATATTTGCCACCATTTGTGGTGGTGGTACGGGTTCCAAAGCTACATCTTGATCTGGATTGATTCCATTTGCTGCTAGCCAGTAGCGCATCCACAAATCATGAGTACCACCAGGAAAAGTCATCGCAACTTTCATGGCTTGTTTGTTGGCTTTGGCTTGATTAGCCGTTTCTTTGAGTGCTTTACTTTGTAAACCAATTTTCAAATCTTTGAATTTATTGGCAACGGATATAGCCTGACCGTTAGTATTTAATCGTGCCAAGGTATACATCGGCACTTTATCGTTGATGGTCATCAGATAGGGCATGGGACTGAGAATGTGGGCGCCATCAATACCACCACCAGCCGAACCAATTTTCAAGTTATCACGGGTGA
This sequence comes from Fischerella muscicola SAG 1427-1 = PCC 73103, assembly GCF_000317245.1. GTDB lineage: Bacteria > Cyanobacteriota > Cyanobacteriia > Cyanobacteriales > Nostocaceae > Pelatocladus > Pelatocladus muscicola_A. Next base: position 12,474 of record NZ_AJLJ01000205.1, read on the forward strand.
CAGGCCAAGATTTTTGCTTAACCACCTCGACATCTGTCATACCGTACTTGGCAAAGAAACCTTTTTCCTTGGCAATAATTAAGGGGGCAGAGTCAGTTAATGGTATAAATCCTAACTTTGCTTTATTTGTTTCTACTTGGATAGCATTAGCTGCTGTAGAGACATTAGCTGCTGGGGTTGCGCTCGGTTTATCGCCGCCCGTTGTTGCTGACTGAGAACCACCAGAGGAGCAACCGTGAGCCAGGATAGAAGCCGCCGCCGCAGTACTTGCCGTGAGAATAAATTTTCTTCTAGAGATATTTGTCATTTGTTATTTGTCTTTTGTCCTACTCTACGAGAAGCCGAAAAAGGCACGTCTATGTCATTCGTCATCAGTTATTTGTATTTTGTAGGTGGCCAATGACTAATGAATTACTAAGGCTTCTTGCCTGGGTTTTGCTCCGAAATGCTGAATCAATAAATCTTGCAATATTGGCTGTAAGTCTTCACAGGGAATCCCTTTTTGGATGCAGGTTCCTAGATGGGCTTCTTTGCCGACTTTACCGCCCATGTAAATATCAACCCCTTCTACAGCTTTGCCGTTTTTGCGGGCTTTGGTTCCCATCAAGCCAATATCTGCAACTTGGGGCTGTCCGCAGGAGTTGGGGCAACCAGTCCAATGAATTCGCACTGGACGAGTTAGTTCTAAATCTGCTTCCAAAGCTTTAATTACAGCTTGGGCGCGATTTTTTGTTTCAATCAGGGCAAAGTTGCAAAATTGGGCGCCGGTACAAGAAACGAGCGATCGCGTTAATGGTTTGGGATCAATGCTAAATTTTTCTAGTAGTGGTTCTGCTAAAAATAATACCAAACGTGAATCGGGAATATTGGGGATCATCACGTTCTGCTCTAATGTCAATCGGATTTCTCCACTTCCGTACACATCAGCCAGACGTGCGATTTCAAACATGTCCTGGGCTGTCATTCGACCCACAGGAATATGTAATCCTACGTAGTTTAATTCAGGTTGCTTTTGTTTATATACACCAATATGATCACGTTTTTCCCAATCAATTTCGTCTTTAGATGCTGCTGGTAAAAACGGCTTACCTAGACGCTGTTCAACTTCTGAACGGAACTTCTCTAAACCCCATTCATCGATTAACCACATTAGCCGAGATTTAAGACGGTTGGCACGTGAACCGTAATCACGGAATACTTCTAACACAGCTCTACATACGGCAACCACATCTGCTGGTGAAACCCAAGCATCTAAGGGAATGGCTGCTTCACAGCGTTTGGCAGAGAAGAATCCACCAACCAGGATATTAAAGCCGAAGATCGGGGATCGGGAAAATTCTTGCCCAATCCCCAATCGCTGCTCCCCGATCCCTTCCTTAAATGCAGGTACGAAAGCTAAATCATTAATTTCAGCGTGAACAGAATTATCTCTTCCGCCGGTGATGGCAATATTAAACTTCCGTGGCAAATTAGTAAACTCTGGGTTGCCTTCGCCTTTGTTAGTCAGCATGTCTTGAATTTGCTGTACTAACTCGCGTGTGTCGAATAACTCATCCGCATCTAACCCAGCTACAGGATCACCAGTGATGTTACGAACATTGTCCATTCCTGACTGCACACTGGTTAAGCCGACTGTATGAAATTTATTAAAAATTTCTGGTAAATCTTCAATCCGAATGCCCCGTAGTTGTATATTTTGCCTAGTAGTAATGTCGGCACTGCCGTCATCACCATAACGCTGTACAACTTCTGCTAACACTCGCATTTGAGCGGCGGTAAGAATACCATTTGGCATCCGCATCCGCATCATGAATTTACCTGGAGTGACTGGGCGAAAAAACACACCCACCCATTTGAGGCGATGATCGCGATCAGTTTCGTCCATAGCCTCCCACCCGATAGAGGCAAATTTTTCGATCTCTGCCTTGACAGCGAGTCCATCTTTTTCTGCCTTAAATTTCTCGAATCGATTCAGGGTAGCTGTGGTGGTAGTTGCTGCTTCTGTCATGATTAGTCGTTAATCACTAGTCTGTGAGCATTGGGCATTAGGCATTGGTCATTGGCCTTACACTAATGACAAGGGACGAATGACAAAGGATTTAGATATGTGGTCAGTTAGTCAATTCTTTTTGAGTACTGAATCGCAATCTGGATTCACATGTACTTAGGTTAAAGTTGCAAAAACATAAAAATCGTATACTTTGTTACGAAATATCTGCAAATATGCGTAAAATGTATTTAAAATATGCATTAAATGCATAAAAATTAACCAAAAATAGTCGTAAAGCTTTTAGATATAAGCGATCGCCAGTATTTTTTGGTAGTTGTTTATTGGTGGTTGATTGTTTCCACAGAAGACGCCCTATGACGTACTCAGGCTAGATACAAAATATAAAAAATGCCAGAAAATCAACAACAACAGCTAGAATTAGCACTCTCTGCTTTGCTAATGGGGGATTTTCAGCAACGCTGGGAGATCATCAAGGTGTTTAAAGAGTTGGGAGCGATCGCTATTCCTCCACTGATAGAAATCTTGACAGATGAAGAGATTGAAGAAGAACTGCGTTGGTATGCAGCAAGGATTTTGAGAGAATTTCAGCACCCAGATGCAATTTCTGGTCTCATAGAATTACTGAAAACAGAAACAGATGAAGAACTCAAAGCAATGGCTGTATCAGCACTAGGACAAATGGGTACGCTGGCTATTGCTGCCTTAACCGAACTTTTGACAGATGATGAAACGCGCTTGTTAGGGGTGCGATCGCTTTCCCTGATTCGCCATCAAGAAGTTATTACACCACTGTTAACTGTAGTAGATGATCCGCTTGTAGCCGTTCGTGCTACTGCGATTGAAGCCCTTAGCAGCTTTCATGATCAACGTATACCACCAGTACTGATACGGGCGTTAGATGATATTGCTGCCCCGGTTCGGCGAGAAGCTATATTAGGTTTGAGTTTCCGCCCAGAATTACGCGACACATTAGATTTAGTCACAAAATTGCAACCCAGACTCTATGACTTTAATCTGGAAGTCTGTCGTACAGCCGCAGTTGCTTTGTCGCGCATGGGTGGTGACAATGCTGCTCAATCTTTATTTCAAGTACTGGTATCACCTCACACACCAGTAAAATTGCAAATCGAAACTATCCATGCTTTAAGCTGGATAGAAACACCTTCTAGCTTGGAATATCTTTGCACAGCACTTAACCATTTAGAATCAGTGGCATTGTGTCAAGAAATCGTAACAGTTCTGGGAAGAATCAAACAACCACAGTTAACCCCAATAGCAACAGAAATATTATTGGCAATGTTGCAAAAACAGCATCCAGCACTCGAAAATGTTGCAATTAGAGGAGCAATAGCTTTATCGTTGGGACAATTAGGCAGAATAGAGGCTCAAAAATCTGTAATTGCTCTTGCAAAAGATACTGATGAACGAGTCAGACTACATGCGATCGCAGCGCTGAGGAATCTGGATCTCAGGAGAGAGTGAGGAGTATGGGGAGTAGCAGACAAGGAGGACAAGGGGGGATACTTAACACTAAATTGTCGTTTTGAATGCAAATACAAAAATAGATGTAACAAACTCTACTAAAATGTTGCTACAAATACGTTAAGTTAGTTCCACCGATAAATGTAATTCAGGCTACATCCACATGCGACTAGAGCAGTTGCAAGCTTTTCTAGCGATCACAGACACTGGTAGCTTTCAAGGGGCAGCAAGAAAATGTAGTGTTACCCAATCGACTATCAGTCGCCAAATCCAGGCACTGGAAGCAGATTTGGGGTTGGAATTATTTCATAGAACTGGTCAAGCAAAGCTAACTGTGGCTGGTGAACGCTTGCTACCGCGTGCGCGTAAAATTTGCCAAGAGTGGCAAACAGCTACCAATGAAATAGCAGATTTAGTAGCAGGAAAGCAGCCTGAATTATGTATAGCAGTAATTCACTCGCTGTGTGCTTATTACTTGCCACCAGTATTGCAACAATTTTGTCACGATTATCCAAACGTGCAACTGCGGGTGACATCTTTGGGTAGCGATCGCGCTTTAAAAGTTCTCAAAGATGGACTAGTAGATATGGCGATTGTGATGAATAATCGCTTTTTAACAGCGGGTAAAGAAATGGTGGTAGAAGTTTTATATGATGAAGCAATAGAAGTACTGATCGCGGCCAATCATCCACTAGCCCAGTATGAACGCATTCCTTGGTCTGAGTTAGTTCGTTATCCACAAGTGGTTTTCAAAGATGGTTATGGAATGCAACGTCTTGTGCAAGATCGGTTTGAACGCCTACAAGCTACACTCCAGGCAGTTTTAGAAGTCAACACTTTAGACGCTTTCCGGGGAGTAGTGCGCCAGGGAGAATTAATCGCTTTGCTGCCTAATTCAGCATTGGTAGAAGCACGTAAAGACCCCACCTTAGCCGTTCGTCCTCTAGCAAGTAATGGTTCTGTTGACAATTCCAATTTGACTCGTCGAGTGGTGATGGTGACAACTCAAGATCGTTTACAAATTCCTCCCATCTTACATTTTTGGCAGTTAGTAAGGGACAATGTACCATCACAAGTTCCTTTAGAGCGATCGGCTTGTTAAGTACATTGGTCATTAGAGACGCGATTATACTCTTGCGAGAAGCCGCTCTGACGAGCGTCTACGCGTCTGTACAATGGTCATTGGTCAAGAGTCTTTCACAAAGGACAAATGACTAATGACAAAGGACAAAAAAATATGAGCAATACATTTCGGGATTTACTGAAAAAGGTAGGCAGTGGTAATCATACGGGAGAAAATTTGACTCGTGAGGAAGCTGCTACGGCGACTAAGATGATGCTGTTGGGTGAAGCAACACCAGCCCAAATCGGGGCTTTTTTGATTGCTCATCGCATTAAACGTCCGACTGGAGAGGAATTAGCAGGGATGTTAGATGCCTATGATCAACTTGGGCCAAAGCTAGCATCTATATCTTCTGTACAACCAGTTATGGTTTTGGGCATACCCTATGATGGCAGAACCCGCACAGCACCGATTAGCCCAATCACGGCGTTGATATTAGCTACTGTTGGACAACCAGTAATCATGCATGGGGGCGATCGCTTACCTACCAAATATGGTTTGCCCTTGGTAGAAATTTGGCAGGGTTTAGGATTAGATTGGACTGGGTTAAGCTTGGAAAAAACTCAGCAGGTGCTTGAAGAAACGCGAATTGGCTTTGTTTATCAACCTCAGCATTTCTCCTTAACGCGTAGTATTTGGGATTACCGTGATCAGCTAGGTAAGCGTCCGCCCTTTGCGACTATGGAATTAATTTGGTGTCCTTATGCTGGCAATGCTCACATTGTGTCAGGGTTTGTTCATCCTCCCACAGAAGCTATGTTTCAAGATGCTTTAACTCGGCGAGGAGTAACCAATTTTACAACTGTAAAAGGATTAGAAGGTAGTTGTGATTTACCACGCGATCGCACCGCGATTATTGGTTTATTAACACCTGCAACCAGCGATCAAATAGAAAGATTACATTTGGCACCTCGTGACTACGGCTTTACTACCAAAAATGTACCCTTGGGTACTACTGAAGAACTGGTAGCAGATATGCAAGGTGTATTAAAAGGTATACCCTCTGAATTAATGGAAACAGCTTTATGGAACGGTGGGTTTTACCTGTGGCGTTCTGGTATTTGTTCAGATATGCAATCGGGTATTGCCAAAGCCAAAGAATTACTGACAACTGGTGCAGTAGCAGCAAAACTTCAAGAAATTAGTCAAAGCATTTATAAACTAAAGTCCACAGTCCATAATTCAAGGCTACTAACCATTGATAATTGACTATCGTACAGACGCGATGTTCCTCGCGTCTCTACTATTGACTATTGACTAACATCCAAAATTAACCCTTCACGTGCAATCAGTGCTTCTGGAAAAGTAGACGCAATTTCTATTTGCACCTGATCAAGCCAATCGTCAAAATCGTCTGGGTGATGGTGAGAAAAGACAATTTGCTTAATGTTATGTATACCAGCCAAATCTACCGCTGTTCGCCAATGTGAATTACCAGAGTCATTTTTGTGGAAGCTGAAAGGAGTGCTGATATTAGTAATCAGCAAATCAACATCTTGCACTAGCTGAATAATGTTTTCTTGCTCAGTAGGATCAACTTCCTTGGGTAAATCAGTTACATAGGCAACACTATAATTGTGCCAACTGATTTTATAACCTATAGACTTTTGGATTTTATTTATGAGCGCGGTTGTAATGTTGATCTCATCTAGCTTTACTATCTTACCTGGATGAAAATTGTGAAATTGCAATTCAGATTGCATTACTTGTAAAGGGTAAGGAAAGTGTGGTAGCAGCATCTGATCATATAAGCATTGCTTGATTGAAGCTCCATTTGAGGCTGCTGTTCCATAGATATGAAAACTATTTTCAGAAATAAATGCTGGGGCAAAGAATGGAAATCCTTGAATCCGATTTGATTGGGAGTTAGTAAAAAATAAATGAGCTTCTAGTGGCTGTTGCTGTTTTAGCCAACTTTTACCGAGTATACGTAAACCAGTACCTCCATCAAAAACGAGGTGTTTGTCAGCTAACTGCATTTCTACACAAGCGGTGTTGCCACCATAACGGCTTGTACTCTTACCTGGAGTGGGAATTAGACCCCGTACACCCCAAAATTGCACAACAAATTTTCCCCGGTGGTTTGAGGATTGAGTAGCTTGCTTCTGAGTTACGTATATCTGGGGTGACGACTGCTCAAAATTAGACATTTTTTTTGCTATTAGGTCTTACTGAGCAGGTCATCGTAGTAGCGAATTTCCAAAACACAATTTTTTTCGTCCACAATGACAACAGTTGGAGAGTAACTTTTTAACTCTTCTGTAGTAAACTGCCCGTAAGCCATTATAATCAGGCGATCGCCGATCATGCCTAGACGTGCTGCTGCACCATTTAGTTCAATCGCCCCAGAATTTGCTGGAGCGGGGATCGCATAAGTAATAAAGCGCTTACCGTTGGCATTGTTTACTACTTGTACCTGCTCATAAGGTAAGATACCAGCTTTATCCATCAACATGCGATCTATACTGATACTACCTACATAGTTGAGATTAGCTGCTGTAATAGTACAGTTATGAATTTTTGCTAAAAGGAGTGTGCGCTGCATTGATTGTAGGGGACAGGGGATTGGGGATTGGAGATTGGGGATTGGAGATTGGGGATTGGGGAAGAAGGACTAGGGGGAATGTGGGGAGACAAGGGACAAGGGAAGGGGGGTGGGGAGTGTGGGGAGACAAGGGGGAAAATAAACACCGATCCCCGATCTCCGATCCCCGTTCGCGTAAGCGTCTCCGTTAGGAGAATCCCCGATCCCTTCTAACCTTTACCAGCTTGAATGCATTTTTCCACTAAAGGCATAACTTTATCAACATCATGCCAACCAAGAATTTCTGTCACCTTTTTTTCAAGATTTTTATATGTGCGGAAAAACTCTGCTATTTCTTCTAACCGATGTGGGGCTATGTCTTTGATTGATTTTACGTTGGTATAGCGAGGATCTTTGTCAGGTACACAAAGGATTTTTTCGTCGCGATCGCCACCGTCTATCATTTCTAACATACCAATAGGCCGTGCGGCAATTACACACCCTGGAAAAGTAGGTTCGTCCATGATCACCATGCCATCAAGCGGGTCGCCATCATCAGCTAAAGTGTTGGGAACAAAGCCATAGTCATATGGATACTGCACTGATGCGTAAAGTACCCTATCTAAAGCAAAAGCCTGTAGCTCTTTGTCATATTCGTATTTATTTTTACTTCCACCCGTAATTTCAATCAGAACGTTAATTAAACCTGGTTTGGGTTGAGGGGGAATAAGGGATAAGTCCACAACAAAACTCCTGAGATAATAGTAATACACGGGTCAAGCCTTGGTTGGCTCCCCGTGTAGAATTTTAGGGCCAAGAGGGACATATCCCAATAGGGAAAAAGGATCAAACTTTCAAAGGGAAGGGGAACGGGGAACAGAAAAAATCCTGTTCCCTGTTCTCTAACCTACATGCGTTTGTTGAACCTTGAGTGATTGACTTATGAAGGAACAGCAGAAAGAGTTAAATTTTTCACCAATAACTTAGAAGATGAAATGTGCTTTTCCCAGTTCAGCACAGGCATTTCTTGCCAGCAATGACGGCAAAACCAATATATTTCAGATCCGCGTATATGTAACAAAAGAGGACCGGAACAGCAAGGACAGTAATTCATAGTTTTTTGAAAAAAATTAGCTTAAATTGTGTTGATTACAAAAAACAAACTCTTAATTAAGTAAATGGGTGTGAATAAATGTATATTAGTGAACTCTTGTGCAATACAGGGGATTCTAAAGTAGTTGGTGTAACTGAAAACTATTGATGAAGAAGGAGAAATTATTTATATTTATTCACACAAAGTGATTTCTTACTACCAACTTACTTAATATGTTGAAAAACAACGAAATTATTCGTTTATTTATCTATAATCATTACCTATTGTAAGAATTAGATGAGTAATATTTAAAATATTTATAAATTATGTAATTTCTCTCAAAATTAGAGTGAGTATCAATTTTGTTAATGTAAAAATAAATAAAATTTGGCTCTCTACTATATAACTTATAGAACTCATAATTTTCTTTTTGTGGGCGTAGCTTGTGCTCTGCGCTTAAAAACGACCTAAATTTATACATCCTTCCTTTCCTATTCCCTGTCTTTACCAGTGAGTTCATTAATTAAATCGGATTCCTATATTTGTGTTCATGATTAATTCTTCACAAGATCCTCAAATTAATTTTATATAGTTAAAAATGTCAGAAGTAAAAATTGTGACATTTATATGAATAAGTATAAATCATGTTTGTAAAGAACAATTCTTTTAGGAAAATTATCAACTCACAATAGTTATAAGAATTCGCTCTTGTATAAATGTGACTGGTCAAGTTAATACATGAATTTTAAATCAGGAATGATTAGTATGTTTGATAAAATTTTGGTTGGTATAGACAATTCTGAAATTGGACAATACGTTTTTGATGAAGCTCTTGCTTTAGCACAAAAACTAAATACTCGTTTGATGTTGCTTCACGTTCTCGATCCTTTCGATGAACGTTACCCAAGTTCAATAGCTTTACAAACAGATAGTCTTTATCCAAGTTTCCACTCGGAAGCTGTAAATTACTACATGGGTCAGTGGGAAACACTGAAGCAAGAAGGTATAGAATTTTTAAAAATATTTTATAATCAGGCGATCGCCAAAGGTGTCACAACTGAATATACTCAAAACTTTGGTGAACCAGGTAGAGTGATTTGTGAAGTAGCCCGAAATTGGGAAGCTGACTTAATCATAATTGGTCGTCGAGGTCGTCGAGGTCTCAGTGAGTTTTTCCTTGGTAGTGTTAGTAATTATGTTCTGCATCATGCTTCTTGCTCTGTTTTGACTGTACAAGGATTAATTCATGCAATTAAACCAAATGAGCTAACTGCAAAAACTTAAGTAATTGCGATGAACTGAGTATAAGTTAACTTCTTTCTACCAAAGGTATGATCTATTTGTGTATTTTTGAAATTTTTTCTTTATAGATAAACCCTTCTCCAGAAAGAAGAAAAACACTCTTTCACCTTCATAGCATCTGAATTATTGTAAATTTTTGCCCTCAAAATTTATAGATGCTTTGGAGGTAAAACATTATGACACTAAATGTGATGCTACTCTGGGTAACGTTAGCGTTCGTAGTTGTAGGAGCGATCGCATTAGTTCTGCAACCTTATATTGATACTCATTGATCTTGATATTGATGTAATTAAACTTTGAGATCATTCCAAAAACTGAATAACGGCAAGAATAAACTTCTGCAATTACTACTGTAGACTAACTCATATCTATGCTTGCAGAAAGAGGAGAATTAGTCTTTGAATTCTTACGATGAATTCAAGACAAACTTGAGATTAAGATAATATCGGAGTGGACTAATGACTGATATTAACGTCGAGCAATCAGAAAATCAAAATAATAATGAAGAGCAAATTTCACCAGAAAGCAAAAGTAATAACGCTGGGGTTTTAACTGAGGAAATTAAGAAAGAATTACCTCAAGAAGCTCAACAAATTTTTGCTGCTGCTTTCAAAGCTGCCCAAAGCGATGGTATAAGTGAAGAGGGCGCTCGTCAAGTTGCTTGGAACAGCGTGAACAATCAATATGAAAAAGGCGCTGACGGCAAATGGCACTCTAAAGGTGAAGTTACCGCCCAACATCATAAAGCTGTCACTTCTGGTGGTAATTAATTTTTTACTAACTAGATATTAGATCGAAGGCGGTTTGTGATGGACGCAAACCGCCTATTGAATTTCATAGCGTTTGTTAAGAAAAATCCTGGAATTAATTATTAAACTGATAGAAGTTGCCCTACTGGGATTTATTGCCCATTAGAAAAATGAGCGAACATAAAACAAGAATCTGTATACTGGGTGGAGGCTTTGGTGGTCTCTACACAGCTTTAAGGCTGAGTCAGTTACCTTGGGAGTCGTTACCCAAACCGGAAATAGTTTTAGTAGATCAAAGCGATCGCTTTGTTTTTTCTCCTCTACTTTACGAATTGCTAACAGGAGAACTACAAACTTGGGAAATTGCACCTCCCTTTGCAGAACTATTACAGAACACGGGTGTGCGTTTTTATCAAGCTGCTGTATCGGGAATTGACATAGAACAGCAACGAGTATATTTACAGGATGGGCCGGAAATTGGTTATGATCGCTTAGTGTTGGCGCTGGGTGGCGAAACGCCTTTGGATATCGTACCAGGTGCAACTTCTTATGCTTATCCTTTCCGCACAATTACTGATGCTTACCGTCTAGAAGAACGCTTGCGAGTGTTAGAAGACTCTGACACCGATAAAATTCGGGTAGCAATTGTCGGTGCTGGTTACAGTGGTGTCGAGTTAGGGTGTAAACTAGCAGACAGACTTGGCTCAAGAGGACGTTTTCGGTTAATAGAACTGACTGATCAAATTTTGCGAACCTCACCAGAATTTAACCGGGAAGCAGCTAAAAAAGCACTAGAGGAACGGGGTATATTTATTGACCTAGAAACCAAAGTAGAAGCGATCGCCCAAGATACGATTTCCCTGGAATATAAAGGTCAAATAGACACCATACCTGTAGATTTAGTAATTTGGACAGTGGGAACGCGAGTCTCACCTGTAGTCCGAAATCTGGCTTTAAAGCAAAATCAGCGTGGACAAATTACGACTACACCAACTCTCCAAGTCCTTGATCATCCAGAAATTTTCGCCTTGGGAGATCTAGCAGAATCTTATGATGCGGAAGGACAACTAATCCCCGCTACAGCCCAAGCAGCTTTTCAACAAGCCGATTACACAGCTTGGAATATTTGGGCAAGTCTGACTCATCGTCCTCAAATTCCATTCCGTTACCAATACTTAGGTGAGATGATGGCATTGGGTACAGACAACGCGACTTTGAGTGGATTAGGCATCAAACTAGAGGGTTCTTTGGCTTATCTCGCCCGTCATCTAGCCTATCTGTATCGAATGCCAACTTTAGATCATAAACTCAAAGTTGGTTTAAACTGGCTCGCTCGTCCTATTATAGAAACATTATCAAAATCATAGATGGTGTATTGAACGTAGACGTCCTAGCCTCTGTTTTCAAACTGCCTAAAACCTTTTCAAGGTAAACGGTAGTCGCTACAACGGGTAAAATTCCCGAAAGTGCGCTACCCAGGTCACACAAGCTTAGTTTGTGTATGCTGGCTAAAAATTATAATTTGGGCTTTGCATTTGTAACTCCAGACTGCAATCTGTGAGATAATCAGCTTGAAAACACGCCTATCGTTTTGTCGTAAGACATTGCGTTTCGCACCGAATACATTATTTCTCTAATCTAAAATCCAAAATAGTCATAGGTTGATGGAACGACCGAAAGTTATTTTTTTAGATGCAGTTGGCACTCTCTTCGGCGTCAAAGGCAGTGTGGGCGAAGTTTATAGTCAAATCGCACAGGAGTTTGGTGTCGAAGTTTCTACTGAAACTTTGAACAAAACATTTGCCCAAAGCTTGAAAGCTGCACCACCACCTGTATTTGCAACTGCACAAGCGCAAGATATCCCGCAGTGGGAGTTTGAGTGGTGGCTTCGCATTGCTTCCGATACTTTTGAAAAAGCAGGTGTTCTAGAGAAATTTTCTGATTTTTCAGCTTTTTTTAGCGAAGTTTATATTCACTTCGGCACAGGTGAACCGTGGTTTGTCTATGCTGATGTCTTACCATCTTTGACAAATTGGCAAAAGATGGGTATAGAACTAGGAATAATATCAAACTTTGATTCTCGTATCTTTTCTGTATTACAGGCTTTAGAACTCAGAGACTATTTCGATTCCGTCACCATTTCTACTCAAGCAGGTGCAGCCAAACCAGACCCTAAAATTTTTACTATTGCTTTGGAAAAACATAACTGTCCACCAACAGCCGCATGGCACATTGGGGACAGTGTTGCAGAAGATTATCAAGCAGCAAAAGCAGCTGGATTACGAGGTATTTGGATAAATCGTGAAAAGTAGAGACGCAAAGCGCCTCTACTTTTGTTGTGTTGGTTGTTAGTTCAATTAACTACCAACCATTATTTGCCTTGCTTCATCTTCCAACAGACGAATGAGAGTTTGATCTCCTTTTTGTCTGGCTATTTGCAGGCGATGTTCTAAATTACTCCGGATATGGGCAAGATGAGTGTTTGCTAATTCTTGCCCTGTTTTTTGCCTTGTTTTTGCAGTGGCGATCGCTTCCGGTTGTCTGCGTAGTTTCATTGCTTCTACGTCTAGGGGATCACCAACACAATAAGGTACTCCGCGATACTTCAACTCTGCTACTGGTTGAGGTGCACTAATGTGTCTCGGATAATGACGTTTCCATTGCTGGCCACGATACTTACCACTAATTTCCCCTGGAATCATTTCTACAGCTAGGGGATGAGATTCATAATCTACGCCGCGATAGGTTAGTTTCATTTGCTTCGCCTCGCTTTTAATTTTTTTGCAGGTTGGAATTAAATAGAGGCGCGTTCCTTCAGGATGTTTCCTTACTTCCGTCTCTTAAGCTGATTTTCCCCCTTCGCTGTCATTAAAAGCGTCATTGTGGTCATTGCTTGAGTAGTGCTTAAGTACTACTACAAATGCAATGTGGTATCAGAGTCTTCAAGAGATGAACGATTTTATTTCTGTATTTATTGTAACATTTTTGAGCAAAAGTCAAGGAACTCGCATAAAAAATTAATTATTATTCCACTACAATTTAGATGCTCAGTGTTACAAAGTGAGAAATTTTGTCACACATTCATTTTTTACCAATGTACTGGGTATTCTGACTTTATGAGCATTTAGCAATCAGTACAGGTGTGACGATTATGTCTCAAAAATACCAACTTCGCCTGTGGTTTCCCGGTCTACACAAGGTAGTTTTATTCTGTTCTTCCGCTTTTTTGGTGTTGGTAGCACCAACAATGACTGAGTTACCAGGAAGTAAGCTGTTGGCGCAGAATGTTGTTTCTCAGAATTTGGAAGCAGCGAGTTATTTTCAACAGGGAGTAATGCGCTATCACCAAAAAGACTTAGCAGGTGCAGAATATGCGTTTCGTCAAGCCTTGCAGATAGACTCTAATATTGCTTCTGCACATAATTATTTAGGTAACATTTTGTTGCAGCAAAATCGTTTTGATGCTGCAACACAAGAATATACAGAGGCGATCAAACTCAATCCCAACTTGGGCGAAGCTTATTATAACTTGGGCTTGGGATTGCACAAACAAGGGCAAGCTCAAGCCGCGATTACTGCTTATCGTCAAGCTTTAATTATCAATCCGACGATCGCAAATGCTCAGTATAACTTGGGTTTAGCATTATATGAAAAAGGACAACCACAAGAGGCGATCGCAGCCTATAAGCAAGCAGTTAATTTAGATAGCAACAATGCTAATGCTTACTTTAACTTAGCGATCGTTCTCCAAGAGCAAGGAAAATTAGAAGAAGCGATCGCAGCTTATCGCCAAACTCTCAAGCTGAATCCTGATAATGCTGTAGCTTACAATAACATGGGCAGCTTGTTGACCATTCAAGGTCAAACATCTGAAGCGATCGCGACTTATCAAACAGCTATTAAACGCCTTCCTAATAATGCTGAGGCTTACTACAATTTGGGAGTTGCTTTATATAATCAAAACGAGTTTAAAAAAGCCAGCAGTGCTTTCAAGCGTGCGCGTAACCAATATCGTCAACAGGGTAACACAGAGCGAGCTAATAAGATTGAGCAGTTAATGCAGCAAGTTGCACAGATGCAAGAACCCAAGCAACCGCAAGTTAGCCAAGTTTCCCAAGACGATTTGTTAAACCTAGATAGTCTCATAGATACAGAAGCGAACCCAAGCGATATCCCGACTTCGGTTGAAGAAGAAATACCCGCTCCAGAGGAAATTAATCTCGAAGAAGTACCTTTTTCCTTAGAACCATCACCTGGGTTGAAGCAGTGATAGTTAGTAGTTAGTGGTTAGTTGTTGCTTTTTAACCACTATCTACTATCCATTTTTAGATTGGTAAACGATTAATATCTTTGTTGCAACCAATGACTACAATTGCTGAACCGCGTTCTAGACGTTGGGTTGGATAAGGATTTATTTGAAATTTGCCATCATGACTTACCGCCAATAAATTTAAGCCATAGCGATTACGTAGCTGTAATTCAGAGATAGTTTTCCCATGAAATTCATCAGGAACAATTAACTCTACAATACTGTGATCTGGATCGAGGTCAAATCGTTCTAAGATCGATGGTTTAGTGAGCGATCGCGCCAGCGCACATCCTGCTTCAAATTCAGGAAATACAACATGATCTGCTCCCACTCGTAGTAGTAGTTTCTTGTGAACTTCACTAGAAGCTTTTGCTACTACATGAGGTACACCTCCTTCTTTCATATTCAAGGTGGTGATGATACTTTCTTGAATGTAATTTCCGATGGCGACGATCACCGTATCAAATTCAAAAATACCTGCTTCTTTTAGCGCACCTGGTTCTGTTGAATCTAGCTGCAAAGCATGACCAACTATTTTGTCAGTTAAAGCATCAGATACTCGTTTTTCATCGACATCTGTTCCTAATACTTCATACCCTAATTTATGTAGTGTTGCACAGACAGCACGACCAAATCTACCTAAACCAATAACAGCAAATTGTTGGTTGTCTTTACGCAGACTACGAAAAAAACCTAATGATGACAGATTCACAATTGTTTCCTTTGTAAACGTTCTCTATGTTGAGAGAATGAAGTTTTCAAGAGTCAACAGTCGATAAATATTTGTTTATTTTTATCATAAATATCAACAAATAACTATCAACAATCAACCAACGAGCAAATTTTCTTCTGGATAATGAATTCTGCTTGGGCGAGGATCTCCTAGCATCGCTGACATTAGTAGTAAAATACCTACCCTACCCACATACATCGTGATGATTAATATCAGTTTAGCTGCTGTAGAAACAGTGCCTGTAATCCCAGTTGAAAGTCCTACCGTAGCGAAGGCAGACACAACTTCAAATAAGATTTGAATAAACTCAAGTTTTGGATCTGTCAGAGCGATTAAGATTGTTGAGATAATAACTGTACCAACAGAACCAATTAATACGCCAACAGCTTTTAAAACTAAAGATACTGCGATCTTTCTTTCGTACAATAAAACTTCTTCTTTTCCTTGTAAAATTGCTTTTGTGCAACTTGTTAGTACTCTCAAGGTAGTAGTTTTAATCCCGCCTCCTGTACCACCTGGGCTTGCACCAATAAACATGAGCGCAATGGTAATAAACAAACCTGCTGTTGTCATTTTACCTATATCAATTGTGTTAAAACCAGCAGTTCTGGGAGTCACAGATTGAAACCAAGCAACTAAAAATTTATCAGTAAAACTGAGATTGGCAAATGTTGCGGGATTTCGTAGTTCCACAAATAAAAAAGCAATTGTTCCCAGAATTAAAAGCAAAATTGTTGTACTCAAAGCAACTTTAAAATCGAGGGAAAACAAGAGTTTTTCTTGTCTATTACGGATGCGATCGCGTATCCAGAAGTAGGTTTCTAAAATTACTTGATAGCCAATGCCACCAAAAATAATTAACCCTGTGATTGTCAAAACTACTAAAACTGAAGATTGATAACCAATCAGGTTATCTTTAAATAGACTAAACCCTGCATTATTCCAAGCATTAACACTATGAAAAATTGCTAGCCACAGTCCTTTTTGCCATCCATATTCGGGGACAAAAGCTGGCAAAAGTAAAAATATACCTGTGATTTCAAAGATTAATGTCGTAGCAATAATTGAGCGAATAATTTGTGTACTACCGCTCATTCCCGGACGATCTAAAGCTTGTTGAATAGCGATTTTTTGGCGCAAGTCAAATCTACGTCCAATTAACAGAATCAAAAAGGTAGTTGTTGTCATGTAACCCAACCCACCAATTTGTGCTAACAGCAAAATCCACAACTCGCCCCAAAAGGAAAAATAAGTACCAGGATCGACGACAGATAAACCTGTAACACAGACTGCGGAAGTTGAGGTGAACAAGGCGACAATGGGGTCATTCCATGTACCGCTACTGGTAGAAAAAGGCATCATCAACAGGATAGTTCCGACTGTGATTACTGCCAAAAATCCCAAACAAATTGTCCGAGAAACAGTCATATTTAGCTAAAAAACAAACAAATTGAGGAATTGTGTACAGAGTTGTAACTGTCTCACAAAAAAAATCCCTACTTTAAATAAAAACACACATGGTAGCCTACGATTATGTGTTTTTTGATTCTGCTTTTTCATGAGCGCAACTCTTTACAAACAAATTCAGCAATTTTACGATGCATCTTCTGGTTTATGGGAAGAAATATGGGGCGAACATATGCACCATGGTTACTATGGTGCAGATGGTAGAGAGAAAAAAAACCGTCGTCAGGCACAAATTGATTTAATTGAAGAGATACTCAATTGGGCAGATGTACAGCAAGCAGAAAACATCTTAGATGTGGGTTGTGGAATTGGTGGTAGTTCTTTATACTTAGCAACCAAGTTTGATGCTCAGGCAACTGGAATTACTTTGAGTCCTGTGCAAGCTGCTAGAGCCAAGGAAAGGGCTGATGAGGCGAATTTAGGTAGCCGGACTAGTTTTCAAGTGGTAAATGCCCTAGAAATGCCCTTTGCGGATAATTCTTTTGACTTGGTATGGTCACTAGAAAGTGGCGAACACATGCCTGATAAAACCAAGTTTATGCAAGAGTGTTATCGGGTATTAAAACCTGCTGGAAAGTTAATCATGGTGACTTGGTGTCATCGTCCTACGGATAGTTCACCACTGACGAATGATGAGCAGCAGCATTTAGCAAAAATTTATCAGGTATATTGTTTGCCCTATGTGATTTCTTTGCCGGAATATGAAGCGATCGCTCTACAATTAGGCTTACAAAATATCCGCACTGCTGATTGGTCACAAGCAGTAGCACCTTTTTGGAATGTGGTGATTGATTCGGCCTTGACTCCGAAAGCAATATTTGGGTTAGTGCGATCAGGTTGGAGTACCATTGTTGGCGCGTTGTCCTTGGGATTGATGCGTCACGGTTACGAGCGTGGGTTAATTAGATTTGGATTGTTATGTGGACAGAAGGGATAGGGGATTGGAAGGGAGACAAGGGGGACAAGGGAGCAGGGAGCAGAAAGATAAAGGAGAATAACCAATCCCCGTTCTCTGTTTCCTGTTCCCTATCCAATGACAAATGACAAATGACAAATAACAAATATTTATGAATCAAATTTCACAATCAGCTTCTCAAAGCAGTTGGCTATATGCTTTTTGGAAATTTTCTCGCCCGCATACAATTATTGGTACAAGTTTAAGTGTATTGGGGTTATATTTAATTGCCTTTGCTTTGGGAAATAGTAGTTTTTCTCTATCACCTATTTTGCTAGCATGGTTTGCTTGTCTGTGCGGCAATGTTTATATTGTGGGTTTGAATCAACTCGAAGATGTGGCAATTGATAAGATTAATAAACCACATTTACCAATAGCTGCTGGAGAGTTTTCTCAACAAACAGGGCAAGTAATTGTAGGAATTACTGGTGTTTTGGCGCTGGTAATTGCTTGGTTAGGTGGGTCTTTTTTATTTGGGATGGTAGCAATAAGTTTAGCTATTGGTACAGCTTATTCTTTACCGCCCATTCGGTTAAAAAGGTTTTCTTTTTGGGCAGCTTTATGTATTTTTTCTGTGCGGGGAGCAATTGTTAATTTAGGATTGTTTTTACATTTTAATTGGGTGTTGAGACAAAATAATTTGATTCTAGTGATTCCAGTAATTCCAGCAGCAGTATGGGTATTAACAATATTTGTGTTGGTATTTACGTTTGCGATCGCTATCTTCAAAGACATTCCTGATATGGAAGGCGACTTGCAATACAATATCACTACTTTTACAATCCAACTTGGCAAGCAAGCAGTATTTAATCTTGCTCTCTGGGTCTTGAGTGTGTGTTATGTAGGCATGATTTTAATTGGGTTACTGCATCTAGCAGAAGTGAATTCTGTATTTTTAGTAGTTACTCATTTAGTAGCACTGAGTGTAATGTGGTGGCAAAGTCGGGGTGTAGATTTACAAGACAAAAGTGCTATTGCACGTTTCTATCAATTTATTTGGAAACTGTTTTTTATTGAGTATCTAATTTTCCCGATGGCTTGTCTTTTAGCCTAGTTTAGTTTTGGATGCGATCGCCTGCAATACACTATCTTTTCTAGTAAATTCATAACTTGCAACAAAATTCATACAAATATAAAAATGATGTAAGCACGCTACCTTGTTTAAAGTTATGGGAATACTAGAGTTAAAGGTATTTATTTCCGAATCAAGTAAACTCTAGTTTTATGCTGGCATTTTTCAATCATCCTTTCCAAGTAAGTGGTTTTATCCCTCATGGACATTGTTATCTATGGAAAACTGGACTAGTCTGGCTCCACATTCTTTCTGATGCAACGATCGCTGTTGCGTATTATTCTATTCCCTTCTCACTGCTCTACTTTATTTCTAAGCGCAAAGATGTTCCTTTTAACGGAATCTTTTTATTATTTGGTGCTTTTATTATTGCTTGCGGTACTGGACACTTAATGGATATTTGGACACTTTGGCATCCTGATTATTGGATTGCAGGTAGTTTGAAAGCTGTTACCGCTATTATTTCAATCTATACAGCATTTGCATTAGTTTATCTAATTCCTCAAGCTCTGGCATTACCTAGTCCTGCTCAATTAGAAGCGATCAATCGAACACTCAGCAGTGAAATTATAGAGCGCAAGCGTATCGAACAAGAACTACGCCAAGCAGAGGAAATTGCTCAAAACTCCAGCCAAGCCAAGAGTGAATTTCTTGCGAATATGAGTCATGAGCTACGTACACCTCTCAACGGTGTCTTAGGCTATGCCCAAATTCTTCAACGTACGGAATTATTGACAGAAAAAGGACGCAAAGGAGTTGGAATTATTTATCAGTGTGCTTCCCATCTATTAAATTTGATCAATGATATCCTTGATCTCTCCAAAATCGAAGCCCGTAAGCTGGAATTGAATCCGATTGATTTTTACTTACCTGCGTTTATAGACAGTGTAATTGAAATTTCCCGCATCCGAGCAGAACAGAAGGTGATTGGATTTCACGTTCAACTTGATCCTGATTTACCAATGGGGATTCGTGCTGATGAAAAACGCTTGCGTCAGGTGCTGATTAACTTGCTTGGTAATGCGATTAAATTTACTCATCAAGGTAGCGTCACTTTCAAAGTTGAAGTCATAAGTCAAGAGGAAAAACAAAGGACAAATGACAATGAACAAATGACAAACTACACAATTCGCTTTGAGGTGAAAGATACAGGCGTGGGTATCAACTCTGAACAAGTCGAGAAAATCTTTTTGCCTTTTGAGCAAGCAGGTAATCAAAAACGACAAACAGAAGGTACAGGTTTGGGATTAGCTATCAGCCAAAAAATTGTGGCATTGATGGGTAGTCAGATTCAGGTACAAAGTGAGCTTGACAAAGGTAGTATTTTCTGGTTTGAGGTGCAGTTACCAGAAGCAAGAGATTGGGCAAAGCTTTCCAGAGTTGTTGAGCAGCGAACGATAATTGGTTATGAAGGGCAAAGACGCACCATTCTGATTGTGGATGACAGATGGGAAAATCGCTCAGTAATTGTCAATTTACTGGAACCAGCTGGATTTACTGTTGTCGAAGCTAGTCACGGACAGGAAGGATGGAAACAAGCGATCGCTCACAAACCAGACTTGATTATTACTGATTTAGTCATGCCGATGATGGATGGATTTGAGTTCATCAAACGTTTGCGTCAGTCTTCATCTTTCAAAGATATTCCTGTGATTGCTTCCTCTGCTAGCGTGTTTGCAGCAGATCAGTACAAAAGTATTGATGTAGGCGCAGATGCTTTTCTGCCAAAGCCTGTAGAAGCCGACGCGCTGCTGGAAGTGTTGCGACAATATTTGCAATTGGAATGGAGTTATGACAGCAAGGCAGAGAACATCAAAAAAACTAATGCAGTTAATCTGAATGTTCCAAGTGATGTGATTCCTCCTGCCAACGATGTTTTACAAAAGTTACTTGAATTGTCACAAGACGGTGATATTCAAGGAATTTTAGAAATTGCTGCACAACTTTCTGCATTTGATGAGAAGTTGACGGCTTTTACCCAGCAAATCACCCAGCTTGCTGGCAATTTTCAACTCAAACGTTTAGAAGCTTTTATTCAACAACACATTAATTAAGTTCGTCATTTGTCATTAGTAAAGGTTTGGAGCGTGTTGGCTGTTTGTAACTCTCGTAGTTAGTTTATTTCCACTCACTTACTGAATTAAAAGTAAATCATTAGAGGTAAGTTTTATTATTCCACCTAATATGGTAACTACTTCAAATACTGGATTTATTTTGATTGTGGATGATAATCCGACAAATTTGTCTGTTTTGTGTGAAGCACTCAAGAGTGAGGGGTTTCGTTTCCGTGTTGCAGTCGATGGAGAAAGTGCGATCGCCCAAGTCGAACGTCATCAACCAGAGTTAATTTTACTCGATGTACAAATGCCTGGTATTGATGGATTTGAAACTTGTCGTCGTCTCAAAGCCAATCCTGTGACTCAAAACATTCCGATTATTTTCACTACTGCTTTAAGTGATGTCGAAAGCAAAACAAAGGGGTTTGCTTTGGGTGCTGTAGATTATATTCCCAAACCTTTTGCCCAGGAGGAAGTAATTGCTAGAGTGCGTGTACATTTGCAGTTCAAACGACTGACCGAATCTCTAGAACAACAAGTCAGCGATCGCACTGCTGCTTTGCAAACAGCTCAAGTGCAATTGGTGCAACAAGAAAAACTATCAACTTTGGGAGAATTAATTGCTGGTGTTGCCCACGAAATAAATAATCCCATCAGTTTTATTGCTAACAATATCCCACCTTTAGAAGAATACATCGTTGGAGTGAGTGAAATTATCCAACTATATCAACAAGAATATCCCAACCCAACAAACAAAATCACCACTGCTATTGAAAGATTGGATTTGGAATTCGTTCTCGAAGATATGGTCAAAATCTTAGAATCACTCAAGGTAGGATCTGAACGCATTGAGACAATTTCTACATCACTCCGCAGTTTCTGTCGTTCGGATAGTGATGTCAAAATCCCTGCGGATTTACACGAAGGGCTTGATAGTACGTTGATGATTTTGCAACATCGCCTCAAGGGTAATGGCGATCGTCCCAGCATTGAAGTCAGCAAAACTTATGGTGCATTACCAGAGGTAGATTGCTATGTCGGGCAGATTAATCAAGTATTTATGAATATTCTCGCAAATGCAATTGATGCTCTTGATGAAGCGATCGCACAAGACAAAATAAATGATCCTATTCCTCAAATTCAAATTCTTACAGAGGTAGATTCTGAGCAATGGGTAGTCATTAGAATTGCTGACAATGGAATGGGTGTTCCTGAATCTGTCCAACAACGGTTGTTTGAGCCTTTATTTACTACCAAACCTGTTGGCAAAGGGACAGGACTTGGCTTATCGATTGCCCATCAAATAGTTGTAGACAAACACAATGGTGAATTAGCAGTTAATTCTCAACCAGGTAAAGGAACTGAGTTTATCATCAAAATTCCAATCATTCAGTACGACAGTATAGACTAGTTTGCGAGGACTATATCCCAAACTAGGATAGGTAGAGTAAAAAAGATGGAATTATTTCAAACCAGTAACTTCATAGCTATATTTATAGTTTTAGTCAGTCTGTCTACTCTCATTTATTTGGCGATCAGAACTATCATTACCGATAAACATTTCCAAACAGGAATCACACTTTACCAGCAACAAGATTTTCCAGGTGCAGAAGCAGCCTTTCGTCAGGTAATCGCGATTAACTCTACTAATGATGTTGTGCATTTATTGTTAGGTGATGCACTGATGCAGCAAGGCAAAATCGAAGCAGCAATTACTGAATTTCAAGATGTAATTGAACGCGCTCCAAAAAAAGTTGATGCTTATTTACGCCTAGCTCAAGCTTTGATGCAACAACAAAAACCACAGCAAGCAGTTACAGTCTTGCAACAAGCCGAAGCTTTATTTCAAAAGCAGCGCCAGGTTGATAAGGCTGAAAAAATTCAACAGTTGCTACAGAAAATTTATTCAGCAGAGAATAATGCTTAATTTTCGGGGTGAAAACTAGCTGAAATCACAAGATTAAAAAAACTCACATGAATAGCCAGCTTATGCAGAAATTTTAGCACATCGAAAATGACTAATTTTCACCAAATCCTAAAACGAAAGAAAATCGTTGATTAATTGAGAAATACTAGTGTTAAGATAATATTCCTTAACACATTTAATAATTTTTATAAAGTTGAAATTCTTCTTCTTTATGATAAGAAATATTGATATATAGCCTTCTTCTATAAAAAAGCAAAAAGAAGTCTTAGATGAAAACCAAGACTTCTAATTTTTACTTAGATGCGACACACAACCTCACTTAGACGATGTGATTGAAGTAGATCGCCCAAACGCTTCCGGTAAATGCGATCGCAATTAACAAGTTAGTGAAAAATTTGCCTAATTCGACTTGTTGACCTAATACTTTATCTTCTTGACCTGCGGTGAAGAACAATGACCAAGCTTGATTGAGATCGATTTTCTCAAAGTTGTTGAAATCAGGTCTAAATACAACTGGTCCAAGTAAGTCTGTGTTGGGGTAGTTAAAGTCAGTTTTCATGGTTTTACAATCCTAAATCTCATCTAAATCTAAAAATTTCAAATTCTCAAAACTATTACAGGCTAGTCAACCATCCAATCACACCGTGTCCGGTGAAAGCTTCTAAAGCGATCAGTGAGACAAAACCGATCATTGCTAAACGTCCATTCAGCTTTTCGGCATATTCAGTAAAGCCAGTGCGGGGAGTTTGTTCAACATAAACTTTTGGTTCAACAGCGTAGTTGTTGAGTTGACCGCGTTCGTTGATTGTAAAGCCTCTTACCATGATGTTTCTCTCTTGATTGCTTGTTGTAAATAAATATAACAATGTGTAACAAATAATTGCAATATATTGACTTAATTATCAAAGTGCAGTAAACCGTACAGAGCAGGTTGGGAATGCCGTATAAGAATGACAAATCAACAGGGCAAAGTCTATCTCGTGGGTGCGGGACTACCAGATGTGGCGTACTTGACGCTTAAGGCTTATAAGCTTTTAGCGATCGCTCAAGTTTTGGTTTACGATGCCCTTGTTGATGGAGAGTTATTAGAGTTAGTACCAGCCGATTGTTTGAAGCTAGATGTCGGCAAGCGTGGTGGTCAACCCAGCACACCCCAAGCAGAAATTAATAACTTACTTGTCAAATACTGTCAGCAGGGTAAACAAGTCGTCCGCCTCAAAAGTGGCGATCCGTTTATTTTTGGTCGTAGTCATTCGGAAATGGCTGCTTTGACCGCCGCAAATTGTGAATTTGAAGTTGTACCAGGAATATCTACAGCTTTAGCAGCACCTCTACTAGCAGGAATTCCCCTGACTGATCCGCTTGTGAGTCGCTGCTTTGCTGTGTTTACTGCTCACGAACCCGATGCTTTAGATTGGGAGGCGCTATCACGACTAGAGACATTAGTGATTTTGATGGGTGGACAGAACTTACATCAAGTTATCACGCGGTTGCAACAACAGGGGCGCTCGCTATCTACACCAATCGCGATTATTCTCTGGGCAGGAACTAAAAAACAACAAATTTGGATAGGAACACTCGAAACCATTGTGGAGCAAACCTCAGAAATTTTCCTCTCACCAGTGGTAATTGTAATTGGGGAAGTGGTGGGGTTACGCAGAAACTAACAACCTGAGAATATAGTCTTAGACGATTCCCAGAATGCACTACTCCCAAACACTATGGCAAGCAACTCCTCTGGCTCTATTGCCGTTCCCACAACTTCCGACTTACCTCTCAACGGTAAAACGATTCTGGTAACACGTTCAGTTGGACAGTCGAGCCAATTTGCAGAACTATTAACAGCAGCAGGCGCTTATGTTGTGGAAATGCCTGCCTTAGAAATTGGCCCGCCTTCTAGTTGGGAAGCTTTAGATCAGGCGATCGCTCAATTATCTGAGTTTGACTGGTTAATTCTCACTTCCAGCAACGGTGTCGGCTACTTCTG
Organism: Fischerella muscicola SAG 1427-1 = PCC 73103; assembly: GCF_000317245.1. GTDB lineage: Bacteria > Cyanobacteriota > Cyanobacteriia > Cyanobacteriales > Nostocaceae > Pelatocladus > Pelatocladus muscicola_A. The sequence goes on from NZ_AJLJ01000205.1 coordinate 37,265, forward strand.
CGAACGACTCCTGGCTCAGGGTAAAGACATTCGCGCCTTGTCAGAAGTCAAAATTGCCGCAGTCGGTGAAAAAACTGCCCAAACCCTGAGACACCATTGTTTACAACCTGATTTTATCCCACCAGACTTTGTAGCTGACTCCTTAGTCGAACACTTCCCTGAAGATCTTACAGGTAAGAAGATTTTATTTCCCAGAGTCGAAACTGGCGGACGAGAAATTTTGATTCGAGAACTCAGCGCCAAAGGTGCAGAAGTTATCGAAGTTCCCGCTTATCAATCTTGCTGTCCCAAGAGTGTTCCTCCCTCAGCAGAACTAGCTTTACAAAGTGGTACTGTTGATGTGATCACTTTTGCCAGTTCCAAAACAGTGCAGTTTTTCTCTCAACTGGCAGAAAAAATCTTCTCTGGTCACTCATCAGAAAGTCAATTATCTGTAGTGGCAGATTCTTTAGAAGGAGTTTGTATTGCTTCTATTGGCCCTCAGACTTCAAACACTTGTCGTTCTCTATTTGGACGCGTAGATGTCGAAGCCCAAGAATATACACTCGAAGGTTTAACACAAGCACTAATTCAATGGTCAATGGTCAATGGTCAATAGTAGACGCGATTATACTCTTGCCTTGAAGCCGCTCTTACCGCATTTGGCTTGGGAAAAAGAGGGGAGGCTTAAAGCCCCCTGATTAATCTGTGGGCCAATTGGATCTCTAATAGAAGCCTCCCCTCTTTTTCTTTTATTCGCCTCGTTACGAGCGTCTACGCGTCTGTACAATAGTCAATAGTCAATTGTCCAGAGAATAAAATGAATCAATGACTAATGACCAGAAAAATCATTGGCTTAACAGGTGGTATTGCTACAGGCAAGACAACAGTTGCCAATTACTTGGCAGATGCTTATGATTTGCCAGTTTTGGATGCGGATCTTTATGCTCGACAAGCTGTTTGTGTTGGTTCACCTATTCTCGATGCGATCGCCATTCATTACGGTAATCAAATTTTACTACCAAATGGTGATCTCAATCGTCAAAAATTAGGTAAAATCATCTTTCATCATCCTGATGAACGCGCTTGGGTAGAGAATTTGATTCATCCTTACGTACGCGATCGCTTTTTAGCCGAGATTCAAGCATCTACCGCAAAAATACTAGTATTAGTTGTGCCTTTATTATTTGAAGCCAAAATGACTGATTTAGTCACAGAAATTTGGGTGGTGTGTTGTTCCCAGCAACAGCAGTTAGCAAGATTAATGCAAAGAAACAATCTCACATTCGAGCAAGCACAAGCGAGAATTCACAGTCAAATGCCAATCGCAGAAAAAGCCGTTCGTGCTGATATAGTCTTAGATAATTCCTCCACTTTAGAAGCATTGTTGAAACAAGTTGACCAAGCCATTGGGACAGGAATCAGTGAACAGTTTAATTTGATGACTGATAACTGATAACTGATAACTTGTCTCCACAATGGAACTACGACACCTACGATACTTTGTGACATTAGCTGAGGAATTGCATTTTGGACGGGCGGCGGAACGCTTACACATCGCTCAACCTCCTCTAAGTCAACAAATTCGTCAGTTAGAGGTAGAGTTGGGTTTTCAATTGTTTCACCGCACCAAAAGAACTGTGCAGTTAACCGCAGCTGGAGAGGTGTTTTTAGGTGAAGTTCAACAAATTCTCAAGCAGCTAGAACAAGCGGTGCAATTGGGAAGACAAACCAGTCGTGGTTTAGGAGGACAGGTTGTAGTTGGCTTTGTCAGTTCTGCTGCGTATAATATCTTGCCAACTATCCTGCGGACATTTCGTAGTTGCATCCCCGACGTCAATCTTGAATTGCATGAATTGACTACAGATCAACAATTACAATGGTTGCGAGATAACCGAATTGATGTTGGATTTCTGCGTCCACCGGTAGAAGAAGATATATTTTGTTGGGAAGTTATTTTTTACGAATCCTTAGTGGTAGCGTTACCAGAAACCCATGCACTAGCTAATCAATCGAGTGTATCGCTGTTTTCACTCCAAGGTGAACCCTTCATTTTATTTCCTCGTCCTTTAGCTCCTGGAGTGTACGACTCAATTATTAGTTTTTGCCAGCAAGCCAATTTTAGTCCTATGGTTGCCCAAGAAGCAATTCAGATGCAAACAATTGTGAGTTTAGTTGCAGCAGAGATGGGTGTGGCGATCGTACCGGAATCACTGCAACATTTGCAAAGAACTGGGGTGATTTATAAACCAATGCAAGAACCTACACCCAAGGTAGCGCTGGCGATGATTTGGCGACGCGACAATACATCTGCAACGGTGCAGAGGTTTTTGGAAATAGTCAGACAAGTTGCTGTTGCTTGGAAAGAATAAGGCGATCGCTCTTATCGACTTAAGTATAAACTGCGTAGCAGCCTACTACATAAAGTGTCAATTAGTAGCAGATGACACTGGTTTTAGCATAATTACGACTTTCAGGTTTTGGTTTTAGAGACGATTTATAAAGTAAACCTTAAATTGTAGGGTGCGTTATAGCAACGCTTAACGCACCGAGAAAGATGGTGCGTTACGGCTAATCTTAACTCTCTCAAACTCCAAAATCCTTGCATAGCCGTAACACACCCTACTTAATATTTACTTTATAAATAAGCTCTTACTATGATTTCTACATCGTTACCTAATGCATTTAAAAAATAGATTAATCTCTCTGTTGAAAAACCTGCTAATCTACCCCTACTTAATGCTGAAATTTTTGGTTGATCAATACCTCAAATTTCGGCTGCTTCAGTTTGAGTTAATTTTCTGAAGTTAATAGTTTCGCTGATTTTACGTGCTAGATCAGCTTTTATTAATCTTTCTTCAGGATTAGATAGTCCTAAATCTGCTAAATCTGCAAATACATTACCACTACCGACATGTACTCTATTATCTTCAGTCATGTCATTTCTCCTTCGATTTTAGTTTGCTCTAAATAATCTTCTTGTGCCTTTTTAAGTCTCTTTTTTATAAGTTTAACATCTTGTTGTGATGTTCTATACCATGTTTAGATTTTTTTTGAAAAGCATGTAAATTTTCTCGAACCACAAAACCAGATAGTAAAATAATTGACTCTCGCCAGTTATCTTGAATTTAATTTGTACTGACTTACTGAAACTTGCATATATTAAAGACGCAAAGAACTATATCTCTCCGCGTCCCTCTGCATTCTAACTGCTACCAAACTACGAGCGATCGCTCATGTACCACTCGCTCATACACCTGTTCTGTTTGCTTACCTAATTTCGGCCAGCTAAAGCGTCTTTCTAAATCTTCGTAAGCATTATCAGTCAGCCATTGTCGGTATCCGGGGTTTTTTAGCACTTCTAAAATTCCCCACGCTAGAGAATCAGGATTATTAGTATAAGTAATAATGCCTGTTCTTGTATGTTGTACTACTTCAGGAAAACCACCAGTATCAGATACAACTACCGGTACACGAGAAGCAAAGCTTTCTAACGCCACGATTCCAAAGGGTTCGTAAAGACTGGGGAAAACAGCACAGTCAGCGATAGTTTGAAATTTATCTAAGTATTCATCAGACATAAAGCCTGTGAAATAACATTTATCCCAAATACCTGTATCCCAAGCTTGTTTTTTGAGATGATCAGTATTGCCGCCACCAATAATCACAAATTTAACATAACCACCCATTTCCCACAAAACTTTAGGAGCCGCAGCTAGCAGCGAAGATACACCCTTTTCGTAAGTCATGCGACCGACATAATAAACAATTTTTTCGTCATCTTCAGCAAACTGCCGACGAAAGTCTAAGGCATGAAAATCTTCGTGATGGCGTTTCTTTTCTGGACGAATACCGTTATAAATAACGTCAATTTTATCCCAAGGACTGTGTAACGCTCGTTCTACTTCCCGGCGCATGTAGTCGGTACAGACGATCACTCGCCAAGCGTTGTAAGCTAATAGTTCTTCTTTACCACTTATATAACGTTGGGTATCAGTATAAATACCATTGTAGCGTCCGTATTCAGTAGCGTGGATTGTAGCAACCAAGGGAACTTTAAAGGTATGCTTGAGAGCGATCGCTGCATCTGCCACTAACCAATCATGAGCATGGATGATATCAAAAGGGCCTTCCTCACCGATCAATTTTCCGCCATGACTACCCATACTCTGGTTCATGTTTACTACCCAGTGGAAAAAGTCGTTCCCACCAGCTACAGGAATCCGATGCACCGACATCCCTTCCACTAATTCATACATGGGTGCATGACCAAATTCTGGTGTGATCAGATGAACTTCATGTCCTAACTTAACGAGTTCTGGGTACAACTCTGAGACATGACGCGCAATTCCACCAACAATACGGGGCGGAAATTCCCAACTCAGCACTAGTATTTTCATTGGATGCAATCCCCCAAGCCTTTACATTTCTCTAAAATTATTAACTTATCTAAATTTAAAAACTTGCTTCTGGTAATAAGTTTTTTTCCTCTAAAATTTGTCATTGGTCAATGGTCAATGGTTGGTTTTTCTCCCGTGTCCTCCTTGTCCCTGCTCCCTGATCACCGATTCCCGATCCCTTTTACCCTTTCACCAAATCTTGCTGGAATTGTAACCAAGCTGCTGTTGCTTGTGTGTCCGAACTGGCAGCTTTTTTTAAAAGAATGACGCCATTTTGAAAGCTGATGATTCCATATTCGCGATTATTGGTGAGCTGGTCAATCAGTGGTACTAAATCTTTTAATAAACGGCGATCGCTTTTAAATGCAGCTTGATATTTTTGCAATTGCCAAAGATCAGCGATCGCATAATCTACTTTGATCACTTCTTGAGCATCATTACGGAGTTCTAAAGCAGGTAAACGCAGGATTTCTCGCCGACTAGAAAGATGGGGAACCAAATAAGTTGTTGCAGATACACTAGCATCAGAGGGAATTTGTGCCAGCAAGGGACGTATCTGATTTACATGCTGCCATTGTTGTGGCAATGACACATATACTAGTGGTCTGATTGAATCAGGAATCAGAAAGTAAAAAGTGCGATTTGGGTTAGATGTGAAGCTAAAAAACAAAGACAGACAAATACAACCTATCCACAAGCGGCGAAATGAAGGTTTGAATTTTTGCTGACGCTGTGACCACCAGAGAATAGAGCCGTAAAATAATCCTGGGACTACAGCTAAGGCATAACGAATTGTAATTGAAAGAACAGATTCACCCCGGCTAATAAATAATTGCAACAATGGAAAGCCAGCTATCATCCAAGAACCAGGCGCAACAGCAGGTACAAACGCTAAAGGCAACCACTGTCCGAGTAAATACTTAATTGTTCCATCTACAGGTGTGACTAATTCGACTAAAAACTGCACAGGGTTACTAATCATGCCCCGAATAATATCTAAAGTCGAACCTTCATCACCATCAATATATTGTCCAAATCGTTCGATCGCAAATCGACGTGAAGCATCTTCAGAAAACAGAGGCATGATTTTATTAGTCAGCACCAATATGTAACCAAAACTGAGGATACACACAGCAACGCCAGCGCGGGGGAAGCGTTGACTCAAAATCATGTAAATTCCCACTCCGAATAATCCAATCCCAGCATCTTCCCGGACAGCTAAAATCAAAACTGCCATCAACCAAAATAACCACCACCAGCGTTTTTCCATTGCGAGCAGCAGGGTAAATACAAACAGAGGAATCTGGCAAATGTCGTGAAAGTTACTTAAAGTTGGGCCGATCACCGCATTTGCACCGTAAAAGCTGGCGGTAATCATGACTGCTAATCGTGGTTGGAGATATTGCCTTGCAAGTACGTACAATACTAAACCCGCTGCTGTAATGAGTGTGACTTGCAAAACAGTCAAAGTCGCCGGAGAGGGAAACAAAGCGTAAATTGGTAGCCACAGCAACAACGCTGGCGTAAAGTGTTGACCCAGGCGATGATAATATACTGTGGGAAATTCGCCCGCATGAACTACATTAGTAGAAAGACTAGAAGAAAGAGAACTTTGAAAAAAGCGACCATGCAGATTATTCCAAAAAACTTGGTTAAAAATGCCTTGGTCGAAGGAAGCGTAAAAAGTATAGTAGCGGTGCAGGGTAAATAACAGACACAGGAAAAAAAAGATTCCTGCCAATAGCAAAACATTTTTACTGGCATTACCTGCCTCTAATTTAAAGATTTTTGGCAGCTTTTCTTGCATTTTTAACCACATCTAAGGATAAATAATCAAGGCTTTCTGTATGCCCTATGGCGATCGCATTAAAAAAGAATACAGGATAAACGAGCAAAAATATCTACTTCCCCCTTCTGCTTTCTTTGTTATCCCTTTCTCTTTCACACTTTATTGGAGAATAATTAGTACATTGGTCATTGGTCACTAGTTATTCTCCCTGTCCTTTGTTCTCCCACACTCCCCACACTCCCTTGTCCCCGATCCTCTATCCCCTATTATTGTGTTTGGTTTCCTCAATCTCAACAAACCATTTGATTGGACTTCTCATGACTGCGTGGCGAAGACGCGAAAGCTGGTGCGTCTCAAGCGAGTCGGACATGCTGGTACTCTCGACCCAGCAGCAACAGGTGTGTTACCAATTGCACTGGGTAAAGCTACGCGTTTATTACAATATCTTCCTGGTGAAAAAGCTTATCGAGCTACTATTCGGCTTGGTGTACGTACCACAACTGATGATTTACAAGGAGAAATTATTACAAAGCAACCAGTTACAAATTTAACTGTAGAAACAGTAGAAACTGCACTCCAAAAATTTCAAGGCAAAATTGAGCAAATTCCACCGAGTTACAGCGCCATACAAGTGGAGGGAAAGCGTTTATATGAATTAGCACGCAAGGGTGAAAGTGTGGAAGCACCAGTGCGAACGGTAGAAGTATTCAAAATAGAAATTTTAGACTGGCGAGAAGGGGAATTTCCAGAAATAGATGTGGCGATCGCCTGTGGTACGGGAACATATATTAGAGCGATCGCTCGTGATTTGGGTACAGTATTAGAAACTGGTGGTACTCTCGCCGCTTTGCAACGCACCGTTAGCAGTGGTTTTATACTAGAAAATAGCTTGACATTTACCGAATTAGAAACACAACTACAAGCCGAAACTTTTCAACCCCTTCCCCCCGACCTAGCTTTGCAGCATTTACCCTCTGTCAGCTTAAGCGCACCAGCAGATCAAAAATGGTGTCAAGGTCAGAAAATTGCTTTTGAAAATAATTCTTCACGAATATTGCGAGTTTACTCAGAAGATAGACGCTTTTTAGGAATTGGACACACAAAGGATGATTTATTGGTTCCTCTGCTTGTTTTAGTTTGAACATTCATCTCTTGCACTAACTTTTCGTCCCGCCAAGGAATAAATTAAACTTTACAATATATCCCAGTTTTGCACATATCTTGACTGATACTCTGGAAGTCTCTAAATGATATTGTAGGAACAGACTGTGATTAATTAGACCCTATATTGTTGAGCTTGTTTATTCCTCTACATGAGAAAATACGGTTGTGCGTACAAGTGTAAGAGAAAGCAAGCAAGAGAAAACAATGGTAAACCAGCATGGAGAAGAAATCGCGATCGCAGATTTACTTTGAAATAGATGTTGAAGTGGTTTATTAAACACAGTACTTTTGATTTTGTCAGTTTTCAAAAGTAAATCTTTTTTTAAAACTCAAATAAAAATCTTATATATCTATTCAGGATGAAGAATGAACTGGGAAGAAGGGTTAGAAATTTTAGATGGAGTAGTCTTTAACAAGATTAACAGACACTTGAAAGATGTGGAAATAATTATCCTTCAAGGCTCATGGCAAGGACTAAGTTATGATGAAATTGCCACCAATGAAGGTTATGCAGCCAAATATCTCCGGCAGGATGTAGGTTTCAAATTATGGAAGTTACTTTCAGAAGCATTAGGAGAAGAGGTTAGTAAAACTAATTTTCGTGCAGCGATCGAGCGTTCTAACTTTAGGAATATCAATATTCTGCCAGCAGAAGTGCATCATGATAGTTACAGTACCATTAAAAATGAATTTACGCTAGAATACCCAGAAGGTTTAGTGCCACTGAATTCTGCATTTTACATCCAGCGAACGCCAGTAGAAGAACGTTGTTATGAAACTATTCTCCAAGCAGGTTCTTTAATTCGGATTAAAGCTCCAAAACAAATGGGTAAAACATCTCTGCTTGATAGAATTATCGCTCATTCAAATCAGAGAGGTTATCACACAGTACGTTTAAACTTGTTGCAAGCAGACACAACAGTTTTTAGTAATTTGGATAAATTTTTGCGTTGCTTTTGTGCTTATGTTAGTCACAAATTAAAACTACCTAATTCATTCAATGAATCTTGGGATGAGTATAGGGGTAGCATTATTAATTGCACTACATATTTTGAAGATTATATTCTGAATCCAATCAATAATAATTTAGTTTTAGCATTAGATGAAGTAGATAGAGTTTTTCAATATCCTGACATTTCTCAAGGTTTTTTTGCCATGTTACGTAGTTGGCATGAAGAAGCTAAAACTGTAGAAATGTGGGAAAAATTACGATTAGCTGTAGTACATTCCACTGAAAACTATGGGTCATTGGATATAAATCAATCACCATTTAATGTTGGTTTAGTAGTTGAATTGACAGAGTTTGCCCCAGAACAAATAGAAGACTTAGCCCAGCGTCATAAACTTGATTACAATCCAACCCAAGTACAGCAATTAATGTCTATGTTTGGAGGACATCCATATTTAATTAGACTGGCACTTTATCACCTCGCAGTTGGGGATATAACACTGGAAAATTTATTACAAACTGCTCCCACAAATGCCGGAATTTATGAAGAACATTTACGGCGATTTTTGCATATTTTTCAAGTCAATCCCAGCCTAGCCGAGGCATTTATGCAAGTAGTGATGGCAACAGAACCAGTTGATATAGAAACAATACAAGCATATCAGTTATATAGTATGGGATTAGTTAAGAGAGTTGGCGATAAATTAGTTCCACGCTGTCAGTTATATCAACAATATTTTCGGGAACACTTGAAGATATAGTATTTGATTGCTGGCTAGTAGATTGAATATTATTAATAACGTTTCATAAGCGGTATACAAGCTACAAAATCCGATGATTATGCTCTTTCTCACTGTTTTGGTTCCACAATGTCTCCAAAAGACAGAGCATTACTGCCGTTACGTGTGTTGTAAGCCTTGACCATAGCAGCTTTCACTATATTCGTATTAAGATCACCATCAGGCGAATCAGAGGTTACTTTACCTCGTAACTCTTGTGTATAGTTCCAAAAAATCACGTCAAAATACACTTTTTTCTTTAGGCGTTGATTATTAAGAAGCTTGAGGCAGCCTTCAGCAAACTGCGGATAATTAGAGAATGGGTTGTTTAAGTGGTCACGTAGTTTAGACTCACTGAAATCTATGTTAACACTATCTAAAGCCTGTGCTAGCCTTTGAGCCGACGGAGAAGCAGATGGAGGAACGGTTGGGACAGGAGTAGTTTCAGAAGGTGAACTTGATATTGTAGGAGATTGTGAAAGAGAAGTAGAAGGTGAACTTGATGTTGTAGAAGATTGTGAAGGAGAATTAGAAGGTGGTGGACTAGGCGAAGGTTTGCCGTATATCGTAGCGAATATAGTAACAATACCGCCAATTAACGCTACTGCGATCGCACTAATTGCAGTCCACGCTTCTTTACTAATACCTTGCTGTTTTTCAGATTCTTTTTCTGGTTCGGTCATATAGCACTTGTTGCTTTTGGAAGAACTACCAGAGCTTACCTGCCAATCAGAGCAAAGCGAACAATTGGTGTGGCAAAAAGTTAAGGACCAACACGGGTCACTTGCATACAACCCTGACCGTCATTATAAACCTGCACGATCGCGTATTGATTTGACTGAACTAATAAACTCACATATTTAGCTGCACTTGCACTGTTGTCACAGATTACAGTTGGTTCACCTGGTCTTAATGCTCGATCCGACCAGGTACACTGACCAGGAGACAAACCTTGAGTTGCAGCACCATCTCCAGGTTGGAATCTGATTCGCACCCCATTTCCACCATCATTTCTGATGCTCAGTGTACCCCCACCACGACAGGTCATGGGATAACTTTGTTGAGCATGTGCGGTGTCTGTAGCTAGAGTTGCAGTCAAGATTGCAGCAACAGCAGCAGCCCTAGAAAACTTGGAAAATAATGTCATCTTTTGACTCCTTCCGCATGTTTAATGACAAAAAAGAAATAGCTACTTCTTCGTTGCAGAAAAGTTGAAATCTACCCCTGTCGTTGATGCACCACCTGCCGAATTCCAAACATGAAACTCCCCACTCATCTGCTGACCACTACTAGAAACTGTTCCTTCATAAAATTGATAAGGAATCCCCTGTTTTTTGCGGACAAACACAATCCGACGAGAATCAGGAATGTAAAATCCCTCAATACTTTGATCGAAGACACTGCCGGAAATGTTACCTCCATTGTTGTCTATCACGAGAGTGCCTGTGTATTTATTCGCCTCAATCTCCCAAGTTCCAGAGATGTCGCTGGGATTACCAAGTGCCCCATTCCCTAGCAGCAATGTAGAAGAACTCAACACCACTCCCATAGCGATCGCAATCCTGTTTCTCAACTCTTTCTGATTCATTATGTCCAACCTCGCAATTTGACTTAACACTAAACGCCATAAATCTTACTGAGCATGAATAAACATTTGCGCGAAATAGTATTCGCCTTTGTCATTCACGGCAACTCCTATTCCAGTTAATTCAGTTTGACTCAAGATATTATTTAGATGACCAGGACTATTCAGCCACCACTGAACTGCTGGTGTTGCAGGATCGCTATCACAACCAAAGCAGTAATACTCATTTTCGTAGTACGCATAGCTATTGTGAGGGATGATTTGTGATAATGCTTGCCCTCGCTGCTCAAGTCCTTGATGATTGAGAGGTTTTCCTGCATTAGCCATTTCTTGAGCATATGCCTGCACTTGCTGATTTACGCAAGCATCTAGTTTCAGAGGCGCGAGACCTTGAGAAGCTCGATACTGATTAACTTGGTTGTATACGCTTTGTTGTATTTGGGCTAAATTTGGATTTAGCTTATAGATATAACATTTTGTCACAACATTAGGGCGAGTTATGATACCTGATGGTCTTGCAACTTGAGCTTGAGTTTTATCTTGGTAGCTAATTAAGGTAGAACCGACTGAAGTCGCGGATAGAGTTAGTATCGAAACGGAAAGGAAAATGCGTCTGAGCATATATATCACCTTGATTTAAAAGCATAACTGAGTCGCTCACCATGTTGAGATTTGGCGATCGCACTTGCCAATCCAAGCGATCAAGAGCAAATACAAGCGGCTTCAATTAACCCGATGTATCAGGTTAGTTAGCTTTTGCTAATCGCTCAGTTAGTTCTCGATCTTCTTGTTGATAAATAGCCTTTTCTTTTTGAATAAAAATGTCTGCTAAAGCAGTATAAGCTTCAGCCCATGCTGAAATAACTTCATCATTTGCAGCATCTTGCAAAACATCTTTCATTGCCTGCAAAAGCTTTTCCCCAATTAACGGATACTGTTCAGGAAGTATGTGAGTCTCTACATGACGATGGGCAATGTGTTCTACTGCCATAGCCAACTCATCTAGGCGGTCAATATGAGTAGCATAAGCATAAACAGCCGCAGCTAACTTGTGTGCTTGCTCACCACCGTCTAGATGCTGCATCCAAGTATTTTCAAAGCCGCGTTTATAGTCAGGTCGCTCTGCAAAGGTAATTTCATACATCCGCCTGGTAATCTCTTCACCTTTTTCTCTAATAATCGGTGCAGTTGCCTTAACAATTTCAATCGTTTTTTGACTAACCATTAAACTGACCCCTGCTTATTCTCCCGTCCATCTGTATCTAGCTTCGCCCCGATGTCCTTGACTATCCAGAAAAGTTCCACTCATATGACAGCCATCGTGGGAAACTACCAGTTTATTTTTGCTCGAATAATCGGTGTACTGATCGTCACGATGGATCAGAATAATTTCCTTTCCGGGAGCCGGAACGGATGATGTAGTAAAGCTACCTGTTCCCGTAGAAGGTAGCCAAGTTCCGCTGGTTGGAGTTGTGAACGTGACAAAAGTGGAATAGTTGGCCTCAGTGGCATTTTGCACGCTAACTGTCCACCGACCCAAGGGGTAGCCAGGTTGTGTGGCGCAGGAATTTGTTTGTACAGCTTCAGATTCAGCTTTAGCTATCGGTGCAAAGGAAAGCATGATTCCAATCGTTGCTAGTAAAAATGTTGATGAGCCAAAACCAAATTTTTTAACTTTCATAAAATTTCCTTTTAATTTATGAATTTGATAGCAAATTTGACCGTTAACTAAGATTATGTGTTTTCATTTAATTGCTGTCTATACCTAAAAAATCAGTGGTTTAACTGAGAATTGTTAAACTCAAAAAACAGTTTTATCTAAAAGATCAGTAAATGTCATAAAAAGTCAGTTGCAGATCAGGCTACTTTTAATTGCGACCTCTAATATCTAATCAAATAAGTAGCCATACATGGTTAAATTGAAATATTACGTCAGTTAACAATCTAGACAAAATAGTTAACATAAAAGGATTTAGCTTACCTAACATTACTGATTCAATACTCTATTGAACTCCTGACATTTTCTGGATCGACAGCTATAAAATTACGATGCATAATTCCAATCAAGGATGAATTAACATCCAAAATAAAACACGGCTCTTCAGAAAGAGTTTATAAAGTAAAGATTAAATTGTAGGGTGCGTTACGGCTAATCCTTACTTTCTCAAACTCCCAAATACTTGCATAGCCGTAACACAACGCCAGATGCTTTATGCCGGGAAACCCGTCCACCGCACTGGCTCCCCTACTTTATCAATAGGCTCTCAATTAATCTGGGGAAAGAGTAAAAAATATCTGACTGAGTTCTTTGATAGCCAGTGTAATTAATTGCGATCCAAAAAAGTAATTTCAGTCATCTATTCGTCAAACATTATTCAATTAAAGTAGGTACAAATCATGTCCAACAAATATTTAGGAACAGTCTTAGCAACTCTCACCACTCTGGGGGGGTTGGGTACATTAACACTTCTTCTGACTCCAATATCCGTTGTACAGGCTGGTTTTGGTAACGACAATATAGGTTGTGCTTACGATCGCCCTTGCATAGATAATCTCTATCAAGATGGTAATAGCTTAGTCATTCATTGGAATGGCCAGGAAAACTACGATACTTACAATGTGCGTTGGTCGCGTCCCGGTAAAGATGAGGTTCAAATCAAACGCCCTGGAGGTGGAAGCGGAGACTTTAGAGTCAATAATGTCTATTCGGGGACTACCTATACTTTTAAAGTCCAGGGCTGTAACACGCATTTCTTAGGACGTTCAACATGTTCTCCTTGGGAACAACAGTCAATTACAGCTAATTAACGTAGAACTTCGTTATCCATTTATCACATTAAAATTAACCAGCTTTCGCTCGTTTCACTTAAATAATGTTGAGGTTTTAAATATCTTGTAATCCGGCATAATGTTATTAAGTTCATTAGTTGTTTCCCTCAGAGAGTGTTTGAAAAGTGATGAGGAGTAAAAATTTATGACCTGAGAGTTTTTTTGACTCTATTGCCAAATTTTCAAACACCCTCTGACAATAGCCCCCACTTTTCAAATATCCTCTGAAACATCATGACAGCTTTTAACTATTACAAACTTGGAGGTAGTCTAGAATATCAACACCCAACTTATGTGGTGCGTCAAGCTGATTATGAACTCTATGAAGGTTTGAAAAATGGGGATTTGTGTTATGTTTTAAACTCGCGGCAGATGGGTAAGTCTAGCTTGCGAGTTCATATTATGAAACAACTGAAAGAGCAAGGTATACAATGTGCATCGGTTGATTTGACAAGAATTGGTAGCCATGTGACACCTTCTGAATGGTATGGCGGCTTTGTTTCTGAGCTATTGCGGGGTTTTGGTTTATCCAGAAAAGTGAATTTTGGAACTTGGTGGCGATCGCAGGAATTTTTACCCCCAAAACAAAGATTAAGTGAATTGATTGATGATGTATTATTAACAGAATTTACTGGAAAAGTTATCATTTTTATTGATGAAATTGATAGCATTTTAAGAATCAATTTTAAAGATGATTTTTTCGCTTTTATTCGTGCTTGCTATAATCAACGGGCAGATAATACAGAATATCAACGGCTCACCTTTTGCTTATTGGGAGTAGCGACTCCTTCTAATTTAATTGCTGATACAAATCGCACACCTTTTAATATAGGAAGAGCTATCGAATTAACTGGATTTAAATTAAATGAAATAGACGCTTTAATTCGAGGTTTCGAGGGAAGAGTTGCTAGACCGAAAGCAATAATGGAAGAGGTGTTAAAGTGGACTGGTGGGCAGCCATTTTTAACTCAGAAACTGTGTCAACTAATTTGTAATTCTAGTTATTCATTCCTAGAACATCAGGAAAAGCAATGTGTAGAGGAATTGGTGCAAAACCAAATCATTGAAAATTGGGAAGCACAGGATGAACCAGAACATTTACGAACAATCCGCGATCGCCTCACGCAAAATGCAGAAAATCAAACTGGGCGATTATTAGGGTTGTATCAGCAAATCTTACACCAAGGAGAAATCCCCGCAGATGATAGCCCTGAACAAATGCAACTACGTCTGACAGGGTTAATTGTCAAGCAACAGGGAAAGCTGCAAATTTATAATCGCATCTATGCAGAGATATTTAATCAAGCATGGCTCGACAAAATCTTGACAAATATTCGACCCTATGCACAAGCGTTAAATGCTTGGGTAAATTCTAATTTTCAAGATGAGTCGCGTTTGTTGCGTGGGCAAACCTTGCAGGATGCCCGCAATTGGGCAGCAGATAAAGGTTTAAGCGATTTGGATCGGAGATTTTTAGATGCTAGTCAGGAATTAGAAAAGCGGGATGTTCAGAAAAGATTACAAGCAGAAGCAGAAGCGTCAAAGATTTTAGCAGAAGCGAATGAGGTTTTAGTTGCAGCCAATCAAAAAGCCAAACGACGGATTCAGATTGGCGGGGGAGTATTAGCGATCGCCCTGATTACAGCAATAGTTGCAGGAATTTGGGCAAATATGATGATCAAAGATATACAACGAGAAAGAATCAGATCCCTGAGTATCTCTTCCACTGCTTTATTAAACTCCAATCAAGAACTTGATGCTTTAGTCGCCGCCCTCAAAGCAGCCATGCAATTGAAATCAGCAACTTGGGCAGATGCTAACACTAGAGAATCAGTAAGATTAGCATTGCAACGTGCAGTTTACAAAGTCAAAGAACGAAATCGCTTGGAAGGATACAATGATGCCGTCAGAAGTGTAAATTTTAGCCCAAATGGTCAAAATATTGTTACTGCTAGTGAAGATAACACAGTTAAACTTTGGAGTCTTGATGGCAGAGAAATCAAAAAATTCACTGCCCCAAATCAGATTTTTATAAGTGCGATTTTTAGTCCAGATAGCAAGATGATTGCTGCCATTAGTGCAAATAACACCGTCAAAATTTGGGGTTTAGATGGACGGGAAATTATCACTTTCCAAGGGCAAGATGAAGAGGAGTTTGTAAGCAGTATTTGTTTTACGCCTGATGGTAAATTAATTGCTGCTCCTAGCGAAGATAATACAGTCAAACTTTGGAATATTAAGGGACAGGCAATTAAAACTCTCAAAGGGCATAACGACTCTGTTTGGAGTATCAGTTGCAGCCCTGATAATAAAACTCTTGTCACAGCGGATCAAGAGGGAGTCGTCAAAATTTGGAGTATTGATGGACAAGAGATCAAAACTTTTAAAGCGAGTGATAAATCGATTTTTGGTGTGAGTTTTAGCCCAGATGGTAAAGCGATCGCCACTGCGGGAGGAGACAGCACAGTCAAACTGTGGAGTTTAGACGGCCGAGAACTAAAAACTATTGGCAGACATGAAAACTATGTTAATAGTGTCAGCTTTAGTCCAGATGGTCAGACAATCGTTTCTGCAAGTGCTGACAAAACAGTTAAACTTTGGAGCATTGATGGCAAAGAACTGAAAAAGTTCAAAGGACATAATCATTCTGTCTTTGGCGCGAGTTTTAGTCACGATGGGAAAATCATTGCTTCTGCGAGTGCTGACAACACAGTTAAACTTTGGAGTATTAACAATCAAGAACTCAAAACTTTAAGTGGACATAATGATTCTCTTTGGGCTGTAAATTTTAATGCCGATGGGAAAATCATTGCTTCTGCTGGAGATGATAAAACTATTAAAATTTGGAGTCTTGATGGTCAACAACTCAAATCCATTAGCCCAAACAGTGACCTAGTTTGGAATCGAGTTTGGAATCTTAATTTCAGTCCTAATGGTCAGATAATTGCTACTGCTAATTCCGAGAAAACAATCAAATTTTGGCATTTAAATGGTCAAAATCTGAGAATTTTCACAGGACACAAAGACGAAGTTATTGATATCAGCTTTAGCTCTAATGGTCAAACCCTAGTGAGTGGTAGTTATGATGGTACAGTCAAACTATGGGCTATTAACGGTCAAGAACTCAGAACTTTTAGAGCAAATGCTGGTAAAGTTCGGAGTGTTAATTTTAGTCCCAATGGTCAGACAATTGTCTCTGCTCATAATGACGGCACAATCAGACTTTGGAACTTAGAAGGTAAGAACCTGAAAACCTTTAGAGGACATAGTAGTTATGTTACCGATGTCCATTTTAGCCCTGATAGTCAAATAATTGCCTCTGCCAGTCGGGATAACACTATTAAACTCTGGAGTCTGGATGGTCAGGAACTCAAAACACTCAAAGGTCATACTCCTGGAGAGATTAGATTTAGCTTTAGTCCTGATGGCAAAATTTTGGCCTCTGCAAGTGCTGACAACACAATCCGACTTTGGCAGATAACAGATGGTCAAGAAATCAAAACTATTGAGGGAAATGGTTATCCTCTCTGGAATATTAGCTTCAGTCCTGATGGCAAAAAAATTGCCTCTGTCAGTGAGGATGGACTTGTTGAACTTTGGAATGCAGAAACTCTAGATTTTGAGCAGCTAATTGCTAGGGGCTGCAACTGGTTGGATGATTATCTAAGAAACAATTCTCGCCTGAACGAGAAAGATAAACAGATTTGTAAATAAAGACAAGAAGATACTATGAATCGTCGTGAATTGTTAGCTTGGGCTGGAATTGGTTGTCTTGCCAATTTATCGCTGTCCTTTGTAGCTGCTGGTCAACCCTCTAATCTCAAAAAAAGCGATCGCAATCCTACCTTATATACTAAGGGTAGATATTTGTATGACTCCCTCGGCAACAAAGTTATTCTGCGAGGAATCAACCTACCCCTGCTGGATGATTGGGATTTTCCCAAAACTGATAAGCTAGCAGAACTAGAAAAAACTGGAGCTAACGCTGTCAGAATTCAATGGTACAAGGATTATGGTCAAAGCGATCGCCCCGCTTATACAATTGCAGACTTGGATAATTTTCTCACTAGATGCAAGACGAGTCGGATTATTCCAGTACTGGGTTTGTGGGATCTCACCTGCAAACCTGATATCAACCTGTTAAATACCCAGTTAATTCCCTGGTGGACTTCTGAACCTGTGCTGAATGTTCTTAAAAAACATCAAAAGTATCTGATCGTCAATTTAGTTAATGAATTGGGTGTCTATCGCTGGGCTAACAATCCTACTAGTGCATTAAATACTTTCAATAATGCCTACAAAACTGCTATTACAAAAATACGCCAGCATCTACATTTACCACTTATGATTGATGCGCCTGATTGTGGTCAATCTATTGAAGTTTTTACGAAAATTGGTAAGGAGTTAATTGATCACGATCCTGAACACAATCTTCTATTTAGCGGTCACGCTTATTGGGCTGGTCATGACGGAATACCACATCTTAAAACGGCTATCGATGCCAACTTACCAATTGTTTTTGGTGAAGTTGCTAACAAGCAAGACGAAGAAATCAATGGAAAAACCCAATACTGTTATTATGACCTTGATGGTAGTGAGCAAAACCATGCACCCGAAAATGGTTTTACCTATCAAGCATTTTTGCGGAGCTTAAAAGAGCAGGAAATTGGCTGGCTTGCTTGGAGTTGGTGGAAGGACAATTGCACAGAACGCCAGATGTCCCAAAATGGAAATTTTTCCAGTCTCACACCCTACGGCAATGATATTGTCAACAATTCTATCTATGGCTTGAAGGTGACAGCTCAAAGAGCAAAATTTTAGGTTCCTATGCTTTTTGATATAACGAATTGTTGCCAAAAGATAAAATAGTAAGGGAATAGACTAATAGAACAGTGTTAAGCCGTTTAACCTGCTTATCACCCCAAAGCAATGGATCAACTAGTTAATCGAGTTTTGCGCGTTCGCGAAGCGACTCCACAAGAGTCTCGCTATCACATTCAATCTCTGCTTGGTCGCCAGACTGGTCGGAGAACTTTTCTAGCAAAAGATTTACAAACAGGATCATCTGTTGTGATCAAGTTGCTGTTGTTTAGTCCTGACTTTAATTGGGATGATCTGAAACTTTTTGAACGTGAGGTAGAAGTCCTGCAATCTTTAGATCATCCAGCGATTCCTAAATATATTGATCGCTTTGATGTTGAGACTGAATTAGGCAAAGGCTTTGCTCTAGTTCAAACTTATATTGAAGCTAGATCATTACAAAATTGGATAGAGTCTGGTCGTACCTTTAGCGAAGCAGAAATAAAAGCGATCGCCAAGCAATTACTAGGAATTTTAGATTACCTCCACAGTCGCCAACCGCCTATCGTGCATCGAGATATTAAACCAAGTAACATTTTGTTGGGCGATCGCACTGGTAATCATCCTGGACAGATTTACCTGATTGATTTTGGTTGTGTGCAAACTGTGGTAAATAGTGGTACTAGGACAGTTGTTGGTACTTATGGCTACATGCCTCCTGAACAATTTGGTGGACGCACTGTACCCGCTTCAGATCTTTATGCTTTAGGGACAACGCTGATTTATTTGGTGACAGGACAGCATCCCGATGAATTCCCACAACGGGAGATGCGAATACTTTTTGAAGATAGAGTTAATCTCAATCCGAATCTCGTCGATTGGCTGAAATGGCTCACAGAACCCAGTTTAGATTTACGGTTAAAATCAGCAAAACAGGCGTTAGAAGCTCTAGAAACATCAAATTTACGAAAAAGTTCCTTAGCAATTGCGAAAAAACCTGTTGGTAGCAAAGTCAAAGTTACCAACACCAGAGAGATGTTAGAGATTCTGATTCCACCACGAGGGTTCCACCTGGGATTAATCCCGATAATTGGATTTGCGATCGCCTGGAACTCTTTTCTTGTAATCTGGTACGGTGCTGCTTTGAGTATGTGGAGTACTGGTGGATTGTTCGCAGCTCTATTTGCAATCTTTCACCTGGGTGTTGGCTTTTACTTGATTTGGAATATTCTCTTTACTTTATTTGGACAAATCAGACTTCGCATCACTCAACAAGAAATCTCTCTGACTCGTGAAATTTTGGGAGTAAAATGTCCACCAGTTCTTAGCGCACCTCGACAAAATATTGTGAAAATTGAACTCACTCGTCTTTCGTACAAGAGAGATTCCGAAGGAAGTAGTATTGCAGTACCACCTCACATTAACATTTGGGTAGGAATAAAGAAATTTGAACTTGGTGGTAAAGGTTATCTGACGAACCCAGAACTTGACTGGTTAGCTGAGAATTTGAGCAGTTGGTTAAATTTACCGATTACTAACGATTAACATCTCTCATTCCCAAGTCGAAACATCTCGTAGCACTGCTGGAATTTCCTCACCTGCGGCAAACTCTAACACAGTTTCTCGAAAACCTAAATAACCAGACTCAGTAAACGACAACAGCATTCGTGTAAGTGCAAACCAAACCTCTGGTTCATATTCCCAGTCAGCATATCTAGAGGCCTTACCCGCAATGGAACGCAGCGCCCAGAAATAGCTATTCCTTACCACAGAACCACCTTTTTTATACTCTGGTACATCTTCGTGATGAAGGAAAAGTACATCGTTTTCAATTTTGGCTCTCATGAGGTAAAGGAACAGGGAACAGGGAACAGGGAACAAAGAATTCGCGACTTTCAAGTCAGAGGATGTGAGGAGAACAACTAATGACTAATAACAAATTACAAATGACTAATTTGATGTTAAACCAATCCGAAAAGTAAACCCAGGACTATAGGTACGATTGACTCGCTCGTATTGCTCACCCAGTAAATTTTCTAAATATACTCTTATTCCTAATGTTCTTGTTAAAGGTATGCGAACGCTGAAATCTAAATTAAAAAATGATGGAACAAAATCTGTAGTTTTATCTCCTGGATTGGTAAAAAAGGCTCGGCGAGCGCCACTGTTATAAGTACCGTACAAATTAGCCTGCCATCCTCCACTTTGATAACCAACACCAATTTGAGCTACAGAATAGGGAATCATTCCCAATTGTAAGCCTTTTTCTACTCCTGTTTTGATCTGAGCATCTGTATAAGTGTAGTTAACAAAAGTAGACCAGCTAGAATTAACTTGCCATTTTAACGCTGCTTCAAAACCGTTAGTATCCACAAGTCCAATATTTTCCCATCTTCCTTGGATAACTCCCAAGCGATTATCTAAACTACTGCCAAAGTAAGTGAATTGTCCAGTTAAATTCTCTAATAAATTAACATCTACTCCCGCAGTCCAAGATGAACCCTTTTCTGGTTCTAAATCTGGATTTGCCAACCAACCATGAACAGTATCATAGAGATATAGTTGATCTAAACCAGGATTGCGCTGTCCTCCTACCCAACTTCCCCGCACAGCAAAGCTTGGCGTCACGCCATAACGAAATCCTACACTAGGATTAAGATAATTACCAAATTGACTATCAAAGTTTTGTCTCAGTCCTAAATCTAGCTCCAAGTTTTTGGTGATGTTCCAAGTATTGAGAACAAATAAAGCTGTATTTAATAAATTTTCATTTTCATTTTCATTTAAAGCAAGTCGATCTGGACGTGTACTTTCAGTATTACCATCTAAGTTAGTATTTTGAAATTCCAAACCCCATCGCAATCTATTATCTGGACTTGTTCGCCAATCATGATCTAATCTCGCTGTAAATAATTGAGTATCTAAAACACCTGTGCGGTTATATTCTCTGCCTTGAAAAACACTAGGGCCATAAGTACTAAAATAATCCTGATTGTAACCCAATGTAGTTGTCAGAATGGAATTTTCGCCATTACCTAATAGAGTTCTCCAAGATAAACCAATATTTAGTCCATCGTGATCTAATCGGTCTTTTTGCAGTGGAAAACCAAAATATACTAACCCACGCCGACTACTAAGTTTTGTTGCGTCGAAGCTGAGAGTATTTCTGTCATTTAAATCAAAGATCAAACTACCAAAATAACTACTGGTAGCACTATCTGCATTGGTTAAATAACCATCAGCATTACGATTGGCTGCACCCTCTGGTACTTTGTAGCGATTGTCAATGAAGCTTCTTTCAAAACTGAAATTATACTTAACAGCATCCAATGAGCCGCTATAGCTTGTTTGTTGATTATTAAAATTTAATGAGCCAAATTCTACAGCACCATTAAATTGAGGAGTTAAACCACCTTGTTTCGTAATAATATTCACGACTCCGCCAAAGCCAGATGAACCATACAGGGTGGAAACAGCACCACTTGATAATTCAATTCTGTCAATTGATTCTACAGGAATACTATTTAAATCAGTGGCTCCATGATAGGTGTTGACATTAGTATTAATTGGTCTACCATTAATCAGGAACACCGACTGATTAATTGAGTGTCCTCGGTAGTATGTACCTGTGTGAATATCTGCTCCATATCCGACATCATTAATAGCAAAACCTGGCATTCTTTTGAGAACGTCAGCGACACTTGTTGAGCCTTGTTTTTGAATTTCTTCTTGTTCAATTACATAAACAGGAGTAGATTGAGGCAATGTGTATATTTCCCCAATAACTTCTGTTTCTATATCTGCTTCGTTGGTAGTATTGTCAGTATTCTCGTCAGTTGAAGATGGTTCTGTGTCGGTTTCTACCTGTGCTATTGTTTCAAGAGATGTAGATTGCTGAGTTAATAATTGTGCGTTTGTCGCAGGTAATTCTATTTGATTTAAGTTCAGAATATCTGAATTTGTTTGAAGAGATTGGTTGACAAGTGATTGATTATTTTTAATGTCGTCAGCGAGAACAGGATAGATAATGAGTAGATTAATTAAAACTCCTGGAAGCAAAGAAAAACACTTTTTCACTTTTATGATCACTGATGGTAGAAACAACTTTCAGTGATATTTAGCAGTTATTGCAAATACATGTCAAAAGACAGACTGTCATATTTTTAAAATACAGAGGTTTCAGAGTCTTTAGTATTCAATTTATGACAAAATAATGTGATGTTTAAATCAAGCAATTACGACTTTAAATGGTATTTGTCGTCGTACAGTTTTGATTAAAGATAATGTCTTTTCGTATGCTATTTTCTCTCCCTGATAGCCAAAGTAATCAGCTGCTTTGATCAAATCTGCGATCGCAGCTTGTTCATAACCCAGCCGATGAAAGGCTATTCCCCTACTAATATAAGCACTACCATCACTAGGGTTAAGTTGGATGACTTTGGTAAAATTATCTACAGCACCAGCATAAGCTTCGCGTCTAGCACAAGCACAACCCCGGTTAAAGTAAGCTCGATAGTCAATTGCATTCAGGCGAATTGCGAGATTAAAGTCGAGCATCGCATTTTGTTGATCTGCTAGCTCTAAACGTGCTAACCCTCGATCATTATAAATATCGGCAAGTAAAGAACCATCTATATGGAAAATTTGACTTAAGGCAAGATTGTAGTCTGTGATCGCCTGTTGATATTTTTCCAAAGAAGCATTGGCAATTCCCCGGTTATAATAAGCTCGGAAATCACTTGGCTTGAGAGCGATCGCTTGTTTATCATCAGCAATAGCCGCTTCATAGTCGCCTAGTCTATACTCGGCAATTCCTCTATTTAAATAAGCCTCAGCGTTTTTAGGCGACAAATTTATTGCTTGTGTACAATCTGCGATCGCATTTTGATAATCTTGAATGTTGACATAAGCAAGACAACGATTACTATAAGCTGCGCCAAAATCTCTTTTCTGTTGAATCGCCTGTTGAAATTCTGCGATCGCTCCTTGGTAGTTACCATACAACATCTTTTCTACCCCCAGCTTGAAAAAACCCTCTGCTGTAGTTGGGATGATAGAAGTAGTTGTAGTTAACGAAGACGCAGGCGACGATACAAATAAACAACTAAGTATAAAAATACTAATTAAGCTGGCAACGAAGCGATAATAGCAATTCATAAATTATCACTTTTTGTGTGGATATCAAGTAGCTCAAAATAAGTCAGAAAAAATAGGTAACAGTTACGCACCCACTCTACCCCAATTCCCCATTTTTAAGTGATTTACGAGTCAGAAACTTACAGCAGGGAACAGGGAACTCTTAACGGGGAACAGGTTTGAAAGTCTTTTAGTATGTGGCTTTGTTTTTAAAATTTATACCTTATTTACCTGAAATCTGCTGTAATTTACGAGTCGAAAATCTCCTAATCAAGTATGAAAATCTCTTCCTTAATCCCCAATCCTCGAACGCGAGTACATCTCAATTCAGAGAATCTATTTCCCTACACCAATTTTTAAAACAAGCTAGGCTCAAATACAACTAGCTATTAACACAAAACTACAGATAAACACAAACAGACATTTATTTTAACTATGTCTATATGTGTACATCTGTAGTTTTAAATACTCATTTGTGGCTTAGTTCCCAATAGTCTGTCAATTTAGTTTTGAGGAATTATTTTTCTTTGCATCACTGCGTCACCGCATCAACAAATATCCCTCATTTCAATCTTGACGAGAATACTAATTCTTAGTCTCTAGCCCTGATTTTTCTACTTCCAACTTTTGTCAGCTTGTTCTAACACATAAGCAGCAACATTTTCAATCTGCTCTGGTTTTAAACGAGCTTTAAAAGCTGGCATAGCATTTTTACCATTTGTCACTTGGGCAATGATAGCCTCAGCTGAGTTCATGCCATATTTTTCCAAATCACTTTTGCTCAAGCTTTTATTTGCTTGCACCAAGTTCTTACCACCTGCATGACAAGCAGCACAATTAGCACTAAATATTTTAGCACCGTTAGCTGCATCTGCGGCTAAAGCAGGGCGATTAAAAGCCAAAGTGAAGATTGTGATGCCAAGCAGCAACACTGACAAAATCTTTTTCATTCTGTGTTTCCTCTGCAAAAAGGACTTAGAATTAGTCCATAATCCTTACTAATTCTCAGCTTCACGGCTTTTACTCGTCAAAAGACAGGTTGTCATACTTCGGGAGAGGGATAGGGGATAGGGGATCAGGGATCGGGGAGCGGGGAACGGGAATTGGGAATTGGGAATTGGGATTGGGAATTGAGGAGTAGAAAAATGATTAAGATTCTAATTACCTTTCCCTTTCCCACTTCTCCTTTTTCCCTTTACCGTACTCTATGAGAAGCCCTACCCTCTGGGAACGTCTTCGACGAACGGGTTCGCAGTCGCTCATGGGGGAAACCCCCAAGACCGCGCTGTCTCACCGCTTGCGCGTCTACGCGTAGCGTCTCCTTTGGAGAATCCCTGATCCCCTATCTCCTATACCCTATACCCCATACCCCATTCCCAACTCCCTCAAGGTCTCACCCGTCACACGGCAAATTCGCCATTCGTCTAAAATTGATGCTCCCATATGGCGATAAAATGCTTGAGCTGGTTCGTTCCAATCTAAAACACTCCACTCTAAGCGTCCACAATCTCTCTCTACAGCTATCTGAGCAACTTTAATTAAAAGTGCTTTGCCAATTCCTTGGTTTCGATACTCTGGCAAAACAAATATATCTTCTAGATATATTCCTGGCTTGGTTAGGAATGTTGAATAATTATGAAAAAATAGGGCAAACCCGACAGCTTGCCCTGTATATTCTGCTAATATAGCCTCAGCATATTTAGGGGAGCCAAATAAATGCTCCTTGAGTGCAGCAGGACTACCAGCTACTGCATGAGACAATTTTTCATATTCTGCAAGTGCTTTTACTAAGTCAAATATCGCACTACAGTCAGTAGGTTCGGCACAACGCACTATTAAATTACTTTCAGAAGTCATTGGTCATTCGTCATTAGTCATTAGTAGAGACGCGATGTTCCTCGCATCTATACAATAGTCATTAGTCCATAATCAAAGCTGATAGTCAAGAGTTCAAAGTCTTTAACTCTTAACCAATGACGAATGACAAATGACAAATGACAAATTATATGAGCCACCCCTTCAACCGCTTGGCGATGTGGGGACGCCGCAATTTCCGCATGGCTTTACTTTGGATTTGTCGCACTCGTTCGCGAGATAGGTTAAACATGTTACCAACTTCTTCCAGAGTACAGGGTTCGCTGGTAGTTAACCCATAACGTAAGGAAATCACGTCTTTTTCTCGTGGTGTGAGTACGTCGCCTAACACTTCCCAAATCTCCTGACGCATCATGCTTTCATTCATTTTTGCTTCTGGAGATTGGTTGTCTTCATCTTCTAATAAATCCATTAATTCCGTGTCTTCTTCTTTACCGACACGGTGATTTAAAGATAATGCTTGACGTCGCAATTGTTGGAGTTGACGTAATTGTTGGGGCGGAATTTCTAATGCTTCCGCCATTTCAATTTCGTTGGGATTACGCCCTAGTCTTTGTTTAAGTTCTCGCTGGGCTTTCTTGAGTTTGTTTAGTTTTTCGACTATATGAATTGGTAAACGGATAGTACGAGCATCGTTAGCGATAGCTCGTGTGATTGCTTGTCTAATCCACCAATAAGCATATGTAGAAAATTTATATCCTTTATCCGGATCAAATTTTTCTGTCGCCCGATTTAAGCCCATTGCGCCTTCTTGAATTAAATCCAAAAAAGGTACGCCACGATTTAAATATCGTTTAGCAATTGATACAACAAGACGTAGGTTGGAGCGAATCATTTTGCGTTTCGCTACCCTACCTTGATACAAACGATTTTCTAACTGCTTTTCTGTTATTTGTAGATGTGCTGCTATGTTTGATTTGTTAGGTTGATGCCCTAGTTCTTCTTTTAATGCAGCTTGGATTTCGTTAAATTCTTCTAAAAACCGCACTCGCCGCGCCAATTCAACCTCTTCATCAGGTTTGAGTAATGGATAACGCGCCATTTCTTTAAAAAACGCGCCCACAGCATCATCGTACTCGGTTTTATTATATCCAGAAGGACGCGCTGCTGCCATTTCATCTACATTACGTCCATCTTCTATTTCCAGATTTTCTGCAATTGGGGATTCTTCATCTGCCACTGCGTTTAAAACTTCCAGAATTTGTTCTTCATTAACGGCAGCATTTTCTATCATTTCCATTGTTCCCAATTCAGCAATATTCATAGCTTCTGTTAGGGATTGTTGCTTGGTTTGATACATAACTTAGTGACAGCTGCTTTAAGATGCTTCATTAATTTTTATAAGTGACAAATGCACCTGTTTTTTAGCAAAAAACTTTTCGCTAATTTAAGACGATTCAGAATAAGAGTCTTTGCCCATGATTACCTATGTTTACTAAGGATAGCAAGAGGGAAAGACCACTATTTATTTTCGCTATTGGTTACAATCAGATACATTCTTACATATATTTTTGCTGTTCGCATTGACGCGTGCATTACTACTGCGACTATTCATGGGTTCCTCATTTTTTTCTTATTTACAAACTATGTCAAAGACTCTCAATCAAAATTGCTCAAACTTAACAAATATAAAACTTACTCTTAAAGATTAGTTGATTATGAAAACTTCATGTATTTTTCTAATATATCTAAATTTTTATGCCTTGTTATTCTTTAAACATCCTTCAATCTCATCAATAGGTCTAGTAGATTTCTGGTAATTTTGCCCAGCGAAAGGTATGGCAACCCATTGCCTAGTTAGAAGCATCTCATATACTGAGAGTATTTAATATCTATCAATAGGGAGAAAAGCACTCTTGCCTATTCACCATAGAGAGAAAAATCAACCTGAAAAGATGCAAGAGATTAATTTTGTCTGGTCTGTTTTCAAGAGGTATTACCGCATATAGATAAAATTCATTCCTTAGCTGGAATTACATAAAAGGAAACTTATCAAGTATTATGTCTGATGACAGTATTGCGAATTACATTTTTATTGACATTTAGATAGACAGTTCCTCTGATGAGGAAGGACTATTTTCAGCAACTAGGAGAGATAAATATATATCTATAAATTGAGGAACCATGTATATAAATGATGTAAATTTACCTCCTTTGGTCGTAGCTCAATCAGGGCAGTCTTATGAGGTGGGAATAAATAAAAATCAATGGGTTGAAGTGCTAGTTGACTGTCCGGGAATTATTAAAGAAGATGGAACAGCACAACAAGAGGAACAAAAAGAAGAAAAACTCTATACCTATCGATTACCACCAGGGTTAGAAGTAAAACCAGGAGATATTTTAAGTGTGCCATTTGGTAGACAACAGGTAGGAGGAATAGCTATTCGTTTGTTAGCACAGCCTCCAGCTAACGTGATCGCTGAAAATATCAGAGATGTTGAAGATGTAATTCACTCAAAATTTTTTCAACAAAGCTACTGGTACTTATTAGAAAGAGTTGCGGACTATTATTACACTCCTTTTATTCAAGTGATTCGCACAGCCCTACCACCAGGTTTGTTGGGGCGATCGCATTCTCGTCTGCGGCTCAAAAGAGAAAATATTCCCCAGGGTGCAGATGAATTTCTCAGTTTGCCAGCCCGTGAACTCCTCAAAATTCTGCAATCTCAGGCTGAGGGCGACTATAGCTTTAAATTCTTAAGACGCCAAATCAAAGGTTTTGACAGGGCAAAAAAGCAATTAATCCAACGCAGTTGGGTAGAAACCTACATAGAATTGCCTAGATACTCTAAACCTCAGACTAAACCCATCATCACACTGACAGTCAGTGTACCCCCGATTGACCTCAGCAAGCGCCAACGAGAAATATTAGAAGTGTTAAGGCGTCATGGTGGAGAATTATGGCTAAATGAATTTTTACAAATTTGTAATACAACTACCCCGACTTTAAAAAAATTAGAAGATCAAGGTTGTATTGTCATTCAACAAAGGGAAATATTACGCAGCGAAAACGGCCCCAAAGTCGCAGCAGATCAACCAAAATCTTTAAATACAGCTCAATTCCAGGCATTGTCTACCATCAAAGAAATAAAAGGATATGCAATACTTCTCTTGCATGGAGTGACTGGTTCCGGAAAAACTGAAGTTTATTTGCAAGCGATCGCCCCTTTACTCGCCCAAGGTAAATCCGCTCTCGTCTTAGTACCGGAAATTGGGTTGACACCCCAGCTAACTGATCGTTTCCGCGCCCGGTTTGGTAACAAAATTAACGTCTATCACAGCGCCCTCTCCGTCGGCGAACGTTACGACACCTGGCGACAAATGCTCACAGGTGAACCTCAAGTAGTAATTGGAACACGCAGCGCTGTTTTTGCTCCCTTACCTAACTTGGGTTTGATCATATTAGACGAAGAACACGACAACAGTTTTAAACAAGATTCTCCCATCCCCACCTATCACGCCCGCACCGTAGCCCAATGGCGCGCAGAATTAGAAAATTGTCCCCTAGTTTTAGGTTCCGCGACGCCATCTTTGGAAAGTTGGGTGAGAGTTAGGGAACAGGGACATGGAGGACAAGGAGGACAAGGAGGCAATTTTTCTCTCAATACCCAATCCCCGCTCCCCTCTCACTACCTCTCCCTTCCAGAACGTATCCACTCGCGTCCTTTACCAAGTGTGGAAATTGTGGATATGCGACAAGAGTTGCAGCAGGGAAATCGTTCGATCTTTAGTAGATCTCTACAGGATGCTTTGCAACAATTAAAACAACGAAATCAACAAGGAATTTTATTTATCCATCGCCGGGGACATAGTACTTTTGTGTCTTGTCGCAATTGTGGATATGTGTTGGAATGTCCTCATTGTGATGTGTCGCTGTCGTATCATCAGACTGAGGTAGAAGGGCCACAAATTTTACGGTGTCATTACTGTAATTATGCGCGATCGCATCCCAAAAATTGCCCCGAATGCAGTTCACCTTACTTAAAATTCTTTGGTAGTGGGACACAACGAGTCGCCCAGGAATTAACAAAGCAATTTCCTGAATTACGTTTTATCCGTTTTGATAGCGACACCACCCGCACCAAAGGCGCCCATCGTACCTTAATCACCCAATTTGCTAACGGCGAAGCTGATTTATTAATCGGTACGCAAATGCTCACCAAAGGATTAGATTTACCACAGGTGACGCTTGTAGGAGTTGTCGCCGCCGATGGATTACTATATTTATCTGATTATCGCGCTAGCGAACGAGCATTTCAAACCTTGGCTCAGGTGGCTGGACGGGCTGGTAGAGGTGAAGAACCGGGTAGGGTAATTGTGCAAACTTATACACCAGAACATCCAGTTATCGAGACGGTGCAAAATCATGATTACCAATCTTTCACCAATACAGAATTAGAACAACGGCAAGCACTGAATTACCCTCCCTATGGCAGGTTAATTTTATTACGTCTCAGCAGTCTTGATCCGATTCAAGTCCAAAATGCTGCCCAGGTAATAGCAGCTGCATTACCACAACAAGAAGGTTTAGATATCTTGGGGCCAGCACCAGCTAATATTTTACGAGTAGCAAATCGTTATCGCTGGCAAATATTAATCAAGTTTGCCCCTGATGCATTGCCACAGTTACCAGATTGGGAACAAGTGCGTCAACTTTGTCCGACGTCTGTCAGTTTAACAATAGATATAGACCCCATAAATATGATGTGAACTATCCCGCCTTGGGACACTGAGACAATATAGTTTATTTACCGATAAATAATACGTAATTCACTCAAATAACCCTATTATGGCGAAGAAACTTACCGAGAAAGTAGCATTAGTTACTGGCGGCTCACGTGGTATAGGAGCAGCGATCGCCAAACGTCTCGCGGATGATGGCGCTGCTGTCGCCCTCACTTATACCAGTTCTCCACAAAAAGCTGATGAGGTGGTGCGCGTTATCGAAGCAGCAGGTGGTCGAGCTTTGGCTATACGCGCCGATAGTACCGATGTTGAAGCAGTGAAAAACGCCGTTGCTGAGACAGTAAAAACCTTTGGTCGTCTTGACATCCTTGTTAACAACGCGGGGACGGCTATTATGGCTCCAATCGACCAGTTCTCCCTAGATGATTTTGATCGGCTTGTTGCAATTAACGTCAAGGGCGTTTTTGTAGCAACTCAAGAGGCTATTCGTCACATGGGCAAGGGCGGACGGATTATCATGATTGGCAGCGTCAACAGTGATATCGTCCCGATTGCCGGTGTCTCGGTCTACGCTTTGACTAAAGGTGCGATCGCTAGTTTTACACGCGGTTTGGCTCGCGACCTTGGTCCTCGTGGTATCACAGTTAACAACGTCCAACCCGGCCCAGTGGACACCGACTTGAACCCAGCAGACGGTTCCTTTGCTGAAGGAGCAAAAGGGATAATCGCCTTGGGACGCTACGGTCAAAGCGACGAGGTCGCCAGTTTTGTCTCCTATCTCGCCAGTCCCGAAGCCAGTTTCATTACTGGCGCGAACCTCAAGATTGATGGCGGTTTCGCAGCCTAATGCAAAATCCTGTAGAGACGTGCCTTAGCAAAGCCATGCGCTACAGCGCTATTGGCACGTCTCTACATATTCAAAATGATGACGAAAAATTCTTAACCGAACCGTATTGATCAATTTGAAATATTTTGCTTTTTAGTGTCAGAATCAGAATGAACTGGAGAAGATTTTGGTGCTAAAGTCATCAGGGAAATTAAGGTTAAATTCATCAATTCTATATAAGCTTCAATGTCAACTTGATCTGACAACAACATATCTCGATATTGTTGCTTAAGTTGCTTCAGCTTTTGTGATGCTGCTTCTGGATCGGTTTGTAAACTTGCTTGCCATTCATCTAATAATAACAGCGTATCCATAACAAACTTTTTGCGCTGATTTTCTATCAAGGTACGACACTGATCAGCAAAAGTTTGGGTTTTGTGGCGCAGTTGTTCGTAGACTTCTGTTGACACTAGACCCTCAATAAATGTGAGCCGATTTTCCTGACTTAAGTCTTCGATACTTTCCAATGCTTGCTGAGGATGATCTGGTAACAGTGACTTAAGTTCAATAATTCGGTTATTGGTTGTCGTCACAATTTTCTTGGATTTTTGTCTATGCCACTGTCGCAACAATAACCCTAACACGCTAGTTGTTCCCAAAATGAAAAATCCAGCCTGTAAGTCGTTGTTGTTTTCCCAGTAACGAAGAATCACAGTCCGAGGATCACCCTGATCAAATACCGCCTCTGCTGCTGGATGAATATAGAAAAGCTCTTTTCGCATTAATTCTTCTGCTTTTGAGCTTTGTAGTTCTGGGTAGAATAGAGAATAAGTACGAGCTGTAGAAAGAATCGACCAAGTAACTAACCCGACTATTTGCCGATTCATGTTAGGACGAGTGATTAAAACGGTTGCAGTTGAAAGAGTTGGTAATTTTCGATTGGGAATTGGTGGACGCGACGCATAAGTGCCAACAGGTAGAATTGCACTTTCGTAGGAACTGGGATCTAACACTGTTAAGTTGTTTACTAATGCAGTTCGTATAGGAAGTAAGCTCATATCGGAGTTTTTCACAAATATTTGCCTCAGCTTTTCATTTGCACCCAAACTTCCCACATAAATAATTGCATCTAGTTGTCGAGATTTTAGTTTCTTGAATGCTTCGTCAAAATTAGAATTATCCTCTTGAATTTTCAGCTTATCTGCTTGGATAATTTGCCTAGCTGTAAAAAGAATTCCACTACCAGGAGTACCAACAGCAACTCGCTTTCCTTGAAGATCGTCGAATGTTTTAATCCGAGAATTTTTCCGAACAATAATGTGAACATACTCTTTTGCCAAAATCGCCACTGCTTTGACTTTTCCTGCTCGCATAGCTTCGTTGGCGACATCCAACTGGGCTATTGCAAAATCGACCTGATGATTTAGCAATCGTTGGATGTTTTCTTGGGAACCTTGAGATTCAAAATTCCGAACAGAAAGTTCGACAGTTGTGTTGGTAGAGTAGTTAATTTGTTGACCTAAGCGATGGTAGTAACTACCGACAGTACCACTGGAGAGAGTCACGCTATTTGGTATTTGACTACAACCGCCCAAAACTGATAATAGAACTCCTCCTGCTAAACCACTAAATAGAAGGAAAATATTTTGCAGTTGGTAGATGAACCTAAGACACTTGTATGGAAATTTCACTAATTTATTTGCCCACTTTCGCCTGCCGGATGGTGCGATCGCTTGATTTTTAAGGCAATCGCCACAAATTTAAGCTTTTCTTGATAAATGCTCTCTAAATATTGTTACATAGGTGGCGATCGCTATTTTTGCGCGTATGTGCTTGAAAATTAGGGATTGGGGAATCCTACTTCAACTACCATCTCAAACAGGTGCGGGGATTGTAAAATGTAAGTCTTCAAGACTTAGAAGTGATCAAGTGTTATGAATAATTAGCTTTCTATTAGTAAAGCCAGACCAACTATAATCCAGCATTACATACATGACACAGGGTTTTCTGCAAATAGGCTTAACGCTTTGTATTTTAATAGTGATCACTCCGTTTTTCGGAAGATACATAGCTCGTGTCTTCCTGGGTGAAACAACTGTGTTTGACTCCGTTTTGAACCCGGTTGAGCGGATTATTTATATACTGGGGGGTGTACGTAGCAAACAAAACATGACAGGTGGACAGTACATCCGCGCGGTGCTGTTCAGCAATTTGATTATGGGTGTTGCTGTATACTTGATTTTAAATTTTCAGGGAACTTTGCCGTTGAATCCCATGAACTTGAAAGCACTGCGCTGGGATTTAGCACTACACACGACAATTTCATTTTTGACGAATACCGACCAGCAACACTACATCCCTGAGACAACTTTAAGTTACTTTAGTCAAACAGCAGCTAATGGTTTTTTGATGTTTACTTCGGCTGCAACTGGGTTGGCTGTAGGTATTGCTTTTATTCGAGGGTTGACAGGTAGACCACTGGGGAATTTTTACGTAGATCTCGTTCGTGCTATTACACGAATATTGTTACCAATATCTTTGATTGGTGCGATCGCTTTAATTATCTCAGGCACACCACAAACATTACTGCCAACTCAGGCTGTCACTACCCTGGAAGGCTTTAGTCAGTATATAGCTAGAGGCCCAGTGGCTTCTTTTGAAATGATTAAACTATTGGGTGAAAACGGTGGTGGTTTTTTTGCTGCTAACTCTGCTCATCCATTTGAAAATCCCAACGGTGCTTCTAATTTAATAGAAATGCTGGCCATGCTATCTATCCCGATGGCTTTAATTTACACCTATGGATTGTTTGCTAACAACATTAAACAAGCTTGGTTGCTGTTTTGGATGGTGTTTGCAATTTTTGTAGTTTTGGTATGTGTAACAGCTACTAGCGAATATCAGGGCAATTCTTTGATCAACGGCACCTTGGGATATGAAATACCAAATCTCGAAGGAAAAGAAGTCCGCTTTGGTTCAATACTTACCGCATTTTGGGCGATCGCTACCACAAGTACCATGACTGGTGCTGTCAATGGGATGCATGATTCTCTCATGCCCACGGGAGGCTTTGCCACTCTATTAAATATGTTCTTACAAATTATTTGGGGTGGTCAGGGAACAGGAACCGCTTATCTATTTATTTATTTAATTTTGACTGTCTTCTTAACAGGGTTGATGGTGGGACGCACACCAGAGTTTTTGGGACGAAAAATTGAGAAGCGAGAAATTGTCCTCGCCAGCGTAGTTTTATTAATTCACCCAATTGCAGTTTTAATTCCAAGTGCAATTACTTTATACTTTCCAGAAACATTAGCTGGGATTAGCAATCCTAGTTTTCATGGTGTCTCCCAAGTTGTTTATGAGTACACCTCCGCCAGCGCCAATAATGGATCTGGCTTTGAAGGTTTGGCAGATAACACCATGTGGTGGAATCTGAGTACCATTTTCAGCTTAGTGTTGGGGCGCTACGTTCCCATTATTGCTATTGTGCTGTTAGCCGATAGCATGACTCGCAAACAACCAGTACCAGCAACACCAGGTACTTTAAGAACCGATACTCTGCTATTTACCAGTGTTACCGCCGGAGTAATTTTAATTTTAGGAGTACTAACCTTCTTCCCAGTTCTAGCGTTAGGCCCCATCGCCGAAGGATTTAAAATCGCCTCTGGTAGGTAGGGGATCGGGGACAAAACAAGTCAAAAGTCAAAATTCAAAAGTCAAAAGTCAAAAGTCAAAATTAAGAACTTTTGATTTTTGCCCAATGCCCAATGCCCAATGCCCAATATCCATGAATCCAGCTGCTACTACCCCCAAACCTCCCAAACCCGCACGTTCCCGTCAGAGCGATCGCCGTCATAAACGCAAACAATCACGGATAAATACCAGAGGTATTTATTTGAGGGCGATAAAAGATGCTTTTGTGAAGCTTAATCCTCAACAAGCAGTGAAAAACCCAGTTATGTTTTTAGTCTGGGTTGGGACACTGATCACTCTTGCGGTGACAATAGAACCTGATTTGTTTGGCCCAGTTACCGAGAACAACCCGCGATTATTCAACGGGATCATTACGGCGATTTTATTCTTCACCGTTTGGTTTGCTAATTTTGCCGAAGCAATTGCCGAAGGTAGAGGTAAAGCCCAAGCTGACGCCTTGCGTTCAACAAAGTCAGAAACGATCGCCAAAAAACTTTTTCCCGATGGCGCAATCACCGAAGTTTCTTCCACAAGTTTGCAAAAAGGTGATACTGTCTACGTTGTTGCTGGTGACACAATTCCCGCCGATGGTGAAGTCGTGATGGGTACTGCGAGTGTAGATGAATCAGCAATCACTGGCGAATCTGCCCCAGTATTAAAAGAACCTGGTTCTGATGTTGCAAGTTCTGTTACTGGTGGGACACGGATTATCTCTGATGAACTAATTATCCGGATCACTGCTGAACCAGGCAAGGGTTTTATTGACCGAATGATTGCTTTGGTAGAAGGGGCAGAACGTAGCAAAACACCTAATGAAATTGCTCTGACGGTATTACTTGCTGTTCTGAGTTTAGTATTTCTGTTTGTAGTGGCAACTTTGCCGTTCATTGCTCATTATGTGCAAATTCAAGTCAGTGTGGCAATTTTAGTCGCGCTATTGGTAGCATTGATCCCCACAACTATTGGTGGGTTGCTCAGTGCGATCGGGATTGCTGGGATGGATAGGGTGGCTCAGTTTAACGTGATTGCTACCTCTGGACGAGCTGTGGAAGCTTGTGGTGATGTTAATACCTTAGTTCTCGACAAAACAGGCACAATTACTTTAGGCAATCGTCTAGCAGAAGGGTTTATTCCTGTCAATGGTCACTCAATAGAACAAATTGCTTACGTGGCTTTGGCAGCAAGTATATTTGATGAAACTCCAGAAGGGAAATCTATATTTAGACTGGCGGAAAAATTAGGGGCAAAAATTGATTTCGACCCGGAAAAAGCCGAAGCAGTAGAATTTTCCGCTAGAACTCGCATGAGTGGCACCAATTTACCCAATGGCAAAGAGGCGCGTAAAGGTGCGGTAAATGCAATTAAAGGATTTGTGCGTACACGCAACGGTCAAGATACACCAGATCTAGATGCTGCCTATGAAATGGTTTCCCAGCAAGGCGGGACACCGCTAGCAGTTTGTTTAGATGGGGATATTTACGGCGTGATTTATCTCAAAGATATAGTTAAGCCAGGGATACGCGATCGCTTTGATCAGTTGCGACGCATGGGAGTGCGTACCGTCATGTTAACGGGCGATAACCACATTACTGCTTCTGTGATTGCCAAAGAAGCAGGAGTCGATGACTTTATTGCCGAAGCAACCCCAGAAGACAAAATCTCTGTAATTCAAGGAGAACAGGAAAAAGGCAAAATAGTAGCAATGACCGGAGACGGTACAAACGATGCACCAGCACTGGCCCAGGCTAACGTCGGAGTAGCAATGAATACAGGCACTCAAGCTGCCAAAGATGCAGCAAACATGGTGGATTTAGATTCCGATCCGACAAAGCTCATCGATATAGTTGGTATTGGTAAACAATTGTTAATTACTAGAGGAGCATTAACAACATTTTCGATCGCCAATGATATTGCTAAATATTTTGCAATTATTCCAGTATTATTTGCTGCTGCCAACCTACAAAATTTAAATATCATGAAGCTAACCAGCACCAATTCTGCTGTGCTGTCAGCGCTTATTTACAATGCATTAATTATTCCTGTGTTAATTCCTCTAGCACTCAAAGGCGTAAAGTTTCGACCTTTAACATCCAATAAGTTATTACAACGCAATATATTTATTTATGGCTTGGGTGGTGTAATTGCACCTTTTATTGCAATTAAATTAATTGATTTAATCATTACGGCTATAGGATTGGCGTAGGGAGGGGATTGGGGACTTGTCAATTAAAAATTAAAAATTGAGAAGAGGGACAAGCAAGACAAAGGGGAAATCTATATTTGATTTTCCCAATGACAAATGACCAATAACCAATGACAAATTGACTTAAATTATTATGTTTATTATTCGAGAAATTATCAGAGCTATTCGTATAACTATATTACTGTGGTTGATAACAGCTATTATTTATCCTGTTGCAGTGTTGGGAGTCGGTCAAGCTTTGTTTAAAGAAAAAGCAGACGGCAGTATTATGCAAAATATCCAAGGGGAAGCCATTGGATCAGCTTTGATTGGTCAACAGTTCCGATCAGAAAGATATTTTCAAGGTCGTCCCAGTGCTGTCAGATATAGTCAAGGAAAATTAGGTAAACCGACTGGTATATCAGGTGCAAGCAACCTTGCTCCTAGTAATCCAGACTTGCTTCAGCGTGTGGTTGAGAAATCAAATGAACTGAATGATGAGAGTATTCAACCCTTCGCTGACATTATTTACACTTCTGGTTCTGGTTTAGACCCGCATATTTCTGTCAGAACAGCACAAGAACAACTAGAAAGGGTAGCTCGTGCGCGTAATCTTACCAGAGAAGAGATAGTGCCATTTATTAAACAATATACAGAGGGAAGATTTTTAGGTATTTTCGGCGAACCTGGAGTGAATATCTTGAAATTAAATTACGCCCTCGACCTCCAAGAAATTAACCGTAGACAAAATCAATAATATTGGTCAATTGTCAATTGTCAATGATGTTTATTCTCCCCCTTCTTCTTTGCTGACAAGTGTAGGTTTTTAATAAAGCAATGAGTGGTGAGTGTAAAACTATCGGAATAATCATCGTTTCATAAATTCTTATACCCTTACACCCTAAAACCAGGATTATTTGGGCAAAGCGTAAAAAACCTACACCTATCCCCTTTCCCCAATCCCCGATCCCCTTCTCCATGTATCCAGCGCATCGTGGTAAACACAAAATCTTTATTGGTATGGCTCCTGGTGTTGGTAAAACTTACCGGATGCTAGAAGAAGGTCACGCGCTTAAAGAAGAAGGAATTGATGTTGTGGTTGGGTTGTTGGAAACCCACGGACGCAAAGAAACAGCAGAGATGGCTGAGGGATTAGAAATATTACTCCGTAAACAAATTCCGCGGGGTAATTTGATGTTGACAGAAATGGACACCGATGCAATTGTGACGCGATCGCCTCAATTAGTCTTAATTGATGAACTCGCTCATACCAATGTCCCCGGTTCACCCCGCGAAAAACGCTACCAAGATGTAGAAATTATTTTGCAGAATGGTATTGATGTTTACTCGACGATGAATATTCAACATCTAGAGAGTCTCAATGATCTAGTAGCAAGAATTACTGGTGTTGTAGTCAGGGAACGAGTTCCCGACAAGGTTTTAGATGATGCCGATGAAGTAGTAGTAATAGATGTTACACCAGAAACATTGCAGGAGCGGTTGCTAGAAGGTAAAATCTATGATTCACAAAAAATCCAACAAGCACTCGATAACTTTTTCCAACGTCGCAACCTAGTTGCTTTAAGAGAATTAGCGTTGCGAGAGATTGCAGACAACGTTGAAGAAGAAGCCAGAGAAATGAGTGCAGGTTTGGCAAATGGTGTCAATCTGCAAGACCAATTCTATAATATTCAAGAACGGGTATTAGTATGTATTTCAACTTACCCAAATTCGTTGCAACTATTACGTCGGGGTGCGAGAATAGCTAATTATATGAATGCCCCTCTGTTTGCTTTATTTGTTGCTGATCCTCAGCGTTTCCTCACCAAAGAAGAAAGCTTACATATAGATATGTGTGAAAAGCTATGTCAGGAATTTGAAGGTGATTTTATTCGTGTTCCCAGTAATAATATTGCTGAAGCGATCGCACAAGTAGCCAAGCAGTATCATATTACTCAAATAGTCATTGGTGCTAGTCAGCGATCGCGTTGGCAAATTCTCTTCAAAGGTTCTCTCACCCATAAATTATTGCGATTGCTGAAAAATACTGATTTGCATATTATCGCTACGGATGACCAATGACCAATGGATATATTTTTCTAAGTTAGAAATTGATAATAAACCATGTAATACCAATTTGTTTTTCGTTTTTTACGGCGTGTTCAGCACAGATATAAGGGCAAGTGGAATCTTGCTCTGAAAATACTTCACCACCGTCATTTAAATAGCAGTCATACAAAATTACTTCAAGTTCAGCAGGACGATT
Source organism: Fischerella muscicola SAG 1427-1 = PCC 73103 (assembly GCF_000317245.1). Lineage (GTDB taxonomy): Bacteria > Cyanobacteriota > Cyanobacteriia > Cyanobacteriales > Nostocaceae > Pelatocladus > Pelatocladus muscicola_A. Next base: position 76,206 of record NZ_AJLJ01000205.1, read on the forward strand.
ACAACCTGGCACGCAGCATTGATGCATATTGAAGAAGTGCAAGATGAGTTGCTTGCTCTAGCTGATTCACTGGAAAAAATTGGCCCCCAGCTAGGGCGTCCAAAGGTTGATACACTCAAAGGCTCAAAGTATTCCAACATGAAAGAATTGCGTTTTGAAGCAGCAGATGGTGTATGGCGTGTAGCATTTGCATTCGATCCAAGACGAAATGCGATATTATTAGTGGCTGGTGATAAATCTGGTGTAGGTCAACGTCGTTTCTACAAGCAACTCATAAAAAAGGCTGATGCCAGGTTTGAATCACACTTAGACCAATTGCAATAACAGCAAAGGTGAGTTAACTATGACGACAACTTTAAAAGAAAAACTCAAGAAATTACCACTTGATCGTCAAAATAAAATCAAGGCGCGATCAGCAGAGCTTATAGCTGAGGAAATGACCAGACAGGAACTCAGGCGGTCACTAAAGTTGACTCAAGCACAAATAGCTCAACGCCTTCAAATTGATCAAGGAAATGTTTCTCGAATTGAACAGCGCACTGACTTAATGCTTTCTACCTTGCGGAAATACATAGAGGCATTGGGAGGTGAATTACAACTTGTTGCTAGGTTTCCTGATGACCAGGTTATTACTTTAGCGGAAGTTTTTGAATCTGAAGAAGTAGAGGAAGTGGAGGCAAAGTAAACTATCATACTTGGTCTCTCCTAGACAGATATATTCAATTGTCAATTATGTATATTCCACTTTAAGGTGCGTTTGCCCTGATGACGACCCCAATCCTTACAAAATTTCCAATAACTGCGCTTCGCTCAACTGCGTAATTCCCAGTGCTTCTGCTTTTGCTAATTTAGAGCCTGCGTCTTCTCCTACAACTACATAGTCTGTTTTTTTACTAACTGAGTCAGTAACTTTTCCACCTGCTTTTTGAATCAAAGCCTTGGCTTCATCACGTTTCAAAGTGGGAAGAGTACCAGTAATCACAAAAGTTTTACCTGCTAATTTTTGATTCTCAGCATCACCTGTAACTGTGATGTGTTCTGTGATGGTAAATTGTAACCCTGCTGCTTGCAAGCGTTGAATTAATGTTTGATTGGCGCTGATATGGAACCATTGGTAAATACTATCGGCAATTTCTGCACCAATACCATAAATACCTTCAATATCAGAGACTCGTGCTGTTTGTATCTGTTCAACACTCTGGAATTTCTCGGTTAATAATTGGGCTGTGACATTACCAACATGACGGATGCCTAAACCATATAATACTCTTGACCAAGGTTGGTTTTTCGATTGAGCGATCGCATCTATGATTTTATCCGCTGACTTTTTCCCCATTCTTTCTAACGCATGTAATTTATCGCTTGTCAAGTCATATAAATCGGCAACGGAATGTACCAATTCTTTATCAACGAGTTGATGTACCAGCTTTTCGCCGATACCGCGAATATCCAAAGCATCACGGCTTACCCAATGTTCTATTGACCCTTTGAGAATTGCAGCACAGGAAGTATTGACGCAGCGAGTCACGGCTTCTCCCATTTCCCGCACCACGGGTTGACCGCATACTGGGCAATGGCTAGGCATGACAAAGGCTTCTGTGTCTGGGGGACGGAGTTCTTTTAAAACACGCAGGACTTCGGGAATGATTTCTCCAGCTTTGCGGACAATTACAGTATCACCGATGCGAATATCTAATTGAGCAATGCGATCGGCATTGTGTAGCGTAGCACGCGATACCGTCGTTCCTGCTAATTGTACGGGGCGCATTTCTGCTAGGGGAGTGAGTGCGCCTGTACGTCCGACGTTGACGGCAATATTTTCTACACGGGTGGGTGCTTCTTCGGCAGCATACTTGAGTGCGATCGCCCACCGAGGAAACTTTTGTGTAAACCCTAGTTGTTCTTGCAATTTAAAAGAATTGATTTTTACCACTACCCCATCTGTCATATAGGGTAAATTCAGGCGTTCTGTATCCCAGTGTTGGTAATATTCTGCTACTTCAGCTAAAGAAGCACATAATTTTTGATTAGGGTTAACGCGAAAACCCATTTTTTGCAGTAACGCCAAAGCTTCCCACTGACTACTAGCAATACTCGCATCATCCATACCAGGAATATGCAACGTATAGGCAAAAAAATCTAATCTTCTTTGCGCCACAATCCGAGAGTCTAATTGTCTGAGTGTACCGGCGGCGGCGTTCCGAGGATTAGCAAATGACGACTCGCCCGCTTTTTGCCTTTCTTCGTTAATTTGTTTAAACACATCCAAGGGTAAGAAAGTTTCGCCCCGTACTTCTACCCGTTCTAGTAAAGACGTTACATGTAACGTCTCTACATTTAACCGCAAGGGAATTGAACGAATTGTCCGCACATTTTGGGTGATGTCTTCACCCATGACTCCATCACCTCTAGTTGCACCTCTGGTGAGAACACCATTTTCATAAGTTAAAGCCAATGCATTACCATCTATCTTTAATTCACAAACGTACTCTGCTACTGTTTGTGGAGGTACTTGTCGCCGCCAGCGCTGATCCCAAGCCTGTAACTCATCGACATTAAACGCATTTTCTAAACTGTAAAGTGGAATGTTGTGGCGAACCGAAGTAAACTGCGTAGCAGGTTTTTCACCCACACGTTGAGTCGGACTATCCGGTGTTACCAATTCTGGATACTGGGTTTCCAAGTCTTGCAGTTCTCGATACAACTGGTCATAAACTGCATCCTCCATGACGGGAGAATCAAGGACGTAGTAAGCATAACTAGCCTGTTGTAATAGCTGTCGCAATTCCTGGACTCGTTGTTTTGCTTCCGCTTTTATTGGTTCCACCAAACGTATCTCCTTTCTCACCCAAACTATAGACTTCTTGTAGAAGTCACTAAAAGGTTAAAGGAATGATTTTTCTCTTTACCTTTATCTTTTTTACCTTTTAAATCCAAAATCCGTCTTGAAAAGCTTTGAAATTCCCTCCGGGACGCTCCGCGTAGAGGCGCTTTGCGCGGCTTCTCGTAGAGTACGCCGCAAAGCGTCTACAAACTTTTCGCAAAATCCAAAATTGTTATGGGATGATGCGCTCATACTAACCTCTTTTGTAGTATGCTTGTAGTTTGTTGATGCTAGGCGGTAGTTAGTATGACATCTGTATATGAATACAGCAAGCTTGCCAATGCAGAAGATTTGAAAAGATTAGGGGAAATCCTTGGTCAGTGTTTTATTGGCACGCCAGAAGATCAAGAAAGTTACATTAACATTATTGGTGTAGACAATTTCCGTATCCTCCATCAAAAAGAACAAATTGCTGGTGGACTGGCAATTCTTCCGATGGGACAATGGTGGGGTAGTCAGCGTGTACCTATGGGGGGAATTGCTGCTGTTGGTATTGCTCCAGAATATCGTGGAACGGGAGCAGCCATTACGATGATCCAACAGACTCTCAAAGAACTTCATGCTAGAAGTGTACCTATTTCTGTTCTTTATCCTGCCACTCAACGCCTCTACCGCAAAGCAGGATATGAACAAGCAGGAAGCTTTTGTACTTGGGAAATTGCTTGTGAGACTATCCCAACCACAGAACAACCACTTCCTGTTGTGCGCGTTGAATTTGATATTAAATTCTTAAATGAACTCTATCAGCAAAAAGCCAGATTGATTAATGGACACCTAGACCGATATCAAGCAATCTGGGATAGGTTAGGCAAACCAGATGAAAAAGAAACAGTCTACACTTATTTCATTGGTTCTGCTAATCAACCTGAAGGTTATATTGTTTTCAGCCAACACCGGACAGAAGAAGGTTCAATTTTGAGAATTAAAGATTGGGTATTGCTGACAAATGCGGCGGTACAATCTTTCTGGAATTTTATCGCCAGCCATCGATCGCAAATCGAAAAAGTACGATGGCGCAGTTCTATTGTTGATTATCTAGGATTACTGCTACCAGAGCAAACAGCCAAGATCAAATCAACAATGCGCTGGATGCTGCGGATAATAAATGTTGTCAAGGCGCTAGAGATGCGAGGTTATCCACCGGGAATAGAAGCTGAACTACATCTTGAAATTCAAGATGATTTGTTTGCTGAAAATAACGGTAAATTTATTCTTGCTGTCTCTAAAGGGCGTGGAGAAGTGACAAGTGGTGGTAAAGGCGAATTACAGCTAGATATTAAAGGACTAGTACCCCTCTACACAGGCTTATTTACACCCCAGCAGTTACAACTAGCCGGAAAATTGACTGCAACAGAATCAGCACTTCTAGCAGCTACACAAATATTTACAAGCCCATTTCCTTGGATACCAGATTTCTTTTGAAGTTTGTCATTTGTCATTTGTCATTTGTCAGTGGATAGGGAACACGGAGATAAACTAAGTACAGACGCGATAAATCGCGTCTGTACCAATAACCAATAACTATTGTAAAGACGCGATTTATCGCGTCTAATAACCAATGACTAAAATTCATCAAATATCTGGTCGCTGGCGTTTAGGGCTAACATTGTCGCTAGTGACTGTTTTTTTGTGGGGAATTCTACCGATCGCTTTATCAGTAGCATTACAAAAATTAGATGTATACACTATCACTTGGTTTCGTTTTTTGATCGCGTTTGTTTTGCTAACAATTTATTTAGGTATACAGGGGAATTTACCTACACTTACACAAGTACGTTCTACTTCTTGGAAACTATTAGCGATCGCAACTATTTTCTTAGCTAGTAATTACATTCTTTTCCTGAAAGGTTTGGTGTTAACTTCACCTTCCAACGCCCAAGTACTCATCCAATTAGCGCCTTTTTTCATGGGTTTGGGAGGTTTAGTGATTTTTCGAGAACAGTATACACTGGCTCAGTGGATTGCTTTTGGAATTCTCAGTTTAGGTTTTATTTTGTTTTTTTACGAACAATTTTTGCAATCATTGATAGTAATTTATCAATACCCTAATTCATCTCAAGTATATCTAGAATTTAACGGTTATCAGATTATTCTTTATCCTTATCAAAAATATTTAATTGGTAGTAGTTTGATTGTGTTGGCAGCAGCTACTTGGGCAGTTTATGCCTTAGCCCAGAAACAGTTATTAAAATCTTTCTCTTCTGCCAAGATCATGTTGATTATTTATGGAGGATGTTCTTTATTTTTCTCTTTATTTGCAAAGCCAAAAACAATTTTGCTACTTAACTCTTTTGAGTTTGGAATATTATTTTTTTGCGCTTTAAACACTCTCATTGCTTATGGTGCTTTTTCCGAAGCTTTGGAACACTGGGAAGCTTCACGAGTCAGTGCTGTATTGGCTTGTACGCCGATTGTCACTTTATTGTCAGTAGAATTTGTATCGGTAATTGCACCTGATTTAATCGCTTCTGAGCAATTAACTTTGGTAGGCATATTAGGAGCAGTTTTAGTGGTCACTAGTTCAGTAGCGATCGCCTTAAATAAACGCTAGTTAAATATTATTTATTAAGTACTTTTACTGTTGCCTTAATCAAGTTAATAACATTCTAATGATTATGATTAGTATCACGTAAGCGAATGTTTTTATTCTTTGATATGATGACATAGTTAGCGTCAGCTAACAGCTTTGATTGAGAACTAGGTAAGTAGCTCAACTTACCCAGTAGACTTGACAAAATTTCAATTTTGAATTTCAAAATTCCAGGAACTGCGAAAAATCCAATATCTTCAGAGGCGCATCACACAAATTAGAATCAAGGTGTAACAATTACTACTGCACCACACGCCTCGTCAACAAATCACTGTGTATCGTCGAACGATGAATAGCTTGTTTGGTAAATGGGTCAGCACCCTAAGAAAAAATTGGCTGTTGCTGCTTCTTTCAACGGTGCTGCCAACATTTGGGCTGAGTTATTCAGCCTCAAGCGCAGAACGGATTTATGGTTCTTATTCGGCTATAGAACGTTCTGTGTCTGTAACAGCCTTAGAAAACTTCGCCACCACTGGCGTAGCAGATGAAGAATTGGCGACTTACACACAATTTCTGAAACCAGAACAGCTTCAGGAGTTGCGTCGAACACTAGTTAGTCCGATTAAAGTTCATCCCGTAGTGGTATCACAGTTTCTTTATACACCGCAGGGAGAATTTCTACTCAAACGCTTGGGAGAAGTCATTAGAACCGAATCTCGGCGACCAGAACCAGGATTTCATGCTTTGCGTGCGGCGTTGATTTTAGCTGCAAATGAACCAGGGGGCTTAACGCTATTAAATTTGGTACGGAAGTATCCCAACCCCAGTATTCACGTAGACTTAGCGGGTACTCTTGGTATAGCAGCACAACTAGAAAAAATGGTTAATGACACCAAACGCGCTGTAGAAGCAGTTTCTCAAAAATCAGCAACAGAAGCTGCTAGTATTCCGCCATCGTTTAATCTTTCCGAATTGCCAGATGTACGGCGTCCGGGGAAATTTGGTGTGATCACAGACTTGTTGAAAAATGTAGACGGTGCAAGAGGGCGAGAAAGACTTTTGTTGAGTGATATTTATCTCCCCAAGACTCGCACCAAAGTTCCCGTAATCGTTATTTCTCATGGATTAGGTACAGACAGCAGCAACTTTCAATACTTGGCTAAGTATCTAGCCTCCCACGGTTTTGCTGTCATCGTTCCCAATCATCCAGGTAGTGACACTCAACAATTGCGATCGCTACTTAATGGTAGTGCAAAAGAAATAGCACGAGCGGACGAATTTTACAACCGTCCTCTTGATATAAAATATATACTAGACCGCCTAGAGAATGATTCTAACTTTAAGAATCGACTTAACCTACAACAAGTCGGTGTAATTGGACAATCCTTTGGTGGTTATACAGCTTTAGCTTTAGCTGGCGCCAAGATTAACTTTGAACAACTAAACAAAGATTGCAATCCAAAAAGACTCCAGCAAACTTGGAATATGTCTTTGTTATTCCAGTGTCGTGCCTTAGAATTACATGGCAAAAAATATGGTATTAACTATAACTTCCGGGATGAGCGAGTCAAAGCTGCGATCGCAATTAATCCAATCACCAGTAGCATATTTGGTGAAGCGGGCTTAAGTCAAATTAAAATTCCGGTCATGATCGTTGCTGGGAGTGATGATACAGTTGCACCAGCTTTATATGAACAAATACAACCCTTCTCCTGGATTACCAATTCTCAAAAGTATCTGGTTGTGCTTGCTGGTGGGACACATTTTTCTACTATTGGCGAGAGTGGTAAGCCTTCTAAACAAATGCCATTACCTTCAAACTTAGTTGGCGATGCTCCCAGACAAGCACGTCTTTATATCAGTATTTTGAGTGCACCTTTCTTGCAAACTTATGTGAGTGGCATGTCAAAATACTCTCCCTATTTAAATGCTGCCTATGCTAAATCTATTTCTAACCAAAAGATGAGCTTGAGTCTGATTGAGTCTTTGACTCCCAATGAATTGGCAAGAGCTACACAAAAGTGATAGTTAGAGATCCCCGACTTCTAAGAGAAGTCGGGGATCTTAAACTTTGTGTTTATGATTCGGATAAACCCTATGATAAGCATATATTAATTAATAAGCTTTTTGAAATTAAAATAACTAATACCAAACTTTAAAAATTGACATTTTACAAATCTAGTGCATCCAGATAAATATTAAATAAGTAAGCATAATTACCCCAAAAAATTGTTGGAGGCAGCAGCGTATGGTTGCACTAACTGATCGTGAGAATGTAAAGTCGCCAGGTCGCTTGACCACACAAACGATTGAGATTGGATCTGAAACGATCGCTATTCGTTCTTTAGATTGGGATCGCGATCGCTTTGATATTGAATTTGGATTGCAGAACGGCACAACTTATAATTCGTTTCTGATTCAAGGTGAAAAAACGGCACTAGTTGATACATCTCACCGTAAGTTTCAGGAATTATACTTAGGTGTTGTTAAAGGCTTAATCGACCTCTCAACTTTAGATTACTTAATTATTAGCCATACTGAACCAGACCACAGTGGATTAGTAAAAGAAGTATTGCAGTTAGCTCCCCAAGTCACAGTAGTCGGGGCAAAAGTTGCCATCCAATTTTTGGAAAACATGGTACATCAGCCATTCCAATCTTTAATCGTCAAAAATGGCGATCGCTTGGATTTAGGCAATGGACATCAGTTGGAATTTATCTCTGCTCCCAATCTTCATTGGCCAGATACAATTTTCACCTACGATAGCAAAACCCGCATCCTTTATACTTGTGATGCTTTTGGGATGCACTATTGTGATGACTATACTTTTGACGAAGATCGAGAACTCATAGAAAAAGACTTTAAATATTACTATGATTGCCTGATGGGGCCAAATGCTCGTTCTGTGCTATCGGCAATCAAGCGGATGGAAAAACTAGATGTGGGGATGATAGCTACAGGACACGGCCCTTTATTGCAACATTACTTGTCAGACTGGGTGAGTTCCTATCAAAAATGGAGCCAGGAACAAGCAAAAGCTGATACCTTTGTGGCTCTGTTTTATTGTGAAGATTACGGCTATAGTGATCAATTAGCAAGAGCGATCGCTCATGGGATTACCAGAAATGGTGTTGCAGTTGAACTGGTAGATTTAAGTACTGCTGAACCTCAAGAAGTCCGGGAATTGGTGAGTCAAGCAAGCGGTATAGTAATTGGAATGCCACCCCAATCTGATCAAAATGCCCATGCAGCTTTAAGTACAATTCTCGCAGCTGCCCACAATAAACAAGCAGTGGGATTATTTGAAACTGGTGGTGGGGAAGATGAACCAATTTATCCTTTGCGGAATAAATTTCAAGAAATCGGACTTACCGAAGCTTTTCCGCCGATTCTAATTAAAGAACCACCCACACAAGTAATTGAACAAATGTGTGATGAAGCGGGAACTGATATCGGACAATGGTTAACACGCGATCGCACGATTAAACAAATCAAAACCCTAGATAATGATTTAGAAAGGGCATTAGGCAGGCTTAGTAGTGGACTTTATATCATTACTGCCCAAAAAGGCGATGTTAATAGTGCGATGTTTGCTTCTTGGGTGATGCAAGCAAGCATGAATCCTTTAGGAGTCGCCATTGCAGTTGCTAAAGATCGTGCCATTGAATCTTTATTACATATAGGCGATCGCTTTATTCTGAATGTATTAGAGGAAGACAACTATCAAAGCTTAATGAAACACTTCCTCAAGCGTTTTTCTCCTGGTGCAGATCGATTTGCAGATATCAAAACTTACTCTGCTAGCAATGGCTGTTCAATTTTGGCAGATGCCTTAGCATACATCGAATGCGAAGTCACAACCCGCATGGAATGCAGCGATCACTGGATTATTTACAGCAGTGTCCATACTGGTAGAGTCGCTAAATTAGACGCGCTCACAGCTGTTCACCATCGTAAGGTGGGAAATCATTATTAACGGTAATGGGTAATTGGTTCTTCTTATTAACCAATTACCAGGCTTGAGTTCACTTCATCGGAGTCATTAGATAATGCAATTGCTGAAAGATTTGCCTGTCAAACCTATAAAGCGAGAAAGTTGGTTGAATCTGGGACGGATTGTACAAGCACTGGAATTAATTCAGGATTTAATTGTGATTTCTTTGTGCATCGGGCTATTTAGCTTTATGGTGCTGCAAATCTGGACTATGTTCCTTTCTTTGATTCCCCCGATTTATTCCCACACTGTGACGGCAGATATTCTGTCATTGCTGATTTTAGTAGAGTTATTTCGTCTGTTGATTATTTATTTGCAAGAGCAACGGGTTTCGATTGGAGTTGCTGTGGAAGTGTCGATTGTTTCTGTACTCCGAGAAATGATTGTCAGAGGTGTACTGGAAACAACGTTTATGCAAGTATTGGCTGCTTGTGCTTTTTTACTAGTATTAGGTGCATTATTGATTGTGAGAGTATGGCTACCTCCAACTTTTGAAGGTATTGATCCTGAGCAAGAAGTCTCGAAGCGTTACAAAAAACGTTTCGCCCAAGAACAGTAAACAGTTATCAGGAGCATCTTAATTTTTCTACCGCTAAGGGTTTAAACCTTTAGAGACGATTTATAAAGTAAACCTTAAATTGTAGGGTGCGTTATAGCAACGCTTAACGCACCGAGAAAGATGGTGCGTTACGGCTAATCTTAACTCTCTCAAACTCCAAAATCCTTGCATAGCCGTAACACACCCTACTTAATATTTACTTTATAAATAAGCTCTTAGCTGATAGCACAAGTTGTCTTCAGACGACTCAAACATATCAAGTAGTCTGCTTCAGCAGACTTTAGCTATGAGACTGCGATTGAAATCGCAGGCTGGATTTGAACATTTGAGATGCTTCCTTCCCCGTTCCCTCTCTCCACTAAATAATATGTCTTTCTCAACTGTAATCCCAACAATCAGTCACCCTCGTGATGTGCAAGTTGCTGAAATTGGTACTCGGACTTTGGTTTTGCGCTCCCGTACTTGGGAACGTCTCAAGTTTGAGGTTGAATACGCTTGCCAAAAGGGTACTACTGCTAATTGCTATTTGATTCAAGCTGATCGCACTGCTTTAATTGATCCTCCGGGTGAGTCTTTTACTCAGATTTTTCTGGAAGAGTTACAGAAACACCAAGATTTAACTCGGTTAGATTACATCATTCTCAATCATGTCAATCCTAATCGGATGGCGACTCTCAAAGTTTTGATTGAACATGCACCCCAAGCTAAGATTATTTGTTCTAAACCAGGTGCTAATGTTCTGAAAAACACTTTTGCTGATTGGGAGTCAAAAATACAGCTTGTTCGTTCTGAAGATACTCTGGATTTGGGTGAGGGACATCAACTGCAATTTGTAACTGTACCAACTCCCCGATGGGCTGATGGAATGTGTACTTATGATGTTGCTACCCGCATTCTTTACACTGATAAGTTCTTTGGGGTACATGTCTGTAACGATGTCTTGTTTGATGAAGATTGGAAGCAACTCGATGGCGATCGCCGTTACTATTTTCAATGTCTCCACGCTACCCAAGCCAAACAAGTAGAGGCAGCTTTAGATAAATTAGCACCTCTCAAAGCGAAATATTATGCTCCTGGCCATGGCCCTGTTGTTCGTTACAGTCTCAGTCGCTTTACTTACGATTATCGCCAATGGTGTCAGGAACAAAAAACCCAGGAATTGCGAGTGGCTTTGCTTTATGCTTCTGCTTACGGTAATACGGCAACTTTAGCTCAAGCGATCGCTCAAGGATTGATTCAAACTGGCGTTGCAGTCGAATCGATTAACTGCGAATTTACCGAACCTAGCGAAATTACTCGTGCAATTGAAGCTTGTGATGGCTTTATTATCGGTTCTCCCACTTTAGGCGGCCATGCACCAACTCAAATTCAAACCGCTTTGGGAATTATCCTCTCGGCGGCGGCGAAAACGAAATTAGCGGGTGTGTTTGGTTCTTATGGTTGGAGTGGGGAAGCAATTGATCTGATTGAAAGTAAACTCTTAGATGCCAATTATCGCTTAGGATTTGAAACTATCCGCGTTCGCTTCAGTCCTACTGAGTTTATTATGCAACAATGTCAAGATGCAGGAGCAGAATTTGCTCAAGTCTTGAAAAAGAAAAAGAAACTCCGCACTTCCCGTCAAGCATTAACGGAAGCACAGGTAGATCGGACAGAACAAGCTGTTGGACGAATTATTGGTTCGCTGTGTGTCTTCAGTACGCGACGCGGTGATAGTCATAGTGGAATCCTCACATCTTGGGTATCCCAAGCTACTTTTAATCCTCCTGGTTTGATGATTGCGATCGCTCAAGATCAAAATGCTGATGCGATGATTCATCCTGGTGATCAATTTGTATTAAATATTCTCAAAGAAGGACGTAACCTCAGACGCTACTTTTCCTATCACAATACTCCAGGTGAAAATCCCTTTGCTCAGTTAGCAACCACAACAGCTAACAACGGTTGTTTAATTCTTAGTGACGCCCTCGCGTATTTAGAATGTACCGTGCAACAACGAACTGAATGTGGCGATCGCTGGTTAATTTATGCCACTGTAGACAAAGGCGAAGTGTTGGAACCAACAGGTGTCACCGCCATTCAGCATCGCAAATCAGGTAGTCATTATTAATACAGAACGGAGGGTAGAAAGGCCCCTGCCGGTTCGTTATACAGTCCGAGGCTCATCAACGTTGCAGTCTGGGTGACACGCAGCCCATGGTTCAAACACCAACGGAACAAGTCGCCGTTACGCATCGGAACATAAAAGCCTGACCCAGTGAACTCTGGAGCCGCGCCGATAAGCGCCTTTAAGTCCTCGTTGTTCTCCCCAACAGCGTGACTGAAGAAGCCAATTTCGGTGGCGTAACCCGATACACGCCCATCATACTCAACAAGCGTTGCCGTCCCGCGTCCAACAGCTGCTTTTAGTCCGCCTGCACGGTTATGACCATGAATGCGATCGCACAGTTGATTACATGCAGCAAGGTCGGCTTCTGTCACCGGACGAACGGTGCGACTGGGTATCGTCAAGCCGAGTGGCTGTCCTTGAAGGTTCGCCAATGGCTCGCGCACATCAAAGCCGAGTTTGGTATACAGGGAAAGTGAGCGGCTGTTATGTGCGGCTTGAACGAGCCGCACCCCGGCGAACCGTTTTTCGCGTGTCCGCTGTAAAACATGTTCCATCAGGCGGCGACCAACCGACCTGTTTTGCGCGGCGGGGTCTACCGTAATGGGGCCGACCCCGGCGATAGTGTCACCTTCCCATAAAAAGTTGCTGCCGATGACACGCCCATCAGATGCTTCGGCCACAACCGAATAAACCGTCGGATCTGCTAAAAGTTCGGTTAACATTTCCGCCCCGAACTCCGCAGAAGGAAAGTCGGGTACGAAGCCGTGTTGTTCTGCAATGGCACGGAACCCTTGATACATAATAGTGCCACAGGGGAGTGCGTCGTCAGGACGTCCCGCACGCAGCATCACCGAAGATATTTCTTCCAATACTTTGTCCACGATGAAAAACCTTTCAAGTGTTGCGTTTGTAACTTTACGTGAATGGGGAGTAGAGATTAGCAATGCTACACCTATACTACACAACCGTGAATTGTAAATTAATCTGCATGATTCAGCAACGCCAAAATTGGGAAATTCAAGATTGTTGTGCTATGTGAATGCATCGGCTTGCATTGTTAATACATTGGCTTGAATTGTTAATGCATCGGCTTGAATTGTTAATCCATTGGCTTGCATTGTTAATCCATTGACTTGCATTGTTAATGCGTCGGCTTAAATTGTTAATGTATTGGCTTGAATTGTTAATGCATTGGCTTAAATTGTTAATCCATTGGCTTGCATTGTTAACCTCTTTCGCGGAATTCCCCATCCTACGGGCGAGGTGGGGTACTTCACTGCATAGCAATCCTAATTAAGTTGTGAGAAAATACGGAATTCAAGATCCCCGACTTCTCTAAGAAGTCGGGGATCTTGTCTGGAGCGAATGATTTAGGATTGCTATATATAATTGCTGAGTGTATTCAATTAAAATGCCTAATTTTCGTCGCTACACGCAGGTTTCAGTATTTGTTTTTCATGTGTGTTTTTCTGCATTACTTTTTGGCAACTACAAACAGGTAGCAGCTACCGTTAGCTTACCCCTACGCACCAAAAAAGCTATGGTGGTGTCTGCAAATCCCTTGGCGAGTGACGCAGGTTTGCAAATGTTACGCAAAGGTGGTAATGCAGTTGATGCAGCTGTGGCGACGACTTTTGCAATTTCTGTGGTGGAGCCGTTTTCAGCAGGAATTGGCGGCGGTGGCTTTTTGCTGTTTCGCGATGCTAAAACCGGAGAAATTAAAGCTTTAGATTTTCGTGAACGCGCACCCTTGAAAGCCACGAGAAATATGTATTTGGATGCTCAGGGTAAAGTGCGTCCAAATTTGAGTATCAATGGTCACTTAGCAGTAGGAACACCAGGAACAGTCGCAGGACTGTACGCAGTGCATCAACGTTATGGTAAGTTAGCTTGGGCAGAAGTTGTCAAACCTGCGATCGCTCTTGCTAAAGATGGGTTTATCCTGAGTCCTCAACTGAGATGGCGATCGCTCGGAGCCTACGAAAGTCGCAAGCAAGCAATTCTTGCTAATCCAGCCGCACGAGCAATTTTCACTCGCAATGGGGAATTTTATCAACCTGGAGAAAAACTCGTACAGCGTGATTTGGCAAAAACTTTAACAGCAATCTCCCAGAATCCACGCAGTTTTTACACTGGGAATATTGCTCGTGCAATTGCTGCTGACATGGCAAAAAATGGTGGTTTGGTAACTCTGGAAGACTTGAAATCTTACAAATCTATCTGGCGTACTCCTGTTTGTGGTAATTTTCGTCAAGCACGAGTTTGTTCAATGCCACCTCCTTCTTCTGGAGGTGTACATTTATTAGAAATGTTAAATATTATCGGTTCTACCGATTTAAAATCTTTAGGTTGGCATCATCCCGATGCCATACATCTGATGGTGGAAGCGATGAAAATTGCTTATGCTGATCGCTCGAAATTGTTGGGCGATCCTGATTTTGTGAAAGTACCTTTACAACAATTGATTAGCCCTGCCTATGCCAAATTGCGCCGATCTGAAATTATGATGAATAGGGCTAGACCTGCAAAGGAAATTGAGCCTGCGACTATGAAAATATTAGAACAAAATCTGACCCCTCAACCTGTTCTTCGCAAGCAAAAGCAGGGACTCATCCCCTCTATTAATAATTCTCTGACTACTGGCAACACCCAAGAAACATTCTATCAACCTCGTTACGAGTCTTCAGAAACAAGCCATCTTACCGTTGTCGATGCACAACGCAACGCCGTAAGTCTGACTTTTACTGTTAACTTAGGGTTTGGTGCTGGTGTCGTTGCTGAGGGGACGGGAATTGTCCTCAATAACGAAATGGATGATTTTGCTGCTGCGCCAGGAGTCCCGAATGCTTTTGGTTTACTGGGTAACGAAGCAAATGCGATCGCACCACGCAAAACACCTTTATCCAGTATGACTCCCACCATTGTCACAGAAAATGGTCGCCTACGCCTAGCAGTGGGTGCGCCTGGTGGAGGAACAATCATCACCCAAGTGCTGCAAGTCATCCTGAATGTATTAGAGTACAACATGAATGTAGGTGAAGCTGTTTCTGTTCCCCGCATTCATCATCAATGGCTTCCTGACGAATTGCGAGTTGAACCTTTTGGTTTAGATACTCTCACCTTGGCAGAATTACAACGTCGGGGACACAAAATTAAACAAACTCAACCTTGGGGAAATATTAACGCGATCGCAGTTACGTCTGATGGAAGTTTAGAAGCAGCCGCAGATCCGCGTGGGGAAGGAGCGCCCAGAGGATATTAAAATTGGGGATCGGGGACAAGGGGGACAAGGAGGACAAGGAGGACAAGGGAGAAATTTCTCCCAATGACAAATGACTAATGACAAATATTAAACTTGCCGTCTAAAAATTACCATTTCAGTACCGACAACTGGGTTACGTGCGACTAACCGATTTTGTGAGTCGGTAATTTCGAGATGGGTAAAGTCAAGTTCTTGAGAACGTTGGAGAATTTCGGCTGCGAGTTTATTTTGTTCGGATTCGGTGAGGGTGTACCAATCATCGCTAATTTTGATATCCAAACTGCTGGTGAGAAAGTTAGCTTGGATCGATTTTACAAGTCCAGAGGCAAAGCGATCGCTCACTTCTGCGACTTGATTTTCAATCGTTGCAATTAAAATTTGTTCTGGTGTTAATACTACGGTTGGTGTTGGTGTGGGAGTTATTTCTGGTTCTGGTTCTTTTGTGACTTCCTCTGGTATTGGTGTGGGTTCTTCCTCTACAGGTGGTGGTGTTTCTGTGATGGTTGGTTCTTCCAGTGGCGATGGTTCTGGAGATGGGGAGGTCAGGGGAGTAGGGGAAGTTGGAGAAGTAGGGGGAGTAGTTGCAATTTCGGTGGGTTTACCTGTGAAAACGCTGGAAGTAGTCCAAACTAAGATGACAGCAAAAATTGCGATCGCTCCTGTCAAAGCTGTATCTGATAAATTTGCTGATAAATTTGCTGGTAAAAAAGAGCGGATTTTGGCTAACAGTCTACTCCACCAGTTGGGAGATACATCACCGGGAGGGGACTCTGTTTCTAGTTTGTCTACTGTTGTTTCTAAAAGTGCGATCGCGCCTTTGAGAATTTGGATAGTTTTAGTCTTCCAAAAAGACTGTCCTCTTTGGTTGTTTCTTTGGCGAGGTGTATTTTCCTGTGGTTGCGGCGAAGAAGATGGCTGTGAATTCTGATTGTCCTGTGACATGGAACTTTCACTCAGAGCAGCGAATCAAAGACTTAATATTCTGGCTGCAACCTCCCCAGCCTTAATGTATCATTTCAACGCTTGCGCTAAACTGACCTAATTAATGATTTTTGTTAAATATGAAACTCAAACGTCGTCAATTTTTATTTTTAGGTGGACTAAGTGCGATTGGTACAGGGTTCTTAGCTAGTCTTAGTCGTCAGATTTTTAGTCAAAATAGTGAGCATCAAATCTCACAGGCTATAGCTGCTATCCCATCTAGCAAAAAAGATTTATTATTGCGTTTTGTTTCTGTGGCAGATACGGGTACAGGTGCAAAAGGTCAGTATGATGTAGCTAGAGCGATGGCTAATTATCACAGTAAAAACTATTATAATTTAGTGATCTTGGCAGGAGATAATATCTACACCAATGGTGAAATGGAGAAGATTAACGCAGTCTTTGAGCGTCCCTATGCTCCATTACTAAAAAAAGGTGTAAAATTCCAAGCTGCTTTAGGAAACCATGATATTCGTACAGCCAATGGTGACTTGCAAGTTAAATATGTAAACTTTAATATGCAAGGACGTTATTATACATTTCGCCGAGATAAAGTACAATTTTTCGCCCTAGATACTAATAGTAATGCTGATTGGATTAACCAACTAAATTGGCTAGAACAAGAATTAAGCCAAAGTAACGCTACTTGGAAAATAGTTTTTGGTCATCATCCCATTTATGCATCAGGTGTTTATGGCAGTAATCCTGATTTTATTAAAACTTTTACTCCCTTGTTTCAAAAATATGGTGTGCAACTTTATATCAATGGACATGAACACCATTATGAACGTACTCGTGCCATCAATGGTACAACTTATTTAATTTGTGGAGGTGGTGCAGGTACTCGTCCTGTCGGTAAAAATGAATGGACTGAATATTCTGCTGAAAAGTTGAGTTTCGCAACTTATGAAGTGTTTTCAGATCGAATAGAAGTGAATGGGATAGATATAGCAAACCGTGTTTTTGATCAAGGTACTATTCCATTGAAATCAGCTTGATTAATTAAGTTGGTGAGGAGAAACAGAAAGTAATATCAATTTGAAAAAAGAATGCGGCAAATGAATTTTGTACCAGACGCAATAAATCGCGTCTCATATTATGAATGTGTCGCTTACCTTATTACTGAGGCGCTAATGCTTAATATTATCCCCGAAAGTTACAAAGAAATCTCAACAATTCACAAATTAATAACAGAAGCTTTTGATCAAGTCAAGGTAGCTGAACTTGTAGATATTATTCGTCAATCGGAAAATTTTATTCCTGAACTTTCATTAGTAGCAGTAGAAAATGAAGAAGTATTAGGACACATTCTTTTTAGTCAAATTACCATTGAAACACCTAACCAAACTATTCCATCACTAGCGCTAGCACCACTAGCCGTAAAATCATCACATCAGCGCCAAGGTATTGGTAGCAGATTGGTGGAAGTGGGTTTGTCAAAATGTCGTGAATTTGATTATCCTCTGGTTATAGTTGTTGGGGAACCAGCCTATTATCAACGTTTTGGCTTTCAAACAGCAGGTAAATTTGGTTTGCGATCGTCCTTATCTTTTCCTGATGAAGTGTTTATGATATTGGAGTTAAAACCTGCTGCTTTGACAAACATTACTGGTACTGTGCGTTATCCTGCATATTTTCAAGATGTTTAATTAGAAAGAGAAGTTAAAATTCTAAACTCAAAAAAGAATTTACATACTTACTAGCTTTCTAATTTGAGTAGACACAATTATCTAAACTCTATTGTTGTGCGGCGGAGCTTATGCAGAACATGATGGCTTAAAAACTTTCTTTATACACTTGGACGCCAAAAAACGCACTGTCTTTGCTGTTCGGAAAAATTGGTTGCTAGTGATAGCAAGTCTTCACCAGGAAGAGATGATTTACAATAAAAAGGATATTGAGGTTGTCTACTTGTGTAATCAAAGAAAATTGTGAATCTATCTTGGTCTACAGGAACCTTACCTCGATGAAAAACTTGCGAAGTAGTAGCAAAAACTACTGTTCCAGCTTTTCCAGTACATGATTTCCATAAGGATTGTGAGAAAGCTTGTTGCAAAGTTTTTTCTTGAATATAACCATGTTTATACTTCAAAGAACGAGCTACACTCGAAGTTAAAGATAGTGGAATATATTGAAAAGGGCCACAATTCTCATCTACATCATTTAAATATACAATGACCTTGAGAATTTTTCTGTCTTCAACATCTATATGCCATAACCGAGATTTTCGCTCAATAGAATTGGCAAGATCTCTGCGAAAATAGGCTCCATGATAGGCTACAGGTAGACCAATATAATTCTCAACTATATTGAGTAAACGTTTTTCTAGCCCCCACATAAATATTTCTGGATACTGCATCATTTGTTCAGAACTGGCATGAACAACATATTCATTTTCTTCTCCAGAAAGAGTATTTGGTATTTCTGGCATCAATTTTTGTGCAGCCAAAAACATTTTATCTGTATGCGGAATAGATAGGGCTTCTAGTGAAGTTACCACTACTCCTTCACGCTTGATAGATTCAACTAAATTTAAATCAGCTTTTGAAAGCACAGGTAGATTTGGTAAGTGCTGTTCAAGTGCAGCTTGATAATTCCGATCAGCTTGATTTTGCAAGAACGAAATCTGATACACATTTTTTAAAATGTGATTTCGTATTTGTTTAACAATTGTGCTCATAATTTCAATTATTTTCTTTTCCAAAAAATTGGCTATACATAATTATTTCTCATCAAAGTAGCTAGAAGGGTAAAGCAGAAGGGGGTTTTGCCTTTAATACTTATTTTTACATCAGTATTTATTTTTTCATTATACTTAGTTATGCTGTATTGTAAGTATTATTCAGTGTATTTGTCTAATCAATTATGATAGGTTTTATCAAAAATTTATCATTGCTTTACAGATAACAAGTAAGTAATTACCGTATACTAGTAAGACTAGCCATAGTAATTTTAAGACAACCAAATTAATCTCTTAAATTTTAAAAAAAGTTTATATTTTTTTGCATAATCTAATACAAATAGCAAAAAAGCAGCTATTTGCCGCACCTCACTTATTTTGCTTGCAGAGATAAAACATCTGATAAATTAAAGGAGCTTTGAAAATATCTTGAAAAATCAAAAATAAAATCATACAAACTCATTAGAAAGTAAAATCGTTAAAGTTTGCTGTTGGACTTCAGATCAGTCTCAAGTCTGGTATATGCTACAGGCAGAGTAGTATAAATTTCTGATTTTGCCCTAAAAATTTGTTTTTAGGACTTACACGGCGAAAGATGCGGCTAACAATCGTTCTCATTGTACTATTAGTACTGACTGCATGTACTACCAGTGTACTTGCACCACCTAGTCAGTTAGTGGAAAAAGCGATCGCGCTTCAGTTGCAGAAAACCCAACAGCAACTCAATCAACAGCTGGATCTCGATTTCCAGGGGTTTCAAATTAACCACCTGTCAATTACTCAAGAAAAACCTCTAACAATCCAAAATCTCATCACCTACCAAGTTCGTGGTACTTACAATCTCACCTTCAAGCTACCAAAACGAAAATTAACACAACCAGACAAACCGTTTGAAGTGTATCTACAACTGCAAAAAGAGGGTAAGACATGGCGGTTACTGCTTCCAGAACAGAGTCGAAAAGACGCTGAAGCTGTTTGGCACAGTTATCTGATTCAGTAGTGCTTAGTTTGAGAATTTTGTTAGCCATACAGTTCTGATTTACATCCTTTACTTTGCTTGTAACTTTCAATAAATTCCACTAAGAACGGTGGCAAAGAGATGGATAGTTTTTCGACCTTCATATTCCTACTATTTACTACTATATAGTAGGAATTTTATTACTACTATATAGTAGCTTAGTAAACAGGCGGCAAAATCAGTCTACTTAACCCTACATCCTTCTTGTCCCCGATCGCCATTCCCTCAGAATTTCACATCTAAATCAACCCCCAATGCTTCTTCAATTTTGCGGAGGTTCTCAATGGAAAGCGCTCCTTTGAGAGTTTCCTTTTCGATGTCGTACCAGTAGGTGCGCGACACACCAACCTCATCACATATCTGTTCGAGAGATTTCCTCGAATCTAGTCGAGCTTGCTTGATGCGATCGCCCAAACCTTCAATTTCAATTTCTTTAACTTGTCTTATTCGCATGATCGCACTTATTACAAAACGACCTAAATAGAGTAAAAATTTAACTCATTATTTTATATTAAACCATAAATTTTTAGCTTGCTAACTAAAAATTTTTAGTGTAGTATAAAAAATATAGAGAAGGCGCTTCCGACTCACAATCTCAAGCGCCTCTCTATCCCAAAACAATCGTTCATCGTTTTGATTATTTAAAATTGTAGCAATGACACAACCAATTTTTTGGCAAACACCTACTAGAGGCTTTGTAAATTTAGCTTACGCTCGCAAAGTTTGCTTTCGGAGGATAAACTACAACATGGCTTGGCAATTTTCCTGCGTCATCATTTGGAGTAATGGCGAAAAGGAAAGTTTTTTTGGCAAAGATGCTGAACTTATAGTCCAAACACTCAGAAATATGAAATAAAAGTAACATTGCAGGGAAACTCCCCTGCGATCGCACTTTCCTGGCGACTGTGATTTCTCATCACTTCTTCACAAGTGCTGCAATTGCAGCAACTAATTTTGCAGGATCAGCAGGTTTGGCGATATGAAGTTGAAAGCCAGCAGCAAAAACTTGTTGTTGCGTCGTTTCTGCGGCGTAAGCAGTCAGAGCGATCGCCGGAATTTCTCCACCTTGATTACTAGGTAGCGATCGCAATTTGCGAATTAAAGCGTAGCCATCAAATTCTGGCATACCCAAATCACTTAAGAGCAAATCTGGTTTGGATTGAGCGATCGCAGCGAGTGCTTCATTTGCTGAGGTGGCGATCGTCACAGCTGCTCCCTGTTCTTCCAATAAAAACGCCAGAAACTCGCGTGTATCAGCATCATCATCCACGACTAACAAATGTATACCTTCTAGCGGTGCATGGAGCATACAAAATGGATAGGAAGCATCACATGCTTTGTGATCTACACTTACTAACTCTTGATTCTTTTGCACCATAGGTAAACTAACCGTAAATGTTGCACCTTGTCCTTCTCCTGGACTTTCTGCCCAAACTCTACCACCGTGTAACTCCACAAGCTGACGTACAATCGCTAAACCAAGTCCTAATCCACCTGATCTACGAGTAATGCTACTATCTGCCTGACGGAAATACTCAAATACATAGGGCAAAAAGTCAAAACTAATACCCTGCCCTGTATCCTGAACTCGAATGTATACGTAAGAATCAATTTGTTCTAAGTAGACTTCAACTTTTCCGCCCGTTGGTGTAAATTTAACTGCATTAGAAAGCAGATTCCAAATCACTTGTTGCAGACGTCCACTATCACCTTTTACCCGTCCAATCTTCTTACCTAAATTCAGACTGATTTGAATTGATTTAGCTTCGGCTGCTAACCGCACTGTCTCTAAAGCAGCTTCAATAATAGCAGCAAGATTAACAGTTTCTAAATTGAGTGCTAACTTACCTCGAAGAATGCGCGAGATATCCAATAAATCATCAATTAATTGTACCTGTAGTTCCGCATTCCGTTCGATAGTTTCCACCGCCCGAACCTTCGCAACTTCGTTCAATGATCCTTTTTTCAAAAGTTTTGCCCAACCCAAAATAGGATGAAGTGGAGAACGCAATTCATGAGAAACAATAGCGAGAAATTCATCTTTAACGCGGTTCGCTTTTTCCGCCGCTTCTTTTGCTTGTTGACGTTCTTCTGCTATAGCCAAAGCCTGATCTCGCAAGTTTTTATATTCTTGAACTCGAAACGTTAAATCAGTGACATCTTGAATTGAAAAAAGAGCATAAAACCCATCTCCATCTAATGCAGGAACAGCTGTTACTGTTGTGTGTTGAATGCAGTATCTACCCTGTGGTAGTGCTACGGGAATAACATATTTATGCAATTGCGAAGAAAAGATTGTAGGAGGCCCACCTTCAAAAATCTGGTGCAGGCGGTTAGCATACCGGGGTTGATTTAGATGAGAGAAATATTCATAAATAGAGTTTCCTAAAATCTTACTCCTGGGAATTTTCGTCCATTCCTCTAAACAGCAGTTCCAAAATAAAACGGTGCAATTTGAATGTAGAACAAAAGCTCCTAAAGGGATTCTATCTAAAAGGCTAAATTTGTCTTGAGCTTGTTCAATTTCGTTCATCATTGCATCAAACCGTTTTTAATATTTTTATGCACCACAAAGTATGATAATTTTCCGAATCAAGTAACGCTAATCTCTTTATGAATTGCATTGAGTAGCGCATCAAATGTATTTACCTCGAAGACCAAAATAATATCTCCAATAATTTCTAATTGTTCAATAGCAAACCTTGCTTGAGCAAGTATAATGTTGGAGTCACTTACATGTGTAGGTAACAATAAGTTTTCAATTGTATCTTCTAAATAAACAGGTATTGTGTAATTCATGTGTTGCTTAAGCACATTGCTGATCGAACCCATGACCCCATTGATCACAATATTACCTATTTCGCTCAAAGTGCCTATTTTTACAGCATCTAGATCAGCTGAACCTGGTTCCTCACCAGTCAGAATCGCAACCAATGTGGATGCACTCTCTGTGGGAAAAATCAAGCCCGCAGTACCATAAAACGAGCCTGTAAAACCAAGCCTGACAGTTGCTAAACTGTCATCCTGAAATCGTGTTGCTAATTCGTGATAGGTATCCGCAGCAGTTAATACTTTTACAAACGGAATTTCCAAATGAATGTGAGAATCAAGCATCTCATTGAGTAAACTTGCTGCTCGACCAACTCCAATATTAATCAATTCTTGTAAGGCATCTAGTTGATCTGCTGTCACATTCATGGGAGCTTCATTCCTTGTTATGAAGAACTTGTTGAACCGCCTCTCGCAATTCCTTTTCTTTTGGCGGTTTATTGATAAAGTTAACTGCTCCCAAATTATAACTTTTATTGCGTGATCCTTCCTGGATATCAGCAGAGATGATAATCGTGGGAATTATCAATCCTTCATTTTGTAGAGCTTGGAGAAATTCAAACCCATTCATATCTGGCATTAAAAGATCTGCTAATACGCAATTTGGTTTGTGGTTGTGAACCATTTCTAATCCCTCGCGTCCATTAGTAGCTTCTATAATTTCATAGCCATCCACTTGCAGAAATTTGCGAATCATTCTGCGAGAAAAAGCTGCATCATCAATAATTAGAACCAATGCCATCAGCTTTACCCTTTTGCTTGTTTACTGAATAATCAATTAATTTTAGGTTGGTGATACTATGTCTAATATAAAGTTCATATGATTACTTAGAATTTTCATTTAAACTCACCCTCATCTCCTTAGCAAGGAGATGAGTATCAGAGGCAAGGTGAGGTTTTTAATTATAAGTGATTAACTAATCTCGATATAAATGAAGTATAAAATTAATATGTTAAAATCTGGCTTTTGAATTTAAATAAAATCTAAATTTATAGTTATATGAATTAATAAAAAGATTTATAAATTAAATGATGCTAAAATTAAAATGCTTACGTGTCGGGATATTTGTTGAAATTGATCTTTTTCTTCACTTTAGTTAGGTGCGGAACATGGGGTATCTGTGCGTTAATCTGTCTTCTAATGTCAGCGTCCTCTTCAATTTGTCATTTCAAGTAAATCTAATCTTTTCAGGATTAAGTCATACATACATCTCTCTAAGGAAATACATTGGTTCATAATTAAACGCAGAGGGACGAGGAGGAAAGCGCGGAGGGGTGCAGAGCTTTCCCGAATTTTATTCGCTACGAATTTGTGAAATGTTGTACTAAATAGCATGAAAATTTAAGTTTTTCCTAATTTCTTTTTAAGAGTTCTCTATT
>NZ_AJLJ01000206.1 GCF_000317245.1 Fischerella muscicola SAG 1427-1 = PCC 73103
TCTCTATTCCTTGTTTTCAAATCAGGTTACTATATAACACAAAATAGAAAAATCAACCAAATGGAGTTAGCAGAAATTGACGATGACATAGAGGCTTTTTTAGTTGAGAGCTATGAAAATCTGGATCAAATTGAACGAAATATTATTGATTTAGAAAAACCATCTCCTGATGGAGATGCGCTAGTTCGTATTTATCGCTCACTACACACGTTAAAAGGAAACTGTGGCTTTTTGCCGTTTCCAAAGTTAGAAGCGCTTGTACACGCAGGGGAGAGTTTGCTTGCATCTGTGCGCGATGCTGACAATTTAGCACTCACTCCTCAAATCATCAATATCTTACTGCAAACAGTTGACAGCATCCGACAGATTCTATCTCAAATTAAGAACACTAGGCATGAGGGAGACAACGATTATTCCGAACTCATTAAGACTTTGACAGAATTACAACAGACTGAACCCAAATCTCAGCTGGCTGTAAATACTCAAGTGCAACAGCCTAGTGAACCTGTACAGTTTCTTAATGGAGAACTCCTAGATGTTTCCAATTTAGCTGCGTCGGAATCTTCTTATATCCGAGTTAATGTTGATTTGCTTGATCAGCTGATGAATTTGGTGGGGGAACTTGTTTTAACCCGTAACCAGGTGATCGGCTTGAGTAACAAGTTTCAAGATACTAGCTTGGCTGCAACTTGCCAGCGTCTTAACTTGATTACAACCGAGTTGCAGGAAGGAGTAATGAAAACTCGACTGCAACCAATTAGTACTATCTGGCAAAAATTTCCTCGCGTGATTCGTGATTTGGCGATCGCACTCGCTAAACAAGTCCAAGTAGAAATGCATGGGGCAGATACGGAACTCGATAAAAGTATTATTGAAACAATTAAAGACCCGTTAACTCACTTAGTCCGCAACTGCATTGATCATGGCATTGAATCACCAACAGAGCGAGTAGCTCATGGGAAATCAAGCATCGGACGCCTATTTCTCAAAGCTTTTTATGAAGGTGGTAAAGTCAATATTGAAATTGGTGATGATGGTCGTGGTCTTGATCCAGAACAACTCAAAGAGCGATCGCAGCAACTAGGTTTAGTCAACGCTGTGCAGGCGGGGGCGATGACTGAGTTGGAAGCTATGAACTTAATTTTTTTACCAGGTTTTTCAACCACTGAACAGGTTAATAACCTTTCAGGGCGAGGAGTCGGGATGGATATTGTCAAGAGCAATATCGAAAAACTTAACGGTAGTATTGAAATTTACAGTCAGCCGGGACAGGGAACAACATTTAAAATTAAAATGCCTTTGACTTTGACAATTATCCCAGCATTAATTGTCAGCAGTGGAGGTGATCGCTATGGTATTCCCCAAGCAAATTTACAAGAACTAGTGCGTTTAGAAGGGGAGCAAGCACTAAATAGTATTGAAACATTTTACAACGTACCAGTATATCGCTTGCGTGGTCATCTCGTGCCATTGGTTTACTTAAATCAAGTGTTGCAACTTCCAGACAATATCAGCAACTTAGAAACACTAAGTCTGGTAATTGTCCAAGCTGATAACTATCAATATGGATTAGTCGTAGACACAATTGAAGACATCCAAGACATTGTTGTTAAACCTCTAGCAAAGCAGTTGCAAGCCTTATCTCTATTTGCCGGAGCTACTATTCTGGGAGATGGCAAAGTAGCATTAATTATTGATGCGATCGCTTTAGCCAATCAAGCTGGTGTGAGTGCAAAACAAAAACAGCTATTATCGAATGCAACGCCTGGAAATAACCAAGAGCAAGTGAGCGATCGCCAAATGGTTTTGCTGTTTGAAGGCCCCCAAGGCGCACGCATGGGAATTCCCCTGACAACCGCCTTGCGGCTCGAAGAAATTCCCCCTTCTGCTGTAGAAAAAGTAGCAAACCAGCACGTAGCGCGCTCTTACGATGAAATTTTGCCATTGATTCATCTACAAAATATTTTTGGCGATCGCCATGAAAATCATCTCGATGATCAAGCTTCTGCAAAGGTAAGTGATCCACTCCCAATTGTTATTGTTTCCCCTTCCTCACAACTTAGTGTTGCGCTGGTAGTTGAGCGCATTCTCGACATTGTAGAAGAACCACTGACAATTAAAGGTATCCCCAATAGACCAGGTGTTCTTTTCTGTACAGTCATTCAAAATCAAATTACTGAAATTCTTGACATAGAAGCCGTGATTCAGATTGCTAACCCCTACTTACTGCAAGCAACTCAATAAGACACAGTGACGCAAAGACGAGAAGACGCAGTGAAAAAATAACAATTCTTTCCCTGTCCCCCATGTCCCCCATGTCCTCCTTGTCTCCTTCCCACCTCCCCTTCAAAAACAATGGCTCAACAACAACTGTGTACCTTTTTGATCAACGGAATTTGCTTTGGTATCGATGTACAGCATGTTCAAGAAGTGATTCGTCCCCAAGTTATGACTCGTGTACCTTTAGCGCCAGTAGATATTTGTGGATTAATTAACCTGCGGGGACAAATTATCACTGTCATTGATTTGCAGCTGCGATTAGATATGGGTGAATCAGCAATGCGATCGACAATTCCTCTGGGAGATGAAGCCCAGGGGTTTAATATCGTTGTATGTTCTGATCATGAAGTAGCTAGTTTACTCGTTGATCAGGTTGGGGATGTATTGGAGTTTACAGAAAACACTTTTCAGCCCCCACCCGCAACGTTAAAAGGTAAGATGCGTCAAATGCTAGCAGGTGCTTACCCACTTGCAGAAGGTTTTTTGTTAGTTCTAGACACCGAAAAAATTCTAGAGGCTAGCTTGAAAATGGGTGTGGGGATTTAGACCTTACCCAAAACTAGCTACTTATAGAAGTAGGGTCTATGACTTCCAGTGACAACAGAAAATAGGAAAAACTATTCCCTTTCCCTGTTCCCTTTTTTTAATAACTGATAATTTAGGAGTGCTTGGCAAATGGCTACAAGTCGATCTGGGAAAACAGCCAATTCTAAATCTTCCTCGGTCAACAGTACAGATGCGATCGAAACCAACCAAACTACAACAGATGTGCAATTGCAGCCGTTACTGAAAGCACTCAAAGCAGCCAAAAACGGTGATTTTACTGTTCGTTTACCAATCGAGAACAATAGTTTGGGTGAAATTGCCTCAGTTTTTAATGAATGGGTGAGTTTGAACCAAAATGTTACCAAAGAAGTTGCTCGCATGGCATCTGAAATTGGTACAGAGGGAAAACTCGGTTCTCAAGCAGTTGTTAAAGGTGCTAAGGGTTCTTGGCAAGAATTACTCGACAATTTAAACCAAATGTCTGCAAATCTGACAGAGCAGATCAAAAGTATAAATGAAGTCACCCTTGCTGTTGCCCAAGGAAACTTGTCTAAGCGCATCGAAGCAGCCAATGCAGGAGAGTTTCAGCAGCTTAGTGATAATGCCAATCAGATGATTCACAACTTAAGCTCTTCAATCCAACAAATGGCAGATGTGGCGACAGCAGTTGCGTCTTCTGCTGAAGAACTGACTGCTGTTAGTAAGGAAATGACAGACAATGCTAAACAAACCGCAGAACAAGCCACTTCTGCATCTGCCTCAGCAGAACAGGTGAGTCAGAATACTACTACAGTTGTAACTGCGGTGGAAGAAATGAATGCTAGCATTCGAGAAATAGCTAAAACTGTCGCTGAAGGGGCAAAGGTGGCAAATGAGGCTGTTAAAACTGCCGATCGCACCAACGAAACCATAGACAAACTCGGTCAAAGTAGCGTTGAAATTGGCAAAGTCATAAAAGTTATTACCTCGATCGCAGGACAAACAAATTTATTAGCACTCAATGCCACAATTGAGGCAGCAAGAGCTGGGGATGCAGGGAGAGGATTTGCTGTAGTTGCCAACGAAGTCAAAGAATTAGCCAAGCAAACGGCAAATGCTACTGAGGATATTAGCCAGCGAATAGAAGCAATTCAGACTGATACTAAGGGTGCAGTTGCTGCTATTACTCAGATTACTGAGATTATCAACCGAATTAATGACCTACAAAGCGCGATCGCAAGTGCAATTGAAGAGCAAACAGCAACTACTAATGAAATCGCTCGCAATATAGCTGAAGCAGCTAAAGGAACTTTGGATATTGCCAAAAATATCGGGATTGTAGCGCTCAATGCTCAAAGTACAACAATTGGAGCCAGTAACACATCTGATGCAGCAACAGAATTAGCTCGTATGGCAGTTGATTTACAGAAAGTAGTCAATAATTTTAAGTATTAATCTAAATAGTAAACACTTAACGCTAAAGATAATAAAAATTATCTGAAAATTAAAAATTGAAAATTGTACAGACGCGATGAATCGCGTCTCTAAATGATAACTCTTATGCCAAAAATTCGGGTGCTGGTTGTAGATGACGCGGTGGTAGTTCGTAGTCGAGTTAGTAAAATTTTGTCCAGCGATCCAGGGTTAGAAGTTGTAGGGGTTGCTGCTAACGGTCGCATTGCTCTTGCTAAGATTCCTCATGTAAATCCCGATGTTGTAATCTTAGATGTCGAGATG
Organism: Fischerella muscicola SAG 1427-1 = PCC 73103; assembly: GCF_000317245.1. Classification (GTDB taxonomy): domain Bacteria; phylum Cyanobacteriota; class Cyanobacteriia; order Cyanobacteriales; family Nostocaceae; genus Pelatocladus; species Pelatocladus muscicola_A. The sequence goes on from NZ_AJLJ01000206.1 coordinate 4,543, forward strand.
CCGGAGATGAACGGTTTAGAAACCCTGGCTGCTATCCGAGAAACTTATCCCCAACTGTCGGTAATTATGTTCAGCACCTCCACACACACCGGAGCGAGTGCAACACTTGAAGCTCTATCTTTAGGTGCTTCAGATTATGCAACCAAACCCAGTAACTTAGGGAATATGGAGGCAATCAACCAACATATCCGCGAGGACTTGATTCCCAAAATCAAGGTATTTGGTGCAGTAACTAGTCCTTCTCTCAAGCCAACCACGATTGCTCATACAGTTGCTTTTCCTACCCGTACCGAGATAGATCGGGTGGCTGTTGTAGCAATTGGGGTTTCTACTGGAGGACCCAATGCTCTGGCTACACTACTTTGTGAGCTTCCAGCCAATTTTTCGATACCGATCCTAATTGTGCAACACATGCCTCCGATGTTTACAAAACTATTAGCTGAAAGATTATCCTCTAAGTGTCAAATCCCAGTGAAGGAAGCTATTTCTGGAGTGGTAGTAGAACCAGGACACGTCTGGATTGCACCAGGAAATTTTCACATGGTGGTGCAACGCGACAAAGCTGTGGTTCGATTGGCTACGCATCAGAAACCCCCGGAAAACTCCTGTCGCCCTTCAGTCGATGTCCTCTTTCGTTCGGTTGCACAAGTGTATGGTGCTGGGACACTCGCAGTTATACTTACAGGGATGGGACAAGATGGGTTCCATGGCTGCCAATGTATCCGTGAAGTTGGTGGACAAGTGCTAGCACAAGACGAAGCTAGTAGTGTGGTTTGGGGAATGCCTGGTTTAGTTGTGAATGCTGGGCTTGCCGATCAGGTTGTGGGACTCGATCGCATGGCAGATGAGATCATGCGACGAATTCTTTTGGATCAGTAATGCAGCAGACTATGAGTATAAGCACTACTGATTTTGACTATCTGCGTCAATTAGTTTATCGTCACTCCGCAGTTGTGTTAAACGGTGATAAAAGCTACTTAGCAGAATTACATTTGCAGCCAATTGCCGAATCGGCAGGATTTGCTGGAATCGCTAATTTGGTAAGCTACCTGCGAAGTCAACCGTTTAACGATCTGCACATTCAGACTGTTGAGGCGCTAGTTACCAACGAAACTTCCTTTTTTCGCGATGGCTATCCTTTTGAAGCACTCAAACAATTTGTGTTACCAGAATTGATCAAAAAACGGGCAATTGAGCGATCGCTAAATATTTGGTGCGCTGCTTGTTCTCATGGACAGGAACCCTACAGTATTGCTATGCTGCTGCACGCCTATTTTCCCATGCTTGCCAATTGGTCTGTAAGGCTGATTGCTAGCGATTTTTCCGGCAAGGTATTAGCACGGGCCCGTCAAGGGCGTTATAACCAACTGGAAATTAAGCGTGGGTTGCCTAAAACTTTCTGTGAACAGTACTTTCAAAAGCGAAATAGTGAGTGGCAAATTCAGGAAGAAATTCGCCAAATGGTTGAGTTTCGTCAGATAAATATTGTCCAACCTTGGTCATCCCTGCCCAAAATTGACGTTATTTTTTTACGCAATGTTTTAATCTACTTTGATATATCAACCAAGAAATCATTACTGAAAAAAATTAAGCAGCAATTAAGACCAGATGGCTACTTGTTTCTCGGTAGTGGTGAAACAACTATCAACCTGGATCAATCATTTGAGCGAGTTCAATTAGATAAGGGTATGTGCTATCGATTGCATAATACAGAAACTAAGTAGAGGGCATCGGGCATTGGGCATTGGGCATTGGTTTTTCTCCCTGCACCCTGCACACTGCTTCCTTGTCCTCCTCGTCCACACCAGGTGCTACAACGGGACGCCAGGTGCTACAACGGAGGGAACCTCCGCAACGCGCTGGCTCGGAAACCCCTGCAACGCAGTGGTTCCCTGCGGGAAGCCGCGCAAAGCGCGTCTACGGAAACCTCCGCAACGCACTGGCTCCCCTTGTCCTCCTTGTCTCCTTCTCTTCGTGCTTAGATTGTTAATTGTCAATTATGTTTTCTTAATATTTCTTAGTTAAAATTGTTATAAAAGTACATTCTTATAGCTAAGAAAAGGAGCGGTGAGTGATGGAAAGCACCGAGTTTAATAGGGTTCTGCGGCGCATAGCTACCGTATTATCTGTCGTCATTATTACCCTATCTTTAGTTGCAGCTTCTACTGGCATCTTGTTGTCTATTTACTATGAACCAGCAGCAGGTAGGGCTTATCAATCGTTAAAACTAATAACAGATCAGGTGCAATATGGTTGGTTATTCCGCAAAGCCCACAATATCGCAGGTAATGGAGTAATTGCGATCGCACTTGTGCAAATTGTGGTGTTATTTTTGGGTAGACAGTTTCGCAAGAGTTGGCTATCAGCCTGGATTAGTGCGATCTTCTTCACCCTAACTGTAATTGGATTAAGTTGGACAGCAATGATTTTAAGCTGGGATCAAGAAGGATTCTGGCGTTTTAGCATAGAATTGGGAACCGTTGAAGCGATTCCTTTGATTGGTTCGCAGCTACGCGAAATCCTGACTGGTGGTGGCGCAATTAGTACACTCACTATCCAAAGACTCTACACCATCCACAGTTATATTCTTTCCATTGCTGCCATTATTATTTCTGTGGTGCATTTATTGAGCGTACTGTGGCAAGAAAAACAAATGAAAGCTCAACTTGCCAACTCTGAACGTGCTGACTTAGCAGCGAGTAATGTTCAAGGTGCGGGAGCATCACTGGCAGAAAGTTGAGATAATCTAGTGATCGGAATTTCCTCAACTTCTGGTAGTTTTTCTAGAGAGAGGCGATTTGCATCTCTACCACCCGATAGGCGTTTTAAAAGATTCGGTCTGGGATCATGCAAGAGGTAGATAATGCGATCGCCACTTTGCCAAGCTTCATCCGCAGGCATGATTTGCAATTTCTCATCCCGTTCTAAAAATAGTGGTACTAACTCCCCAGTCCGGATTAACGCTTGCAACTGCACCTTTTGCAAGGAAAAACCAGGTTCTTTGAGTGTCGTCATCCCTAACTTGACTTGCTCATCTTTGAGATATTGATTCCAGGTTTTTATTGGAAAATCTGAGATAAAAGCCTGACTAACTTTAGTATTCTTTTTACCGTTATTGGCTTGGGGATCGCGGGGGAAAATTGCTAAGACGCGGGGTGGGTTAAACTCTTCTGCGGCTCGTTGTGCTAACACAAAATTCACCTCGCCATTTTTGGTCATTGCCAAAAAAGTTCCCATCGAAGCTAATCCTGCTTCTTCTAAAACATTGGCATCCAAAGCACTACTGGTTAACACTCGCAGGTTTTCGGCTTGGGCTTGTTGACTTGCTTCAGGATCAGTGTCAATCATGACAACTGCTTCTCCTCTCTCTTGTAGCAGGCGACCAATAAAAATACTCAAAGGATTGCAACCAACAATTACCGCCCCTGTCGCTTCTTTGGAGGTAATTTCCAGCCACCTAGCAATCCAGCCAGCAGTTAGGCCTTGACAGAAAACTGTCATGATAATTGTCAAGAAAACAAGAGCTTTAATGGCATCACCACCGTTAATGCCGTGTTGGGTCAGTAAAATCGCAAATAAAGAAGCTACAGAAGCAGAAACAATCCCTCTAGGTGCAACCCAGCTCAAAAATAGTTTTTGTCGCCAGTTCAAGTCACTGTTCCAGGTACAACATAGGATGTTGATTGGACGGACAATAAACATCAACGCCAAAACAGTAAATAAACTGCCCCAACCTAGAGCAAACAAACTGTCAATAGATAAATCAGCAGCCAATAAGATAAATAAGACTGAAACGCACAAAATCGTCAACTGACCTTTAAAGTGCCGTAGTAGACGTTCTTCTGGCACTGAAGCAATTCCAAATACCACACCAGCCACTACAGTCGCCATCAATCCTGATTCACTGCGGAGCATTTGTGCTAATACGAATAAGCCCCAGGAACCAGCTAATACTACTAGGTTTTTGACCTCAAAGGACAGAAAATTGGCATATTGGCAAATTAACGCCATTAGCCACCCGCCTACGGCACCAATTATGCCACCAATACCCAGTCGCATTAGCAAGCTGCTGATAGCACCAAAAGGATCGGCGTTATCATTTAAGATCGTGTTCAGCACTACTACGGCTAAAATGGCTCCAACAGGATCAATTAAAACTCCTTCACCCTCTAGCAATGTGGCAATTGGTCGTTCCACATTAATTTGCTTCAGAAGAGGACTGATCACCGTTGGGCCTGTGACAACTACTAGAGAGGCGAACAGAAAAGCGATCGGCCAAGGAAATTCACCCAGCCAGTGAGCCGCCATGCTCCCACCAAGTAACGTGATTAAAGTTCCCAAAGTTACAAGTAATTGCAAACTTGTAGAAACTTTGTTTAACTCTCGCAATTCTAGGTTAAGTCCGCCTTCAAACAAAATTATTGCCGTTCCCAAAGCGACAATCACTTCTAATCCAGTGCCTAACAAATGGGGATGCAATAGTCCAAAGCCGTCAGAGCCAAGCAGAATACCAAACAGTAATAAAAATACAATACTGGGTACTCGGAGGTACGCAGCTATTACCTGAGCGCTGATGCCCGCAACGACGGCTATAACCATCTGCAAGGTGATTTCAAAAGATGCTTCCATGTTGTAGATTTTGAGCGATGTTTTTCAAAATCTCTTGTAAAGAATTGTAAAGACTTAACTTGCCAGGTGCAATATCACAACTTAATTTTTTTGGTTCAGTAGAAAATATTTTTCTACTTAGTTGCCTATAATACAGCAGTTCGAGCATATTGGTAAAAAGGAGACGGTGCTGATGCTTGATTTATCAGCTTTTGAGTGTCATGTTTACCTCCTAAAGTGCATTTTTTAACCATTGGCTATGAATCACTTTTGCTTCCACTAAGTTTAACCTGCTGCAATTTAAAATTTTGCTATCAAATTATTCGTTTAATCTGTTGACATTAAAAGTAAAAGCCGCTAAATTTATAAAAGTGTGAACCGCGCCCCCATCGTCTAGAGGCCTAGGACACCTCCCTTTCACGGAGGTAACGGGGATTCGAATTCCCCTGGGGGTATCCTCAGATATGTAAGTAAGATTAAGCCCTGTTAGTAGCTCTAAATTTCTGACAGGGCTTAATTTATCTTGTTAAGAGGCATTGGGCATTGGGAAGAGACTTGTTAAATTATTCTCCCTTGTCTCCCTTGTTCTAAATTTATTTATTGAAGTTCTCTAAACGCTGATAAATTGCCAGTAAATTGAGTTGTAGGTCTTTGGCAATGCGACGCTCAATGATTCCCACTGGCATAGTTAGTTTAGGCCAAACTTTGACTGTGTAGCAGAGATTTGTTCCTATTTGTTGACCCAGAGAAAATGGTTCTAAGCACCAGCTACCAGAGAAATCTTTAAAATCACCCTCTACCATCACAAAAGTAATTTCTTTGGGAAAGCGTTCTTCAAGATCGAGAACTACACGTGCAGAAAAATTCATGCGTAAAAAGCGCTGAGAACCTATTTGTTCCAAGCGAATACCACCGTTGGGGTGTTCCAGCAAGCGACTTTGAGCTAGGTTAGGGATAAAGTCGGCTAAGGCTTCATAATTGGTGAGTACTTCCCAAACTTGTGTCACTGGTTGGGGAATTTGAATTGTAGCGGTAATTTGTCGCTGTCGGTCAGTGATCTTCTTGATTTGAATAGCCACAGCCTGCAAATTATTCGCCTCTAGGTTGGTTTCGTCTTCAATGGCGATGAAGTCGAGTTCTTCTGGTGTATATTTTTCTTCAGTCACTTTCGGAGTAGGTTTGATCTTGATCAGAAAATTGGGGCAGATTCAAGGTGAAACAGATTTTGCTGAGATCTGTATCCTCAATTGAAGTACTTTCTACAGCAATTTCCCCACTCAAATGCTGCACTAAGGATTTTACCAGAGCAAGTCCTAAGCCAGTGCCAGGAGTCCATCTTCCTCTACCGCGACGGAATGCATCGAATATATAGGTGGCTTCTGCTTCTGAGATGCCATGTCCGACGTTGGTTACTTTAATGATAACCCGATCAACCTGTTGAATAAGTTGGTGTCTGGCTTCTAGTTGGATGATGGTATCTCGTTCTGAGAATTTAACCGCATTAGTTAAGAGTTCTTGCAAAATGCGGTCAAAACTTTCTAGTTCAGTTTGTAGTTGTAGGGATGCTTCCGGTAACTCATAAGAAATATTTAATGCTTTTTCTAGCAGTTTTTTTTCAAAAGATGCTGATATCTCTTGGATTCTGCTATTTAAGTCTAGGGTGGCAAATTGGGGAGGTTCTTGATGAGTGTCCAGTTTTTGGAGTGTCAATAGGTCATTGATTAAATTAATTTCTTTGGTACACTCTTCCTCCAGAATATCTAGATATCTAGTTTGTTGTTCGGGGGATCTTCCGGGTTGACGCAGCATCCGCAAAGCCATACGCATATTTGTCAAAGGATAGCGCAGGCGATCGCTCATGTTACTTAAAAACTCATCTTTGAGTTGGTTGAGTTCTCGCAATTGCTCAACATACTGCTTTGTTCTTTCATAGAGTTTAGCTTGGACGTCTAGACTGCGCTGTAACTGGGATGTACGCTCATCTACTAACATTTGTACTTGCCGTAGTGTTTGTGTTTGAATGATGGCATTACTGAGTTGAGCGCAAACCATTTCTACCATATTAATTTCTGCTGTCTCCCAATAACGGGGTTGGGTTTGCTGTAATGCTAAAAATCCCAAAATTTTGCCTTGATTCTCCAACCGCATTAACAGCATTGCAGGTAGTTTTTCTAAGATAAACGCTTGGGCGATTGTGGAAGTATCCTTGCGCCGATCTCCGGTATCATTTATAATTACAGGCTTGCCAGATTCTGCTGTAAAGGCACGCCGACTAATACCACAATCGCAAAGCCAGTATGAATAGTCCTGGCTATCTTGTTTATCAAGATAAAAATCTCCTGGTTGTCTAGACCATTCACCAATAACTGTAGCTTTTGCTTTCGGAATTTGTTTTTTGCGTAGATTTCTAAATAGGGGATCAGTATATTTCAGTAATATAATCAAACCCCGGTCGGCTTCTAGAGCTTCGGCAGTAGAAGCGATCGCTACTTGAAGCATCTGATTAATCTCCAAGTTACTACGACCGAGTATTGTCAATTGCTTGATCAGGTTTTGATGCTTGCCACAAGTTTTGATATATTGCTGTTGTGAAGCGATTAGCTGTGCTTGTGCTACCTGTTCTAGAGCGATCGCACACACTGACTCTAGCGATCGCAATAAATATTTTTCCGAATCACTCCAATCATATACCTGGGACTTAATTAAGTTAATGACGCCGTTCTTTTTGTCTGCGAAACGGGTAGTAATTGCCAGAACCGATTTGATTGGTATTGGCAATTGTTGACATCCTATTTTCAGACTATTTTGAATTGTGGCAATGTCTTCTATCGTTGGTTCAGCAGCACATTGCACTACTGGTAAATCCAACTGCTCTAATGAGAATATTTCATCTGGGGACGAATTCAAATACTCTTTAGGACACCAATTTGCAATAAATTCTTCCCTACCAGTCACTTCTTTGTGTGCAGTCACTAAGCAGCAGCAATCTACTTTAAATGTAACTCCTAGCAATTGGGCAATTTCTTGCAGCATCATTGCTGGTGTTGAGCAATTGGCAATGATGTAATTGATTTTTTGTGCTAACTGGAGGGCTGCCTCTTCCTCTTGCTGCATCAGATTGACCGGGTAGTGTTTGAGTCTATCTATCTCATCTGGGCGTTGTGGCAACGAACACAAATGCTTTCTTATTTCTGGTACGCTTTTGGATATTGAACCCATTTTCTTTGTACCCAACCTCCTGCCATATTCCTGATTCCTTTGTAAGGCTACACCCTGTGATTGAATGGTTCATCTTGTCTTCTAAACTTTCTTTCACCTGTTATAGCCCTTTTCTATTGGAGATGGTGAAATCTCTCTATATCAAAAACCTTGAGTCATAAAATACATAAAAATTAGTTTGGTTGCACAAGTAAATATAATTACAGCTTCATTACACACCTATTTGGTTACTAACATTTACTTAGGTTATCTGGTCTTTAACTATACACAAACCGTAATTGCTCTATACTTGCAGCAAAGATTTCGCAAATTTTTACGCATTAATACGGAAAAAGATTTACAAAAATGTAATATTTTTTTAATATTTCTAAGTGTACAACTTACTTTTCACCAGATCAAACACGAGCAAATGTAGTTAAAGCAAGGGTTTAGTAAACTTTTTGACAACTAAACAAGAGTAGCAAAAAATGTGTACTTAAACCTAGTTACTTTACTCCTTTTCCTTAGAATCATTTAATCTTTATGCTGATGTTTTTTATCTGTCAAGTGTAGTCATACCCCCTGTGTTAGAAAATACTAATTCTCTAAATAGTCTCTACATACTATTAAAATATATTTTTTATTTATCTCTTTATCTATATAAAGATAACTTGATTTAGTAATTAGATTATTAATTCATATAGTCAAGTATTATACTTAAAAACTTACTTATTCTGTCTTGAAAATAGGAATAGAGAACAGGGATTGGGGATTGAGAATTAACCTAGCAGCAAAGGTGTGATCCATCTATAGTTTATCGGCGTGCATCGGTATGTATCTGTTTTCCTTCGATTTTTCACGCCTTCGTTGTGGGCTATTTACCCATGGGGATCTAGCTAATAGTGAATACAGCTTAGTTTTGTCTAAACAACATTAAATAAGCTGCATTCACTTGAATCCAAATTTAACCGGCTAAACTTTCGACACTTAGAGGAACCATATCGCCCGTCCTCGTCAGTCCTAACAGCATCGGTTGTTGTGGCTGAATTAATTGACCTGTGAGTACACAACGTTCTTCCTGTTGAGCTGTAGCAGCTATGCTGGCTCGAATGTCAGATCTCGAAAATCGAGGTTTCCACTCTCCTGATTTTTGCTGAACATAATTCCAAAGGATATCGCGAATAAGAGCTTGATATCCCTGATTGCCTGCTAGGTCTTTAAGTTTATCTTTTAATTCACGCTCAAGACGGATGCTGGTGACTTCCATATCGGTGGTGGGGGTGCGAGTGATGGTATGCATGAGTTTTTCTCCTTAAAACTATAGACAGGATAGTAATACAAGTGTAGTATGTTTAAAGGAATGTTCAACAGGTGAAATTTTCTGTGATATCTATTTACCCCATCTCTACTTCTTTATGTGCTAATCAGTCCCAAACTAGTTGGGAATCAGCACCTATGGGAGTGGAGTATTTATTTATGGGGTTAATTTGCCTGAAGTCGGGCAAATTTACAGAGGGTAATCATGATTCTAAATATGCCAGGATTGGTGTACTTAATCGAGCACCACAACTAAAACACAAAAGCGGGAGGTACAGACGCCGAGATGCTGTACCGATATAAGAATCAAAGACTTTTAAGGTCAATTCTCAACCCCCGCTTTCACAAAGAAATAAGCGGGGGTTTTTTAATGAGGAGTCAAACCGTGACGATCGCAACGCAAGTTTTAGATCAATCTGTGGTGGTGTTTTCTCAAAATTACTTACCACTGTGTCGAGTCAACATCAAGCGAGCCATCGTACTTTTAATCACAAACAAAGCGGAACCGCTACATCTTAATATTGATAGCGGCTGGCAAATTCACTCTCCTAGCTTAGTTATCGATGTACCAAAACAAATTCGCTTGACAATTGCTTCTCGTGAACGAATTTGGAAAGTTCCACCAGTAAATAGACGAGAAGTGTTACGACGAGATCATCACAGTTGTCAATATTGCGGTAGCAGCAAACATCTGACATTAGATCACGTGCTTCCCCGTTCTCGCGGTGGACAGCACACCTGGGATAACGTGGTTGCTGCTTGCGAACGGTGTAACTCCAAAAAAGGAGATAAAACCCCCCAAGAAGCAGGTATGCGCTTACGTACTAAACCAAAAGCACCAGTCCATCCCACGATTGCTTTTGCGGAACAGTTTTGGATGGACGTGCAAATAAACCTGGAATAACAGGAGAGCATGAAGAATGCTGAAATTAACTTACACCGAAATGAGTTTTCACCTAGAGTGTCTAACTCTGTCTATTGAAGAATGGGTAGCGCAACGAGTGATTTTGGCACTGCGAGTCGGTCAAAGTCTAGCAATTGAACCTAGCACTGCTTCCTTTTTGCTTCCTGTGAATTTACCAGGACTAGAACAACTCAAGGTGCAAGTGCGATGGGATGAAAGAAAAATTATCGCTTTATGTGCATCAGATTCTGAATATGTTGAAGTGACTCTTAGCGGTTCTTGGCTATCGGATGGTTCTGAAAACGCACAAGGTGTGTTTGTTACCACAATGAGCGATCGCACTGAGTTTTTACTGCACAAACTCTGGGTTGCGGCTCAAGTCTGTACCTCTGTAATGAGTGAATAATTCTCTAATCACCCAAGTTGCTTGCATCACCCTACATGATGAAGATCGTGAGTTAGCACAGCTGTGCTAACTTACGAAAATTTTTAGAGGCGATCGCAGACAACCCTGTTGTTCTGGTTTCTCTGACTAAATTTGAAAAAACAACTTAAAATTTATTCCTCTAGCTAGAGACAAAACTTTTTGCAATGGAACATGGTTAGCAGCAGGAGGATATTAATGTGACTGATAATTCTGACCAGAGTAAAAGCCTCCGGATTTATGTGTGGAATCAATTTTGTTTTCTAAAATCCACAATCGAATCACACCTTTGGTTGAGATGAGCGTACTTGAGGCTCCACGGCAAAGTGAGGTATGAGACATGAAAAGTCTAAACAAACACTCATTTATTTTGGCATTCGTAGCATTTCTAAGTGCGATTCTAATCTCAACAACGGCTTTAGCACAAACTGATATCAACATTAATAACACTAATATCATCCGGGTTGGGGGTGATGTGACAATTGCTCCTAATCAAGTTGTGGAAAATGCTCACGCTATTGGCGGTGATGTCACGATTGAAGAGGGAGCGCGAGTCACCGAAACTGCGATCGCGATTGACGGAGATGTGATTTTAGAAAAAGGCGCTCGTGTTGACGGAGATGTCTACGCAGTGGGAGGAGAAATTATCACACAGCCAGGAGCTACTATTGGTGGTGCTTCAGGCACAATCTTAGACAATGGTAGATGGGGGATGCATGGTAGGAGAAGGGGAGTTAGTAGCTTTTTTGTTCGCTATCTCTTAAATAGCGCTTTTCATCTGCTCAACGTTCTGATAGGAACTATTATTGGTGTCTTAATTTTACTTTGGCGACCAAATTTTTTGCTCAATTTAGCTGCGACTGTTAATCAATATCCTCTGCAAAGTGGGTTGTGGGGTTTAGGCGGCTTGTTTGCTGTGATTGTGCTAGTCATTCTGTTAGCAGTGAGCTTAATTGGAATACCGTTGTTACCCCTAGTTGGGTTGGTAGTTGCTGTTACAGTTATACTGGGAACTCTCGGAATTGCTCTTTGGGTTGGACAAAGAATTTTGACTCAAACAGAGCGATCGCCTATGCAACAATTCCTCATTGGTGTACTGATTTTAGCTTTAATCGGTTTAGTTCCAGTGCTTGGAGGATTGGTGTTGTCAGTGGTGAATATTTTTGGTTTTGGTACATTATTGTTGTGGTTGTTCAAGAAAAGGCGTAATACCGTTTCACAAAAATCCTGATTAATTTATTGTGCTGCCAAATACTCATACAATTGCCAACGGGCGTCTACTTCTGCTTGTGCTTGTTGTAGCAGGCTTTGAGCAAGTTCGGGTTTACTCTTCACAAGCATTTTGAAGCGGTTTTCTTGATACATTGAGGCTTCTAGTGATTGTTTAGGCGATCGCATATCCAATTGCAAAGGATTTTTACCCTGTTCTCGCAACTCTGGATTGTAGCGATACAACAACCAACGACCAGATTCTACCAAAGCTTTTTGGTTGTTCATGGCTGTGGTCATATTAATGCCGTGGGCAATGCAATGACTGTAAGCAATAATCAGTGATGGGCCGTTGTAAGCTTCCGCTTCTAAAAATGCTTTCAGTGTTTGGTCATCTCTAGCGCCTAAAGCTACACTCGCGACGTAGACATTACCGTAACTCATCGCCATTAATCCTAAATCTTTCTTAGCAGCAGGCTTACCACTAGCAGCAAATTTCGCGATCGCAGCCCGTGGAGTCGCTTTAGAAGATTGACCGCCTGTATTAGAATATACTTCTGTATCCATGACTAAGATATTTACATTCCGACCACTGGCAAGCACATGATCCAATCCGCCAAAGTCAATATCATAAGCCCAACCGTCACCACCGACAATCCAGACACTCTTTTTGACAAGATAATCAGCCAACAATTTTAGATTTTGGATTTTGGATTTTGGATTGTTTTGATCAACCAAAAGTTCATCTAACCGTTGTTTGAGCAATTCTACCCTTTGTCTTTGCTCGTGAATATCTGCTTCTGTTTTTTGTGGTGCATTGAGAAGAGATTGAACTAAATCATCAGAAAGCTGACTTCCCAATTCCCGTAATAATTCCGCCGCATATTCAGCATGTTTATCCAAAGATAGGCGAAAACCAAAACCAAATTCGGCGTTATCTTCAAATAAACTATTAGACCATGCCGGGCCTCTACCTTGCGAGTTTTTAGTCCAAGGAGTTGTTGGGAGATTACCACCGTAAATCGAAGAACAACCAGTAGCATTGGCAATCATCGCGCGATCGCCAAATAATTGTGTTAGTAGTTTTAAATAAGGCGTCTCACCACAACCCGCACAAGCACCGGAAAATTCAAATAATGGTTCTTGCAGTTGTTGTTGACGAATTTGGTTTACTTTGAGTTGGCGTCGGTCAGGATTGGGTAAATTCAAGAAGAAATTCCAGTTTTCCCGTTCTTGCTCCCGTAAAGGAAGCTGGGGTTTGAGATTAATTGCTTTAGTTTCTGGCTGCAATTTATTTTTTGCAGGACAAATTTCAACGCAGATACCGCATCCTGTACAATCTTCTGGTGCTACTTGAATTGTAAATTGCTGTCCAGCAAAGTCTTTATCTTTGGCAGCAATAGACTTGAATGTTACCGGAGCATTTGTTAATTCACTCTCTGCATAAATCTTACTGCGAATTGCCGCATGGGGACAAACCATCACACACTTACTGCATTGTACGCAAACATCCGTTTCCCAAACCGGAATTTCTAGCGCCACATTGCGTTTTTCCCATTGAGAAGTACCTGTAGGAAAAGTTCCATCCGCAGGTAAAGCACTTACAGGTAAATCATCGCCTTCCCACCTCATAATTTTGCCTAAGACTTCTCGCACGAACTTAGGCGCACTTTCAAGATTTTGGATTTTAGATTTGAGATTTTGGATTTCTAAGCGTTGTGGAACATCGACTTTTTGCAAGTTTTCCAGCGTTTGATCCACTGCTTGTAGATTCATACGGACGACTTCTGCACCTTTTTTACCGTATGTCTTTTCAATGGCTTGCTTAATTTTGGCGATCGCTTCTTCTTGGGGTAAAATTCCTGCTAAGGCAAAGAAGCATACTTGCATTATTGTGTTAATGCGTCCACCCATGCCACTATCACGGGCGACTTGAGTCGCATTGATGACGTAGAATTTTAGTTGTTTGCTGATAATTTGCTGCTGTACTTTCTCTGGTAAATTTTCCCAGACGGTATCAGCATCGTAGGGACTATTGAGTAAAAAAGTTGCCCCAATTACAGCATCTTTCAGTACATCTACTCGATCCAAGAATACCCACTGATGGCAACCGATGAAATTTGCTTTACCAATCAGATAAGTAGAGCGAATTGGTTTGGGGCCAAAACGCAAATGAGAAACTGTCATTGAGCCAGATTTCTTAGAATCGTAGACAAAATAACCTTGAGCGTAGTTGTTGGTTTCTTCACCAATAATCTTGATTGAGTTTTTATTTGCACCGACTGTCCCATCAGAACCCAAACCATAAAACATGGCTCTAACAACGTGGTTTGGTTCAGTTGAGAAATTGGGGTCAAAACTTAGGGAAGTATGATTGACGTCGTCATTAATACCAACAGTAAAGTGATTGCGCGGTTGTGGTTGGGCAAGATTATCGAAAATAGCCCGCACCATTGCCGGGGTAAACTCTTTAGAAGAAAGACCGTAGCGACCACCAACTATTGATTTTAGATTTTGGATTTGAGATTTTAGATTAGTTTCATAAATAGCCGTGACAACATCAAGATACAACGGTTCTCCAGCTGAACCTGGTTCTTTGCTGCGATCTAAAACTGCGATCGCTTTTGTGGTTTTCGGTAAAGCCTGAACAAATCTTTCAATATCAAAAGGGCGATATAATCTGACTTTAACTACACCGACTTTTTCACCACGGGCGTTGAGATAATCTACTGTTTCATGGACTGTTTCACAACCAGAACCCATGAGGACAATTACGTGATCGGCGTCGCTGGCACCATAATATTCGTAAATTTGATAATGTCGTCCTGTGCGTTCCCCAAATTTGTCCATAACTTGCTGGACTATTTCTGCACAAGCATTGTAATAGGGGTTAGCACGTTCGCGGGCTTGGAAATAAACATCCGGGTTTTGAGCAGTTCCCCGTAATACGGGGCGATCTGGAGTTAAAGCGCGAGTGCGATGAGCTAGAATTAATTCTTCATCAATGAGCGATCGCAAATCATCATCTGTGAGTAACTGGACTTTCTGAATTTCATGGGAAGTCCGAAAACCATCAAAAAAGTGCATAAACGGTACTCGCGCCGCCAAAGTTGCAGCTTGAGCAATCAGCGCAAAATCATGGGCTTCCTGCACAGAAGCAGAACACAGTAACGCAAACCCAGTACCACGGGCTGCCATCACATCACTGTGATCACCAAAAATCGATAAAGCGTGGGTAGCTAGAGAACGTGCAGCAACATGGATAACGGCACTAGTTAATTCTCCAGCAATTTTGTACAAATTAGGGATCATCAACAATAATCCCTGAGACGAAGTGAATGTGGTCGTTAAAGAACCTGTTTGTAGCGCCCCATGTACAGCCGCAGCTGCTCCACCTTCACTTTGCATCTCAATTACACTGGGAACAGTATCCCACAAATTACGCCGATTTGACGCCGACCAAGCATCAGCCCATTCACCCATCGCTGAAGAGGGGGTGATGGGATATATGGCTATGACTTCACTTAAACGGTAAGCAACACGGGCTACAGCCTCATTCCCATCAATGGTTGCAAAGGTTGTGTGCATTTTTTCCTCCTGCAAGCTACCCCCAAATGTAGAGATGTAGCAATGCTACGTCTCTACAACTGATTTTTGTTCACTGATATCTTGCACCAACTTTGTATCCCGCCTCAGAATTAATTCTAAGGCTAATAGCATAAGTCCGTTAAAACGGACTCAAACATCGTCCTAGTCAGATATAAATCTGACTTTAGCTATTAGCCAATAAATTTATTTATTGGCGGGATGAAAAGCTGATGCAAGATATGAGTTCAGCTACATGTTATCCCATTCGGAAAAATGCCTTGATTAGTATTAATTAATAATGTACTCAAATACAAAAAATAATATTTAATTCCTATTTCATCACATCTCAAAAAAAATAGGGGGTAGAGGTGCGAGAATTAATTGAATTAAAAAAACTTTTGTACTGTTTAGCCTCAAAGAATCTCGGCAAATTTTCAATAGCTTTTGCTACGAGTGAGATTTTGATTATAGTCTCGTAAATTACTGAAATGAAAAAACAACAAGTATATAGCACACAGACCAATTTTTTGTACTAAAAATCCTTAACTGAACCGTATTGGTATATAGCAATCCTATATAATTTGTGAGAATCGCAGAGCTTAGATCCCCGACTTCTTAAAGAAGTCGGGGATCTTGTCTATCTTCTCCTACTCCCCTCATCCCTGCGTCATCACCTCACCTAATCACTCATCGCAAAATTCTTGCAATCATACTATTCGCTTGAGACTCATATCCGCCGCCAAACAAGTTAAAATGATTGACAATGTGATACAAGTTATACAAAATTTTCCGTCGTTCATATCCTGATTCTAGGGGAAACACCTCGTCATAACCTTGATAAAACGCCGCCGGAAAACCGCCAAAAAGTTCAGTCATGGCGATGTCTACTTCTCTATCCCCAAAATAAGTTGCTGGATCAAAAATCACTGGTTCTCCTGTTACAGTACATCCAGCATTACCCCCCCACAAATCACCGTGTACTAAGGAAGGTAGCGGATGATAATCTGCTAAGATGTCGGGAATAGCTGTAAGTAACTCTTCTGCTTGCGGAAATCTACCACCCCGTCGCCTTGCTAATTGAAACTGATAACCCAAGCGATGCTTACCAAAGAATTCTATCCAGTTGGATGTCCAGGTATTAATTTGGGGTGTGGAACCAATGGTATTATTTATATCCCAGCCAAAACCATTCCGACTCGTGGCTTTGTGCATCGCCGCTAACTTACGCCCCATTTCTTCCCAGGTTTTGGTATTACCTGAACCCATGTCCAACCACTCCAAAACCAAGTAACAAGAATTACCTGCTGTGCCATAACAGATTGGTTTGGGAATGCGAATAGTAACTGTGTTATACATTTGTTCTAAACCCAGCGCTTCCGCTTCAAACATGGAAACTTGGGATGCTTGATTCAGCTTCACAAAATAGGTAAGCTTGTCATCAGATATGGCGTAACCTTGATTTATGCACCCGCCACCAACAGAACGTCGTTGTGCAGAGTGGAATTTTTTACCAGTGATTTGAGTAATATGGGCGTCGATTTCAGTCCACATGATTTCGGAAGATTGGAAGGAAGGGAGACAAGGGGACGCGGAGCAATGACAAATGCTATTGACTATTGTACAGACGCGATTAATCGTAGAGATGCGATTAATCGTACAGACGCGATTAATCGCGTCTCTACTAAATTGGTTTCATGATTACTACACCGTACGCATCAGGGTTAAGATGCTTTTGGGCAGCTTGGATTAAGTTTGTTGCATCTTGGGCTTGGATATGGCTGGGATAGTCAAAGGCTGGTTCTAAATCACCTATTAGTGTTTGATAATAACCATATAAACGTGCGCGATCGCTCGGTGTCTCATTGCTAAAAATAAATCTATTGGCTACTCGTTTGTGTACGCGGTTAATTTCTGATTCTTGCACGAATTCTGTTTGTAAGGTTCTGATGTGTTGAGCGATCGCTTCTTCTACTAAGTTTAAATTTTCCACTGGACAGTGAGCAGAAATATAAAATGTCCCTTGTAACTGATGACTCATATTACTCACAGAAATGTGAGAAGCCAATCCCCGTTCTTCCCGTAAATCTCGGACTAATCTTGATGTCCGTCCATGTCCTAAAATTGCTGCTAAAACATTCAAAGCATAAGTTTCATCCAGTTTATCTAAACCTGGAACTCGCCAAACCATCACAATTCGTGCTTGCTGTAAGCTTTGGTCTGTAAATTCCTGGCGGACAATTTCCGTAAATGGCGCTTCAGGAGCAAATGTTGATAGTGTTTTGTTGGTAGTTAATTGTTGATGACTAGTTTTTGTAAAGCCTTCGGCAATAGTTGCGATTAATTCTTCTACTGGTAAATTACCTACAGCTACAGCAGTGATTGACTGGGGTTGATACCAAGTAGCGTGAAAATCTCGCATTTGTTGTGCTTTGAGTTGAGAGATTACCTCTTCTGGCCCCAATACTGGCCGCCGATAGGGTAACTGTGCAAAAGCTACTTCCATCGCCTTTCTGAAAGTACGGCGACGGGGATTATCTTCCGAACGCCGAATTTCTTCTAATACTACCAATCTTTCTCGTTCAAAGGCATCATCAGGGATACTTGCATTGGTGACTACATCTATTTGTAGAGGTGCCAGATCAGCAAAATCTTGAGGAGCAGTAGTTATATAGTAATGAGTATAATCCTGGCTAGTGGCAGCATTGGTAACAGCACCCCGCTCTTCAATTCTACGTTCAAATTCACCGCTTATGAGTTGCTCAGTTCCCTTAAAAATCATATGCTCTAAAAAGTGAGCCATGCCGTTAATTGCATCTGATTCTATGGCTGAACCAACCTTAATCCACAAATTCAGGTTAACCGCATCTATCGGCATTTGCTCCGCAATGATTGTTAAACCATTCGGTAACTGGTGTAGCGTGGGAGCATTGAGACGAGAAAATTCTAGCAGGGTCGAGGTCATGGGTTGTTGTAAGTGAGCCATTACCTCTATCTTACATAGCGGTTACAATGATAATTAAAGCGATCGCTTGACTGTGAGATATGATTTACTAAGTATGTTTTGGCTTAAAGTCGTAGCTTTTTAACGCAGAGGGACGCGGAGGAAAGCGCAGAGGTTCGCAGAGTTTTTCTTAGTGTCTTTGTGGTGAGAATAAACTACCAAGACAGGAAGTTAAATACGCTGGCGTAGGGAGCTTGTTCATTATCCTCCTACAGATTTACATTGCTAATTTATATTAAATGTTTGTAAATTATAATTAAGAAACTTAAGTCTAATTTTGTAACATCAATGCCAAATCAGCGTGTTGGCAAAATCAAATCTCGTGTGATCGTCATCGGTGCAGGAATTGGCGGACTCACTGCTGGGGCTTTACTGGCGCGTCGAGGTTATAGTGTCCTCATCTTAGATCAAGCCTTAGTGCCTGGTGGTTGTGCTTCTACATTTAAACGCAAAGGTTTTACTTTTGATGTTGGTGCAACCCAAGTTGCGGGTTTGGAACCTGGAGGAATTCATCATCGGATTTTCTCAGAATTAGAAATTGATCTCCCACCAGCAAGACCTTGTGATCCTGCTTGTGCGGTATTTTTACCTGGAGAAAATACACCCATCAATGTTTGGCGCGATCCTCAGAAATGGCAAGAAGAACGCCAGCGCCAGTTTCCTGGTAGTGAACCTTTTTGGCAGTTGGTTGCAGCACTATTTAAAGCTAGCTGGAAATTTCAAGGGCGTGATCCAGTACTACCACCGCGTAACTTTTGGGATTTGTTACAGCTGACTAAGGCAGTTCGTCCTAGTACTTTAATTACAGTACCTTATACGTTATTTACGGTGGGGGATGCGTTACGTGCTTATAAATTGGCGGATGATCATCGTTTACGGACGTTTCTGGATTTGCAATTGAAGCTATATTCTCAGGTAGATGCAGAGGAAACTGCATTACTTTACGCAGCAACGGCCTTGAGTGTATCTCAGGAACCACAAGGGTTGTTTCATCTCCAAGGTAGTATGCAGGTGTTGAGCGATCGCTTAGTTTCTGCTTTAGAAAGAGATGGTGGTAAATTATTAATGCGCCACACCGTTGAACAAATAAAAGTCGCCCAAGGTAAAGCTAAAGCTGTTGTGATTCGCAACCAAAAAACTGGGGAAACTTGGACAGAATCAGCTGATCATATAGTTGCGAATGTGACGGTTCAGAATTTAGTAAAATTGCTGGGTGAAAAAGCTCCATCTGGGTATAAAAAACGGGTAGAAAAACTGCCTCCTGCATCCGGTGCATTTGTGGTATATCTAGGCGTGGATGCAAGTGCGATTCCCTTTGATTGTCCACCCCACCTGCAATTTATGTATGATGCCAATGGCCCGATTGGCGAAAATAATTCCCTATTTGTATCTGTAAGTCATCCCGGTGATGGTCGAGCGCCTGCGGGTAAGGCGACAATTATTGCTTCTTCGTTTGTAGATCCGGAAATTTGGTGGAATACAGATAATTACGAAGGATTAAAACAAAAGTTTACTGAAGATGCGATCGCTCGTTTGGGACAATACTTTTATTTAAAACCAGAAACTATCATTCATATCGAAGCCGCCACACCCCGTACTTTTGCTCATTACACAGCACGCGATCGCGGTATTGTTGGTGGTATTGGTCAAAGGATACCGACATTTGGCCCCTTTGGATTTGCCAATCGTACACCCATAGATCATCTCTGGTTAGTTGGTGACTCCACCCACCCCGGCGAAGGAACAGCAGGCGTAAGTTATTCTGCACTCACAGTAGTTAGGCAAATAGATGAGAATTAATTGGCAAAATGCCAGAAAGAGCAGGCGATCGCGTTTGTTCTGTTACTGTTTATTAGTTTTCCGATGAAAACATCGTAATTTCAACTAGAATGCAGCAAATATACTCCAGTTTTGGGCTGATTCAGAGTATTTATGGCAGACAACAGTACAAATCAGACCGAGCAAGAGTCTATTCTTAATGCTGGTTTGAGCGATCAAGCTACAGAGGAAGATTATCTTGGTTTTGAGCCTTATGTTACAGCCATTGCACAATTCTTAACCAATGATAAAACTAAACCTCCATTAACTCTTTCTATTGAAGGTGAATGGGGCACTGGCAAGTCTTCCTTCATGAAGCAACTTAGGAAAAAGCTGAAAGACAAGCCAACGGTGTGGTTCAATGCCTGGAGACATGATAAAGCAGAAGCCTTATGGGCAGCCTTTGCACTCGAATTTATCCGACAAATTTCTCGTCCTCGTCGTCGCCGTGATGTGTTTCGTATCTTAAAAGGTAACATCAAGCTGTTGTGGCTTCGCTTGGACTGGAAAAATGGATTTCAGACAATTGCCCTTGCTCTAGTATTAATATCTTTCGTAGTAATAATAGTAATTCTGTTATTTTCTTTTATTTCTAGAAATTTTTCTGGAGAAAGTGAAAATATTCTTAAGTTGATTATTGGAGGTGGAGGATTTTCAGGTGTTATACTCCTGTTCTTCAAATTCAAGGATGAAATTATTGGCGACCTAAAAAACGATCTGACCAAATATCTCAAGTCGCCTAACTATGAAACCCAGGTTGCTTTTGTTGAGAAGTTCCACGAAGACTTCAGAAAGATTGTCGAAGCATATGCGGGTAAACAGCAACGCCTATATGTTTTCATTGATGACCTTGATCGTTGTGAGGTTCCTAAGTCTGCTGAACTTATGCAGGCTATAAACATGATGATATCTAACGATCCGCAGCTGATTTTCATCCTTGGTATGGATCGAGAGAAAGTAGCAGCAGGTTTTGCAGTCAAGTACAAAGACTTGATCCCTTATTTAGGACTCGACGCTGAAAATAAAGTCAGTCGCAGTGAATTTATTAAAGGAATAGATTATAGCTATGCCTTCATGGAGAAGTTTATCCAGTTGCCCTTTCAAGTGCCACAGCCTACTAAGTTCGAGAAATTTTTAGAAGAAATTTCTCGTCCTGTTTCAAAAGAAACTTCTCAAACAGGTAGAATTCAAATACCTGGCATTAACTTTATTAGACAAATATTTGCTAAATCTAATCAACAAAACCCGAATAATAATTCTACAACGAGACCGGAAAATGAATCTTCAGACATTCAACCTGAAGAAGCAGAAAAACGTGAGTCACGTATCAATATTGAAGAAATTAATCAGCCCGACACAGTTCGCGAAATTGCGCGGATGGTTGCCTCTGCTTTGGATAATAATCCCCGTCGTGGAAAACAATTTATTAATGTTTTCAGACTGAAAGCATATATCGCTTACCATACAGGTCTATTTGATGAAACTGCTACTCAGGAACATTTAACGCTAGAACAGTTGGGGAAATTTACTGCTATCAGTTTGAAATGGCCTCGGCTGCTTGTTGATTTGAATACAGACCGCCAGCTACTCAAAAAATTGCAGGAATTAGCACTCAATAATCTTCCTGACTCTGAAGATGATCCTATTACGCAGTATCGGGGTTACGATAAAAAACTATTTGAACTGCTTCGCTATCCTGGTCAAGAACCGGATTCTCCTGAGAAGAAAATAAACATAGAAGCTAAATATAGCCTTGCAAAAGTAAAGGTAGAGAAACTTATACAAGTCTCGCCACGAGTTACCCGTAGCCGTGAAAAAGGCGTAGACTACACTAAACTGCGAGATTTACTAGCCGCAAAAAGGTGGAAAGAAGCAGATCAAGAAACCCTGGCTGTCATGCTAAAAGTAGCCGGGAGAGAAGAACAGGGTTGGCTGGATATCGAATCTATCGAAAATTTTCCCTGCACTGACTTACGCACCATTAACCAATTTTGGGTAAAATCCAGCAATGGACGCTTTGGCTTTAGTGTGCAAAAGCGCATTTGGGAAAGCGTCGGGGGAAATCTTGATACAGACCATTATTCCTTGGAAAAGTTTGGCGATAAGGTCGGATGGAGAGTAAACGAAAGCTGGATCAGTTATTATGAAGTTACTTTTGACACCTCAGCCCCCGATGGACACCTCCCAACACCGACAGCTTTAAAGTTAAGTTATTATGGTTACATGATAAATAGATTGTTATTAATATTGTTCTCTTCTTTCACATCGAGGCTTGTAAAGTGTAACATCTAAGCGTTTCAGAAGTTTATAAAGATTTCTTGTCTACAATAGAATCAACATTTCATAATTCCGATACCTGGCACTGGGGGGATATAACAATTCGCCAGAATAAATTTTTCCGCTACCTCATGCACTTCCGTACTTTCTGTCACTTTTTGCTTCAATATAAAAAGTTGAAAAAGCATGTGCGAATTATTTTCAGTTTTTTGACAGCATAGTATACGGTTTGTAAAAATTGAAGAAATGGGTTCTTAGTCAGTACTGAGGTGATGACGAAAATTCATTTCTCACATTTGTCAAAGAGTACAAAGGTATATCAAGAATGCTGAAAAAAACTTGCCTGCTTAGTCTTTTTTCTATAGCTGCTCTAGGCTTTGTTTCTGTACCAACCCTAGCACAGCAAACAAGCGGTCAAACTGGTAGTCAAACAGCTGTCATTCAAGGCGACAACAATACCATAATCCAAAATATTTATAACACTAGTATCCAACAACAAAATCGAGGAAAAAAACCTCATCAAAACCAAGGTTCAGCGCAAAATTCTCATACTGATCGCCAGCATAAAACCGGTTACGGTAACTATATCAACAAGGTTGATGAAGGACATGACTTCGAGTCACAAACCACTCACCCGCGAAAGCACTGACAAATCTGTAAAAAATAATTCTCAAATCTGGAAATAGGAGCAAGCCTGCTTCTATATTTCTGATATCCTCACACACACCCTGTAGACATAATCTTTTTTGGGAACTCCATGAGATTTATAAAACTTTATTAGCCTCAGAATTACCCAAGTTCGATGAACCTAACCTTCCCATTTCCCTCTTCCCGTGTTCTTGATCTTCTTATGGCAAAAACCGATCTAAAGCTGCTTTGAGTTGTTCAATCTCTACATCAATATTGCCTTCTTCTGCGGCTCTAGCAATACACTCAGTTAAATGTTCATCTAAAACGATGCGTGCTACTTTATCCAGCGCACCTCTAACTGCGGCAATTTGCAGTAACACATCAGGACAAGGGCTATTTTGCTGCACCATTGTTTTGATTCCACGAATATGTCCTTCTATGCGCGACAGTCGATTTACCAATCTCCGCAAAGACTCTTCACTGTGAACGTGGGGATGAGGCGACTGTCCATGCTTATGAGTTTCATCTGTAGATTCGTGGTCTGTATTTTCTAAAAGTACATCGTCATCTTGCTCAAAACTAGGCAAAGATGATTTAGGCGATCGCTTCGATCCATTCATTGGTCACTATTGGCATTGGCGGTAATAAATTAGATCCTAGCTTAGTTGGGGATAGTAGTGGGAGTATCAGGGGAGTGTGGAGTATTTTTGAATTAGGATGCTCCCTCATGATTACAAATCGCTAAAGTAAAGAAAAGCACTGAAAAATTATATTAAAGTTGCAAAGCAGTAATGCTTGTTAATCATATTATTCATAACCATAAGAAAGCTCTCCTAGACTTTGGCCGTACTCTGAAAATTAATCCCAACCACACTTTGACACTGGTGCGTCGGGGTCAAATTTATCACTCAATGCAGCGCTACGAAGATGCTCTTGAGGATTTTAACCGCGTTATTGAACTTGACGCCAATTTTGTTGAAGCATTTGCACTTCGGGGTGAAACATATCGGTTAATGCAGCGTTATGACGATGCACTCCAAGATTTTAACCGAGCGATCGCACTTAAACCTGATTTTGAGTGGGTGCTGGCAAGTCGGGGTCAAATTTATCGCTCTATGCAGCGCTACGACGAGGCGCTTCAGGACTTTAACTGTGCAATTAAAATTAACTCTAACTTGGATTGGGTGTTGGCAAGCCGGGGGCAAACTTATCAATTAATGCAGAGTTACAAACAAGCACTCAAAGACTTTGATCGTGCGATTAAACTTAACCCCGGTAATGCTTGGGCGTTAGCTGGGCGGGGTGAAACTTATCGCTTGATGCAACGGTATAAACAAGCACTCAAAGATTTTGATTGTGCGATCGCACTTAACCCTAATTACGCTTGGGCGTTGGTAACTAGGGGGGAAGTTTACTTAATGCTCAAACGATACAAGGATGCTCTTGCAGATTTTAACAATGCGATAAATTTGGAATCTGATAATGATTGGTGTTTGTATGTTCGAGCTTTAGCCTATCAAGCCCTGAAACAACCAGACAAGGCGCGTTCAGACCTTGCGAATGCAGTTCAACTTGCCAAAGAGCGTTATAAAAAAGATTATCAAGACTGGAACAATACGTTTAATTTAGCCCTTTATTATCTGGCTGTTGATTATACTCCCACAGCAGAGCAGATATACCGTCATGCTTTATCTCAGGGTGCTTGTTTGCAGTGTATTCATGAAGCCATCCGTGATTTGGATGATTTTTTAACTATCTTTCCAAATCATATATATGCTCAATCTCTGCGCCAGTTGTTACAGTCGGCTTTAAGTACAGAGAGCGGGGAATAGGGAGTGAGGAATTAGTTGTACTTCCCACAGTCATTGCACCCCACCCCCAACCCCTCCCCGCAAGCCTTACAAAGGTAGGGATTTTGTATTTGATAATTTTTTGACCATTTCAGCCGATTTAAAAATCCTGAAATGACCAAACCACGTTAAACAGCTGAGAAAATTCTCAACTATTTTCGAGATTCTAAAAAACCTACCCTTGAAAGTCCCCGCAAGCGGGGAGGGTTTTGGCGTTAGTTTTGTAGGGTGTGTTGTCGCGCAGCGCAACGCACCATTACAGATTTTCGGTGCGTTAGGACGTTCCGTCCATAACGCACCCTACCAATTTCTATTATTTGCATAATGATTGGTTCAGAATACAAGTTCGTTGGTTCACAACACAAGTTTGTTGGTTCACAACACAAGTCTGTTGGTTCACAACACAAGTGCGTTGGTTCACAACACAAGTGCGTTGGTTCACAACACAAGTCTGTTGGTTCACAACACAAGTCTGTTGGTTCAGAATACAAGTGCGTTGGTTCAGAATACAAGTCCGTAGCGTCGCCCAGCAACTCCAAGAAGTCGGGGATCTGGAGTAATCAAATTGCCATATTATCTTATATGGATCTCATATGTATCAAATTTCAAAGCTTACCGTCTTCTTACCGACAATCCTTATAAGGCATTAGTAATGAAATTGCTTCGTTACCTATCTCCTGTCACCACCTTTTCTCTGTGTACTTTAGCCAGCCTTGCATCTATCACCACTGCAACAGCCCAAATCACACCAGATAGTAGTTTGGGTGCGGAAAGTTCTGTTGTTAATCCTAATGTTGTTGATGGTATCGATCTGATCACTGGTGGCTCAACTCGCGGCTCAAATTTATTCCACAGCTTTCAAGATTTCAACGTTGATGCAGGGAGGGGAGCTTACTTTTCCAATCCTGCTGGTATTGCTAATATTCTCACCAGAGTTACAGGTGGTAATCGCTCAAATATTCTTGGTACGCTTGGTGTTTTAGGTAATGCAAACCTATTTTTGATTAACCCAAAAGGAATTTCTTTTGGCCCGAATGCAAGTCTAGACCTGCGTGGAGGTTCCTTTTTTAGCACTACAGCCGATAGTATATTATTTGACAATTTTGAATTTAGTGCCAGTAATCCACAACCAGTTCCACAGTTAACTATTAATATTCCTATTGGTTTGAGATTTCGGGATAATCCTGACAATATCACTAATAATGTCAACACTTTGGGTTTTGGAGTGCAACCAGGAAAAACGCTGGCATTAGTAGGTGGTAACGTCAGCTTAGATGGGGGAATTGTGTATGCGCCAGGAGGAAGAGTTGAACTAGGAGGATTATCACAAGCGGGAACCGTCGGGTTGAACTCTGATGGCAGTTTGAGTTTTCCTAGTGGTGTAGCAAGAGGTAATGTATCGATTACTAACGGTGCTTTTGTTGACGTGAGAGGTGGAGGTAGCATTGCTGTTAATGCTCAAAACTTGGAAATTTTGGGAGATAGTATCCTAGCAGCTGGCATTATCTCAGAACTGGGTTCAATTGGTAACAAAGGCGGAGATATTGACATTGATGCAGATACTGTCAGTATTTCTGATCAAAGCCTGATTTATAATGCAGTGTTTCCAGAAGGAGTAGGTAATGCTGGTGATATCAACATCACAACTAGCTCACTCTTTCTGACCAATGGTGCTTTATTATATAGCAGCACTTTTGGCTTGGGTAATGCAGGCAACATAACAATTAACGCCCTAAATACTATCTCTTTTGATGGTACAGATAACCAAGGATTCTCTAGTGGAGCCTTCAGTATTGTGGGAGCGGGCGGTCGGGGTAATGGTGGAGATGTCAACATTACTTCGAGATCGCTTTCTTTAACCAATGGAAGTCAAATAAATTCGTTTATTAGTGGTGCTGGTATTGGTAAAGCCGGAAATATGAGATTAAATATCAGGGATACGATTCGGATTTCAGGAAAGAGTAACATACCTACCACTAGTGGAAACTTCAACAGCAGTGCTATCAATTCTAGTGTTGGTAATGGAGCTTTAGGCAATACTGGCAATATTCAAATTGCTACAGGATCTCTATTCATAACTGACGGAGGAGAACTAAGTACCAGTTCTTTAGGAAACGGTAACGCAGGTAATATATCAATTTCTGCCGCAGACACAATTGCACTTACTGGTGCTGGCAGTAATGTGTTTAGCACGTTAGGTTCTGACTCTGCACCAATAATTAGTATTAAACCTGATGATAAAGGTCGTCCTACAATTACTCGTGTACCAGATCAGCTAACTAAATTTCCAGACGCTAGAGGTAATACCGGAAACATCGATATTTCTACAAGTTCACTTTCAGTTACTGATGGTGCTCGACTGAGCACTAGCACTTCTGGACAGGGAAATGCAGGTAATATCAATGTTTTTACAGTTAAAAAAGCCATATTTAGCGGCACTGACGCTAAGAAATCTCCCAGTGGTGCTTTTAGTGCGGTAGAATCCGGTGCAGTAGGTAAAGGCGGAACAATCAACATCACCACAAATGAACTAACTGTTAATAATGGTGCTCAATTAGTTGCCAGTACTTCAGGAAATGGAAACGCTGGTGTTGTAAGAATTGATGCGACAGATAAAGTAGTTTTAGATGGAGTCGGTAGCGATCGCTCTCCTAGCGGTATATTTACTGCGGTCGATTCTTCTGGTCAAGGTGATGGAGGCACAATATATATCAACAGTGGCTCTCTTTTTGTAAAGAATAGCGCTCAATTGTCTGCTGATGCTCGTGGTCAAGGAAATGCAGGAAATCAGTCTGTGACGGGTAGAGGCGGAGATATAAAAATTACAACAAATGACCTTGTTTTGCTGCGACGCAACAGTTTAATATCTGCTACCAGTGAAGGTCAAAATGGCATTGACGGCAATATTTTTATCAACACACCATTTTTAATTGCTTTCCCTTCAGAAAATAGTGATATTGTTGCAACTGGTACTGGACGTAGTGCTGGAAGTAATGTGCAAATAAATGCATTAGGAATCTTTGGTATTAAGTATCAACCACAACGCACACCACAAAGTGATATCGTCGCTACCGGATCAGTAGGGCTATTTACTCTCAATACACAAGAAGTTGGTCAAGTTTTACCTGAATTACCACAAAATCTCACAGATCCTGGCCGACAAATAGCCCAAAATCCTTGTCAAAAAGGCTCTGGTAGCTCATTTGTATTCATCGGAAGAGGTGGTTTTCCCTCTAGCCCAGGTGATGGCTTTAGTAGTAACGAGACTCGTGTCGATTTAGTAGAACCTGTCGCCAGTAGTAGTAATTCCCAAGCTGCAACAACCAACCAATCAGTAAAGGTAACTAATACTAATAAACTTATTATCCCTGCCCAAGGCTGGATATTTAACAGCAAAGGCGAAGTTGTGCTGACAGCCTATGATCCCACAGCTACTAGCACTGCTCAACGGAATTCTAAACCAACAGCCGCTTGTCCAGCATTTTAATCGGTTAAAAATTTTTCGTCATGATTTTGGGGTGGTGGAAACGCGGTAAATCGAGACGCGATAAATCGAGACGCGATTTATCGCGTCTCTACTGGATTGAAACGTCAATTAATTTGTCTTAACCGAACCGTATTGTTCTCTTTTACGCAAAACCGATACATACTATATCTACTTTTGCAATCTATCTTACAAAATATTTATCTAAGAAATTTTGTATCAGAAAATACAGTAAAAGTTAGGTTTTTATAAAAATACTAAAGATTGATAGGTAAGCAGTAGTTAGAATTACGTATATAGATACTTAAGCAAAATAGATTAATTATGGGCATTGCAGTTGAAAATGTCTCCAAGCACTATGAAAATTTCCGTGCTGTTGACGATGTCACTTTGGAAATAAAAACCGGCTCTCTGGTAGCGTTACTAGGGCCTTCTGGTTCCGGAAAATCCACCTTACTACGGATGATTGCTGGGTTGGAAAAACCAGATGCAGGTCAAATTTGGTTAGTGGGCGAAAATGCTACTCATCGCAGCGTCCAGGAACGTAACATTGGCTTTGTTTTTCAACATTACGCGCTGTTTAAACACCTGACAGTGCGAGAAAATATTGCCTTTGCAATGGAACTCCGCAAAGCTAACAAACAACGTACTCGCCAACGAGTTGAAGAACTTTTGGAATTGGTACAGTTAAAAGGATTTGGCGATCGCTATCCTTCTCAGCTTTCCGGGGGTCAACGACAACGGGTAGCTTTAGCACGGGCGCTAGCTGTGCAACCACGCATTCTTCTATTGGATGAACCTTTTGGAGCATTAGACGCGAAAGTCCGTAAGGATTTACGCGTTTGGTTACGTAATCTCCATTCCGAAGTCCATGTCACCACTGTATTTGTCACCCATGACCAAGAAGAAGCAATGGAAGTTGCAGACGAAATCGTGGTGATGAATCAGGGACGAGTCGAACAAGTTGGTAGCCCATCTTACATTTATGACAACCCTGCCACACCCTTCGTCATGAGCTTTATCGGCCCAGTGAATGTTTTACCTGGTAATGTAGGTATTGCACCCAATAGAAGTAAAGTTTCTCCTAGTGATCGAGTATTTTTACGTCCACACGATGTATTAATTGCAAGAGAAGCAAGCGACGATACTACCTCTGTGATTGTTGACCGCATCATTCATCTCGGTTGGGAAATTCGAGCCGAGTTAGCTTTGCAATCTGGTGAAAGAATCAATGCATTCCTCAGTCGAGAACAGTTCCGCACACTTGAGTTAGAAGAGGGTCAACGGGTTTACGTGAAACCAAAGCAAGCAAAAGTCTTTTCTGGTGCTTATGCTGTAACCTAAGATGAATTGTTTGTAGTAAGGACTTTAGTCCTTAAATATTTCAGCGCTAAAGCGCTTACTACAAACGATAAAATAGAGCGATCGCGTTTTGGTGTGAGGATGCGATCGCTTTCTACTTACACAAAATAAAAGATTGAAAATTATAGTATTCTCAAAATTCAAAAGCCTTGGCAATTGAAAATCGCCGGGATTATTTACTATAAAATCACATCTTGTAGCTTCGCCACCATCTCCGCCCGCGCTGAAACCCCCAACTTACGAAACATCCTCTTCAACGCTTGCTTGACCGAATTTTGGGTGATAAAAAGCTTTTCCCCAATTTCCCCATTGGTTAATCCTTGGGCTACCAACTCAGCAATTTCTAACTCTCGTGGTGTTAGGCGACCAACTAGGGGAGAATTAAATGTTTTTGGTTTTGCTCTGAGAGTTGCAATTTTAGCTGATAAATGTAAACACAAAGCACTCAAATCAGCTAAATCGTTAGCATCAAAAGGAGGATGACCATCAGCACGGGCGAGGTTGAGTGTTCCTACCAAACGCCCGTCATAGACAATCGGCCCACTCATGACGTGGGCGTGATCATGGCGTGGGCAAATATCTTGCCAGTCTCCTGGTGCTAAAATCAATTGTTCATGGGCAGGTGCATGGCGTTCAACTACATAGCGCCCAATCGGATTTCCCTCTAAACAGACCTCTGGAATTTTTTGCACTTCAATATTTTCTGCGGTAGACAGGTCATCAGAGAGATATAGACCCCAACGTTCGACACCAAAATGCTTGCCGACAGTGTTCTTGACAGCAAGTTGCAGTTCTTGTTCATTATTAGCTTTAGCGATCGCATCAAGTAAACTGTGGAGAGAACTAACCATAGAGTGTACCCACTTGGGGACTAGGCGGTCTTGAGAATTACTTCTATGCTAACTAATAGCAGCAAGGCTAAAAAACTAACATAATCTAACAAATATAGGAGAAACCAGTGACTGCGACACAAGTATCTGCTCAAGAACTCTTCCGGGCTGCCTACGAAAACCGATACACTTGGGATAAAAATTTTCCTGGCTACACCGCAGATATTACTTACAAACAAAATGATCAGGTGTTTACAGGTAAAATTCAGGTTAGCCCTAATCTCAAAGCGGAAGTATTTGATGTAGAAGATGAGCAAGCCAAACAGGCGATTAATAACCAAGCTTGGGAAATAGCTGTTCATCGTGTCCGTCGCACCTTTGAAGAAACCCACGGTGCAAATACTTTTAGCTATGGTGACACTGATGAAACAGGCGCGGTTGAAATTATAGTTGCTGGTAAGTCAGCAGGTGATAAATACAAAGTCCGCAATAACATAGTTAGCCTAGTTCACCGCCATATCCACGGTGTTGTAGTCACAATTAACACCTTTAGTGTTCATGAAACTGGGGAAGGCTACTTATCTCACACCTATGATTCCGTATACCACGACCCGCAAACAGGTGAACAAAAAGGTGGTAGAAGTGAATTTGACGATCAATACGAAAAGGTTGGCAATTACTTTATTATGAATCGTCGGTTTATCAGCACCGATACCAAAAACCAACCCTCAACTCAAGAATTTATTTTTTCTAACATTCAGTTGTTAGAACCTGTCGCGGGTTAAGCCATTTTATGAGTTTTCCATTCCCTTTTAACAACTGATGTATATAAGGGAAATAATGGTGGATAGTGTTACATGTTGAAAAGCCAAAAACAAAACTTTTGCAAGAAGGGTTTTATAGGTAAATCAACACGTCCATAACACTATCTTCCAGTATTCTTTATGTCTAGTGGTCTATCTAAATTATGGTATCGTTTCATAATTATGCAAGGTAAATTTTACTTCTAATAATAATCTATCTCTTTGAATAGGAATAGTTCCCTTATGAAAACCAAATGGATCTTCTACAAATCCAACCCCTGCTTGTTCGCAAATAGTGAGAACATTTTCCGAACCATAATAGCTAATAATATCGTTGTCATCTGTTTCTCTAAGTAAGGAAAACTGATGGTTAAGCTTTTTTCTCTTATGGCTACTTTTAACAAAGACATGAGGACCACTATATATATCAACATTTGTTAAATAAAACATAAATTTTAAGCACCAATAATCTTCCAAATCATAATGGAAGTTAAAAAAGCCCTTTGCACGCTCCTCCACTTCTTTTTCTTGAGGAAATGTCCACCAAATTTTACTTATTACATTTACAGGTTTTTTTTCAAAATATTTAGTAGCAATTGACCATAATTTTGGATCATTTTCCAGTTTTTTAACAGCAGGGCAAAGTGCAGCAATATCGAAATTATAACCAGTTATAAATTCTTTTCCTTGTTTCTTTTCTTCTTTTTGTTTGTCAATCAGTTTAAAACTGAATTGTAAGTTAGCATTACCGAAGTAAGTTATTTTTTTAGAACAGTCTATTATTTCCTTTAAGATATTTTCAGGCAATTTAATACCCAAATATATACCATCTTTTTTGAGGGTATCAACAATATAGTTTACTTCAATATCTTCAAAAACAGAATTACCTTGATATTTTAGAAGCGTTTTTTCTTTTAAAATGAATTGTATAAAGTAACGTACAAAATGAATTCGGCTAAAGCAAAACATAAAAATATAATCAGGCTTTTTAATAGCTAAATCTAAAAAATCTAAAAGCCTGCGTTGCAATTTTAACAATAGTTTCTGAGAAAGACTTATTGTTGTCATATTGCCTCTTTTATTCTCAGTGTTTTGAATTTATAGCAATCCTAAAGAGTTTTTGAAAAAGCATTATGTATTAATACATTTACAAAATCTCAAACCGTTGGCTCATAACAATTTAAAAATGAATATACAATAAACACATAAGAGATTTATAAGAGATTTATAAGACAATACGGTTCAGTTAAGGATTTTTAGTACAAAAAATTGACTTGTAGAGACGCGCCTTAGCGAAGCCATGCGCTATAGCGCTATTGGCGCGTCTCTACAAGAGATTATGGTCTTATCTGAACCGTATTGATTTATAAGAGATATGTAATAAGCTAAAATACATCTAACTTGCATATTTTAAAATTTAATAAAAATCATTAAACCCTTTGGAGTTTAACTCTGTGCTCTGCTGCGTTTGATGCGGTTTAAAATGCAAATTAGATGCAGAATAGCTTATCATTACCAATAGACTGATTTCCAAGACACTAATTGTTGATTATGAAGCTCAACATTATTGAGGTATGTGCTATTTGCAGACATCTACTGATGGATTATGTTTGCTTTTCTGTAACCGAAAAGCAGTATGGTCTACGCCTGTCCTGACTTCGAGTCAAAAGTTTATTTTCCTCGTGCTTGTAATTGTTATCTGCAAGCATTAAAGAGATAATGTTACAAACTTGTCATTGCTTGAATTAATTCATCAGATAAATCAACTTTAACTTCTTGACATTTTTTGAATAAAACACCAGCCAGGAAGTAATAATTGCCAGAATAAAAGGCCATTTTATTATTGCGTAATTCTTCGATGTGCTTTTTAACCTTGGGTTCAGAGCTATAATAGCCAAATTGCAAGGGTAAAATCAGAAAACTACTCACACAATAACCATTTGCTTTGGCATGGTCTACTGTACTTTTGGGATTGGAAAAGCTAGAAATTAAAAGTACAACATTTTCATAGTCAAGTGACAAAAGTTCATTAGTAACTGTGGCTCCATCTATACCCCCAAATAACAGTGGCATGTAAATATCATTATCTGGTGCAGGAATATAAGGTGGATTGGCAACTAAATACTCTGCTTTTGGCTGAGAAGATTCAAAAAAAGATGAGTTGTGAATTACGTATTTATGAGCCAGATTATATTCGTCAATTGTTGAATTTGCAACTTTCCAAGCAGAGGTATTTAATTCAAAACCTTGGATCATACCATCAAATTTATTTCTCAATAGAGAATTGATGACTGGACTACCATCTCCTGAGCCAAACTCAACTATACATTCAGATTTTTTGCAATTTCTGAGAGCAAAGTTTTCTAAACAATTAGAATAGAAGTGAGATTCTTCTGGGCAAAAAAATATGTCTTTCATTGGTTTATAAGATTAGGGAAAATAGAATATTTGTAGGTAAGGCATATGCTTTACCTACTTGGTTGCAAAGTGTAAATAAAAGTATTAAGCGTCTTGCAGAGATGAATTTTAAGAATCGGTTTATTCTGCTTGACGTATAGCTTGCACCACAGCTTTAGCAGCGCGATCGCTCATGATTTTTTCTTGGTCGTACCCCAAAACTATTTCCCACGCCAAATCAGGGTACATATCTGCTAAAGGTAAAGCCACATCATCTAACATCCAACGACCATGACGTTCATCCTCACGGATATGCAACTCCCAATAACCCATTGCTGCATCCGATAATCCCAGTCGTTGCGCTGCTGCAAGATAATTTCTGTAAGCCGCAGGGCCAGCCACTTCAAAGTATGTTAACCCACCACCGTAACGCAAATAATGACGCTTGCATTCTGTCATCAAAAAGTTGTGGTTGGCACAAGCTAATACTTGCCAAGGTACTAAGTCAAAATATCCTTCTGGTTCGGTGTTCATGCCGAACTCGTTCAGCATTTGAGCAAAAAATGTCGAATGCTTGCGAGAGAAGCGACCATTGCCGTATTCTTCTAGTAGTACCCGTATAAGTGTACATTGGACTTCATTGGCTGTACCACCAAGAATTCGGGAAAGACGACTACCTTCAACTAAGCCATCAAATGAAGCAATAGCTAGCAAATAACGATAACCAGCCTCACTCATTTGTTCACGCAGATAACGGCGTTCTGGAGATAGCGGTGGATCTAAATCTTCAGCAGCACGGTCTATGAGTGCTTGTTTGACATCCAATTTTTGCAATTTTACAACGTCGATTTGGTCGAGTTCCCATTTTTGCCAAGCAGTCTCTATTTGATTCCGTACCTGAGATAAATAGAGCGATCGCTCATTCGTATAGTGCTGTAAATCGTCATACCAAAATAAATTTAGGCGATTTATTCGGTAAAGTATACGCTGGAGAAAGCAATGATCCGCATCATCACCAGTATCATTTTGGTAAGCAGCGTTAATTGCTACAAAAAGTGCATGTTCAAATTCACTTCTCAGTGCAGGTTCTTTCTCCAGTGTTTTGTCTAAATTATCTATTGCCAGCAATTCTATAAATTGTTGTTCAGCAGATTGATAATTAGTAGCTTTTGTTACTCCTATAAATTCGTTTTCTCCCACTGCAAAAGTGGGAGGAAATTCAACTAACTTGCTTTGCATAGATAATTTAATTGCTTTGCAATCAGTGTTAATGACTTACATTTCATATACACTTAGGTTCTCATTTAGTAGTTTTCTCTACCTCTTTCCACAGTTATAAAGAAAATATTAAATAATAGTTCAAATATACTACGCAAGAGGGAGATGGGAAATATGGGAAAGGGGACAAGGGGAGCCAGTGCGCCCTTGGAGGTTTCCGTAGACGCGCTTTGCGCGGCTTCCCGCAGGGTACCAGCGCGTTGCGGGGGTTTCCGTAGACGCGCTTTGCGCGGCTTCCCGCAGGGTACCAGCGCGTTGCGGAGGTTCCCTCCGTTGTAGCACGTGGCGTTTCGTTGTAGCACCTGGCGTGGACAAGGGAGAATAACCAATGACAAATGACTAATGACAAATGACTAATGACAAATGACTATTGACTATTGTCTAATTGCTTGACTTGGTGGAATCTGTTCAATGGTAATTAATGCTTCCATGACTGCTTTTGCTATAGGTGCAGCGACAGTACTACCATATGTATTGGCACCTCTTGGTTCATCTACTAGAGCTAGTACTACATATCTAGGTGCTTCTACTGGCATTATACCTAAAAAGCTAGTAACATATGCACCACTTACATAACCTCCAGAGCGACCTGCTATTTGGGCTGTGCCAGTTTTGCCTGCGATCCGATAACCTGGTATTCGTGAGAGTTTTCCACTTCCTTCATCCACAACTGTTTCCATCATTTCTACTACTTGTTGGGTGGTGATGGCTGAAAAAATTTGTCGTGGTTCGGGTATTGTTGGTGTATAATGCAATTGTTTTTTACTATCGACCAAACCCTTAATTACATGCGGTGTAACTAGTTTTCCACCATTAGCTAAGGCTCCCTGCATTTGTACCAGTTGCAATGGTGTTAGGGAAAAGCCTTGACCAAAGGAAGTCGTTGCTGGTTCAATGGGTGAAGCGATAAATTTTTCTTGACTTTTGAGCTGACTAGCTACGATAAAAGGCAAATCTGTAGACACAGCTTGTCCTAATCCGAGTTTTTCTAACCAACCGTAGTAGACAGAAGGCTGCAAACGTTGGATAATTTGCACCATGCCGATGTTACTAGAATGTTGCAGAATCTGGGCGATATTAATACGTCCGTAGCTTTTGTTCTCGGCATTTTTGATCGTGCGATCGCCTACTTGAATAGAACCCGAATCATTAAAAGTATCGTTGGCTGTAATTACACCATTTTCTAGAGCGATCGCGACGTTAAGGGGCTTAAAAGTAGAACCTGGTTCATATAGATCAGCTACAGTCCAGTTTTTGAACAGTGAAATATCAGCTTTAGAATACTCATTCGGATTGTAGGTAGGTAAAGAAGCTAATGCGAGTAAGGAACCATCCCAAGCATCCATGACAATTACCGCCCCACGTTTAGCACTGTATTTATCCATCTGTTCTTTGAGTGCAGTACGAGCGATTCGTTGCAAGCGGCTATCAATTGTCAGTTGTAATTGTAGATCGTCAGAATGAGGAAATCCATCTGGTGCATAATCTGGCATCAACGAACCGTTACCAGTCCGACTTAAGCGCACTGCTTGAACGGAACGTTCTAATAATTTTTCCTGACTATATTCCACCCCTGCCTGACCTCGACGATCAAGATTAACATAGCCGACTACTTCTGCAACTAAATCTTGTTGTGGATAAAATCGAGAGTATTTTTGAATCAGCTCTAAACCATTAAGGCGCAATCCAAAAATCTGATTGGCAATTTCTTCAGGCATTGCTGATGTCAGCAAAATACCACTTTTTTTACTGTCAAATTTATTTTTTAATTCAGTAACATCTTTATCTAATATGGGGGCTAGCAGTTCTGCAATTTTTTGATTGGATTTACTAAATAGTTTGGGATGAGCGTAGACAGTATACACTGGCCGATCTATAGCCAGTACAGTTCGATTACGGTCTATGACTTGGCGACGAGGTACAAAAGGTCGCAAATTGACCATTTGTTGATTTTGCGCTTTCTCCTTGAGCTTAGGCCCTTGTGCAATTTGCAAATTATACAATTTCAGACCCAGCCCCAATCCAGCAACAATTAATACAGCCCAAACAATTAGCAGTCGGGATTTAATATTGGGTGTTTGCGGTTGGTTATTAAAGGTAAACGAAGATAGAAATCTTCGTC
Source organism: Fischerella muscicola SAG 1427-1 = PCC 73103 (assembly GCF_000317245.1). Classification (GTDB taxonomy): domain Bacteria; phylum Cyanobacteriota; class Cyanobacteriia; order Cyanobacteriales; family Nostocaceae; genus Pelatocladus; species Pelatocladus muscicola_A. The sequence goes on from NZ_AJLJ01000206.1 coordinate 41,643, forward strand.
TTGTTCTCTGACGTCCTTGCTTTTGTGCTTCTGTCTTTGGAGGATTTCTGAATCTTCTTCCACTTGGTGATTTTTGCATAATTATTGTTGGTTGTTGATTGTTGATGAGTCCACTCTCCTAGAAAGGCGGTTCCCATCACGCAAATGCATAGATGCGTAGCGGCTTGGTGTAGGTAGCGGCTTCTCATAAGAGTAGGGTTGTTGGTTGTTTTACCTACTAACTACCAACCAGCAAGCAATAACAATTGAATTTAATATCCTAGTGGTTCAGAGTTTTGCTGTTGTAGTTGAAAGTTTGATTGAGTAGTTGTGGTAGATAGTGACGAATTAGAATCCTCTGGTGCTGGAGGTAAAAAAATTGCCCCAGCGGGAGATGGTGACACCAGTCCTGCTGCTGGTGTTTGTGCTTCCTGTGCCATTTTATTTTTTAGCACTTCGATTGTTGTTGTTAACTGTCGCTCATCTCGCTGTAAGGTTTGCAGTTTCCGATATGACTGACTCCAAAGTTGTTGAGAATATACAGTCCAACCATAAATTACCAGGGTGGTTGCCACTAACACAAATGCCATAATTCCTGAATAACGATTTATGTCATACAACCGTAACAACCACATCGGAATTGTTCCTTGTTTGTTTAAATCTGGGACAGGTGTAGAAGTAGATACAGATACTTGTTGTTTGGCAGACGAACGCCTAGATCTTCTTGAGGAAACAGGAGGAGAAAAGGTTTTCTCTGTGATAGTTCTTGCTGATCTAGATTGCTGGAAGGTGGATGAATTTCTAATCATCAGAGAATTTCGCTGGAACCAATTGCGTTTTGCAGAAACACCTGATTTGCGAGCAACAGCCATAATTTTTGAGAAATATATTTTTTGTGTGAGTTGAACAAGGGGGACACGGGGAACAAGGGAGACACCTGGGACAAAGGAGACAAAGGAGACAAAGGAGAATAACCAATGCCCAATGCCCTATCCCTGTTCTCCATTCCCTAGTAAGTATGGCAACGCAAAGTAGTAAGGGCAAGAGATTGTCTAGAAGCTGTTTTTTTGATATAATTCTTAAGATTATAAAAATTTACGATTATTTTAATGTAGTTAATTTTAATGTAGTTAAAGTAAAAATCACGATTGTGCCAAGTTGATTTGGACGCATAGTTTTTCACTGTTAACAATTTTCCTTTTCCCTTAATCCCTTTCCCTTGACCCGTAAATTGAAAGGTCTAGAGTTAGTTTTATAGGATAAACTAAAAAACAAAAAAGTTGTCTTTAAAATATCTAACCTAAAAATTATTAAAATTAAGCAACAAATGAGGTATCTTATTCAACAGGCCTAAAATAGTTTTTGCCGCATTTGGTGACAGAGGAGTTATGAAAATAAAAATCTTTGGTTTTGCTCTTTTACTTGGTCTAGCTGCTACTCTTGGAGCCTGCAATGGTGCTAGTGAGACTCCTTCCACTACCACCACTACTCCAGCTGAACCTGCCGATACCGGCGCTACTACTCCACCCGCTACCGCCACTCCACCCGCTACTGGAACGACAGAGAGTCCTACTCCTGCAACTACTCCCTAGATTTTGGTCTTAGGTTAGATCATTCAGTCCTTTTGAGGTCGCTCCTCATTACATCACTACACTGATAATTTATTCTCTACTGCCCAGAGAATGAAATGTTGAGTTGAGTAATGCAAGCTATGGCTAGCTTTACTCAAGGCTTTTCATATTAACTTTTAGAACACAGAACAGAAGTTAGTATGAATTTGAATTTAGCGATCGCCCACCATAGCCAAAAATATAGCTAAGAAACGAGGGCGATCGCTCTCCACAAAGATTCTCACACCAAATTTTTTTGTTATTGAACTGAAATTTGTTGATCTAAAGCTGCTTCGATTTCACAAACGAGTTCATAGTAAGAGGTAGTTGGAGTGTGAGCAAACAAGTGACTGATCTTTTTTAAGATATCTTGGTAAGCTTCGCTGTGGTTTGCTTCCATATCGCCGATGTTTTCCCAGAAAATAACCGCGATACCTTTGTCAGTCCCTGGTTGTTGCAAGAGATATGCTTTCTGGAAGCCTTTGGTATACATTGAGACAGCCTGTTCGTAAAGTTGCTTGGCTTCTTCAAACTTACCTGGTTTAAACTCTCCCGTCGCTACATAGACATATTGATGTCTAAGAAAATCTTGAAAGTCTGTCATTTGTATTCTCCTTGGCAGATAGTTATTGTTCATTAGTCGATAGCCAATAGTGAAAAAATCGAGACACTTGATACATTCCTACTGACTCTAGACTCCTCAAAGAGTTTTTCCTGCTTGTTGCAGTTTATAAGTTTGGTGTATCTCGACTTTCGTTTTTTAATTTTTTATTTTGAATTGGCGATCGCCAAACTAACCCACAAAAAGTAAGGACGCACAACTGTGCGCCTCTCAAATGAATAAC
>NZ_AJLJ01000207.1 GCF_000317245.1 Fischerella muscicola SAG 1427-1 = PCC 73103
CTGATAACTGTTAACTGTCAAATGTCAACTATTAAAGTTGTTGTGGCGCAGCAGTAGATGCATTGACGCTGTTCTGTTCTATGTAGCTATAAACTAGTCGAGAAACTTGATTAATAAAAGACTTTGCTCTTTTATCACCAAAAGGTCTGCGAACCATGATTCCAGCTAGGTAGCGCTTACCTGTTGATGTTTGAATAATACCTGCATCTCCAAGAATAATCCCAAGTGTGCCTGTTTTGTGAGCTATTACCGCACCTTTACCAAGACCTGCTGGTAATAAGCTTCTATTCTCGACACGACGCATGATACCCAATGCTTGGGAACGACTTGCATCATTCAGTAATTGATTATTACTCAGCAAAGCACTTAATCTGACTAAATCTTTTGCACTAGTTGTGTTGGTTCCCTTAAAGTCGCCTAATAGATTACGAATCACCGTATTTTGCAGTCCCCAACTCTGAAACCGCTGATTTAATCTTGCTTTACCACCCAAGCGATCAATAATCATATTGGTTGCAGTGTTATCGCTGATGGTAATCATCTTAGTGGCAGTTTCTAAAACACTCAGTTTAGCTCCTGGGCGTTTGTACTGCAATGTTCCTGAACCTCCAGTCATCAAATCACGACGCATGACCAAAGTTTCGTTCAGTTTGACTCTACCTGCATCTACTTCCTGAAATAAAGCTACTAAGATCGGAAACTTAATGGTGCTAGCAGCTGGAAAGACCTTTTCTCCATTCAAATCTAGATAGTTACCTGTATCCAAATCTAGAAAGAATATCCCAGGTTGAAGATATTTATAGCGAGCCATCAATGCTTTAACTTGAGTATTTAACTGGGATATATCTTGACCTAAACGGATTCCTCCGACAAAGGAAGAAGCATCACCTATCTGAATAGGAAATTGTTCTTCACTAGACTTGTTAGTTGCAGCTTGCTCAAATGAATTGTTAGATGTTACACGTTCAACTGATGAAAAGTTTACTATCCAGTGGGAAGAAGAATCTCCTTTAATCAGTAATTTATCTGGAGAAACTGTATAACCAGGAGCTAATTCAATTACCATTCTGGTAGTCTTACCATCAACTTGTCCAATCCGAATTTCTTTGATTGCTGAACCAAAACTTTGACGAACTGTATCACGGTTGAAATTTGTTCCAGGTAAATCTAATACTATTCTTGTTGGATTTTTAATTAAAAAAGCTCTTGGTTGAACTCCAGAATCAGTTGTTAAATGTAGCTGATTTCGTGCCTGATCGAAGTTCCAAGATTGCAATCTAGCAGCTTTTATGGGAGAAGATAGCAACACAACACTGACGACGCTAAGTAATAAAAAGCGTAATCTCATCTTGTTATTCATATGATTTACTTGCACAGATTTTCAGATTTATCTCAGTAGATCCGGAATAAATCTCAGTGTTATCCGAAAAAGTTAAAGGAATTATGAACCTGTTTTAAGGGCTAAAAACAGACGGTGAAATAACAAAATAGTTCCAAAGTTTTTAATATAATACTAAGTTCATACCTGCAATAAAATTGACAGGCAAGCAAAAATTACCATCCTAATGAATCCTCTGCGAAGTCAATAAGCTTAATTTTGTAATATTTATGCGATCGCACCTTTAATGTTGCATAAAAACTGATGATGTCAAATTTACGTGAAACTGCTTGTGCTTTGTTAGCATGTAGACATCATATCAGTATTCTTACAATTTTTAAGAAAAGATTAAGTTTCTCTGGAAAAAGACATAACTAACAGCAGATTTCAGGTAAATGAGGTATAAATTTTAAAAACAAAGCCACATACTAAAAGACTTTCAAACCTGTTCCCCGTTAAGAGTTCCCTGTTCCCTGCTGTATATCAACAATAACCAAACTCTGATTTTCACATTTAAGGTTAATACCCTGCGTGTAGTTTTGCGTAAACCCTAAAGTATTGTACTTTTTGACCCATCTCAAAAAAAAATTTGTCAAACTTGTTGCAAAATCAAAAAATTGAGTATAATAGTGAAGTTGCCAATTAAGGGCGGGTGGCGAAACTGGTAGACGCACCACACTCAAAATGTGGCGAGCTTGCGCTCATAGGAGTTCGATTCTCCTCCTGCCCACTTGTATAGTAAGTAAGAGATATCTTTTCTCTAGAAGTGATGTACACGCTCTTGCTACATACAATTTCTATGTTATTTTTCGGATTTGTCCAATATTAAGGCTTGCGATCGCGATCGTTTTGAGTAACTACTCAACCATACCTCAACCTAAAACAGAGTCTCCTTGTAGTCCATTCCAGGCTGAACTATGGATGGGAGGATGAGAAGGTGGAGGATGAGAAGGTATTTACAAAGATTATATTACTGCAACTACTAATTAAATAAAAGTATATCTTTCGTGCGTAATTCTCTTATTTTTATCCGGACTATATCTGTGACATCTTGAATACTGCTTAGGGCAGATAAATCGCATACTCTTTAGAAATAATTTTGTCAAGTTATATTTTATACAATGCTTTTTAGATAAAACTTCTTGTGTAATTTTTACTGTAATAACTGCTTATTAATAGTAACTGAATCTATGTGTAACAGCTAAAGACTGGAATTTAGATAACTGACTCAACTTATTATTGTGGTGATATTTATGACTTTATTAAGAGAAAGCAACCGAGAAGTTAGCCTAAAACTTTTATTTGAATTTGACGCCTGAAAGAAAAATGAATTATAATAAACACAGTACTACAAGCCGTAAAATCCAGTTATAGAGATAGGGTAGTGTAAGTTTTATTTTGTAATCAAAAATTGAGTTTTTAGTTCAGTTAAGGACAATTTTTATGAGGCTAAAAAGATGGGAGTCTCCTCGCCGCCAAGGGAGAAATGATAAAGGAAAAGGCGGCTCTGCAAGAAAACGACAATTGAAAAAGCAGCAGCAGACGCTAAGGCGCAAGCTGAAGACAGACAACGAAATCAATAAAAATAACAATCAGGGAACGGGGGAAGAAAATGTTAGCTTCCCCCTTTTTTTTGGGCTTTTTTAGGATGATAAAAAACAAAGTTGTCAACTTTGGGTTACTAGGTGACAGTTATTGCACTAGCACAGTGCAAATAATCAAGTAGTCAATATTTTGCTTCGCAATAAAAATAACAGATTTAAACAAATTAACCTCTGGTAAATGTCCACATAATAAGTAGTGTAGACAGCTAAAAAACTGTTGTGATTGCTCAGTAATAGTTTTTACATAAAGAATTTGTTTTGCTTTCACAGAATCTTCATTAATGTTTGCAAAAAAATATTAAAGAAAATATAAAGAAAACATGAAGTTTACTAAAAAGCTACTGACAAGGTACCAATGTGGAGTAAGGTAATATACAGATAGCTTGATTAAATTATTACCAGGGAAGCAGTAATTTACTGTAATGACCATTGCATCTCCATGTGTTAACTACCTAGCTTTTCCCAAGTATTTCAAAAGCAAAACTTTTAGTTAAAGCTTGAGGTTTTATACGTTGGGGATGATTTTGTAGTTATTTGATTTTATCTGTGACACAAGGAGTGACTTATGGTAGGAAGAACTTTTCTACCTATTCAGAAAGTGCTAGAGTTCCCAATTACTGCCTTACGTTTTGATGAACAAATACAGACGATACTGAGGTGGGCGATCGCACGCGAGAGTAAGACTGTATGTGTAGCCAATGTGCATATGCTCATGGAAGCCCATTGGAATCCAGAGTTCGCTAGCATATTGCAGAATGCAGACTTAGTCACTCCTGATGGTATGCCTTTAGTTTGGATGATGAGGCTTCAAGGAGCGCGATACCAAGACCGTGTAGCGGGAATGGATATTTTACAAGCATCATGTCAGCTAGCTCAAACACTTGGCGTAAGTGTTTTTTTTCTGGGTTCTCAAACCGAAATTTTGTCTCGAATGAAGACAAGGTTAGAGACTGAATTCCCTAATCTCAAGATTGCTGCCATGGAATCTTTACCGTTTCGTCCATTAACAACCAAAGAAGATGAAGCCTTAATCCAAAAGATTAACTCTAGTAGCGCTGGTATAGTCTTTGTTTCTTTAGGCTGTCCCAAACAAGAAAGGTGGATGGATCAGCATCAGGGTAAAATTCAGTCAGTGATGATTGGCTTGGGTGGGGTATTTCCGGTATATGCAGGGATTCACAAAAGAGCGCCACGGATGGTGCGAGATTTAGGTTTTGAATGGTTATATAGATGGATTCAAGAACCCCGTCGCCTTTGGAATCGCTATATGACGACAATCCCACCCTTTTTGTTACTAGCTTTGAAGCAATTATTGATGTCGAGTTCATTTAGTACTCCATTTCATATTCGCGAACGTTATTTGGGATGGAGAGTTGAGTGATTGTGAACAACTAATATTTTCCATTCTTGCCAGGAAAATTTCTATCCCAAGGGAGGTTGTGTGACTAAATCAAAGTTTCGGCTTACAGTTCCTGTTCAACCTCCACTCGGATGTACCCAAAAATCTTCCACTTCCGTCATTATTTATCTTCGTGTTGTTGTGCTGAATTGATTGGTGAGAATCTGCTTCAGTAGATTTTTTTCGGAAAGACTCTGGTATAGATTACAAAATATTTCCTGATATGAGAATTCCTGAGAGAAGTAACTGAAGGGGCAAATAAAAACAGTATTTTTTCTGAGAGGTTAAGTCACCTAAGCTGCAAACTAGCAAGCTTTGTCCAAGTTGATGTAACACACACGGATAAGTAGATGAAGACAAACGAACTAATTATTGAGGCAGGTCGCACTGAAAGGCAGTACTGGCAAGATCTATGGAAATACAGAGAACTTTTCTACTTTCTCGCGTGGCGTGATATCTTAGTGCGCTACAAGCAAACTGTCATTGGCATGGCTTGGGCATTGATTCGCCCATTTCTCACAATGATAGTATTTACTGTTGTGTTTGGAAATTTGGCAAAGCTGCCCAGTGAAGGTGATACGCCTTACCCAATTCTAGTTTATGCGGCAATGTTACCCTGGCAGTTTTTCTCTGGTGCGCTGAGTGAATGCAGTAACAGCTTAATTAACAATGCCAACTTACTTTCTAAAGTCTACTTTCCGCGTTTGATTGTGCCAACTTCGGCGGTAATTGTCAGTTTTGTAGACTTCATGATTTCTGGCATTATTTTGCTGGGGTTGATGGCTTGGTACAACTTTGTGCCTGATTGGCGCATTCTCACATTACCACTATTTATTCTGATTGCCTTTGCAGCCTCGATGGGTGTGGGATTATGGCTAGCGGCTTTAACTGTCGAGTATCGAGATTTCCGCTACATAGTACCTTTTATCGTCCAGTTTGGTCTGTATATTTCTCCAGTCGGTTTTAGCAGCAAGATTGTCCCAGAACAATGGCGCTTGCTGTATTCCCTCAACCCAATGGTAGGAGTAATCGATGGTTTTCGTTGGGCAATTTTGGGTGGGGAGTCGCAGGTATATGTTCCTGGGTTTGCACTGTCTCTAATGATTGTGATTCTACTTCTAGGAAGCGGTATTTGGTATTTCCGCAAGATGGAACGTACTTTTGCTGACGTAATTTAAGTATGTGGTTGAAGTAGGAGTTAGGCAAATGTCAGATAGTGTAATCCGGGTTGAGAAACTAAGTAAAAAGTACGTCCTGAGTCACCAACAAAAAGGACAAAGCAGCTATAAATCTTTGCGGGAAGTTATCAGTAATAAAGCACAATTGCTAGGTAAAAAACTGCTCAAGCCTTCTGGTAAGGAAATATATAATCCAAGCATTGAAGAATTTTGGGCTTTAAAGGATGTGTCGTTTGAAATTAACCAAGGCGACAGAGTAGGGATTATTGGTCGTAATGGCGCTGGGAAATCAACGCTGCTGAAAATTCTCAGCAGAATTACAGAACCTACGAACGGAAGAATCAAAATTAATGGAAGAGTAGCAAGTTTATTGGAAGTTGGGACGGGTTTTCATCCAGAATTGACTGGTAGAGAAAATATTTTTCTCAATGGTGCAATTCTGGGAATGAGCAAGGTTGAAATTCAACGGAAATTTGATGAAATTGTCGATTTCGCAGAAGTTGAGAAGTTTTTAGATACGCCTGTGAAGCGATATTCGTCAGGAATGTATGTAAGGTTGGCTTTTGCAGTAGCTGCTCACTTAGATCCAGAGATTTTGATTGTAGATGAAGTGCTGGCAGTGGGAGATGTACAATTCCAAAAAAAATGCCTTGGTAAGATGCAGGACGTATCGAAGGATCAAGGTAGAACTGTTCTATTTGTTAGTCATAACATGGATGCAATCCAACGGTTATGCTCTCAATGTGTAATGCTTGAACGTGGTCGAGTAACCGCGCAAGGTGACACGGATAGTATTGTAACGCGCTATATGTCGAATAATTCCACCATAGAATCCTCGCCTAATCAATGGATTGATTTATCAGATGTAAGGCGAACTGGAAATGGAAAAGCCCGCTTTGTAGGAGTTAAATACAGTAGCCTCAATCAGGAAGTTGCATTTCAACCATATTCATATGGTCCTCTTGAATTTTCATTAGCTATTGAGTCGAATTCATCACAGTCTATTGGGAGTCTTGCAGTTAACATATCTAACCAAACAGGAACTCTTTTGATTAATGCTGACACTGTTTCGAGGGGTCAAACAACATTTCTCCGCAATGGTCGCAATATAGTTAAATTCAGACTTAATGATTTATATCTGAAAGAAGGGATTTATATTGTTGGATTGTGGCTTGAAAAAACTGGTACTGGACATGAAATATTGGACTATCTTGAACTTGCATTTGAAATAGAGATAGTTAATCTGGGAGACGAAACATTTGGCGTAAAAACACCAGGTTTGGTGCCATGCCAATTTAGTCTCCTAGAGGTTACCTAGCTTGTGTTAGTCATTCACTGGAATTCATAAACGTAGACTAATTTTAATTATTAATAGACTCAGCTATGTCACTATCAACACCTATAGGCTTTATTATTTTTAATCGCCCCGATCTAACGGAACGGGTATTTGCCACTATTGCCCAAGTCAAGCCAAAAAAACTGCTTGTGATTGCAGATGGACCACGCTTTTCTGAAGAAGCAGAAAAATGCCATAAAGCTAGAGCAGTTATTCAGAAAGTAGATTGGGACTGCGAAGTTTTAACTAACTTCTCGGACGTAAACTTAGGATGTGGAAGACGCCCAGCAAGTGGAATTGATTGGATTTTTTCCCAGGTTGAAGAAGCTATCATCTTAGAAGATGACCTCCTTCCATCACCATCCTTCTTTTACTTTTGTCAGGAACTCCTTGAATATTATCGACATGATGAACGCATTATGCTGATTAGTGGTGATAACTATCAGGATAGTCAAAGCCGAACTGATTATAGTTACTACTTTTCACAATATGCTCTAACTTGCGGCTGGGCTTCTTGGCGAAGAGCCTGGAAACATTATGACTATCAAATGAAAAGTTGGCCTGAGTTTAAACAAGCAGGCTTGCTTGATTTTGTTTTCCCAGATTCTTATCAACAAAAATACTGGATGAGTGTATTCGATAACATGTATGAAGATCCGGAAGTAATAGCTGCTTGGGATTATCAATGGCTTTATGCTTGTTTTGCTCAGAGTGGGTTATGCATTGTACCAAATTCAAACTTAATATCTAACATTGGCTTTCGCTCTGACGCAACACATATAACTAATGAACTTGATCGTCGAGCAAATTTGCCAACTAATGATATTTGGAAAATCAAACATCCTCCTTTTGTAGTTATAAATCGAGAAGCTGATAATTACGATTTTGATTTGATACATGGAGGCAAAGAGATGAAAGAAAGTGAAAAATTTATTTCCAAAATAAGCAGAAAAATATCTTCGATAAAAAGAAGAGTAAAAAGTAAATTTTTGAACTTCTTGCCTGTACATACATAAGTAAATATTGCGCTCACAAGATGAGAAATTAAATTAAGCAATAAAATCATTCATTAAGTATATGTTGAATTTTATTATTTGCACCCACTTAGCAGATTTTTTGAGAATATGTTGCTTAATATAGATGATTACAAAATTCCTCTCTCAAACTTCATAAAAGTAATACATATCAACCAATCTGATATTGCTGGTGGAGCAGCGATCGCAGGCTATCGACTACATCAAGGCTTGCTAGCTCAAGGCGTAGACTCACGACTACTTGTGGGTAGAGTTGAAACTAACAGCGAACGCATAGCCACTATTCCAAGCAACCACCGTATTGAGAACCAACTCTTACGTGTTACTTCACGTCTTGGCTTTAACTATCTCAACCTGATTAGTAGTTTTGATATTCCTAAGCAGAGTTTCTACAAAGAAGCAGATGTTATTAACTTTCATAACCTGCATACTGGTTATTTCAACTATTTGGCAATTCCTTCACTAACTGAAAGTAAACCTGCTGTTTTCACCCTCCATGATATGTGGAGTTTTACAGGCCATTGTGCCTATAGCTATGATTGTAGTCGCTGGAAAAATGGTTGCGGAAAATGTCCTTACCTAGATAGTTATCCTGCTGTTGTTAGAGATAACACAAATATTGAATGGAAACTTAAAAATTGGGTTTACAGGCGCTCGAACCTAACGATTGTGACTCCTAGTTATTGGCTAACAAAACTAGCTCAACAGAGTATGCTTAATTGCTTCTCTATTCATCATATCCCTTATGGCATTGACACGGAAGCCTATCAACCTCTTGACCCTCTAAAGTGTCGCTTCCTATTGGGTATCCCAACTGGCAAAAAAGTTGTGATGTTTGGGGCTGAAAGTCTCAAAGATTCACGCAAAGGTGGTGATTTGTTGCTGAAGGCATTGCAAAAATTACCCCTATCCCTCAAAACTGAAACTGTACTTTTAACTATAGGTAAGGCAGGTGAAGCTGTTTCTGAAGCAGTGGGGATAACTACTCTAAATCTTGGTTATGTCAGTAGCGATCGCCTGAAATCTATTGCTTATTCTGCCGCAGATTTATTTATTTTTCCTACTCGTGCTGATAACCTTCCCCTAGTATTGCAAGAAAGCATGGCATGTGGTACACCGATGGTTTCATTCAAAATAGGTGGTGTTCCTGATTTAGTGCGTCCAGGAATCACAGGCTATTTAGCCACACCAGAAGATGCTGATGATTTTTGTAAAGGGATTATAGAGCTATTAGAAGATGAAAATTTACGCGATTCTATGAGTCAAAATTGTCGAGCTATCGCTATTGAGGAATACCCTCTAGAATTACAGGCTAAACAATACATCGAGTTGTACAACCATATTTTAGAAAAATTTAAATAAATCATAATTTAATGTTAATCAATAAAAGATTAATTTTAAATATACGAAATATTTATGAAATTAGAACAAAATAATTTTCGATTAATTATGATGATTTGGAAATTATCAAAACATAACATAGCAAGGAGTTGTACAAAAGGATAGTTCAGTGAATTTATTAACATCAAAAATTGTATCATTTCAAATAATTAAATCATGATTACTGTTATCACCCCAGTTTACAACGGCGAAAAATTCATTGAATCTTGTCTTAAAGTCGTAATAAATCAAAACTGTACTAACGTGGAACACATCGTTATCGATGGTGGCTCAACAGATAGAACAGTAGAAATTCTAAAAGAGTATGCACAAAATTACCCCCATATTCGATGGATTTCAGAAAAAGATAAGGGACAGTCAGATGCAATGAATAAAGGTATTGCAATGGCTAGGGGAGAAATATTAGCTATCTTGAATGTCGATGATTACTATGAAAAAAATGTGTTAAATCGAGTCTCAGAAATTTTTCAAACATTACCAAACCCTAGCTTGCTTGTTGGTAATTGTAATTTATGGAATGATGACGGTGAACTTATAGTAGTGAATAAACCCAAAAAATTGAAATTAACTGATTTATTGATGGGATGGAACATCAACCCTATGCCATCCAATCCATCTGCATACTTTTATCATACTTCATTACATCAGACAATAGGTTTGTATGATGTTGAAGATCAATATTCTATGGACTTGGATTTCATACTAAAGGCTGTGCAAATAGCTACGGTAAAATATGTAGATGAAACATGGGGTAATTTCAGAGTAATTAAGGGTACAAAATCTTTTAATAGCGATTTAAATGGTCAAACTGTACCTAGAATAAATCAACTTTTAGATAAATATTGCAAGCAACTTCCTTTATTAAAACAGTGGGAAATAGCTAGTAGACGTTATCTTTATAATAAAAAACATTGGTTTAAAGTCAGAGTTAAATACTTCTCAAAAAGACCAACAGAATTACCTATATCAATTACAAAAAAGGTATTAAAAAAATTAGTTTAATTGCTTTCATGAGAGAGAAAACCAAGCTATATGTAAAAATAACTAATATATGAAAATAGCGATAATTAGTAAATCAGACAGAATAGGAGGTGGGGCAAGTAGAGTTGCCGAAAATCTGGCTACCTGGTTAAATGATTCTGGACACTCAACCGATCATTTTATTGCCTATAACTACAAAGATCCTCTCTCATTCCAAAACAGTCTTTATGGAGAAGGTTTTCAACTAAAACTCTGTAAAAAGATTCATCAAAAAACTAATCAATATGGTTTTCGAGAGTTATTACCAGTTGAATACTGGTTTAACCTCAACAAAATTCTTGATAATTACGATATCGTCCATTTTCATGACCTCTTTACTGCTATTTCTCCAATCACTCTAGCTCTAACTTCCCGACGCAAACCGACATTTTTCACAGTACATGATTGTTCTGCGTTTACTGGCGGTTGTATGTACCCGATGGGGTGTGAGAATTTCACTACCTACTGTCATGATTGTCCACAATTGCCTCAAGATGGATGGAAAAATAAATTACGCGATCGCACACGAGAAGTTCAAGCAATCAAACGATGGGTTGCTGGACAATTTAATATTCGCTATATCTTTCCTAGCCATTGGATGCATAAGGAGGCTCAACAAGCTCTTAAATTCAAATCTTCACCTGTGGTAATCCCTAATGGTCTTGATTTAAGTGTCTTTCCTGTAGTGAAAAAAGCACAAGCAAAAACAAGTTTGGGAATTCCAGAAAATCGCAAAGTAATTGCAATTTCAGCACATGTTCTTGACGATCCCCGTAAGGGTGTAAAGTATGCGATCGCAGCACTTCAAAGTATACGTGATTTATCTCCATTCGTAGTAGCTGTAGGACTTTGTAATGATGAATTAAAGCAAGCATTAGAGGGACTTGAATTCAAGGAGATGGGTTACATCTCAGACCCTGAATTGTTAGCAAAAGTCTATTCAGCAGCAGATGTCATGCTTTTTTGTACCCTTGCTGATAACCTACCACTGACTGTTCTAGAAGCAATGGCTGCGTCTACTCCAGTCGTTGGTTTTTCCACAGGAGGTGTTCCAGAAATGATTCAGAATGGACACAACGGTATCCTAGTGGAACCTACAAATCAGCAGGCATTAAATCAAGCCTTACGTGAAACATTATTGTCGCCTGATTTGGAAATAATGGGTGAGCAAGCAAGAAGGGATGTTGAAAGTAAATTTTCAAGGACTGTGTTTCTTGAAAAGCATCTGCAACTCTATCAGAATTTTGAGCATTCATTCTCGAAAACTGACCTAGAATCTGTGATCTCAACAGCACCTGCAATCAATCCATAAGTCAAACCTTGCACTTTTTATTAAATCCTCTAGCACATTGGTGAGACTCTGATGAAAAAGATTGTTTACTCATTTGACGTATTTGATACATCCATAACCCGAATTTGGGCAAAACCAACTGACCTATTCTGGGAATTAGGTGATCAACTCCGAAAAGATAATTTAATTCAAATGTCACCTGAATCTTGGTCTCACCTGAGAATGGAGTCTGAAAGAATTGCCAGAGAAACAGGGCCTATTTATGAGATAGGACTAGATGAAATATATGAACAAATTGCTCGTTCTTTAAACTGGTTAACTGATGAAGTTGAAAGGGCAAAACAAAAAGAAATAGAAATTGAGCTATCAAGTTTACGTCCAGTACCTGCTACGCAAAAACGCATTCAATCGCTCTATCAAGCAAATGAAAGAGTAATCTATATTTCGGATATGTATCTGTCTGAAGAAGTTATTCGGAATTTCTTGAAAGAAAACAAAGTTTGGACTCCAGGCAGTACTTTATACGTTTCATCAGAAGCAAGAATTAATAAGGGAAGTGGTGAGTTATTTAAATACTGTTTGACACAAGAAGCTGTCAAAAAATCGCAACTTAAACATGTTGGAGATAACCGACACGCAGATATAAAAGTTCCGAAAAAACTTGGTATTTCAGTTGAATATTTTACTCAAGCTCACCTGAATCGCTATGAGCAAAAAATTGCAGAAACAACTCAATTTCCTTTAAAGTTTAGATCCCTACTCTCTGGTGCGAGTAGGCTGACTCGTTTGCAGTCTCAAGAAACAAGTTCTCATAAAAAAGTTATTTGGGAAACGACAGCAAGTGCGGTTGCTCCAATTTTATTCGGTTTTGTTTACTGGTGTTTAGTCGAAGCGCAAAAAAGAGGGCTGCAAAGATTATACTTTGTCGCTAGAGATGGGCAGATATTACATAAAATTGCTCAGGTGATCTGCCAAAATTGGGGATTTGCTATTGACTGTCGCTACTTATATGGTTCGCGTAAAGCGTGGCATATGCCTGCAATTCAAGAGATCGGTGAAGATGAGCTTGATTGGATTTTGGTTGCGACTGCTTCAGTTGATCGCTTTTTATCAATTCGCTCTTTATGCGATCGCGTAAACATATCGCCTGAGCAAATTAAAAATGTGTTGAGTCATTATGGCTTTTCAGCAGAAAAATGGGATCTCAATCTTCAGCAGCACGAACGCGACTTGATGCGGAATATTTTTACAGAGAAAGAGGTTACGGATCTAATCATCGCAACTGCTGCTAGTTATCGCGACAAAGCAATTGGTTATTTTCGGCAAGAAGGGATAGGCGATGGAGTTCCCTTTGGTTTTGTTGATATTGGCTGGAGTGGACGTACACAACGCTCTTTGAGTAAACTACTCAAAATTGCTGGTATTTATCCTCAATCTGGCATTTATGGTTTTTATTTTGCGCTTCAAGAACGGGTTAAACCATTTAAGGAAGACCAATCACTTGCTTATTTTTATGATGTAGATAAACCGTCTGGCGATCGCTATTTTCTATGTAAATACAGATGCTTGTTCGAGATGTTCATGTCAGCAGATCATGGTAGTACTACCGGATATGAGCAACGTGATCACCAATATATCCCTGTTCTTCGTCAACCAAAAAACGAAGAAGCTATTAATTGGGGATTATATGTATTGCAAAATGCTACGGTTGAATTTGCAAAACAACTAACGACTAACCTCAGCCTACAAGACAGCACAACAGATCTTTTTGATAAGGCAACTGAAATTTTGTCAAGAGAACTTGTCTTAGAACCCTCTCATCAAGAAGCAGAAGTATTTGGCTCCTTTGTCATGGCTGGAGATATAACTGAAAATTCTTTTTATGAACTAGCACCGATTTACAGTTTAGTTGATTGGTGGAATTTACTGCTTTTCAGTAAGCATCCACATCCAGATGTTTGGTTTACAGCCTCAGTTGTCAGAGCTAATCCAATCATGAAAACCTTATTTGGAGTCAAGACAGTTAATAAAATTCGCCAAATCAGGAGAAAATTTATCAAGCCGAAGCTTGCTAATTCAACTCAACAAATCAGTCAACCTACTTAACCTCTACTTTGACTATCTTTTTCTCTAGAAACAAATTCACCCTACCTTAGTTATCAGAGCATACAGCATGTACATCAATACAGAGCTGCAACAACAAAAAAATAATTTGATGTTAGAAACTATTGCACTGAAAGTTCAGTCAGAAGCAAAAAAAAGCCAGGGTGATAGTTTAGCACTACTTGCATTGCTACGGTTGCTAGAGGGTTTACATCGAGAAATTCGAGATAGTCTATTTCTAGAATCTTTGCCAAGTAACCGCCAGGCTCTTTACAGCTTATTAAAAAATATTGAAGAGGAAGGTGGTTGGCCATATATTCATCGCATGAAATTGCAATCTCTACTAAAAAATTTAGCAGAAAACACTTTCGGTGAGTTAGAAATTGAGAAAAATACACAATCTTTAGTTGAATCTGAAACTTCAAAATCGCTTAGTCTTAAGCAAGGATAAAATCTATGAAATTTGATTGGTTAATAATAGGTGCTGGATATTCTGCCTGTGTGCTAGCTGAGAGAATCGCCACTCAACTTGCCCAGAGAGTTTTAATTGTAGAACGACGAGATCACATCGGTGGCAACGCCTACGATCATTACAATGAGCATGGCATTTTAGTACATAAATACGGCCCCCATATTTTCCACACCAAATCTAAAAAAGTTTGGGATTATCTTTCTCAATTTACTGAGTGGAGACATTACTATCATCATGTGCTTGGAGTATTAGAAGGCAAGAAAGTTCCTATCCCTTTTAATATAAATTCGCTCTATGCTCTTTTTCCACCGAAATATGCAGAAAAGTTAGAAGATCTGCTTCTGGAAAACTTTGGTTTTGGAGTCAAAGTACCCATTCTAAAACTACGTGAAAGTGCCAGTGGAGATCTCACTTTTTTAGCTGATTACATCTATGAAAATGTCTTCCTGCGCTACACCATGAAGCAGTGGGGAGTCAAACCAGAAGAACTGGATAGGGGAGTAACAGGACGTGTTCCAGTCTACATCAGTCGAGATAACCGTTATTTTCAAGATCCTTACCAGGCTATGCCCAAGCTTGGTTATACTGAAATGTTTCGTCGGATGTTAGCTCATCCCAATATTAAAGTACTTCTAAATACAGATTACCGTGAAATTATTAACGATGTTCAGTTTAATCGGATAATTTGTACTGGCCCGATTGATACATTCTTTGATTATATGTATGGTGAATTGCCATATCGTAGTATAAATTTTGAGTTTGATACATTAGACCAGGAGTGGTATCAAGAAGTTGGAACAGTCAATTACCCTAACGATTACGATATTACTCGTATCACTGAACAGAAATATTTGTCAGGACAAACCTCTCCTAAAACTACTCTGGTGAGGGAATATCCTCAAGCTTATGTACCTGGAAAAAATGATCCTTATTATCCAATTTTGAATGAAGAAAATCGCGATCGCCTGGATCTTTACCTTAAAGAAGTAGAGAAGTTGAACGGAACAGTAATTTTTGCCGGAAGACTTGCAGATTACAAGTACTATGATATGGATCAAGCTGTATTAAGAGCGCTTGGTTTATTTGAGAAAGAAATAGCAACTATAACTTAGGATTGATTATAAATCCTAAATTATCAAATACATTAACTAAAGAGTTTGATAGGGACATTTATTTTCGGAATCAATTGCACATTCATTATATTAGAGATACCATTTCAGATGACAATCAGTAAATCAAAACAAGCATCTCCTAAGCAAAATGTTCGTCTTCCCAAAGTGCCTATCAAACTTGAAGGTAATCCCAGCTTGTTAATGAGATGGATAACCTGGTTAAACTTTAATGGTTCTTATAAATTCATTGATAGAAGTAAGGGTAGTCAGCGCCTTCTTGTCATCCTTGCTGGTTACAAAGATTTTCTTTGGCCTTTGACTTTAAATAGAATAGCTAAGTTTATTCCATCTGATATTGATGTATGTATAGCTTCTTCTGGTTTGTATATTGATTCCTTAGCAAAATTAGCAGAAAATCAAGGCTGGTCATATCTTTATACAAAAGACAACAAAGTTGCACTCGTACAAAACTTAGCAATAGCTAACCATCCACAGGCGAAATGGATTTATAAATTAGACGAAGATATTTTCATTTCCGAGGGATTTTTCGATGATCTCCAAGAAGGATATTTGCGTATTCAGGAAGAAGGATTATATTCTCCTGGAGTTTGCGCTCCGATTCTGAATGTTAATGGTTATTCTTACATTAATTTTCTCAAAACTATTGCTGCTGAGAAAGAATATAAAGATAAATTCGGCGAACTTATACATGCTGCTAGTGATATTAAAGCACAATCTGATGGAGAAGCAGCTAAGTGGTTATGGGAAAAAAGCTTACCGTTTGATGATACAGCTAGTTACATCAGATCACAACCTTTCACTTATTCAGCAGTACCTCATCGATTCAGTATAGGAGCTATTTTATTTGAAAAGGAACTTTGGGAAAGAATTGGTGGCTTGCGAACTTCTTTCTCCCAAGGTGGTCTTGGACTAGATGAGTCACATTTGTGTAAAGATTGTATGAGCTTGTCTAGACCAATCATTGTCCTCAATAATGTCTTTGCTGGACACTTCTCATTTCGACCTCAAGAAGCTGTAATGAAGGAATATTTGCAAGAAATATATTCTCAACTTTCCTTGGAGAAAATCCCATCAAAATCTAAAGAGGTGTTGTCTATTTAAAACAAAATAAAGAATTATAGAGCATTGAATTAAAGAGAAAAGCTCATGCAAGAACTCCAAACTGAAAAGCTGCAACCCATTCAAATGTCTCGGCTTGCTGATAGCCCATTAGTTTCTGTATTAATTGCTAACTACAACTATGCAAACTATATTTGTGAGACTTTAGAAAGTGTCCTGAGTCAGACATATCAAAACTTTGAAATCATAGTTTGTGATGATGGTTCTAGTGATAATTCCTGTGATGTCATTCAAACTTATGTAGAGAAAGATTCGAGAATAAAGTTAATTCGCCAACAGAACAAGAAAGTAGCTGCTGCTTTAAATACGGCTTATCAAGAAAGTCAGGGGCAGATTATTTGTATCTTAGATGCAGATGATATTTGGATGCCTAATAAGCTGCAAAAGGTTTTAGAGGCGTTTAAATCTAACCCAGAGTGTGGTTTTGTAATTCATAATGTGATTCAAATTGATGAACATGGAAATTTTATCAAACCAACTCCTATGTTGGCAGGGTTAGCTTCAGGCTGGATGGCGTCATACGCTGTTGAAAATGGTGGGTTTGTTGATAATATACCGCCAGCTTCCGCACTGAGTCTTCGACGTGAAATCACTAGTTTAATATTTCCTTTAAACGAAGCTATGGTGCGTAATACAGACAGTCTAATCTATCGTCTTGCACCATTAATAACAGTAATTGGGTCTGTACCAGAAGTACTTAGTCAGTTTCGTTTCCATAGCACAAATCTGACAAGCAACTCATCCTTGTTGAGCATAGAATCTATAGAAAAAGCACAAGATAGTGCTAGGCTTGTACATCAAGAGCAGAAAAAATTTCTTAATAAAATTTATGGTGCAGAGATAGCAGAAAAACTAAAAAGTCAACAGCATAACATAGCATTTGTCAATGAGTGCTACTTTCTTGCTCGCCTTAAAAAAGTATCTAAAAGCGATCGCAAGCGAATACATCAGCAACTGATCACTCACCCTGAATTCGATAGCATGTTTAGCTGGTTTAAGCCTCATAGATGGGTAGTTCAATGGGATCTGCCAGATCTTCTTTTTACCATATTGTCTTATCAACTATACGGCCCCAGTAGACTCAAACGCTTTGTTAAATGGATACTTGGGGAAAGACTAACTGTAAATTCTGTGCGAAAGTAAACTAGGTTTTCTGCGATTTTTGCAAGCATTTCAACTTATAGAATCACTAGAAAAACTAATGCAAATTCAGATATGAGGATTAAATAATGCAAGAACTGCAAACTCAAAAATTGCAACCAATCCAAATGTTGCAACTTCCTCATAGTCCATTAGTATCTGTCATAGTTGCCAACTACAACTATGACAGATACATCTGTGAGACTTTAGAAAGTGTCCTGAGCCAAACATATCAAAACTTTGAAATAATTGTTTGTGATGATGGTTCCACTGACAACTCCTGTGATGTCATTGCTAACTATGTTCGTAAAGACTCTAGGATCAAACTCATAAGCAAACAAAATGGTGGAGTTGCTAGCGCCTTAAATGCAGCCTACCAGAACAGTAAAGGTCAAATCATTTGCTTGCTAGATGCAGATGATCTCTGGATGGATAGGAAACTGGAAAAAGTTGTGGAGGCTTTTAAATCCGATCCTCAATATGGCTTTGTCATTCATAATGTCATGCAAATTGATGGTGAGGGAAACTTGCTGAGACCGACTCCTCTGTTCAAGCAGTTATCTTCGGGTTGGGTTGCAATTGATGCTTTAAAAAATGGTGGTCTTCCGCCAGCAGCCGTACCTCCAGCATCTGCATTGAGTGTGCGACGAGAAGTCGCTGAATTGATATTTCCTCTCAATGAAACGTTTTGGCGTAATGCAGATAGTTTAGTCTCCTTATTAGCACCATTTATCACTGTAATGGAATCTATTCCAGAAGCATTAAGTCAATTTCGCTTTCATGGAGGAAATACAACTAGTCAGGTAACTTTGACCGTAGATTCTCTAGAACGGGGTCAAAGTGTTGGTGAAGCAATTCATAGAGAACAAAAACAGTTTTTAAGACGTATTTATGGTGAGGTAGTAGCAGAAAAACTCACAAATTTGAGCTTGAATTTACTATACTGCCATGATGTTTACTTGATGTCCCGTCTCAAAGGTCTACCAAAGGCACAAACGAAAGAACTTCATCGTCAGCTTGTGAATCATCCGCAATTCTATACCTTTGATTCTCTCCATCAAAAGTTGCTGTTGCAGTGGGGCGAATATCTACCAAATATTCTTTTTCCCCCTGTGTTCAAAGTAGTTTACGGTTCGGGTAGGCTGAAGCGTTGGGCAAGAAAATTGCTGGCGCGAAGACTCACAGCACACTACGCACAAGAGTAATTGTTGGCGCAAACGAAATAACAAACTCTAGCTAGCATTGACAATCCATAACATCAATGTAGCGCCAGTGAATCATTCATAATTTGACCGAAAAAAATAATTACCAGCAAACATTGTTTTATATACTTGATTAGTTAAACGCGGTTGCCACAAGCGCAATTTAGCTAAAAACAGTCGCTCAAGAGGATAAAAGATGACAACATCTTATAAGCTAACAGAGCCACAGTTGAAGCACAAAGCACTCAGTCGGCGTCGGATAATGCTGTTTGATATGTCTTGTGGTGGTCATCATGGTGCTTTCATACAACATTTGATTCGCTACTGGGGTGAATATAACTTACCAGGATACATGGATATTGTGGTTATGCCCCAATTTCTGAAGCACCATCAAGACGTAGTGGATTTAGCTGCAAGTTACAGGTGCGATCGCCTGCGTTTTGTTCCAATTACTGCTAAAGAAAAGGCTGAACTTGGCCCTTGGTCTACCTTTGCGCGGCGCAAAATGCGTGCTTTGCGCGAGTGGAGCTTAATGAGTCGGTATGCCAAAACTCTAGGTACTACAGAATGCTTGTTAATGTACTTTGATACCTTTCAGTTATCAGTCGTGTTACGCCGCAAGCTCCCTTGTCCTTTTTCTGGTATCTACTTCCGACCAAGATTTCACTATGGAGATTTTCAAGGTATTAATCTTTCTCGAAAAGATCACATCCGTCATTTGCAAGAACGTGTTCACATTTCCCTAGCTCTGCGCCATCCCCAGTTTAAAACTCTATTTAGCCTAGATCAGTTTTCAGTCAAACACCTCAACCAATCTAGCAGCAATACCCAGGTAGTCTACTTACCCGACCCAGTACAAACTTATCCCAATAGGGAATTTCAGGCTAATTCTTTCAAAGCGAATTTAGGAATTGAACCGGGTCGTTTGGTATTTCTGATGTTTGGCATTATAGACGGGCGCAAAGGCATTCATCAAATTTTAGATGCAGTGGCTATGCTACCGCCGCATCTGTGCCAGAAACTTTGTTTGCTGCTAGTTGGTTGTATTAATGGCGCAGATAAACCCAAGGTAGAAGCTCAAATCGCTAAACTCTCTCAGCTTCTACCAATACAAATAATCACTCGCGATCAGTTTGTGATGGAGAGGGAAATTCAGTCTTATTTCCACATATCAGATGTGGTACTGACTATCCATCAACATCATGTAGGGACAAGCAATACTCTCATTCGAGCTGCTGCTGCTCAAAAACCTGTTTTATGCAGTGATTACGGACTGATGGGCGAGTGGACACGCCACTACAAATTAGGTCTAAACGTAAATTCGGCAGTAGTAAGTGAAGTAACCAAAGGTTTAACTCGGTTTTTGCAGGAGTCGCCAGAAAAATTTTTCGATGCGATAACTGCTAGAAATTTTGCCCGACAACACTCTGCTGGAAAGTATGCCGAAACAATTTTCAGCTATATGTAGCCTTAGTATTGGATAAAACAACAAATTCATGGCGGACTCACACCTACGCGTACTTTTTATCAGTCACACCTATGTAGTAGGAGTGAACCAGGGAAAATTGAATGCGATCGCCCAAACCGGCAAAGTTGAAGTAGGGTTGCTAACTCCTAGTAATTGGAAAGCTCTGGAGTGGAATCGCTTCTTTGAAGTCGAAAAACCCTACCCCCAAATCAAAATTTATACAGCACCTGTATTATTTACAGGTCGTGGTGGCGCTCACATTTATGCACCTTGGCAAATCTGGAAAGTTGTCAATGACTTTCAACCTGATCTAGTGCAAGTTGAGGAAGAAGTCTTTTCTCTCTGTGCTTTTGAGTTAGCAGTATGGAGCCGACTCACAGGTAAGCCACTAGTCGTATTTGGTTGGGAGAACATGGAACGTATCCTACCAAAACCGCGCCACTGGGTGTGCCAATTTGTCCTCAATACCGCGCAGTTAATACTTCCTGGCAATCAGGATGGAGCAAATTTGCTGCGTCAGTGGGGTTACACTGGCTTGATGGAAGTTATGCCTCAGATGGGAGTAGATACTAGTTTATTCCGTCCGCTCTTATCTGAAGCAGACAAAAATCAAGAGTTTCGTATCGGTTTTCTCGGAAGATTGGTTCCAGAAAAAGGTATTGATACCATATTTGCAGCCGCTCGGCTTCTGAGAGAACGTGGACTCAAGTCTCAGATTATTCTTTGTGGTTCCGGTTACTACGAAGAATCACTGAGACAAGAAGCACAGAAACAACAGGTTGAAGATTTAGTCAGTTGGCGTGGATCAGTACGCCACGATCAAGCACCAGAAGAACTTAGCAAGTTTCATGTACTGGTTCTGCCCTCACGTACCACTGATACTTGGAAAGAACAATTTGGTCATGTATTAATTGAAGCAATGGCGATGGGTGTACCAGTGGTTGGTTCCAGTTCTGGCGAAATTCCTAACGTCATTGGGCGTTCTGATTTGGTCTTTCCAGAAGGAGATGCTCAGAAATTGGCAGCAATCCTAGAACGCATGATTTGCGAACCACAATGGCATAAAGAAGTAGGATGCTACGGAATCACCAGAGTCAATCAGGATTATACCCATGAACGAATAGCAGAACGCTTAATCAATTGTTGGAAAATGCTGCTTAATCAGAAAAAAGAAGGGTTCGCTGCTGTTTGATAAAATCTCTGCTTTCTTTGTGCAAATCTGAAAATTTTGCCGAGGTTTGCGAAAATACTATGTTCGACAATTGTAATAATTTATCCAGTTTAGTTTTGATCAAGTTCTAAAATACACAAGCGAGATAGTAATGCGTGTAGTGATTGCGCGTTCAATGCCCAATTTTAGTATGGATGTTTATGCCGATGGTCTAATTTCAGGACTTAAAACCGTCAGACCAAATTGGGAAATTATTGAGCTAGCACCCCATCCGATTGATAGAAGCAATCATTCTTTATTTCTCAGAGTCAAGAAATACTATGAGCGTTTCTGGGGTTTTCCTAATCAAATTCATAAACAAACAGCAGATATATTTCATGTTATCGACCATAGCGAAGGTCATATTGTTAATTGGTTAAAAAATAAAGGCAAACCAGTTGTTGTAACCTGTCACGACTTAATCAACTATTTCTACCGCGAGCATATTCAAAATTCCGTGAAAGTTCCTCTAGTTAGTAACAGTTTGTGGCTTCATTCTGTGCAATCGATGCAGCACGCCAATCACATTATTACTGTTTCTTCTGAAACAGCTAAAGATACAACTAAAATATTAAATATTGAGCCGACACGTATTACTGTAATTCCCAACGCCGTTGAGTCTATATTTAAACCCTTGCCCAACAAAAATCAAGCGGAATCTTTTCGTCAAAAACAGGGAATTTCACCAGAAACAACTTGTCTACTCAACGTAGGAGGGAATTTTGCCCGTAAGAATATTGATACCATTCTGAAAGTCGTAAAAATCTTGAAAGAAAAAGATGTACCTATACATTTTTGGAGAGTAGGTTCACCATTTACAGAAGATAATGAAAGATTTATCCAGAGTCAAGGTTTGGAAAATCACGTTAGCTTTCTAGGAAAACCAGACAAATCAACTCTCGTGCAAATTTACAACGCCGCTGATATCTTGATGGCACCCTCCCTCTATGAAGGATTTGGGATCACAATCATAGAAGCAATGGCTTGTGGAACTCCCGTGATAACCTCCAATGTCTCGGCCATGCCGGAGGTTGCAGGTGATGCTGGAATTTTAGTTAATCCCACTGATGAACAAGCGATCGCAGATGCAGTTGATCATCTACGAAATAACCCTGTTTATTATCAGGAATTAGTCAACAAAGGGCTGGAAAGAGTTAAGTTATTTACTTGGGAAAAAACAGCAGAAAAAGTTGCTGAAGTTTATGAAAAGTTAGCGTTTAAATAGAAGTTTTATAAATTAATTAAACAATTAGACAAAATTTTTAAATGGAGAACAATGTCTGCAAATTCTTCAATACTAATTGATACTCGTTGGATTGGTTCTCATGGTATTGGACGTTTTGCCCATGAGATGACAAATCGCTTAGAAGGGGCTAAACATATGCCTCCAGGGTTGGCTCCTTACCCTTTTCACCGTTTGGACATTTTGTGGCAAACCTGGTCGTTGATAAACTTACGACCAAAAGTTTACTTTAACCCTGGTTTTAATCCACCTCTATGGAGTCCTGTACATTTTGTATTTACTATTTATGACCTCATTCTTCTGCATTTCCCAGAAGAAGCAAGTAAATTAATGCAACCTTACTTTCGCTATGTAGTCCGCCCAGCAGCTCGACGCGCGTACTGTGTCCTGACTTGTTCAGAATTTTCCAAGCAGGAAATTATCGAATGGGCAGATTTACCAGAAGAGAAGGTTGTTGTCGTTGGATGTGGAGTCGGAGCAGAATTCATTCCTAGTGGCGATCGCCATACACCTGGCTATCCTTACCTTCTCTACGTGGGAAACCGCAGACCACATAAAAATTTACCACGCCTACTGACTGCCTTTGCACAATCAGGAATAAGTCAACAAGTAAAGCTGATGCTGTCTGGTGATCCGGATAACACAATTATTGAACGAATTAATCAACTAGGTTTGCAAGACAAAGTAGTCTTTGCAGGCTTTATTCCCGAAGAAAAACTTCCAGCATATTATCGGGGCGCCATAGCAGTGGTGTTTCCTTCCCTTTATGAAGGCTTCGGTCTCCCTGCTCTTGAGGCTATGGCTTGTGGTGTTCCGGTAGTTACATCTACTGTCACTTCGCTTCCAGAAGTGGTGGGTGATGCAGGAGTGTTAGTTGATCCTTATGATGTCGAAGCTATTAGTGAGGGTATTCGCCTTGCTGTAGAAGACGATAATCTGAGGAAAACTTTGATTTCTAGAGGGCTAGCGCGAAGCGAGCATTTTACTTGGGAACGCACTGCTAAACTTACCCAGCAGGCACTACAAGCAGCAGCACAACTGTAGTTGATTATTGCTGTACCGTCTATAGCAATCTGCAAATAATCTACAGCTTCTTTCTGGATGGTTAGAAAGCATGAAAGCCAAAACACTGAGAAAAGTGAAAAGATTATTACATGAAACTTTATTTATATCTCAAACACTTCCCTCCTCAGGGTGACAATCTAAATGAAGGAACTACAAAAGCTGTACACGGTCTGGCTTCTGGGTTAGCTAGCTGTGGCGTGGATGTTACAATTTTGTGTGAAGGTGTAGCTAGCAGTTCTTTTCAGGCTCAATCTGGCTACAAAATTGAGTGCTTTGCAAATGACAAATATAAGCATCCATCTTTCAAGATTGCAACCGACTTAAAAGAGTATATCAACAATCTATCTCGCGATCGCCTTGTGATCTTAAATGGTATATTTCATCGTAGTGTTTATTCGTTATCACAACTTTTAAGAAAAAAAAATATTCCATATATAGTCGCACCCCACGATCCATATCATCCATCAATTTTTAAGAAAAATGCATACCTGAAATTGCCATACTGGCATCTACTAGAGCAACGAATGCTAAAGCAAGCAAAAGCTGTACAAATTTTAGATATTCGTCACGCTCAATGGTTAAAAAAATTGGGAATTTATACACCAGTTATCGCTACACCTAATGGCTTTTTTCCTGATGATGTCTATCCTGAATCAACAATCAAATGGGAAAAAAATAATCAACCAAAAATATTCTTTCTAGGCCGATTAGACTCTTATAATAAGGGGCTAGATATTTTGCTAGATGGGTTCGCAGAAACTCTCAGATTGGCAGATTTTCAACTTACTATCCAAGGCCCCGACTGGGGAGATAAAAAAGTACTACAAGAGCAGACTAATAAACTCGGATTGTCCGAGAAAGTTTCTTTTTTAGAACCTGATTATAATCAATCTCCTTCCTTATTAATTGCGAAACACGATATTTTTTGTATTCCTTCTCGTTTTGAAGGTTTTAGTTTAGCGGCCATAGAAGCAATGCTGGCTGGTCGGGTACTGCTAATTTCAGAAGTTGCTGGTATTGCACCACATGTTGAGGCTAGTGGATGTGGTATTGTCGTTAAACCAGACCCATCTTCTCTAAAAGCAGGTTTGATGGAATTATTAGAACGGCGTACACATTGGCAAGAAATGGGACTCAAGGGACGACGCTATGCGCTTGAATATTTGCGTTGGGATGCGATCGCCTCTAAAGCACTACAAGAGTATGAAGACCTGCTGTTAGCCTCCAAGCACTCATAGTCGTGATTTGAAGGGTTTTGAAATTTTTATATTTATAGAGGTAAATGATTTATGAAAATTCTTATATCTGCATACTCATGTGAACCAGGCAGGGGTTCTGAGCCTGGTGTAGGCTGGAGTGTTGCGCGAGAAGTCGCCAAATACCACGAAGTCTGGGTATTGACTAGACCTGATGAAAGTGGCGACATTATTGAAGCAGAATTAGCTCGCAACCCAGTCCCTAACTTGCACTTTGTGTATTTTAATTTACCCTTTTTGGGAAGCCTCTGGCGTTGGAACCAATCAGGGGCGATGCAAATTCACTATTATCTTTGGCAAATTCAAGCATATTTTGTTGCCCGTCGCCTGCATCGCCAAATTGGCTTTGATGCCATTCACCATGTCACCTTTGTGAAATATTCTAATCCCAGTTTCCTATCGTTGTTGCCTGTTCCTTTTATTTGGGGACCAGTTGGTGGTGGAGAATCTGCACCAAAAGCTTTTTGGCAAGATTTTAGTTGGCGTGCCAAAGCTTACGAAACTGCACGCAGCTTAGTTCGCTGGCTGGGTGAACTCGACCCATTTGTTCATCTGACTGCTAAGAAAAGTGCTGTAGTCCGAGCCACAACAAAGGATACAGCTGAACGCATTCGCAAAATGGGTGTCAATAAAGTAGAGGTGATTTGCGAATCAGGTTTACCCAAGGAAGAGATTCTCAATCTTGCTCAGTTTCCAATGCCTACTGACTCTACGGTGAGATTTATTAGTATGGGTAGGCTCCTGCACTGGAAAGGTTTTCATCTCGGATTACATGCTTTCGCCAAAGCTAATCTACCAGATGCGGAGTACTGGATTCTAGGTGATGGACCTGAGCGTCAAAATCTGCAAAATCTGGCTGAAAAACTAGGAATTGCCGAAAAGGTGAAATTTTGGGGTAGGCTACCACGAGAGCAAAGCTTAGAAAAATTAAGTGATTGTATTGCCTTGGTTCACCCCAGCCTGCATGACTCTGGCGGTTGGGTTTGTCTAGAAGCAATGGCAGCTGGCCGTCCAGTTTTGTGTCTGGATTTGGGAGGCCCGGCTGTGCAAGTCACATCTGCCACTGGCTTTAAAGTTCCTGCTCACACACCTGAACAAGTGGCACAGGATTTGGCTTCAGCCATGATTCGTTTAGCGCAAGATCCAGAACTGAGAAGTCAAATGAGCCAAGCAGCCCAAACCAGAGTCAAAGAGGTGTTTGACCGAGAAGTAATGGGTGCAGCCCTAGCTCAACTCTATCAAGAAATTGCTGGACATCGCACTCATCAAAATGAACCGATATTACTTAACTCCAACTAGTCTATTGTGGGAATAACCTCGTATGCGTATTCTAAGTATCCACAATAGCTACCAAATTCGCGGCGGAGAAGACGAATGTCACGAAGCTGAGGTCAAACTTCTACGAGAGATGGGGCATCAAGTTGATGTCTACGAAGAAAATAATGATCGCGTTGCCAAATTGAGCAAGCTAGATGTTGCCGCCAAAACAGTTTGGTCAGATGAAGCCTATCACACTGTCAGGCATATGTTACAACAACAGCCCTGTGATATCGTTCATGTCCAGAATTTTTTCCCCCTGATTTCGCCTTCAGTTTACTATGCAGCCAAAGCACAGAAAGTACCTGTAGTCCAGACCCTACACAATTACCGTTTTCTGTGTCCCAATGCTTTATTTTTCCGTGAAGGCAATATTTGTGAAGACTGCTTGGGGCTATCTGTTCCCTATCCAGGAGTCTTGCATGGTTGTTATCGCAACAGCAAAGTGGCAAGTGTTGGTGTTGCTACAATGCTGACTGTGCATAGACTAATGAGTACTTGGGTAAAGACGGTGGATCTATATATAGCTCTCACTGAGTTTGCCCGACAGAAATTTATTGCTGGTGGTCTGCCAGCCGATAAAATTGTGGTCAAACCAAACTTTGTCAGTCCCGAACCTGCGATTGGTGAAGGAAGTGGTGGTTATGCCCTCTTTGTAGGTAGGCTTTCTGTGGAAAAGGGTTTAGATACCCTGCTAAAAGCTTGGGAACATCTCGGTGTACAAATACCTCTCAAAATTGTAGGCGATGGCCCTTTAGCTCACGAAGTGGTAGCAGCTGTCAAAAAACATTCCTACATAGAATGGCTGGGACGCAGACCAATGTCAGAAGTGCATGATTTGATGGGAGAAGCAATGTTTTTGGTTTTTCCCTCGAAGTGGTATGAAACCTTTGGGCGTGTTGCGGTTGAATCGTTTGCTAAAGGCACTCCTGTGGTTGCTGCAAATATCGGTGCTGTAGCAGAGTTGGTAGATTCTGGTCGAACTGGGCTTCATTTCTGTCCTGATGATGCAAATGACTTAATAACTCAGGTAGAGTGGATTTTAGCAAATCCAACAAAGCTTGCTGACATGCGCCAGGAAGCAAGGGCAGAGTTTGAAGCAAAGTACACAGCCCAGAAAAATTACCAAAGACTCATGGAGATTTATACTAAGATGCAAAACTTTGGTTGCAAATATTAAGTAAATTCAGGGGGATAGATGAAGGTTGGAATAGGAGTTTACAAAAAACAAGAAGGATACATTAAAAATTCTTTCCTCATCATACTAGCTTTTGCTACTGCTTTTTTCCCCCGGATTATTAACTCTATCGGTTTTCCCTCACCTATCAATTTTCTTCACTTCATAATAGTTCCAATAGCTTGTGGAATTGTAGTTACTAAAACTAAGGTAAGAAATAAAAACCAAATTTCAATTGCTAAAGCACTTCTAGTTGGTTTTTTAATCCTGCTGGGAATGATGACCGCCAGCGCCTTTTTAAATAAAGCTGGGCTAATTAATATATTCTTATCATTAATGTTGCTAAGTGAGCCATTTATAGTCTTATTAGCAATAATTTGTATTCCTGTTTCTCAAGAGATATTTAAAAAATTTAGAGCTTGGATACTACGTTTCGGCTGTTTTCATATTTTCTTAGCTATTGCCCAGCATTTTCTGATCACTGTCGGCATTTTGAATGTCACTGAAATGCAACCAACAGACAATGTTCAAGGAGTTTTCTATCTTACAGGCTCCGGTCATGTTGTGGCTGCTGCTGTATCTATGTCCTTTGGTTTGTATTATTTAATCAGTGCCAAGACTGCTCCGATGTTGCTACGAGCTTCCATGATTGTTGCTGCCTTTTTTCAGTTATTATTTGCAGACGCTAAACAGGTGCTTTTAGTTTGGCTACTAGCTTGGTTTATACTGATCATGATTAAATTACAAGATCTGAGAAAAACCATACAGTATTTGATAGCTGCAATTTTAATTAGTTATGGGCTGTGGTGGTGCATAGGAAATATAGAAGCATTTAGCGCTTTTAATACTTGGATCAGACCAGAGCTTTATGGTCCTGATGGCGAAGCGACACTACTTAAGTTAGCACCAATTAGAATAATCCCTACATTTTATCAATCATCCTTAAATTGGTTGCTTGGTCTTGGCCCAGGTCATACAGTTGGACGATTAGGGGGATGGATGATAAAAGACTACTCATCTTTATTGAAACCATTGGGTGCTACTACCCATCCTGCTAGTCAGGCTGTTTGGGATGCTTGGAGTGAAATTTCTTGGTTAGACTCTAGCTTTTTCGCTCCGCTTTGGAGTTGGGCTGGTATTTGGGGAGATTTTGGATTTGCAGGTTTAGGAGCTTATTTATATCTTGCGTCTATCGTCTGGCGTCGAATTTGCTTGGATGACTTTTGCAAATTTACAATGCTGACTGTGTTGATTTATGGTTTTATTTTCACTCAACTAGAAGAACCTGGCTATATGCTCTCAATGGCTATGTTAATTGGTATGCGATGGCACGAGTTGCAAATTTTGAAGTACTCACGCTTTTATAATGCACAATTGGATATAGAAGCAGATGGACAATTAAAGGCTCAAATGTGAGTCACAAAAAGATAAAGTTTTTAGAAATTATCTTTAAATTACTTATTTTTTATCGTTAGATTATTATTCATCTAATAAAACACTTTTATCTCTCATTAGCCAACGCCAGAATAATTCTAAGTACAAAATTTTATTTATCAAACGCTCTCTTACTTCAATATGATAGAGAGTGTTTTGCATAAATTTGTGATTAGTATTAGTTTGACTAAGTATATCTAAACAAATTTCTGAAGCTAATTTTGCAACTTTCTGATCATTAGTAATTTTATTAATCACTTCTGTTGGTAAATTTATTCCTATCAACTGGTGTGTGAGAAAAAGACCAAGAAAAAGCATTCTTCTACAATCAAAATCGCTAGCTTTTTGAATCACTTTTTCCCAATTAATTTCGGGGTTATGTCTAAGTAATTCTGCAATATCAGCTAACCAACTGAGCTTTTCCCAACGATGTCTTGATGCGTGGTTAGTGAGTAATAGTAACCAATCTTCTGCCGAGAAAGTGTAGATTTTTATGCCACCAAGGCTAGATGAGCAGAGATTTTCCCAAACATATTTGACTTCAATTGCAGATGTATAGCGTGGTGTAATTCGCCAATGAATTTCCACCATTATTCCCTTGCTATCATTTATCAAGTTATAAGTATGCTTACTTTTATCTTTTAAATAAGTAATTTCTTCAGCTTCTGTCAATTGAATTTTTGGTCTGTATCCTCTAGAAAGTAGCAGAGTTTTGAATTTTAAAACATCCTGTTGTTGCACCAATATATCTAAATCGCAGAACTGACGCAGTCCAATATTTCCATATAATAAATTCGCTAAAACAGGCCCTTTATAAGGAACAGCTAAAATCCCATTTTCTTGCAATAGGCGTAAGAGTTGCACAAGTTCTCCAGTCAGCATGAAACTGCGTTGAGCATTTGTGTAGAAAAGCTGACGAAGTTGATTGAGAACATCTTTTGGAACAGTATCTGGTGCGATCGCATTCAAATTAGTATACAAAAGTGGCATCAAACCGTGTTTCCATGCACTACTGGTAATCTTTTGCCAATCTAAATCTGCTTGTTCAATCAAGCTTTTTATGTGTTCGGTTTTGGCTGCATCTATTTTAGTAGAAGCACAATCAAGCAGTAGCTGCATTTCAGGAGAAACATTGACACCTAAAATATTGCTATTTAATTTTGGTAGAGTTTGCATTTGCTTTTTTTCAGTTTATAGAAGTCTATGATTTTCAGTTTGTTAAGCAATCCTGTTTTCAACTTTCTGACTTGAACTGGACTCCATTTGTGCTTGCCAAGACTCTGCATAAAGTCCACCTAAAGTCAATAGTTGCTCATGATTCCCTGACTCCACAATCCGACCAGCACGCATTACGTGAATAATATCTGCCTGCATAGCCAGAGTGAAACGGTGGGTGATCACAACAGCAGTACGACCTTCTGCTAGGGTACGGAAACGTTCTAACCAGTCGTATTCAGCCCAGGGATCCATAGCACTTGTGGGTTCATCTAAAATAATGATTTGAGCGCGTCTAAAAAATGCTCGTGCTAGTGCTAGACGTTGCCACTGACCTCCACTTAAATCGGTTCCATCAGGAAACAACTTACCCAACATCGTGTTGTAACCCAAGGGTAAGCGCATAATCTTATCATGAATACCAGATGCTTGAGCTGCGGCTTCAACCTCTACCTGATTTGATACTGCTGTGATATCTCCCAAAGCAATATTTTCTCCAGCAGTGGTGTAGTAGGGAATAGGGGATTGGAACAAAACAGTAATTAATCTACGGAATTCTTTGACAGCAAAGTTACGCAAGTCTATACCATCTAATTCAACTCTTCCTGACTCAGGATCATAAAAACGGCACAAAAGTTTAATTAGCGTACTTTTGCCTGCACCGTTATCACCAACAATCGCCACAATTTTGCCAGCAGGAATCGCCAGGTTAAAATTCTCTAAAACTGCTTCTTTTGTACCAGGGTAGCGGAAAGTAACCTGTCGAAATCGAATTTCTTTTTGAGGTTTTCTAGGTATAGAAACTGGATTTTCAGGGTCTATAATTGTAGGTCGTATCTGTAAAAACTCGAACAAATTACCGATAAATAAGCCATTACGATAAATTTTTCCGATATTGCTCAATAACTCTTTAACAATACCTTGTCCCTGATTAAATACCTGGAAAAATAGAGCTAAATCTCCTAACGTTAGAATACCCAGTAAAACTTGCCGTCCCATCCAAGCTAACGCCCCACCAGTAATGGTCAGTGCAATGATGGCAGCAACAAAGCGACCTATAGTTTGCAGTTTTAATAAATGAAATTGTTCCTTAACAAGTCGTTGACGTAGAATCTGGTAAGAAGATTGGAAATAATTAGCAAAATCAAATAATCGTACTTCTGCGGCTGTAGAACTGTTTGTGAGTAGATAGTCATAATACATCAGCCAGCGACGGTCAGTTGTTGTCTTCTGTGACCATTGATATTGAATTTTGCTGAGATACATTAATACGTAAAATGCAGGAAAAGCACTAATGATTAATATTGTAGGTAGCCAAAGACCGTAAGGAATTAAGATTGTTGCCATCGCAAACAATGTGACACTATTTTGTAACAAACTACCAATGCTTTCCAACAATGCTAGCGATCGCCCACTTGCTCCTTCTCTAGCTCGATTGAGTTTGTCATTATATTCTGAGTATTCATAAAAACCATAATCTACAGCCACTGACTGTTCATGAATCAAAGCTGTGATATGGTCATTTACCAATTCTGATTGAGCAGTACGAATCCATTCTCCAGAACTATTTAAAAACTCTCCCAACAGCATGATACCTGCCATAAATGCCACTGGAATCAAAATCTTCTGAATACTTGCCCCAGAAATACCATTTCCAGCAACTACTACTAGATTATCAACTACCTGACGAGTAAAAGTAATGGAAATAGCTGGAAGTAATCCTTGCACTAATAACATTACCATCCAAGCTAAAGTCCAGTACCGAGACGCTACCCAGACAAGATTTAGAGTTTTACTTAAGTGATTTAGTATAGTATTTGCACTACGAAATTTGCTCTTCAAGTTATCAAGACCCTGTGAATTCAAGATTTGGTAGCGAAAGAATAATCCGAGGAAGTTTTAAGAGTATTATGGCTATCATTCGGTGCTGTTATTAGGGCAATATCATCCTCAACCAACTTCACTAAATTTGGCAAATCTTCCAAGGAAGGTTTGCGAGTAAAACGACAGAAACTCACACTTTTAATTAAGTCGCTACAAAGATGTAAATGGTTAGCCACAAACTCTTTTTCTGTTAGTAAACTAATAGCACGAGTATGACGTATCAATTCTACAAATGCTTCTTGGGATTGCATTTTGGTAATGAGATGTTCACTTCCCTTATTCAACACGTAAACTCGCTGTAGTGGTAGCGGAGTTTGCTGGAAACCATGAGTAAATTTGTATGATAATTTTGATGCATTTTGGTAAATTGGCGATAAGTTTTTGGTATTATGTCCCAAAGAACTCAAAGCTTCTGGAAACACTTTAAATTGAGGATACGCAGGCAATACCAAGACTTGCCCTGCCTCTATTTGAATGGGCATAACATCATCGGTTAAAACATCATAGCCTTGGTTGTGAAAAGCAGTAGCTAATGTCGATTTTCCCCAACCAGAACCACCCATAAATGCGACACATTTGTGATTGATGCTAATACAACTAGCATGTAGTACTAACAAGCCCCTTTGTCGCAGGAGTACACACAATATAGGGCCTAAAAGCACAGTACGCAGAAGAGCCTCATCCACATCTGGTAAAGGATTGATAATGATTTCCCGTCCACCTTGAATCAAACACTTACCTACTTCTGGAATTTCTCCAACAAAATATTTGCCACCATCATGTTGTATTGTGTTTGCATCATCTATTTTGCCAAACCGCACAATTACATCTGGTTCACCCTCAGTTTCAATCAGTTCGGGAAGTGGCAATTCAGAAGCAATACATAAGTTGTAGGCTTTAAATAATTTCATCTTATGGTTGATCAAATGTAATCTTAAAATTTATTTAATACAAATTAACCAATAACATGTGTCTATGCAATTACAAGCCTAGATACTAAGAAACAGTAGGTTGGATATGAGGGTATTTAAACCCTATTAAAGATTGTTGAGTTTTCTAACCTCAACCAACCTACAAAATTGTAATTTTTTCCTAAAATGAGGAAAAAATTTACTCTTAGTAGACTATCTAGTAACTGCAACAGCAAAAGTTAGCTTTTTTCTGCATTAGTTTAGCTTAATTGCTTAACAAAACAACTAAATTTGATGTTGTTTTTGTTGCCATTGGTTTTTACAGCTTGAATTTCAGATTTTGCTGGTAAAACTACTGGGTGTTGCAATTTAAGTTACCGCCGTTGCTAGTGCAGTTTATATCTCTCGAACCGATATCATCACCCCCAGATATAGAATTACCATTGAAAAAGAGAAAATCTTTTCTGCTTGAACTACCAAGAATTTGTGTAATTTCAGCAACATCACCATGAACAGTGAGTTTGGGAGTGCTGTATGCACTTTTCATGATCTATCTCCTATTTTGAGTGTAAATTTGATGTATGTAGTAGTTGTTGAAGGTAGAACACCTCGATTGGACTTACGGCGTAGCTTAGTGGTTATAGATATTGCCTTATCTGTAACCAAAGTCTGCCGGAAACTTGAATTTACGGTATTTTCATAGTGAATGATCTATACCAAACTTCCTAAGCTACGACCTGCCAAGTAGTAGTACTTAAACCATCACCTGCTTTTACAAGAAGTAAAACCTAGAGCATAACCTGCTTGTAGAAGTAATCAGCTTTGTGTGAACTGTGCCTGTATGAATTAAGGCGGTGATGAAGGTTTGAATCAGCAGTTAACTGAAACTCTACTTTTGTACAGGGTGAATAATCCCATCTATAGAACCTTGAGCAGGCGTACCACCATCGTTAGTACCATCAGTATCTGGAATGTTGGAACCGTTAAAAAACAGAAAATCAGTCAAATTTTTGTTCCCAAATGCCTGTGTAATATCTCCCACAGTACCGTGTGCAATTAACATTGGTGCAATATAGGTTTTCTTCATCGCTGTAACTCCTTTTTTGTTTAGCCTATTTTCTTCAAACTTTTGGTGATGCAACCGGCTAATTGGATTTACGGTGACTATAATGTTAAAAGTGTCTGTAAATCCATATTTGCCAAGTTGTGAAAATTAGGGTGCCAACCCTTTAAAGTCCAGCCATGATGCCAAGATGACTGCCTGCCAAACCGTCATCCAATCATCATTGCTGGCTTCATTGTCTGCGGAGAGTATACGTTGATAGGCTGTTTGCAGAAAATCTAAGTTAATGTATTTTTCCAGATGTTTGATCTTTTGGGACATCACCTGATCAAGAATTTGGCGATCGCGCTGGAGTAAGCCATTGTTAAAATTTGGTGACAAGTCTGCTTTTCCACCACGCCACTGTATTGTCTGTGGCAGAATACCCTCTAAAGCACGACGCATGATCATCCGTCCCCATCCTTGATATAGCTTTTGCTCAGAAGGCAATGCTAAACAGAATTCTATAAGTCGCTTATCCATGAAAGGATGACGAACTTCCAGAGAAAACATTGCTGCATATTGATCCATCTGTTCTAGGGTGTAGGCTAGAATTCCTTGAGTTAAACTACGCCAATGTTCCTCTCTTAAGCTCAGGGGGGCTTTGCGTGGAGGATCTAACGTTTGCATCCGTTCGTCCAGACAAATACGTTTAGCAAAGTTACGTTGAATTAAAGGAATTTCAGGCAAAGACGAATCAACAAATGTTTTTTGTCTGTTTGGTTTCCTCCAAAATAGTCGTATTTGTTCCCAAAAAGGTTTAATTCCATAATTGATAATTAACAACTTCCGGGAAACACCAAAATGCTGATGAATCAACTGTACAGTTTTAACAAACTCTATCCATTGCCATTTCTTTACCAAATCTTGGAGATATGGTAGTCCATGACCCCGAAAAACTGCGTATGGCGAAATATTATGGTGTACCGCAATAGCCTTAGCTTCCTGGATCAGAGTTTTCCACTTACCCTGACGTCCTAATTCTGTGAGTCTAGCTATACCGTGGCTAACCGTAGTATCACCATCAAAACCATCCAGAGAAATCCGCATTCCCAGTTCTTTGGCTGTCCGATAAACCATCCAAGGATAGAAATGACTTGGGCCGAGTAAAGCTTCATCTTCGTACTGAAAAATACTATCTAGGTCGGACAAAGGGCCAAACTCATCACCATGAACATAGTGGGGAATGAATCCTCCCTGTTTTAATACAGCATTGATAAAAGGACGCTCATCACATTCAGTAATTTTGTCAAAAATAGTTGAAATGGTGTTTAGTGGGGTTTTTCCGGCTTCAGCAAGTAGATTTCGCGCTACACAGGTGACAGCAGAAGAATCCAAGCCACCACTTAGTTGGCTGATGATTGGAAAAGCACTACGTAAGCGACACTCTACTGCTTGCGTGAATATTTGCCGAAATTCTTTGGCGTAAGCTTCGTTATCAGCTAAATGAATTTCACGCTCAGGGTCAAGTGACCAGTAAGACCATTGTTGTATTCCTGATTGGCTGACCACCATACTATGAGCAGGAGGAAGTCGCAGTATATCTTTATAAGTGGTGAGCGTTTGATCTTCCATCATCAATGCCAAGTAGTCAGCAATCCTAACCTCATTGAGACGGCGTGGCACTTGTGGCAAACATAAGAGTGCCTTGATTTCTGAGGCAAATATAAATTTTTGACTTGATTGATAGTAGTAAAAAGGCTTAACCCCAAAATGATCTCTAGCGCAGAAAAGTGTTTGCTTTTTTTTATCCCAAATTGCAAAGGCAAAGTCACCGAGCAGACGCTCCGAACATAGCTCTGCCCATTTTTGATATGCAGCTAATATTAGCTGAGTGTCCGTAATTTTGTCAGGTGGACAATCATTGATTTGTAAGATGGATAATAATTCTTCTCGGTTGTCAATACGAGCGTCGGCTGTAATGACTAAATCACCAGATTGATTGACTAGAGGTAACTTTTCTAGTAAGGATTCGGGAGTAGTCCACAGCATTCTATGGCCAAAACCCAGATTCCTGTCATGCCAGATATCTGCACCATCAGGACCACGGTGAGATAGAGTATTTACCATCTTTTCTAGGTCTTGCTTGTCTACAGAACGGCCGTCAAGATAGTAAATTCCCATCATCCCACTCATAACTTGACTCCTTCTAATGTTGGTAAGGGAATGAAGCGAGAAAGGTCTGTGAGATTACCAATCACTATCTTCCCTTGGTGTTCTATCCAAGCATGAGCCTCTAGAATTCCTGACTCGCTTTTGGCGACACCAATACGCAGTTGACAAGAGTGACTGTGCCGATTCATCAAAACTTGTGTAGTCAAAGCACGAGCCAAACACTTGACACCAAGCAGATAACGACTAGCTACGTTTACGGCCCAGACAATTTTGCGAATTGATACTTGGTTTGTAGGTTGGGGGTGGATTGGTTGACTGATTCTTGCTAACAGTTTTAAGAGGGTGTGAAACGGCAGTAACCACAGCCCCAGACGCATAGCCGCTAGTAAAATTAAAGTCATGATTAATAAGTGGCGATCGCCTGCATCAAACCTCAAAAATTTAAACAGTAGCCTCATGTTGAATGTTTATTAGTTCCGCAGCAAGAAGATCTTCAAGCAATGCAAGCAAATCGCGATCGCACTGTTCGGCTTCAACCTCGTACTCTGCCAAGATCGCCGCTTTAATATCCTTCACAGTTTTGGGTGTTTGAATCAAATTCCAAATCCGTGAGCCTACCTCATTCAAACCGTGATACATACCAGATTTCAGATTGAGAATCACGATTTCACCTCCCAGATCAGAGGATATTTGCTCAACAGATGCTATAACGATTGAATTTTCTGAAATTTTTCGCTCTACTGCTTTAGAGTTCATCTTGTCTCAGTTTCCTTTGGCTGTTCTATATTTGTGAATGCAATTGTGCCTGTTAAAACAGCACTATATTTTCAAGCTCCAGATATCCGCATATTTGTGTAAAAAAAGCAGAACTTGCTCGAAGCTTTACACAAGCAACCATAGTCTACTCTGAAAATAAATTTTCATCCGTTGTGCTGAACTATAAGTTCATGACCCACTAAACTCTACTTCTATATACCTACGCCAAACACACATAATGTATTCCTCATTGGTATCCATCGCAAAATAAAGATGCAGTTCTGGACAAGTGTTTTTTCGGTTCTCAAGTATTTTTTTTACGCTTCAACTATGAACGGAGTTCAAACTTTCTTCTCAACCCTGGTATAAAATAGTGAATATTTACCGAAAAACTGCGTTCTCAAATCTTGCAGTGGTAGATATCTGGCAAATTAACAACCCTGAATGTGGAAGATGCTTACGTACTTTCTCATACCATAATATACATCATCGCTGCTATGTACTTAAAATTCATCAAAAAAACACAATCAGGTTAATCTTGAGTAAAGTTTTACTGAATAAAAAAAAATAAAATACTGAAAGTCTTTGCTATTCCTGACTTTTTTGAAAATAGAAACGGAGACATAGCAAAATTAACTTGTATGAGTAATGCCACTCATAATTTACAAGCGATTACTTGTAAAGTTAAAAATTATCAACCATACCTTGACTCAGTAAAGCTATCCACATGTCTGATGGTTCTGAGTAGTAATCAATTTCCTCAACTTGATATCGATAAAAACGACTATCATTTTCTAGAATAATCCAGTCGCCACGCTTGACGCCTTTACACTGCGCTGTCATATAACCTTTTTCTAAACCATCTATAGGCTCAAATACATAGTCCCGCCCACAAATAAATCCCCGAAAGTCATATACTTTATGCTTTTGGAACGTCGGTGTAGTGAAGAACAATTGCATGACGAAGTCATAAATAACACTGAGGCTTATCCCTGACCGACTAAAAGGCATAACTAACTATTAATTTATAAATAAAATTTATATGCAATTTTAATCTTGTTCACAGAATAAACATTCAACTGAATAACTAGTACTTTGCCAAACTAAGTTTTGAAGGTTTGTAGTGAGCGATTTATCGCTACAAATCAGCGCTTTAGCGCTGACTACAAACTAGGCACAATTTTATGAACAATTAATCTCAAGCCACAGACAATTAAAAGCCTTCGATTTTAGCTTGATTTTTCTAGTTCTCCCTTTGTAAATCACACTGGAACGAGCCAAAATTGCTGGATGCACACATTTAGATTGCAGCCAGATTTAAATAATGTCAACTGTAATCCTACTGGCACAAATTAAGGCATTGTTCTAATGTTTGTTGTTTATTGTTTACTCCCTATACTTCCCACACTCGCCACGCTCCCTTGTCCCCGATTCCTGATTCCCGAACGCGAGTACGTTTTTGTTAAGAGAATCTCCAATTCCCACTCCTCAAAAATTTTGGGTGAAACTACTTGACACAACCATAGCTAGAACTGCTATATTGTTAAACAGCGAAAACGTGATGGGGCGTAGCCAAGCGGTAAGGCAGCGGGTTTTGGTCCCGCCATCCCTAGGTTCGAATCCTAGCGCCCCAGTTGATATTAGGGAATAGGGTAATTATAGCTCTCATTTTTTCCAGGGCTAGTGGTTTTGATGTTTATCTAGTTTTAACTAAATTTAGATGGGCGCTCGCTATCGTGTAGACTATAAAAAATCTATAAAGTAACATACATCTTGATTTAAGATGTAGATGAAACTGCCAATCTGCCTTACGTAATGTTACTGTTTATATATACCAATACTTCTCGGTTAAGAGGAACAAGCGAAAGGGAAAGGGACAGATATTGATCTTACCCCTTGACTTTTAAGCTTTTCTCTATCTACAAAGTAGAATTAAACGTGCTTTGCTTATCCGAGAAATATTGGTATATCTAGTGCATCGCTCCATGTTGAAGGGCATTTTTAATACTTGAGACAGGGTGACAACAAATTTAAAATTAGGAATTCAGTGTTTAGAATCACCTCACCATTAAAGTTGGGGATACCGAAACAGAAAAAAATTTTGTTGATGATCCATATGATTATGAGCAAACTGCGGACTTTTATTTTTGACTTTATTAATTCTAAATTCTGAATTCCTGATTGTTTCTGTGAGGAATGTAGTTAAATTTACTAAAACTATGCTGAAATCAGACAAATATCATCACCCGTTGTTAACAGCCAATTCTGCTCAATTAAATGATGCTGATGAAGGCGGATTAAATTTAGGTCAAGTAGGAGCAGCTCTTCGTCGGCGAGCATTGTTAATAGCAGGTGCTACTAGCTTAGTAGCAACCGCAGGGGTATTAAAAGCAGAAACAGATCCTCCAATATACCAAGGCAGCTTTGAAATTTTAACCAAGCCTGTGACTGGTGAGAGTAAGGCAATAGCTAATCTTCCTCAAACGATAGGAGATAGCAAAGACGCGATCGCAGCTCCAGAGACAAGTGAGCAAATTAGAACAACAATCGCAGTATTACAAAGTCGTGGAGTACTAGAGCCAGTCATCAAAAAGCTTCAGACTAAGTACCCAGAAATAGAATACGACTATGTAGTTAACAACTTAGTGATTGAGCCTAAAGAGCAAAATATTTTAGAAGTTCAATACATCGATCCAGATCAGCAACTAGTTACTGATTTGTTAAACACCATTAAAAATGCTTATCTGGAGTACAGTTTAGCAGAACGCCGTAAAGACGTTGAGCAGGCAATTCAATTTGTAGAAAAACAAAGAAAGCCATTAGAACAACGAGTTCAAGATTGGCAAGAAAGACTGCGAACCATTAGACAAAAGAATAATTTAGTCGAGCCAGCTCAAAAAGCACAGGAAGTCTCTACTCATGTTGCCACACTCACACAGCAGCAACTAGACAACCGTGTGATGCTAGAACAAATGCGATCTCAGTATCAAGACTTGCAAAAAGAGTTGTTGCAACAACCAGGCGCATCAGCGAGTAATTCTCTGCTTAGTGATAACCCCCGCTATCAAAAAATTCTTGATCAACTTCAGCAAACGAATGCGGAAATTGCTCAAAGAGGATCTATATTTACTAACGAAGAAGAAGGCATGGTGCGCCTTTCCCAACAGAGGGATAGTATGATCTCAATGTTGGAAGGAGAAAGAGCGCGGGTAAACAGAGATTTTCAAAGCCGCATCCGGGAGTTGGAAGCACGTGATGTCGCTATTACTGAAAAAATAGATAATCTCAATGGCTATTTGCGAGCTTTAGCAGCAGTTAGTCGCGATTACGATAATATTCAGCGAGAATTAAAAATTGCCACCGAAGGCTTAAGCCAATTTTCAGCCAAGCAACAAGCATTACAAATCGAGTATGCTCAAAGATTACAACCATGGAGATTACTAGATCCTGAATTGACAAAAGTGGGTGAACCCGACGCCATCTCAGATAGCGCTAAGAGAAATCTACTATTGGGAGGAATGTTAGGTTTATTGATGGGAGTAGGAGCTGCTTTAGTTGTTGATAAACTCAGCAATGTTTTCTACACATCTAAGGAACTAAAAGAAACCATCGGACTCCCATTGTTGGGAGTTGTTCCTCTAAGGAAAGAAATAACTCTTTCCACAAATGCAGGTAATACTTCTAGTGGTTTGCAGCAAGCAACTCGCGCTTCATTTTTTGAAGTATTTCGCTCTCTTTACACCAATATTTTGCTTTTAGGTTCTGATACACCGATTCGTTCACTAGTAATCAGTTCCGCAGGTCAAGGAGATGGAAAATCAACAGTTGCTGTCCATTTAGCCTTAGCAGCAGCAGCAATGGGACACCGAGTCTTGCTTGTGGATGCAAATTTACGTTCTCCTAACCTACACCAACGGGTAGGGTTAATGAATATTCAGGGATTAACTGACGTTATTTCTTCGGACTCAGACTGGAGCAACGTGATTGAGCGATCGCCTATGGAAGACAATCTCTACGTCCTTTCTGCTGGTCCTGTTCCCCCAGACTCAATCAGGTTACTCGCGTCTCAGAAAATGCAGGACTTGATGCAAGACCTACATAGTAGTTTTGATTTAGTAATTTATGACACACCACCTCTAGTTGGGTTTGCCGATGCAACTTTATTGGCAGCTAACACCAACGGTATGGTATTAGTTGCTGGTTTAGGTAAGTTGAAGCGTACCGTCTTCCAACAAGCATTAGAAGAGCTACAAATATCTGGCACACCCCTCTTAGGTTTGGTAGCTAACAAATCAAGAGACGCCGCACCT
This sequence comes from Fischerella muscicola SAG 1427-1 = PCC 73103, assembly GCF_000317245.1. GTDB lineage: Bacteria > Cyanobacteriota > Cyanobacteriia > Cyanobacteriales > Nostocaceae > Pelatocladus > Pelatocladus muscicola_A. The sequence continues at coordinate 41,274 of NZ_AJLJ01000207.1, forward strand.
GCTTCCTATAACTACTATCAGCAATATTACAGACAGAGCATGAGCGTAGAACGTGTCGGTAACGACGATGACACAGATGACAGAAATCACTCGGCGCCGACTTCTTCTTCTGTAAGAAAAATTAAGGGATAGCGGTTTGTTGTTGATTGGTATTAACTACCAACCATCAATAAACAACAACCAACTACTAAGTCAAACAGCACAAATAAATAAAGGTTCGTAGTAAAGAATTTTATCCTCAAGAAAGGACTAAAGTCTTTACTACGAACTTATTTCGATAATTTTACGCTACTAAACCATGTTTAGTTTATTCTCAGCGACTTACTTATCACTTATCCGGCGATTTTAAAGCACGATCTAGTATTTGCCGTGCCTCTTCTGCTTTCGCTTTTGCTTCCTGATAACGTAGATTCGCCTGAGCAAAAGTTTTGAGAATTTTAAAGCCTTCCTTGAGGCGAGTAATTTCCTCTTCTGTAACAGAATTATCTGAGAAAAGGATATCAATCTGTTTACGAATTTCCAATGCTTCGGCGCGTGACTCTTGGACTTTCAGCTTCAGCGTAGCTAGGTTACTGAGAATCTGAACAGCTTGAGTAATTTCGTCATCACTATTTTTAGTATCTATTGATACTTCTTTGACCTCTATCAATTGTTTGGCACTAAATCCATCTTCGAGTTCTGTAGGTAAATTACCTTCATCCATGAGTTGCATCAGTTGATCCATCGCTTTCTCACGGGCTTTGGCTGAATCTTTACCAGGTACAGTGAGGATAATATCTGGGCTTTGAGCGAGAGTGTACTGAACCATATTTATGCAAGAAACTTGCTACTGCTTTGAAAGCCGATTAATTTTAACATAAAGGAAGCACAATTTTGGGGATCGGGAATTGGGCATTGGGCTAAACAAGTCAAAAGTCAAAAGTCAAAAGTCAAAAGTCAAAAGTCAAAAAGTTCTTAATTTTGAATTTTGAATTTTGAATTGATATGTCTCCCTTGTCTCCCTTGTCCCCGTGTCCCCGTGTTCCCATGTCCTCCTTGTCTCCCTTGTCCCCCTTATCTCCAATCTCCAATCCTGATCACCCGATATCCAAATAATTCTGGACTATATGCAAAATTCGTTCTGCTGCATGGCCATCTCCAAAGGGATTGATTGCATTTGCCATTGCTGCATAAGCATCTGTGTTACTCAGTAATTCTACGGCGTTAGCAACTATAGTCTCTGATTTAGTTCCGACAAGTTTAGCTGTCCCAGCAGTAACGGCTTCTGGTCTTTCTGTTGTTTCTCGCAGAACCAAAACTGGTTTACCTAAACTAGGTGCTTCTTCTTGCAAACCGCCAGAGTCTGTGAGGAGAAGGTGCGATCGCATTATCGCCCCTACCAGTTCACCATAGTCTAAAGGTTCTGTTAAAAAAATCCGAGGGTGATTGCCCAAACTTTCCTGTAATGGTTCTCGTACCGTAGGATTACGGTGTAATGGCAATAATAAGGCTGTGTCGGGAAACTTATCTAGTATCTGTAAAAATCCTTGCGTAATTCCTTGCAGTGGTTCTCCCCAATTCTCCCGGCGATGCACAGTTGCCAGTAAAACACGATATTTATTCCATTCCAAACCAGGTACATTACAAGCAGGTTCATTTGCGGCTACATTCAACAGCGCATCAATCACCGTGTTCCCAGTCATGTGAATTTGACCCAAAACACCAGAATTTTTTAAGTTTTCCACAGCTAAAGGTGTTGGCGCAAAGTGCAATTGAGTCAGTTGTGAAATCAACCTTCTATTAGCTTCTTCTGGAAAAGGATTAAATAAGTCATCTGTTCTTAACCCAGCTTCCACATGACCGACAGGAATTTTTTGGTAAAAGGCTGCCAATGTTGCTGCAAATGCTGTGGTAGTATCTCCTTGCACCAAAATTAAATCTGGTTTATTTTCTTGAAATAATTCTTCTAATCCTCGCAAACTGCGGCAAGTTATATCAGTTAAAGACTGTTGTCGTTGCATAATTTCCAAGTCACGATCTGCTGTGAGGTTGAAAAGCTGCATGACTTGTTCAACCATTTCGCGATGCTGTCCAGTCAAAATAACTTGCGTTTCAAAGCCTGGAAAATCTTGGAAAATTTGAATTACCGGAGCTAGTTTAATCGCTTCTGGACGAGTACCTAAAATAATGTAAACGAGTTTGTTATTAGTCATTAGTAATTGGTCATTGGTCATTGATCATTAGACGCGATTATACTCTTGCGAGAAGCCGCTCTTACGAGCGTCTACGCGTCTGCACAATAGTCAATGGTCAATTGTCAATAATTGTGAAGTTCAAGTGATGATCAGTAATGATGGATTACAAATTACAATTTACAAAAAACCATGAAAAAACCCGGTAAAACCGGGCAGGATGCACTGTTTGTCGAATTTAGCAATTAGGTTACAGTTTGATGTCACAAGTGAGTGGGCAAGCAGCATAGACGGTCTTCTGCATTTGCTCTGTTTCTCCATGCAACCAGCTCAACCACTTCACTTCTTTGGGATGAATACCCTTGGCTGTCAGCACACTTGCACCGATAACAACAGACAAAATATTAAACAGAATTAAACCACCTGCCACAACTAAAACGGCACTAACAGGCATCACAGATTGCAGAACAATAGATAACAAACATCCGACCGTAGCCATGAAAACAACTAAAGGAAAACCGACAACCAGCAAGCATACTGCCAATGTGAAAGACCATATCAAAAAGCTTTTAACCATTAACAAAGAATCTGTCTTGCTTAAAGTAGCTGTTTGTGAGAGAGCCATGAGTGTATCTCCTAAATACGCAAATTGGTTTGGAATTCAGAAGTCTTTCGTTGATATTGAAAAACAAAGGGATCAACAATTAGTGATGTTCAGTATATAAAAACTAGTTGAGAAGATGAGCATTTAGTTAATAAAATTTACAGTTATATTTTTTTTATTATGGATAAAGTGCAGATATAGATATTTTTGCTAAAAACTTATTTTTGCCATCTATCCTTGGACAGATAAGACATAAACGACAAACTTAACTTAGATATATGTAAAAATTCACTTCTAGTGTTCTTAATATTTCTTATCACAATCAAAGATGGTTCTCATAATTTTTGAGCATTTACTCTCCATGAATATGAATTGATGCTACGCGTCTATAGAATTTTATTTATACAATTAACATAGTTATATTTACTGAAGATATCTCATGTGTATATTGTGTTAAACATGAAACATGACCAGTAAATATCAATATACTTAACTGAAATCTAAATTGAGAGTTTGTAAAAAAAATACTAAAAATAACTCTTGATGAAATTGAACATAATTCAACGTCAGTTTGATGAACTTCTGCCTCCCTTGCCTCCCCTGTCTTGTAAAAGAGACAGAGCAAAGTAAAAATAGCTTTTTTCTCTCGGCTGAGGGGTTGTGTCAGAGAGCAAACTCGGGCTTGTCAAACTCAAGTTGGTTGATTGATTTCGGTGAAAAATCAACAGTCAGCGATCGCATACAACAAATCACCCCCAGACTGAAAACCTGGGGCTAATCAATTGTAAAGATATATGTCAGAATCACAAAATCCATTAAATTCGGCTCCAAATCCAGTTCATGGTGTTCCTCCGCTTCCACCGCCACCACCCACAATCAGTACACAGCGCCAGTCTACACAAACTTTAGAAATACCAGTTGACAAAAGTCGTACTGCTCAATCTGCAACACCACCATCGCCAACTTCTACTCCTGCTTCTGCTCATCGTCCTGGGACACCGCCACCAGTGCCTAATCCCAGTTCAGCCCGTGTCAAAAGCAACACTCTACACCCAACTTTAAACCAGCTAGTACGAGAAGCTTATGATAATGGCATATCTGATATTCACTTGGGTGTAGGCGAACCACCCCGCTTCCGTAACCGCGGAGAAATCCAAACCACAGATTATCCAGAAACGGATAAAGAGACTTTTGTGAATTGGATGCGGGAAGTATTGACGGAAGCAGAAATTCAACGCTTTGAAGAACACCTAGAATTTGATGGTGCAACTCAATATGAATTTGCCCGTGTGCGGATCAATATCTTTGATTCTCTCAAAGGTTATGCCATGGTCATGCGTTTAATTCCACTCAAAATCCTAACCATTGACCAGTTACGCTTACCTCCTGTTTTTAGGGATATTTGCCACTACCACAAAGGCTTGATTCTAGTAACAGGCCCAACTGGTTCTGGTAAATCTACCACGATGGCAGCGATGATTGACTACATTAATAAAGAAATGCCCAAACATATCATCACCATCGAAGACCCTATTGAATTTGTTCACAGCAGTCAAAAGTCTTTGATCAAACAACGGGAAGTGGGAATGCACACCCGAAAATTTGACAACGCCTTAAAAGCTGCTTTGCGAGAAGACCCAGACTTGATTTTGGTGGGGGAAATGCGGGATAAAGAAACCGTGAATACAGCCTTAAAAGCAGCTCAAACTGGTCACTTAGTTATGGGAACCCTGCATACTAACAGTGCAGTGAAAACGATTGAACGTATCCTCAATCTTTACTCAGGCGATGAGCAAGATGCTATGCGAGTGGCTATTTCAGAATCTTTAGTAGCAGTGATCGCTCAAGGTTTGTGTCGTACAACAGATGGTAAGCGTGCTGCCTTTCACGATATTCTAATAAACACAGAAGCCGTTAAAGACTGGATCAAAGATGGTAAATACGATGAAATTACAGAACTAATGAAACAGGCCGGTTTTGACGGCATGATTACTATGAACCAGTCTCTGTTCAACCTCTATCAAGAAGGTCGCATCACCGAAGAAACAGCCTTGGAGATGTCGCCGACTCCCAACGAAATGGCCCAGATGCTTCGAGGTCGAGTATAAGAATTAGGGATTGGAGATTGGGGATTGAGAATTGAGGATTGGGAATTAGAAAATCAAAAAATAATTTTGAACTAGCTTCTAGCCTCTAGCCCTTAGCCTCTAACCCCTAACCTTTTAAAAACCTTGACTTCAGATAGACTAATCCTACCCCAATTATTCAAAGGCATTGCACTGTTCACACCCGGAGGAGATTTGATTTATTGTATCGACCCCGGTAAGCAAGGTCGATGGCATTTGCATTTATGTGCAACTTTACAAGAAATCCTAGATTTACCAGAACCGCCTCATTTTTTAGTACCTTGCTACACAGCAACTATTGATCATTGGTTAGATCCACGTACGCAACAGATACGTACTTTTGCCGAAGCTTATCCAGCCGTGATGCGACATCAAGCAGTACTGAATGCCATTTTTGGCACAGGGGATATTGTATGGCAAAGCGCACCTTGGCAAGAAGGATTATGCGATCGCATGGTATTAACTAGTTACCGCTCTTCGTTCCCGCAACTTTGGGAGGATCATGACCTCATCGTACGTCTAGATCCTTTTGAAGCAGCACCATACTACCAAGAAACAACCACACTACAGATACAACCAAACGCCCAAGGCTATGTCCTACGTCTATTTGTTGCTGGACATAGCCCTGGTATCGAACGTACTCTTGAGAGTCTCCACGATCTACTAGAACAATACCTTGGTCAACCTTATACTTTGAAAGTCATTGATGTTGTCAGCCATCCAGAACAAGCAGAAACAAATCAAGTCACAGCAACTCCAACTCTTGTAAAAGTTTGGCCCCTCCCCATTCGGCGTATTGTGGGCGACTTGGATAATGTAGATAAAATTTTACAGATGTTGGGTGCTAAAGAGCAGAGTTAAAAAGTCAATGGTCAAGGGTAGAGATGCGATTATACCCTTACCTTGAAGCCGCTCTTACCGCATTTGGCTTGGGAAAAAGAGGGGAGGCTTAAAGCCCCCTGATTAATCTGTGGGCCAATAGGATCTCTAATAGAAGCCTCCCCTCTTTTTCTTTTATTCACCTCGTTACGAGTGTCTACGCGTCTGTACAATAGTCAATAGTCAATAGTCAAGGGTTAAGGGTTAAGGGTTAAGGGTTAACATGCAGGTAGACCTGCACTATCTTAAATTTTATGACTACAGTCTTAACCAAACGCTTTACTATAACTGAATACGACCGTTTAGCAGAACTCGGTTTTTTCAGTGAGGATGACCGAGTTGAGCTAATTAGGGGAGAAATCATTCCGATGGTATCCAAAGGTAAACCGCATTCTGTATGTGAAACACTCTTATTGAGGGAATTCATCAAGCTGTTACAAGACCGTGTTTTAGTACGAGCGCAAGAACCAGTTACTATCTCTAATTACAGTGAACCTGAACCAGATATTACGGTAGTTCGCAATGTTGATGATAACTATCTTTCTGCTCACCCAAATTCAGCGGATATTTTACTTTTAATTGAGATAGCCGATTCCTCTTTAAAATATGACCAAGAGGTTAAATTGCCACTTTATGCAGAAGCGGGTATTTCTGATTATTGGATATTTAATTTAGTAGAAAATCACTTAGAATGCTACAGCGAACCTTATCATGATTTACAAGGGAAATTTGGTTACCGCAAAAAGGTAATTTACCTGTCTAATGAGTTAGTAAATCTACCATGTTTTCCTGATTTAATTCTGGATTTATCTAAGGTTTTTCCGCAAAAGATGCAGTAGAAGTAAAGAAATCAGAAATCAGAAGGAGTGCGATCGCTACAATCACCCTTATTTAACAATCAAACCTTCCATTGCTTGCTGCAAATCTTTGGTAAAATCTGCAACTGCTTGTCTTGCACCTTGACGGCTTCCCTTATACACTGAATATCGTTCAGAAATCGATAGCGGTTCACCCACAGTTATTTTCGCTGTTTGTTTACCCAAAAGCGGACGCTGGAAAGGATTACCGCCTCTAATTCTAGTAACAACATCCCATATTAATAATGTTGTTTCAGCAAAACGTTCGGCAGTGGGTTTTTCCTGTACATAATTACCTGTAACCGCAACCAAACTTTCGACTAAACGCATGTGCCACATCCGTAAATTCGCTTCTTCGGCAATGCGATCGCCTAAATCCTTTTCTAAAAATGACAGTGATTTTACATCTTTATAATCTTCTCTGAAAATATAATTCCAACCTGCCTGTTCTACTCGGCGACAACGGTCATTAAAATTTCCTTTTGACTGCAAATCAAAATAATTTTCTGCTACTTGTAAAACTATATTTAAAAGTGTATTTAAACGAGTGGCTATTAGTTGATTTATATCTTGGGATTGCGTTGGAATTTCTGGTAATTTTTGATGATAAAAGCGTGTATAAAAATTCTCCATTAAACTTAGTAAACGTTCTGCTAAACGTAACAAACGAGGATAGAGGGAGTCAGGGCGTGGGGAGGTATGATTATGGGGAGGTAGACCACTGTAGGCTTCTAATTGAGTTAACAAATTGGCGATCGTATCCCAAGGAGCTGCAACATAACTATATTGAATTCCGATTGGTACAATCAGAAGCTGTTCATTTCGTCCGGCTTTTTGCAAGTCTTCCGCGCACCAAAAACCCATTTGAGCGATTCCGGGTTCGAGGGGATTAACAATCTCTGAAAGTCCATTGGTAGCGCCTTCCGGTGCAGCAGCCATGGGGAAGCGTCCATTAGCAAACAAATCTCGTGCTGATCGCAAACCCGTCCAGTCTGCTTTACCCCGTTGAATGGGTGTTGCACCTAAACGAGAAGCGAGCCAACCAATTTGATTCCCTGCCCATAAGGTAATACCGCGATCATAGATAAAATGAGCATGGGTTGGATGCTGTAGCGATATTCCCTGCTGTCGTGCTACCCTTGGCACGAGTTGGGAAAGCAAGTAGCCCAAGCACAGTGGATCTGTAGCTTGAGGATGGCGAAATGCTATCAAAAAACGAATCTTTCCCTCTTGAAACTGGCGATAGAGATTTACCAAAACCTCTACGTTATTTGCTTCAACTTGGCTAATTGGTGTTTTCCAGCGTAAGTAACTGGGTAAACCTAGCTGAATCGCTCGTAAAACTGAGGGATTGAATGCTGGCGGAATAAATTCTAGAGGTGGCTGTGCTTGATTAATGACATCAGGCAAGGTAATTTTCTCCGATGATAGCGATATGAAGTATGAATTATGAAGCGTGAAATCTAGAAATTAAATTTTTTTATCTTTTATCCTTTTTTCATTCTTCATACTTCAGACTTCTTTGAGCCTACTTTCATCCTTTATACTTCAAACTTCTGTAGTTAGATATTAGCAACACCGAAAAAAGGACAAACGATGCGACTGTCAAAAATGTTATTCGTTACACTGCGGGACGATCCAGCAGATGCTGAAATCCCCAGTCATAAATTACTACTCCGCGCAGGTTACATTCGTCGCATCGGTAGTGGTGTTTACGCCTATCTCCCACTGATGTGGCGGGTATTACAAAAAGTCTCCCAAATTGTGCGGGAAGAAATGAACGCTACTGGCGCCCAAGAATGTCTCTTACCGCAATTACAACCTTCAGAGTTATGGCGGGAATCTGGCAGATGGGATACTTATACCAAAGCTGAGGGTATTATGTTTGCCCTCACTGATCGCCGTGAACAAGAATTAGCATTAGGGCCGACTCATGAGGAAGTGATCACGACTATTGCTCGTGAGATGATTCGCTCTTACCGACAGCTACCCCTGAACCTCTACCAAATTCAAACTAAGTTTCGTGATGAAATTCGTCCCCGCTTTGGTTTGATGCGCGGACGGGAATTCATTATGAAGGATGCTTATTCTTTTAATGCGGATGAAGAAAGCCTTAAAAAAACTTACCAGGATATGTACCAAGCCTACAGCAATATGCTGCGGCGTTCTGGTTTGAGTTTTCGTGCTGTAGAAGCAGATTCTGGGGCGATTGGTGGTACTGGTTCCACAGAATTTATGGTACTAGCTGAAGCTGGCGAAGATGAAGTCCTTTACACTGAAGATGGTAAGTACGCCGCTAATGTCGAAAAAGCTGTTTCTCTACCTGCTGAGGCGGAAATTCCCAGCTTTAGCAGTTATGAAAAACGGGAAACTCCGGGAACCGACACCATCGAAAAACTTTGTAATTTTCTCAAATGTTCTCCCACCCAAGTTGTGAAAAATGTTCTGTACGAAGCAGTTTATGATCATGGCACAACAGTATTGGTGTTGGTGAGTATCCGGGGTGATCAAGAAGTTAACGAAGTTAAGTTACAAAACGAATTAACAAAATTAGCTTCCCAATATGGTGGAAATGCAGTGATCAAGTTAGCAGTACCCGACGCAGACGCCCAGAAAAAATGGGCAACGAAAACTTTTCCTTTGGGTTATATTGCACCTGATATTGCTGATGATTACATTCAATCTACTAAAGATGTTGCACCAAAGTTTTTACGTTTGGTAGATAAAACCGCCGTTGATTTAAAAAACTTTGTCACAGGTGCAAATGAATCTGGTTATCACGTAGTTGGAGCCAATTGGCAAGAGAAATTTAAATTACCAACTTTGATAGTAGATGTACGTAAAGCCAGACTAGGCGATCGCGCCATGCACAACCCTGAACAAACTTTAAAAAGCGCTCGTGGGATTGAAGTCGGGCATATTTTCCAATTGGGTTCAAAATACTCCAAAGCCATGGGAGCGACTTATACCAACGAACAGGGAGAAGAAAAACCTCTAGTGATGGGTTGCTATGGTGTGGGAGTATCACGCTTAGCACAAGCAGCAGTAGAGCAATCTTACGATAAAGACGGGATTATTTGGCCTGTGGCGATCGCACCTTATCATGCCATTGTCACAATTCCTAACATTAACGACGCCCAACAAGTAGAAATCGCTGAAAAACTTTATACAGAACTCAATCAAGCTGGAATTGAAACTTTACTCGATGACCGCAACGAACGAGCAGGAGTAAAATTCAAAGATGCAGATTTGATTGGTATACCTTATAGAATTGTCACAGGACGAGCGATCGCCAATGGCAAAGTCGAAGTAGTCGAAAGAAAAAGCCGCAATTCTCACGAAATTCCCATCACTGAAATTGTATCTACTCTTAAAGGGTGGATCGGGGATAGGGAATAGGGGATTCTCCTGCGGAAACCTACGCGAACAGGGATTGGGGATTGGGTATTGGGGATTGGGGATTGGGTATTGGGTATTGATTGGTTATTCTCCTTTGTCTCCCTTGTCCTCCTTTGTCTCCCTTCCCGTGTCTCTCCACTCTCCCTTGTCCCCGATCCCTTCAAAATAATATGGAACTTCTGACAATTCTCATATCTAGCCTATTGGGTGTAGTTGCTCCTGTAGGAGTGGTAATTGATCACACTGCTGAAAATGCCATTCGATCGCAGTTTTCAACAGTGGAACAACTACAAGTAAGAGTAGATAATGCTCCTAGTTATCAATTACTGCAAGGTAAAGTGGAAAGAGTGTTAATTGCAGGGCGTTCTTTGCAATTAAAACAACAAGATTTTCGCATCGCAGTTTTAGAATTAGAAACTGATCAAATAGAATTTGAGCCAAGTAGTATCAGGCAAAAATTACCTAAATTAAAACAACCTTTGCAGGCTGGAGTACGTTTGGTGATCACAGAGCAAGATATCAATAAACTTTTACAATCACCAGACTTTCTCAAGAGAGTACAAAAGTTTAATAAACGGAATTCTTCTGCTTTGCAATTTGCTCAAGCCTCTAATTTTGCCAATCCCAAGCTAGAATTTCTAGACAATAATAGATTTATTTTTCAGGTAGAGTTACAAAGTGACGAGGAGGTAATACCCCTTTTATTTAAAATTAATTCTGGATTAAGTATCGTTGGTGGCAGACAATTTCAGCTAGTTGATCCACAAGTATCCCTAGATGGACAAGAGTTCCCAGCAGAATTTCTCAATTTGATTATTAGTAACATAAATCAACAATTAGATTTACGTAATTTGGAAGGTGACGGATTACAAATGCGAATTCTAAAATGGAAAATGAAGCCAGGAAAATTAGAAATGGCAGCATTTTTAAGAGTAGAACCATCTTCTAAGTTGTTGGAAACTCGCCGTTAGTAAGTCTCGTCTTTAACCAAACTTCTCTTCACGTAGCATAGTATCAAGAGTTCAAGGAAGGTTTTGTATATGAGTCAGCAACAAGATTCTAAACGGGTTTCTTCTGGTGTAGTAGCAGCTATTTCAGCAGCAGTTGTGGTGGTAGGAGGCGGAGTCGGCTGGTTAACTTGGAATTCAACTCAAAACCCCAACCCTACACCCTCGGAACGCCTTGTACCTGGTAATCCGACACAAGTCGGAAATGAACAAACAACCCAAATTTATTGGTTACAAGATACTGGCAAAAATTTTAAATTGGTTTCTCAATCAATCCAGGTGCAAGCAAATCGTAACCAACCCAACCAATTTTTAACAGCTGCTTTCCAACGCTTATTAGAAGGGCCGACAGAAGGAAGTAAGGGTTCGAGTACAATTCCTCAAGGCACAAAAGTCTTGGGTGTAGATGTTCAAGATGATACTGTTCGTGTCAATTTGTCTGGGGAATTTACTAGTGGCGGCGGTAGCACCTCTATGCAAGGGCGTTTAGGTCAAATTGTTTACACAGCCACTAGTTTAAACCCGAATGCTAAAGTATATATTGATGTAGACGGTAAGGAACTCGATGTGTTAGGTGGCGAAGGTTTGGAGTTAGAACAACCACTCACACGCCAAAACTTTAATGAAAATTTTCAACCTTAGTCATTGGTCATTGGTCATTGGTCGTTGGTCATTGGTCATTGGTCATCAGTAGTAGAGACGCGATTATACTCTTACCTTGAAGCCGCTCTTACGAGCTCTACGCGTCTGTACAATGGTCATCAGTCATTAGTTGTTTTGATTAGTGGTTGGTAGTTTGTGGTTGATTGTAACAATCAAATGACTAATGACTAATGACTAATGACAAATTATTTTGTATTCAATACACGAAAACTCCGAGCTTGTTGTTCTAACCTACTGGCGAGGCGATCGCAAACTCGGTTGCATAATTCAAAAATCATCTCGTCCTCCACCCGATAGTAGGCACAAGTTCCTTCACTGCGACGGCTCAGAATCCCCGCTTGCCACATTACCTTCAGGTGCTTTGACACATTTGCTTGTGACGTTTGGGTTGCCTCTACCAACTCTTGTACGCATTTTTCATCATCCCGCAATAAATGCAACAATCGCAAGCGCATTGGTTCACTCAACAAGCTGAAGTATTCAGCTACTTGTTGCACAACTTCTGGCGGTACAGGCAACGTTTGTTTCATCAGGATTGTCTCGGAAGAACTGAACTGAGAAATTTTACAGATTTAGACATTAGTTATATAGATTAATACTTAATCTGGGTTAATTCGCATCAAAGGTTGACCATATTCTACAGGTTCGCCATTTTGAAGGAGAATTTCGACCACTTGCCCGGATACTTCAGCTTCGATTTCATTCATCAGTTTCATGGCTTCAATAATACACACAGTTTGACCGCTACGGATGCGATCGCCAACTTCTACAAATACTGCTTCTCCAGGTGCGGGAGCCCGATAAAATGTTCCCACCATTGGGGAAGTAACTTCTGTAAATTTTTTTTGCTCTAGCGGTGAGGGAGTCGCTGGTGATTGTACACCTGTAGTAGCTGGATGATCAATAGTACGGCTTGCTGTCGCGTCTGGTGTGAGAGAAGATGCTACTGCTGGAGTTGAGGCGACAAGCGGTAATCCTGAGTCAGTACTAACGCCTGAAGACACTACGGTTACTGGTGATCCAGAAGTATGTAAACTTTTACGTACCGTGATTTCAAAATCGTTGCTTTTAAGTGCTACTTCTGTAATATCTGTTTTGGCAATAGTTTCTAACAATTGACGAATTTCATTAAAGTCCAATGGCACAGCTTTGATTACCTCATAATGCGTTAAAAAAGGCAGTAGACGCGGAGCGGATTGGTATAAGTAAGTAGAAGGCAGAGGGCAGAAGGTAACAGAAATTTAATAAATATTATTTTTTATTACTTATTTCCAATTACCCATTACCAATTACCTTTTGCGTGCGTTTTGGTGTACGCACTTGATGATGAATTTAGTGGTAGATAGACTTTTTGGTAAAGATAAATATTAAACGAGGCAGGGATGGAAATCCCCGCTAGGGATAGAAATACAGATTTCCATCTTTGCTGAGTTATAATTTACTCCCTGCCTAGGTATGTGTCATTACGGGTGTCAATACGGATACGTTCTCCTTGGCTAATAAACAAAGGAACCATCACAACTGCACCAGTCTCTACAGTCGCAGGTTTACTGCCACCAGTAGCTGTGTCACCTTTGACACCAGGATCAGTTTGCACCACTTCTAACACCACAGAGTTAGGTAGTTCTACTTCTAGTACTTGTTCACCCCAACGGACGACGTTAGCTTCCATACCTTCTTTGAGGTACTTGACGCGATCGCCAATTTGGGCTGCGCTTAATCTACCTTCCTCATAGGTTTCCATATCCATAAAGACGTAATCATCGCCGTCTTTATAAGTATGCTGCATCGTGCTTTTTTCCAAAGTCGCTTGTGGTACGGTTTCCCCTGCTCGGAACGTCCTTTCTACAACGCTCCCACTCTGGACATTTTTCAACTTTGTGCGTACGAATGCGGAACCTTTTCCAGGCTTAACGTGGAGGAATTCCACTACCCGCCACACAGATCCATCTAAAACAATAGAGACACCAGGTCGAAAGTCGTTACTGGAGATCATGAAGCTTTCAAAGTTTGGAAGACAATCGGCATTTATTGTACCCCTCAAAAGGAGAAATTAGTCATTAAGTCATAAAAGAAGGAGGGAAGGAGGAATCAAGCCAGGGGGAAGCGATCACAAATTAGAAATAAGAAGCTACGGTTAAAGTAGTCGCGATCGCACAAGCAACTAATAAGATTAATCTTTCTTTTGCTGTTAATCTTGAATCTACAGGTAGTTCTCCTGTATAACCACGAGCTATCATTGCTGCATAAACTCGCTCTGCTCTTTCTAAACTGCGGAGATACAAACTACCAATCATCGCTGCACTAGCGTAACGTAACCATCCACCAGGGCCATTAATACCCCGCAATTGAGCAGCACGCTGCATTCTCTGGACTTCTGACAATAAAATTTCTAAATATTGTCCTGCTAACAATAAACTTTGCTTCAAACCACCAGGAACAGGTAAAGCTTTCAGAGCAATACCAAAACTATGTGGTGGTAAAGTTAATAAAAAACTATTCATTGTTAGCAAGCAAACCAGAGAACGAACCAATAGAAAACTGGCTCGTTCCCATCCTAAAGGTAAAGCCACTAACGACAGAAATATTAATTCTGTACCCAACAAGCCTGTGAGTTGAGGAATGGGTGCGCGTAATAAAAAAGTCCAAATCAGTGCAATAGAAGCATATCCAGCTAGAGCGTCCCAAGCTTCATACTTTAATAAAGCTGCTCCAATGACAACAACCAGAGATAGCTGCAAGCGTAAGGGTAATGGGAAGGAAAGTTTAAGCATTCTTTGGTTTAACTACCTGAGCAATACCAAAAGCAACACCAAAGCAAACGATTGATCCAATAATCCCAGCTATACTTGTGCCGATGGAACCCAATCCTTCGATGCCATAATCGGCTAGAGGTGTTGGTACTATCACTCTTACCTCTTCGGCGAGGTTAATAAAGCCTAAGTTTTCAGCAACTCTTTCTAAACCATCTGGCCATGCAGAAGCAACCAAGGAAAGTAAACCAGAAATCAAAAGAATACTCACTATTGGTATTACCCACCCTCTTAATTGTCGTTCTTCTCCAGGTAACAAATCTGGTCGAACTGTGGCTAGGTAAGTCAACACACCTCCGGTAATCAAACCTTCGCCAATCCCAATCAAAATGTGTACACCAGTCATCGCTGGTAAGACCAACCCTAGAGGTGCTGTTCCTGAAATAGCCAACTCAATAGCACAAGCGATCGCAGCCACAACTACACTCACAGCAGCAGCGATTCCAGCTGCTAATGGTAAGCGACTTTTGTAACCCCCAAATAATCGCTGTAAAGTTTGGGTTAAACCCCAGCCAACCCAGACTCCCACTATTGCCATGTTAAAAATATTTGCTCCCAAAGCAGTGATTCCCCCATCAGCAAATAGCACAGCCTGAATAATTAAAACCGTGGCGATGCAGATTGTACCTGCCCAAGGATTACCAAGAATAATTGCTGCCAGAGTTCCTCCTAATAAGTGACCACTAGTACCACCTGCAACAGGAAAATTAATCATCTGAGCAGCAAAAATAAAGGCAGTTGTTAAACCCAAAATCGGTGCGTGTTTAATTCCAAAAGCATCTCGCGATCGCGTTAATGAAATACCCAACATCGCCACACTTGCCACACTAGTAACTGCCGCTACTGGCGGAGAAATAAAACCATCAGGAATATGCATTCGGTTCCCCTATTTTTGTTTTTATTGGCACAAATAAATTCTTAATAGCCGCAGTATGAAACTAATTTATAAGAAACAAAATTTACCCCTTTTGTGCAATGCCCTCTTGGGGGATTTTATACTCTTACTTCAGAATTATTGACAAGAAAATTTGTATAAAATAATTTACTTATGCTTTTGAATGTTAAATATTGTAATTAAAGAAAATATAAAATAAATAATTTTTATGAAATTACGACTTTTGATCCTCTTGTTTCAATTTTTTTGTGAAATGTCTTAGATGTTTATGATTTATTTAGTATTTTCTATTCCAGCTTAATTTTGTTTTCGCTTTATTTGTTTTTTAAGTATTTTTTATTGGTTAACGCTCTTTCATCACTCTGGCTATAGGAAAATATGATGTCTCGATTTTATCCAGAGTCGAATAAAAATATAACCACGAAATTAATTCATCATATTTTGTAGTGATAAAAATCCAGCTTCTAGGTTAGGAATATTAAAAATACGTAGCCAAGGTTTGAGAAAATTAAAAAATACATAAGGCTGAATGATTAGACGCAAGTTATTTAAGGTAGACTTCCATCCTCCACGAAAATTCCATCAATCACGCTAATAAACCCTCATTTTCAGTAGTCATGTTTACCCTTGATAAATAGATTAAGGAAGTTTTTCAATGTCATTATCACATCAAGTGATAGTCAAATAAATTGCCAAAGAATAAACGAAATTGGATAACGTTGCAAATTCCACCATTGTTGTTCTAAGTGTTTTGCATAAATAGCGGCGGCGATGGCAGAATTTTCTGAGAGTTCTTCCAGGGTGATTGTCTGCTGTTGTAGGTAATCAAATGTCAACTGCAACTGATGTGCGATCGCCTGATCTTGCATTTACTCAATTGTCAATGCGATCGCCAAATTTTAAGAAGAGGGGCGAAAAACTCTTTCAAAAGGCTGTTTACGATAGCGTCGATAGATATCAAAATCTTGATCCAGAGTAGCTATTGCAGCAATATTTAAACGTTCAGAAATTGCCACTAGAGACAAATCAGAAAAATCACCTGGTAAGTCAGCATATTGGGTATTTAACTCAGCAATCCTGGCAAAGTCTTGCAGTAATAGTGACTCACATTCATAGATATTATTTGCCAGATGAATGAGAAACTCATTTTGCACACGCCAATCAGATGTCAGTAACCAAAGCACTTCTGTTACACAACCTACTGTAGTCACCAACCGACTGTTACAACTAGCAAAAAACTCTACTACCTGAACATGATATCGATCCCCTGAATCATAAAAAGCCACTAGCAACCCTGTATCTACCAAAATAGTGGGATAATAGATCATGTTTCTCGTTGATGGCTTGCCCGTATCCGAGCAGCAATGATTTCTCTACGAGTGTCTCGTTCAGATAAATTACCCACACAGAGCAAATGCTGAGGTACTCCTCCCATTCGTTCTAAAACAGATTTTTTCGCAGGAAAACTTTGGAGATGGTTCCGTAGCAATTTTTTGATCAACTCATTACTACTTGTTCTTTCCTGACTCAATATTTCCACTAAATATTTTTCTGCTTCTTCATCTAAACTGATATTTAACATTAAATTTTACTCCATGCTAGTGTACCATTATTGAGATTTTACAACAATTATTGAAGCAAACTACGAAGCTGCAAACCATCCAGAGAATTGGGAAGTTTGAAACAGTTGGCTGTAGTGCAATCGCTTGATCTTTTATTTACTCAATTGTCAATGCGATCGCCAAATTTTAGGAAGAGGGGCGAAAAACTCTTTCAAAATGCTGTTTACGATAGCGTCGATAGATATCAAAATCTTGATCTAGAGTGGCGATCGCACCAAGTGAAAAAAACTTAAAAATGACCAAGACAATGCGTGGATTTTAGATTTTGGATTCAATCTAAATCTAGAATCAAAAAAACGGTTACCTACGGAAGCCGCTCCGCGTCTACAAGCTAGGGTGTTTACGGAGAAGAAAACAAAAAATTTCAAGCCTAATAGCCTCTTCTTTACAAGGAGAGGTTAATCTAAAATCCAAAATCTAAAATCGAATGACTCTCAAAAAACAATTATATTTTTTACATTTTTCTAAAAATAAAGAAATTTATTTAATATTTGCTGTTGTAATTGCTCTAAAATAGCTTCATCTTTCGTAAGTTCATTAACAGTACTCAACATCTCACAAATTAAAGGTACTCCTAGCTGCAATTCCTCCAGAATTTCACGTTGATTAAACACATATTGTGGTTTTCCTTCCAACACTAGCCTTCCTCTATCCATCACAAATATCCAATCTGCCCAACGATAAACTAAATCAAGATCATGGCTTGCCATCACTATTGTTGTGCCAGCAGCATGGATATTTTGTAAAGTCGTCATCAACTTACGAGTATGCAGTCTATCTAAATATGCTGTTGGTTCATCTAATAATAGTAATTCTGGTTTGAGTACCATCACATCTGCGATCGATACTCGCTTTTTCTGACCTAAACTTAAATGATGTACAGGTCTTTGAGCAAGTTCGATTAAATCAAATTCAATTAATGCTTGCTCAACTAGCTGTTGAATTTCAATATCTGGTAAACCTAAATTACATAATCCATAAGAAATATCTTCTTCTACTGTAGAAGCAACTAGTTGTTGTTCTGGATCTTGAAAAACCACGCCAACTTGTTGACGCAATTTTACTAAAGATTTGCGGTCATATTGTAATAGTTTTCTGTGCCAAATTATTTTGCCTCGATCTGGTTTGTATAAACCATTAGCTAATAAAAATAGAGTAGTTTTCCCACAACCATTTTGTCCAATTAATGCACATCTTTTTTTAGATGGAATTTTGAAATTAAGATTATTAATTGCCGATTCTTTAGCACCTGAATAAGTATAATCTACTTGTTCAAATTCGAGTAACCATTCCTGCATTCTGCCCCCATTCTAATGCTATTAATAAAGCGCAACCAAAAATAGCCTCTATTGTATAACGATTTGATTGATGATAACGATGGGGATGCCAAACTCGCAATTCTCCGTTAAAACCTCTGGATTCTAAACTCAAGGAAACTTGGCGATAATTTTCTATTGTGCGTTTGATAAGTTGTCCAATTAATAGCGCTAAACTTCTCATCCCCGTAGCAAAATTACAGTATCCTCCACGGGCTTGTTGAGCAACCCATAACTCAGAAGCTGTGTTTAATAGGACAAAAATAAAGCGATACATCAGTAATAACAATTCTGTAATTATTACTGGACAGCCTATACGCCTGAGAGTTTGCAAGAGTGCAGTAAAAGGAATGGTCAGAACAATAAAATACAAACAACAAAGAGAAGCTAAAGCTCGTGTTAAAATTGTTAAACCTTGTACAGCGCCATCATGACTGATATATAAGTAATAATTGCCAAAAGCTAATCCGATAATTGAGTCATCTTTTACTAAATTTAGATGAGATACTTCTATCCCATTAATAACTAAAGCGGGTAGACTAGTTAACCAAAAAAAAGTTGCTACGTAAATTAATTTCAAATATATTTTGCTAGAAATACCTGCGTAAATCACTATCCAAATACTCATCCAAAGTGCAATCATAATCTGTACAAAAGGATGAGCAAAGGCTGAAATTATTAGTAAAACACTAGCAAACAGTAGTTTTTGTTCAGGTGGTAACCAACACAAGCGATTAGTATAAGCTAGAGTATCAATCTGAATTTTCATTATGATGATTTTGCTGTTCTGAGCGCCCTTTATAAAGTCCAATTACATAACCAATTACACCAGCACCCGCAGCTGCTTGCACGGCAAATAAGAGGCTTTGTACTTCCGAACTCGATATTTGAATTAATGAATTAAACCAAGGTTCATATTTAGGTTGTATCTCTTGAATAGCTTCTTGAGCTTTGCCATCAGCACCACCAAATTCTGCATCTTTGAGTACCACCAATGGTGTTGCTGACAATGCAACTACCGCTAATAGTAATAACCAATTATTCCATGGATGTTTTTGGTTTTTTGTTTTTGAATTAGTCATAAATTAATAGTCCATATTTATCCCAAAAAATCAAATTTACCTAGTTTGTAGTAAGCACTTCAGTGCTTAATAGAGCGATAAATCGCTCAGTACGAACTCTTCCCAACTTAGCTTGATAGAGTACTAATCACAGCAATTCTTCTGAGCGCATGGTAATAAAAAATTACCAGTTTCTATCTGAATTGTGGTGTGTTCAATGGCAAACTTATCATGTAAATCTATCCTGATTCGAGATAAGAAAGCATCACCAGGATTACCAGTCAGCATAACCAAGTGTGCTGTCAGTGCTGACTCAGTGGTACTCATAGCCCAAATATGCAAATCATGCACAGCAACCACACCAGGAAGTTCCGCTAAGTAAGTACGTACTGCTAACAAATCTATTCCTTGAGGAACAGCGTCAAGTACCAAATCCAGGGACTGAGATAATAACTTCCAAGTACCAACTAAAATTACCACAACGATAATTAAGCTGATAACTGGATCGAACCATAACCAGTTAGTTGTGACAATGGCGATACCAGCTAAAACCACACCTAAAGATACTAAGGCATCAGCCACCATATGCAAAAATGCTGCTTTAATGTTTAAATCTTGCTCTTTACCAGACATGAACATTGCAGCTGTAATGCCATTAATCACAATCCCAATAAGAGCTACAGTAATGATAGTGCTTCCAGTCACTGGCATGGGATTACTCAAGCGTTGAATCGCTTCTATGGCGATCGCTCCCATCGCCACTAACAGTAAACAAGCGTTGAGAAATGCAGCTAAGATCGAAGAACGACGCAATCCGTAAGTATAACGCTTTGTTGGGCGACGACGGGCAAGCCAACTTGCACCCCAAGCCAGTACTAACCCCAGAACATCACTGAGATTATGTCCAGCATCCGCAGATAAAGCTAAGGAGTTCGTCAGAAAACCGAATATCCCTTCAACGATCACAAATCCCATATTCAGGATTATGCCAATCATAAAGGCACGATTGTAAGTAGGCTGATGATGGTGGTCGTGGTGATGATGGATGGACATAGCTATGGGAGAAATGTCTATTCTGCTAAAAAATATATGAATACATGTTCATGTATTGTGTGACATCCTAACCCATCGCCTGAAGTCATTACAAGTATTTGAATAACCAGTGATTAGCCATACCTGATATTACTCATCTTGCTTGATTAGCTGCAACATTTCTAATTCTTGACGACCATAATTAGCCAGCCAGTTCCACACTAGTACTGTTAACAATCCTTCACTAATTGCTAAAGGAACTTGTGTGACAGCAAAGATGCTCGCAAATTTGATGAAGGAAGCGATGACCCCACCGACTGGTGCGGGAAATGCTAAAGCTAATTGGATTGAAGTCACAATATAAGTGACTAAATCTGCGATCGCAGCAGCCAGAAATATTGCTAATCTTTGTTTACCCGTTGTCATCACTGAGCGATAAATCCAATAAGCGACAAACGGCCCTGCGATCGCCATCGAAAATGCATTCGCTCCCAATGTCGTTAAACCACCATGAGCCAAGAGCAATGCTTGAAATAAAAGTACCAAACTACCCAGTACTGACATAGTCAAAGGCCCAAATAGTATAGCTCCTAATCCTGTACCTGTGGGATGGGAACAACTACCTGTCACCGATGGCATTTTTAAGGCTGATAGCACAAACGTAAATGCTCCCGCCAATGCTAAGAGTAATTTTAATTGCGGGTTTGCTTGGCTAATCTGTGATATTCGCCGTAACCCCAATACAAAAAATGGCAAAGCAACTATCCACCAAAAAACTGCCCATTTTACGGGTAAAAAACCTTCCATGATGTGCATCGCATAGGCTGGTGCTGCTGCACTCACGACTATATAAAAGCTGAAAATCCCCAGCAGGATTGGTAATACACCTTTTACCTTAAAAATAATTCTCAAAATCAGCCATTCCTTGAAGATATATAAGGATTTAGTTTATATTGGCAAATTTGATTCTTCAACTATTTATAGCATGATTATCATTCTCATTATTCTTCGCAATAAATATTTATAGGCTTTTCGCAAGTTGGTAATGATAGCTTGATTTCTGTCTAACAACATAATGAGTCGCGAGTGTTCAGATCCCCGACTTCTTTGAAGAAGTCGGGGATCTGTAGTCCCTTGCAGACAAAAAAGAATAATTGACAATAATTTTTAATTATTATATGAATATAAAGTAATTGCAAAAAATTTGCAGTTTGTTTTTGCTGCAAATTATTACTGATAGTACCATGCCTAACTACTTTGCTCTCAATCAAGAAAAATTCTTGAATCGCCGTCAACTGTTAAAGCTAGGATTAGCAGGTGCGGGTGTTGCTGGCGCAGCTGTGGTATGGGATAGATTAGCTGCACAAAAGCAATTGGTGAGAGTACCACCTTTAGAGACACAGGAAAATTTTAACAGCGCTGTCAACCCGGTACAAGTATTGCGAAATTTTGATTATGGGACGCTGAAGCGAGAAAATGGGCGCACAATCCGGGAGTTTCGCTTAACTGCTGGGACTTCCGAGATTCAGCTCAATAGTGCTGTATCGTACAATATCTGGGATTTGAATGGTCGTATACCTGGGCCGACACTGAGAGCAAAACAAGGCGATCGCGTACGGATATTATTCCTCAACAAAGCTGGACATTCCCACTCTTTACATTTTCACGGTATTCACCCTGCTGAAATGGACGGTGTTCGTCCAGTTAGCAATGGTAAGGCCACAATTTATGAATTTGATGCTGAACCCTTTGGTGTTCATCTCTATCACTGTCACATTGAACCCGTGACTCGACATATTGCCAAAGGATTATACGGCATGTTTATAATTGATCCTCCCAAGTCGCGCCCAGCTGCGGATGAAATTGTATTGGTAATGGCTGGGTATGATGTCAATGACGATAATCACAATGAATATTATGCCTTTAATGGTTTACCCCATTACTACATGGATCATCCGATTCGTATTTACCAAAATCAGTTGATTCGATTATATGTTCTCAACATTATTGAATTTGACCCCGCAGTGACATTTCACTTGCACGCTAATTTTTTTAATGTTTATCCGACTGGAATGACTCTGACTCCCAGCCAAAAAAGCGATGTAGTAACGATGGGTGTAGCAGAACGTCACATCTTAGAATTTGCTTTTCGCTACCCAGGTAAGTATATGTTTCACCCCCATCAAGATGCGATCGCAGAAAATGGATGTATGGGCTTATTTGAAGTCCTTGCTGAAACAAATTCCCAAAATACAGCGAAAAATACTTAAGCAAAATTGCAATCTCGACCAAGTAGAGACGCGAAATATCGTAGAGACGCGAAATTTCGCGTCTCTACTCCAGCTATTTGTTAGGTTACGACATTTAACCAATAAACATCCATCTCAATACCATGAAAAATTGTTTCCCTTTCGTATCTCATCCCCAGCTTTTCAAGGACTCTCACTGATGCTGTATTTGCTCGCTCGACAATTCCAAGAATGTATGGAAGCTTGAGTTCCTCAAATCCGTATTGAATGGTTGCTGATGCTGCTTCAGTTGCTAACCCCCTACCCCAAAATTCTGGATCTAATCGATATCCAATCTCTGGTTCAGCTACATTATCAATTTGGTCGATTGCAATTCCACAGTAACCAATCAATTCGTTAGTTTGTTTGAAGATGATAGCCCACTTCCCGAATCCAAATGCTTTATATGAAGTTATGAAATTGTCTATTTTCGCTTGCGTTTGGGATACTGAGAGAATCCCACTAACAGAAAATTCCATGACTCGTGAATTTGCAAGAATGGGTGCAAGTTGATAAACGTCTTTTTGCTGGAAGTCTCTGAGGATTAGACGTTGTGTTTCTAGCCAAACCATGATTCAAAGCAACCCAAAAAATGAATAATAAGCAAACGCTTTGAAAATTCGCTGTGTTTGTTCAGCACTAAATATTATTTTTTGATTTAAGCAATCCCAACAGGGAAATTAGCAGGATTTACCATTATTTTGGAATAATTATCGAAAATAAATCTTAATTATATAGCAATTAAACTGGAACTAATGATTAAATTTCACCTCATAACATAGTCAAGTAGTTGATAAAAAGTCTCACTAGGTGCAAGAATAACTTAGCAAAATCTAAGAGAAGCTGTCAAATATCACCATAACAATTTGACATATTTAACTGCTGATATAGCTAACAAACGCTTTTACTTGCTTGCTTTTACAGATCCCCAGGAGCAAAATGAAAAATTTTCGTTATGTATGTTTGGCTGTCGCTGCTTGTGCCATAGTAACCTTGAGTTCTTGTAATAATGGTGGTACTTCAACCACCGAAAATTCACCAGCAACTAATACTCCGAACTCTGTTGCACAAACAACTGAAGCAGTGAGCCATAGCGGTCATGGTAGCAAAAAACAAATTAACATCAATACAGCTATTTTGTCTGAGTTGGATAAATTTGAGGCGCAGCTAGGTGTACCAGCATTATCGAATAAAATTCAGGCAAATCGCCCTTACGCTAGTCCAGAGGAATTAGTTAGCAAGAAGGTTATTAGCCAAGAACAGTTTGACAAAATTAAGGATCAGGTGACTGTTCAAGAAGTGGTTTTGACCGGAGAAGCCAAAGATATTGATTACATAACAAAGCTAGGATTGATGAAAGGACATCTGATTGTAGCGCAAGAACTTTTGGATCAAAATCAACCAAAACAGGCTGAACCTCATATTGGACACCCAGTTGAAGAGATTTATGTTGATGTAGAAGAGCAATTGAACGATCGCAAAGTCAAAGAATTCAAAACAACTTTGGTGAGTTTGCAAGATTTGGTGAAATCTAACCCCAAAGATGCCAAAGTCAAGTCTAATTTTACTACTTCTATGGAATCAGTAGATCAAGCGATCGCAGCATTACCAGAAGCACAACGCACCCAACCTTCATTTGTACTCCAGGTAATTAACGGTTTGTTAGATTCTGCAAACTCAGAATATGGTGCAGCGATCGCCGATGGTAAAATCGCCGCAGCCATTGAATATCAAGATTCCCGTGGTTTTGTAATCTACGCTGACGAATTGTATCAAAGTATCTCTAGCCAAATGGCAAAAGATCATCCAGACGCAGACAAAGCAATTAAAGCGAGTATGACTCAACTCAAAAAAGCTTGGCCTACAGTGATTCCACCAGCCAAACCAGTTAATACTCCAGAAGAAGTCACCAAAGAAATCAAAGCGATAGAATCAGCATCTCAAAAAGTGATTGACAATTCTAAAACCCAAGCACAGCGATAATTAAGTTCGTAGTGTAGACGCTCGTAAGAGCGACTTCCTGAAGGGTGGACTTTATTCCTCAAAATCAACACAAGAGTCGCTTACCCTTGACTTTTTGTTCCAAGGTCGGAGTTTAAAATTTAGTGATAAACAATAAAGTTAGAAACTATCTAACTTTTAGCTCATCACCAAAAACTTCTGACTTCTAGCGTAGACTAAGATACTGATGCAAGAACTTGACCAAAACAAGACTATCGACCTGCTCAATACCATCATGGAATTTGAATTGGCAGGAGTTGTGCGTTACACTCATTACTCTTTGATGGTAACTGGCCCGAATCGCATTCCGATTGTTACCTTTTTTAAAGCCCAAGCAAGCGAATCTTTACTTCATGCTCAACAAGTAGGAGAAATTCTCACAGGTTTAGATGGACACCCGACCCTGAAAATTGCACCAATCGAAGAAAGTTACAAACATTCAGTCAAGCATATTTTGGAAGAAAGCTTGTCACATGAGAAGAAAGCACTAGATCTGTATAAAAACTTGCTTGATACAGTCAGTGATGCCAGCATTTATCTTGAAGAATTCGCTCGAAATATGATCGGTCAAGAAGAGATGCATAATCTTGAACTGAAGAAAATGTTACGCGATTTTAGTTAGTAGTCAAGGGTCAATGGTCAATTGTCAATGGTCAATTTGAAATTCTCTGGACTATTGACTCTGGACTATTAACTCTGGACTATTGATTATTGTATAGACGCGATGTTCCTCGCGTCTCTACTATTGACTCTGGACTAATTTGAAAGATGAACTTTAGTACTGCTCTACCTACTTTTGTAATTACACTCCGAGAAGGAGTAGAAGCAGCCTTAGTGGTTGGTATTGTCTTGGCTTTGTTGAAAAAAGCTAAACAATCTCGACTCAACCCTTGGGTGTATGCTGGTATCGGTGTTGGTATTGCCTTGAGTGCGCTGATTGGTGTGCTGTTTAGTTGGATAATACAAGTATTGGGAGCAATTAATCCTCAGTACACATCTGTAGTTGAACCATTAATGGAAGCTGTCTTCAGTTTAGTGGCGATCGCTATGCTCAGTTGGATGCTGATCTGGATGACCAAACAAGCCAGATTTATGAAAGCTCAAGTAGAGGGAGCGGTGACAGATGCTTTAAAAGATAATAATAATGCCGGTTGGGGTGTTTTTAGCTTAATTTTAATTGCCGTTGTTCGTGAAGGTTTTGAAACAGTTTTATTCATTGCTGCTAATTTTCAACAAGGACTAATTCCGGCGCTTGGTGCGATTGGCGGGATTGCAGTTGCAGCAGCAATAGGTGTGCTTTTATTTAAGTGGGGAGTGAAAATCAACATCCGCCAATTCTTCCAGGTAATGGGTATTTTGCTGGTATTAATTGTTGGTGGATTAGTAATTTCTGCATTACATAATTTTGACGAAGCTGCTGCTAATTATGCCCTCAGTAATCGCGCTTCTGAAAGCCTTTGTTTTTACTACGAAAGGTTTACCAAAATTCATTCTTGTATATTAGGGCCAATGGTTTGGAATACAGCCAATATTCTGCCAGAAGAAAAATTTCCTGGTATTGTCATCAAAGCCCTATTTGGCTACAGAGAACATCTTTATGTTGTGCAAGCAGTTGGATATATTGTATTTTTACTAACTGTTGGAGGTTTATATTTCCGTAGTATTACAGGTGGTTTAACTCAAGCTGGACAGAGCATTTCAGCAGGACAAAAACCGATTGGTTCAGCCAAAGAATAGGGATTGGGGATCGGGGATCGGGGATCGGGAATTAGGGATCGGGGAAAGAGGAAAGGGGAAAGGGTAGTGGATAATATGTAATACAGAGTGGTTAATAGCTATATAGACAATATTAATACAGACTCATTCCCAATCCCTGATCCCCGATCCCCGATCCCCGATCCCCTTTCCCTATGACTAAAATATCAATTCAACAATTATTGATTTATCCAATTAAAGGATTAAGTAGTGATCAGCGCGATCGCGTCCACCTTGAGGTAGGACATGGTATTCTTGGCGATCGCGCTTTTGCTTTGATGTACAAGCAAGACGACATAGATAGCAATTCAACAATAGTACCTTGGATGAAGAAGCAAAACTTCATCATGCAAAATGACTGGCCAGGACTCGCAGCTGTAAATTGTTTCTATGAACCAGAAACTGGGACTCTCACAGTCAAGCGCAAAGGTATAGATTTATTAGTTGCTGATACTAAGACTTCTGAAGGACGGAATTTAATATCAGCCTTTTTCACAGGTTATTTAGCAGGAATTTACCCCAGTCAAGCAGCGAGACACCCCAACCGCGCACCTCTACAACTAGTTGGAGAATTTGACAAAACTCGCTACCCTGACCGCGAAGCGGGACATATTTCTCTCGTCAGTCAAGCAACCATTGACACTTTAAGTGAATTAGCTGGACAACCAATAGATGTACGGCGCTTTCGTGCCAATATTGTTGTAGCAGGTGTCTCTGCTTGGGAAGAATTTGACTGGCTTGGAAAAGAAATACAACTTGGAACTGCAAAAATTGTTGTGACAGCTAGAATTAATCGCTGCTTAAATATAGATGTCAATCCGGAAACAGGAGAGCGAGATATTAGGTTACTGTCTCTTTTACAAGAACAGTTTCAGCATACCCAGACTGGTGTTTTAGGGCAGGTAATTAGTAGTGGTAGTGTGGCAATAGGCGAAGATTTAATTATTACTAACCAATAACCACTAATCACCGGGAGCATCCCAAATGTTCAAAAAACCCACCTGCGATTGAAATCTCATAGTCAAAGTCTGCTTAAGCAGACTACTGGATTTTATGAAGTCGTCTTCAGACGACTTGTGCTATTAGCTAAGGGTTTAAACCCTTATGCGGTATATTGAAAAAATTGGGATGCTCCCCTAATCACCAACAATTAAAATTATCTACGCTTATAACCACTTGCTTTTAAACGCAAATGCAGACGTAAGGAAGAAGCGCGATAACTGGGTTTTGCGGAATTACATAAACGCAAACGTGGAGAGGTAGTAAGGCGGTTACGTACCTGCAAATCTTTTTCCTCGTGAGTTTTTGCCACTAAATGTAATTTACTGTGATCATTGCTACGACGTAGGAGCCATTTCTCCAATTCCACACACCAGAAGACCAAACTACTGACAGCCAAACAAATCACTAAATCCAGTGCTGACAAGGGAATTGTGTTAAACAGTTTCTGGAAGAACGGCACATACAGCACGGCAATTTGCAAACCTAGTGTTAAAGCTACTGAACCCAGAAGTGCTTTATTAGACATTAAGCCAATGGTAAATAGCGAGTCACGCTCAGAACGCACTGCTAAGGCATTACCCATCTGGGAGAGAGTCAGAGTAGTAAATAGTATAGTTTGCCAAGCAGGACTACCTGTTTTCCAGTAGAAAAATCCCATAGCAAGAGATATACAACCCATAAGGATGCCGATCCAAATGATATCCCTACCCATGCCTCGGCTAAAAATATTCTCGTTGGGTGGGTACGGAGGACGATTCATGGTATCTCGCTCTGCTGGTTCTACACCCAGAGCTAAGGCTGGTAAACCATCGGTGGTCAGGTTAATCCAAAGAATTTGTAGTGGTAGCAGGGGTAATGGCATTCCCAAAAAAGGAGCCAGTAGCATCACCCAAAGTTCACCAACATTACTACTAAGCAGATACTTGATAAACTTACGGATATTGTCGTAAATTACGCGCCCTTCTTTAACCGCAGCAACAAGAGTAGCAAAGTTATCGTCTAGTAAAACCATATCGGCTGCCTCTTTTGCTACATCTGTACCCCTAATTCCCATGGCGACACCAATATTAGCGCCTTTGAGAGCTGGCGCGTCATTGATACCATCACCGGTCATCGCGACGATGTGTCCCTGTTGTTGCAGGGTTTGGACAAGATCAAACTTGTGTTCTGACGAAACCCGCGCATAAACTGATGTGTCATTTAGGGTGCAGCGCAATTCCTCAACAGAGAATTGAGATAAATCTTCGCTGGTAATAGTCTGATTATCAGTAGTAATACCGACTTCACGAGCAATAAATCTCGCTGTCAGCGGATGATCCCCTGTAATCATCACTGGACGAATCCCAGCACGCTTGCAGGTAAGTACGGCGTCTCGTACTTCTGGTCGTGCAGGATCATTCATACCGACCATACCAATAAAGATCAATTCTTGCTCTACGTCTTCCCACTGATCAGCAGACTGCAAAGGTCGAAAAGCTGCTCCCATCACCCGCAAACCATTTTTCGTGAGTTGGCTACAAGTGACACTGAGATGTCTGTGCCAAATTTCAGTCAATGGTCTGGCTTGGCCATTAATCCAGATATGACTGCAAATATCTAGCAAGCTATTCACTGTACCTTTGGTGAAAACAATGTAGGACATTCCTCCTATTTTCTCGCTCCAATGCCAAATTGTTTCCAAAGCGCAAGGAATTCTAGAGGGAATGGTAGGAAATTTGTGAATCGTACTCATGCGTTGACGCCGAGAGTCGTAGTCAACTTCCCCGACACGAGGAATAAGATACTCTAGGTCAGCTTTCCACAATCCTTGTTGAGCAGCAGCCATGACTAAAGCACCCTCGGTCGGATCACCGACAGTCCGCAAGTAACGCGGCTCTTCTGTGTCTGGTTCTAGCAAAGCGTTGTTGCACAAAGTACCAGCAGCTAAAAGTAAGGATATGGCTGGTGGTTGACAGAGTAAAAATGGCCTGTCTTGGTTTTTTTCTCCGATACAAGCCCGCATCCGGGTAGTTAAATCTATGCGTTGACCTGCGACATCGAGAACAGTAACTGTCATCCGGTTTTCGGTGAGAGTCCCAGTTTTACCAGAGCAAATTACACTCACTGATCCCAAGGTTTCTACAGCTGGTAAGTTGCGAATCAGCGCTCGTCGTTTTAACATTTGCCGTGCGCCTAAAGCTAAAGCGATGGTTACTACTGCTGGTAAACCTTCTGGTAAAGCTGCTACTACTAGAGTGATGGCAGTTAGGAGCATGATTTTCCAGTCTTCACCCCGCAGCATTCCCAAAACGAGAATGACTACTACTAGCGCTAGAGAAGCTATTGCTAATCCTCGCCCCAATTCATCTAAGCGCTTCTGGAGTGGGGTTGGTTCTGGTTCGAGTGCTTGCACCATAGAAGCTACTCGCCCCATTTCGGTTTTCATCCCGGTTTCCGTGACGATCGCCTGACCCTGTCCGTAGGTAACAACCGTACCCATGTAAACTATATTGTGGCGATCGCTAAGTTGCAAATCTGGTTGAGAAAGTGTTTGTGGTTCTTTGTCTGTAGGTTCTGATACACCTGTTAAGATTGTTTCTTGAATTCGCAAACCAACACTTTCTATGATCCGACAATCAGCTGGGACGATGTCCTCTGCATCCAGTTGAATAATATCTCCTGGCACTAAATCACGGGCAGAAATTTCTTGCCAGCGACCATCACGTAATACTTTAACATCAGGTAGAGATAATTTTTTGAGAGTGGCGATCGCTTTTTGAGCTTGGTATTCTTGACTAAAACCTAAAACAGCGATCAGTACCACGATTGCAATGATACCGACTGCATCTTTGTAGTCACCCAAAAAACCGGAGGCGATCGCAGCTACAATCAAAATAACTACTAAAGTCGCAGTCACCTGTTCCCAAAGTATTTGTAAAGGAGTTCGTAATCCTTGCTCAATTAACTCGTTGCAACCATGCTGCTGTTGACGACGACTAGCTTCAGATGTACTCAGTCCAAAAGATGCATCACTACCCAATCGTTGCAGAACTTCTTGTACATCTAATTTATACCAATTGCTCATGTCTCGCCTCCTCTAAGATGACGGAATGTGAGGTGTAGAAAATAAATATGGGTAACGGAAAGATGGGGAGATAGACAAATTTGTTAATGATCTCCCTGATATAAGATTTATAAGCAGCACAAAACAAGACATACTCATCCATAGACCTCTTGCAAAAATATTTTTACCCCACCCTAACCCTCCCCGTTTACGGGGAGGGAACTAAATCTTCCCTTGGTTCACGGGGGATTGAGGGGGTTAATTCGACTTTTGCAAGAGGTCTCATCTACAGTTGTTTAAAAAAACTCTGAGCAAGAGCAACTGTCTTTGGACAAGCAAACTCAAGTCATACTCGGAATTAAAAACTCCGAACTCGAATTATTCAATTTCAAATTGCATTCAGTTGTTAAGACTAATATCGTGACGCAAACAAAGACACGGTAAATGTATTTGAGTATTCTCCACATTTCCACGTCTTTCTTTGCTTGCATCAAGACCTCTCCTGTAACTGCAACTTGTATAAATGCATGAATTTAATTCAGAGATTATTTATGCTGTGATAATCTCTCAATCCTGATTTATTTAAATCTGATAGGCTTGGTAGAATTTATTAATTCAGAACAGCTTCACACTTTCTCCATGCAAAGATTTGATTGTTTTGCTTCTTTCTTTTGCAGCGCACTCTTTGCAAAGCAAACATGAATTTTCTAACTACCCAATTCTGAGCCTACCTAATTCGTCGCAAGTGTCTACTATTATTATTTATCGGAAGTTCTGCTCTAGCTTCTGCTACTATATCTGCAAAATTTTCATTAACTGCGGCGATTGCTCCTCTACTCTTGTCAGAAAGAATGATCCCGGCTTTGATTGCTGTTTTAGCAAAGGATTTACCAGCAACTGCTACCACTGGAATCGCGATCGGCACAACAATTACTGTCACTATACCAGGAATGCCAAAATCTTCAACGACACCCCCAAAGACACGTTTTAAGTTGGGTAAAACTTTGGGTAGCATGGTATTTTCACCCCCTTTGTATTTGTACAATTAAATTATTTTATCACTATAAAATAAAACTAGATACTTAAACAAGTAATTTTCATATTAAAAAATATTGCTTATCAATATTAAGATAAGTTAAAATTATTGAGTCGGTAATTGGTAATTGGGATATTAACTAAATAGTTTTGAGCTTAGTATTTTTAAATTCATAATTTTTCTGTTGATATTTCACCACTTTTAACATAAAAAATCTGGGAATAATTCAACCATTGTGAATCAAAAGCACCCAAATGAGTAGTAGTAATTATTGTTTGAAAACGGTCTTGAATTGTATCTAGTAATTGATTTTGACGAGATGGATCTAGTTCAGCTAAAACATCATCAAGAAGTAGCAGTGGAGGTTCCCCCACAACTTCTTCAATTAATTTTAATTCTGCTAGTTTCAAAGCTAATACTAGTGTTCGTTGCTGACCTTGAGAACCATATTGACGGGCTGGTGTTTGATTAATGATTAATTCTACTTCGTCCCGATGTGGACCAACCAAAGTAGTACCTTGGTGCAATTCAGCAATTGTTCGTTGTTGCAGCTTTTCTAGAAAGGCTTGCTGCACTTTTTCTGGATAATTTTGCTCTAAAGGAACGTTGGGTGAGTATTTGATTTGTAAAATTTCTTTACTACCACTAATGCTAGCGTGCCACATTTTGGCAATCGGAGCGAGTCGTTGTATGGCTCGTTCTCTGCGCCTAATTACTCGCGTACCTGCGATCGCCAACTGTGCATCCCATATAGCTAATTCTGATTGTAGAGACGCGCCATGGCTTGTCTCTACATTGCGTTTCAAAAAAGCATTCCGTTGGCGCAATACTTGATGATATTGCTGTAAAATGTGGGCGTATACTGGTTCTAGTTGAATCAACAAAGTATCTAGCCAGTGACGACGGCCTTCCGGGCCTCCGCGTACTAGTTCCAAGTCCAAGCTAGAAAACTGTACGCCATTGAGAACACCGAGAAAATCCATTTGACGCCGGAGGTTTTCGCCGTTGAGATTTACAGTCCGGCGACCATTACGACGCAAAATTAAGTTTAGACTACTAGTGCCAGTTTCTCGTTTGAGAGAAGCACTAACTTGCGCGAGTTCTTCTCCTTCTTGGACTAATTCGCGATCGCGGAAAGTACGATGCGATCGCAATGTTGCTAATAACTCCACCGCCTCCAATAAATTAGATTTACCCTGAGCATTATCACCCACCAAAATCGTTTTGGGAGCAGTAAATTCAACCTGCTGCTCTTGATAGTTACGAAAGTATCGGAGGTGGAGGGTTTTTAAATACATAGATCATAGATAGGGGATATCCCAATTCAAAATTCAAAATACCTGCGGAAGCCGCTCCGCGTCTACAAAATTCAAAATTGGGAAGGGAGATAAGGGAGATACTCTCCCCGTCACCGCGTCACCGCGTCTCATTGTCTCCGCGTCTTCTTCTCCCGATCCCCAATTCCTCATACCTAAACAGTCTTCTTGCCCATTAATCGGAAGACGATTTTCTCAATTTCAATCCAGACAAACATTAAGGCGCTGAAGCCAAGACAAATCCCCAATTCCGACAAAGTAATATAGTGAGTGCCGAAGAAATTCCGCAGAGGAGGAACATAAACCAGCATCAGTTGTAAAATCGTGGTTAACACAACTGCTCCTAAGACATAGGGATTTGAAAAAGGATTCATTTCTATTGTCAGTCGGTTGTTGGAGCGAATTGCGATCGCATGTCCCATTTGAGCAAGACACAGGGAAGTAAATACCATTGTTTTCCATCGGTCTGGACTCAGACCATTACCAGATATGCTGGTGGAATGATTGTACGCCCACATCATCAAAATAATGGTAATGATCGCGAAAATAATCCCGATGCGAATCATATAAGAACCCAAGCCTCTAGCGAAAATGCTTTCACGGGGACTAAAGGGGGGACGCTTCATCACGTCGGGTTCGGGGGGTTCTACAGCTAAGGCTAAAGCTGGTAAACCATCTGTCACCAAGTTCATCCACAGAATTTGCAGAGGTGTGAGTGGTACTCCTCCTAATCCTAAGATCGGCGCAGCTGCGATCGTGAGAACTTCACCGATATTACTACCAAGAATATATTTAATAAAACGGCGGATATTGGTGTAAACAACTCGACCTTCTTCAGTAGCAGCAACAATTGTAGCAAAGTTGTCATCTAGTAGTACCATGTCGCTGGCTTCTTTACTGACATCAGTACCAGTAATACCCATAGCAATACCAATATCAGCTTGTTTGAGGGCGGGGGCGTCGTTAACGCCATCACCAGTCATCGCTACAAATCTGCCCCGACGCTGTAAGGCTTGGACAATTCGCAGTTTGTGTTCTGGGGCAACTCTGGCATAAATACTCACCAAGTCTACATTTTGCTCTAGGTCTTCGTTGCTCATGCGTTGCAGTTCTTGGCCTGTGAGGACTCGGTCACCTGGTTGAGCTATTCCTAAATCGGTGGCAATCGCGCGTGCTGTTAATTGATGATCACCAGTAATCATAATCGGTCGAATGCCTGCTTCTCGACATTCTTGTACCGCCGCCCTAACTTCGGGACGGGGTGCATCCAGCATTCCCACTAAACCCACCCAGACTAATTCTTGTTCGGATGTCTCATCTGAACCTTCCGGTGGAATTTCCGCAAGCGGTTTATAGGCAAAACCCAGCACCCGCAGACCATTAGAAGCCATGCGATCGTTTTCTGCTAGAATCTCATCTCGCTGTTCTTGAGTCAGGGGAATAGCGCCATTACCGACATATAGTTGAGTACAACGAGCCAAAATTAATTCTGGTGAGCCTTTGGTAAACATTAAATAGTTATGGGACTTCACCAAGTTGCTGATCGTTGGATCAACATCATTTAAAGGCGAGACACCTGTTTCTACTTGCTCAACCTTAGAAATCACACTCATCCGCTTCCGTTCTGAAGAAAACGGGAATTCGCTCACGCGCGGTAATTTACTATCCCACTGGTCTTTTTCAATTCCTCCTTTGGCAGCCAGTGTCACCAAGGCGCCCTCTGTTGGATCTCCTAAAATAGTCCACTGTCCTTGTTGCTGTTGCAAATGTGAATCATTACAAACAGCACAAGCAACTAACAAGGCTTGTAGTTCTGGGTTGTCTTGTACTTCAATAGGATTATTTTCTAGTTGAAACTCACCTGTAGGAGCGTAACCTTCTCCTGTAACGCGGAATTCTTGGTGAAGAGAAGTTGTTTGCTCCTGATTTGGGCTAGAAGCATGTGTGTAGACAGCTTGTACTACCATCTTGTTCTGAGTCAGGGTACCAGTTTTATCAGAACAGATGGTGGTGACAGAACCCAGGGTTTCTACGGCTGGTAGTTTACGAATTAAAGCTTTGCGACGTACCATCCGTTGAGTTCCCAAAGCTAGGGTAACGGTGATCACTGCGGGTAAACCTTCTGGCACTACCGCCACCGCCATACTCAAAGAGACTTCCAATAGTTCTGTTAAGTTGCCACCACGCAGCAAACCTACAATTACAACAATCGCTACTAATACTAAAGAACCTGTGACTAGGACATTGCCAAGCTGGGTCATGCGTTGTTGTAGAGGCGTGGGTTCACTTTCCACGGACTGCAACAAAGTAGCAATTTTCCCAAGTTCGGTTTTCATGCCAGTGTTTGTTACCAGAACCTTGCCCCGTCCTTGGACAACTTCTGTACCTTGGAAAACCGAATTGGTGCGATCGCCGATTCCTGTATCTTCAGGTAATGTAGTTTTTGCCTGTTTGTTAACCGCTTCGGCTTCGCCGGTAAGTGCCGATTCTCGGATTTGCAAGTTGGATGTTTCTAGTAAAAGTCCATCTGCTGCCACTTGCACCCCTGCTTCTAGCAGCATCACATCTCCCGGCACTAAATCCTTAGCAGCCACCTCTAATGGTTTGCGGTCACGAATAATGCGGACGTTGGGAGAGGAGAGTTTTTTCAGTGCTGCGAGGGCTTTTTCGGCACGGCTTTCTTGAACATAGCCCAGGATACCGTTGAGGACGACAATTGCTAAGATGGCGATCGTATCTTTAAATGGTACTTCACCCGGTTTCAACTCGCCTCTTTGCAAAGCCAGCAGGTCTAAAATCCCGGAAATAATTGCCACGGCGATCAGCATCAACAACATGATGTTTTTGAACTGATCTACTAAAATTTCCCAAGCGCTGCGACCACCGGTTTCCTCAAGTTCGTTCGGGCCATATTTTTCCAAGCGCTGTTGCACTTCTTGAGGTGATAAGCCAGTGTCTGCATTCGTAGAGAGCAGTTCTATTGCTTTATCAACTTCTAAACTATGCCAAGCGGTAGTTGAATCAGGCAGAGAATGAGCAGACATTGTGTAAGTTACAGGAAATGGTTACAGAATTCGATCATAATTTAGTGATAGCGATAAAAACCATCAACTAAAGGTACATTAGGAATATTGCTACAAAGCATTAATTTAAGTGTGATTTCTCACACCTCCCTAATTTTTCTACAGCAATATCTAAGTGTTATTGCTAGAGTAACTGCCTTTTATAGCACATTAACCTGACAATTGTTAGTAATAAAAGTTGGGAGTGGAATTACACAAAACATACCAAAATAAATTCCAGGTGTGCTAAACCTTTAAGTTAATTAGTTTAATATGAATTTTGCTCTTCCCAGTTTGACCACTAGCCAGATGTTCGGGCAAAAAACAATTCGACCAATTGGTGCTGCCGTTTTGGGTGGCATTACTTTCTTCCAGGATACCCTGATTGCTATCGACTCTCCTAAAGGGTATCTGCTGCAAATCGATCCTGCCACTGACAATACCAAAATACTCAATGCTCATCAAAGCAAAGAATTTACAGACGTCACTGGTTTAGCAATTTGGGAAGATACCCTCTGGGTGACAAGGGATAATAGTGTTTATTTGTGTAAACTCAATTCTTTGGGGCTAGAACATTTTGTTACCCTGCCTTACCCCGCTAATGGGATTGCGGTTTGGGAATCAACAGTTTATGTCAGTTGCCAAAAGTTGGGAGATATTTTAATTTTTAATCGCGATACCCGTAAAGAAATTACCAGATTTTATGCTCCTGGGGTCGGAATAGAAAATTTGGCTGTCACTGATGAAATTCTTTGGGCTTGCGATGCTACAGAACAAACTGTTTACTGTATGGACAGGGCGACAGGAGAAGTTCAATTTAGTGTATTAACACCTTTTGAATCTCCTACAGGCATAGCAGTACAAACAGATACAAATACAGGCCAACAAACTCTCTACGTCGCCTATGCTTCCGAAGAACCTTATGTGCGCGATAACCCGAATGCTGACCCTAACCACGAATTAGCATACCGCGATCGCACGTTTATTCACCCGCTCCACTATCGTTATTTCCCAGACAAGCGCTACGCTCTTTCTAATGGCTATCTGATCGAAATGTCCTATGTGGAGGAAATTGCTCCCATTGAAGAGGTTTACTTACAAGACCTAGAATGGCGTATTGCCTTACCCAGCGACACAGACCGCCAAAAGGTCAAACACGTCGAACCTGTGGGACTGCCTTTTCAAGAAGAAATTATAGATGGACAACGGGTGGCGGTGTTTAAATTTGATACCCTCACCCCAGGCGAACGCCACATGTTTGGCTGGAAGGCAGTTATGGAAGTCCGGGGTATAAAATATCGTCTTACTCCACCAGATGTAGAAGATATTCCTGAACTATCGCCAGAATATCAAACTCGCTATCTTGTAGATGATGATGAATTGGCGATGGATACTACCACTGTCCGCCGTGCTGCGGAAGAAGCAATTGGTACAGAAACCAATTTGCTCCGGAAAATGTACAGTATCCGTAATTATGTTTATGACCAATTGTCTTACGGTATTAAGCCTCACATAGATACTCCAGATCGAGTTTTAGAAAGAGGCGTAGGTTCTTGCGGTGAGTATGTAGGTGTCTTACTGGCTTTGTGTCGCTTAAATGGCATAGCTTGTCGTACCGTCGGACGCTATAAATGTCCTACCTACGCAGAACACCAACATGTACCCCTACAACCAGACTACAACCATGTGTGGTTGGAATTTTATATACCTGGTTTTGGCTGGTTGCCAATGGAATCGAATCCCGATGATATTGGTAATAATGGGCCTTATCCCACACGGTTTTTTATGGGCTTGTGCTGGTATCACATTGAAATTGGTAAAGGTATCCCCTTTGAAACTATAACTAGTAAAGGTGTGAGGCTGACTAAAGAAGAAATTTCCATTGGTGAGTTAGCAATTAATCACATTCGCTTTACCATTTTGGGAGAGCTACCACCGTTTTAGCTACTGCGACAATATTGCTCAGATCCCCGACTTTTTGAAAAAGTCGGGGATCTATAATATTTGGTACTAGGTTGCGCGATCGCAGCATCGCAATCCTGATTTTTCCTCATTCAGACTAGACTGTTTGCGAAGCCTTAAAAGTAGAAAATTCACATATAGAATTAAATGGGCAAAATCGACAGTGGTAGCCAGGATTCGGTGGAAATATTTGGCTAAATTTCTGGCTTTCCCTTTGATATTTTTGTAAATCTTGTTGGTGCTTTTGAGCAATATTAGCTAATTCAAGCTCAAGAAAATCTAATTCACCCTTGGTAACAGTAATTAATTCCGATTTTTTAGAAAATTCTAAATTATAAAAAGAAGCTATAGCTTTGTGCCTGGGGTAAAGATAACGAGCTGCTAATAGGTAAACTAATGCCTGACGACGGTCAAAAGCAGATTTACCAGTTTTAAAATCTAAAATATGTAAATTGCCTGAAGATTCGACGAAAATACAGTCCATTGCCGCATACAAGCGGAAACAATAATGCTTTTGATCAATTAAAATAGGCTTGGGAAATCCTTCATCGCCACGGGTTAACAAGACTATACGTTTACCTGAAAGCAATGGCTCATTGTGATATTTCTGCAAAATTTGCAGTACACGCTGTTGTACTTCATCAGGTGAATTGCTTAGTCTCAGTAGTTCAGCAACTTTTTCTACACCGTCTGATTGATTTAATAAGTATCTGTGGTGATGAAATTCGTAAACACCTTTTTGTGCTAATAATCCTATACGCTGAGGTGGTGTAACTTTTGTTAACAGTGCTTTAACTTGAGGTTCATGTTGGCGTGCTTTAATGTATCCTCGTCTCATTTGACAGTGCCAACGTTGTTGCCCAGATGCGGGGGCAACTAAAGACCAAAGATGATAACTGGCAAAAGGTCGCTCTGGAGTTGACATTACTTAGCAACTGTGAGACAAAGACGGGGCATAACATCAGCTACACAGGCTTTACTCACTTAGTAGCCAAGTAGCTAACCAAACTGCCATTTAAGTTCTGGCAGATTCTGCTTGAACGGTAAAAATTGCTGAATGGTATTTATGCGATTGTAATAATAAATGACAATGCTAGTTACTGAAATTCAGCTTGAAGCATTGATATTTACTACTAATCGCTAAAACCCAGCATCTGAATATGGAATTAAATATATCCCTGATTTTGTTGTTATTGCCACTCTAGAAATTACTAAATACTATTGTGACAAATATCTAAGCTGTATCGGAGGCTTCGCTTCCCAACATTTTTGCTGGCTGCTCAATATCCACCTTTTGATCTTTGACCCTAAACTAGACTAAATGCTAGTAGCTCCACATCTAACAGAATGGGGAGAATATTTGGAATACCTGGTTAAAAGTCTTGATTAAAAGTAAAGTACGATGCACCATATTGTACTCTTGGTCTACTTCTAGTGGTTGTGTACATGAATATTTGTAACACTAATATTGACCTATACTTTACAAATAGTTAGATAAATTCTCGTTTAGAGATAAAAATATCTAGATAGAAATAATTACCACTTCCAAAACCTAAAATAGGTGGAGAAAGTTTTGGCTATGGCAGCTCGTTATCAATCACCATGAAAACTCTTGCGACTCTTCTGACAATAATTATTCTAGTTTTTTGGATAATGGCTGTTGCCCTTCTCTCTGTACAAAATGCCACGCCAGTATCTTTAAAATTTCTAAATTTTCAATCAATCCAACTTCCAGTAGGCTTATTACTGGCTTTCTGTGCAGCTGTGGGTATGATTGGCATGGGTTTGCTACAACCATTGTGGAGGCTGGCTGGTTCTGAACAAGGTAATTCTACTGCACAAGATGATGCAGAATTTTTTGTTGATGAGGAAGATTTTTAAGTCAGTGATTCAGTTATCAGTGATCAGTTATCAGTGAGTAAATTAAGTAAACGTGCCTGAAACACTTACCAATGACAAATGACAAATAACTTAGCGTCCTTGTTCGTGTAGTGAATTAATAGCCATAGCACATCTTTGTGTTAGTGTTTCTAATTCCTCTTTATTTGTAGAAGTAGGTACGGGTATGAGTTCACCGATTCTTACTGTCACGGGAACTGCACGAGGGATAATGACACCCTTTTCTTCTATAGCCTGTGTCCCCCACAAACAAACAGGTAACAATGGTGCTTGTGCTTTAGCGGCTATCAAAGCAGCGCCTCGTTTTGGATCTGTAATGCGTCCGTCAGGGGTGCGAGTCCCTTGTAAAAAAACACCTACAGCCCATCCTTCATCAAGATATTTAAGGGCTGCACGAATAGCAGTACGATCGCTTGTACCTCGACTAACTGGGTAAGCACCATATAATTCAATAGCTTGTTTTAAAACAGGGACTTTAAACAGTTCTTCTTTGGCCATATACGCCACAGGACGACGTACACAGTTGGAAATAATCGGTGGATCATAATTACTAGCATGATTGCTTACCACCACCAAAGGCCCGCTTAAGGGGACGTTTTCTGCACCATAAATCTTGCCCCGAAAGTAAACATGTAGCATGGGGCTAACAACAGACCACTTAAAAGCTTGGTAGAGTAATAGACTAGCTAACGGTTCGCGGTTTTTGCCCACAGAAAATAATTGAAATCAGACAAAATTAAGGATAAGCGATCGCCACTACTTTTGTACAACTTTACTGACTCCATTTATCCCATACAGCCCGCGCCACCTTTGCTATAACTTCTTCGCGTGCAGTATCGTCAGCCGTAGAATCTGAAACAAAAATCGCTATAGCCAAATGCTGCCCATTTGGTAATGTCACGAGTCCTACATCATTTGTTGCAGCCGTCACCTTGTTAACAGTGCGTGACGTACCAGTCTTGTGTGCCACAACCGTCCCATCAGGCAACATTCCTTTGATGCGTCGTAAACCTGTGGGTGTTTCCGTCATCAAGCGCAGCAATAATGTTTGGCTAGATTTTGAAAGCCCTCGCCCCTCGTGCAATGCGCGTAACAAAATGATCATTGCTTCAGGTGTTGCCCAGTTGCGATACTGGACTGATTTGTCTTGTCCTATCTCCTTCTCTGTGTTAGCTACGATGATGCCATTGATACCAAGTTCACGCAAATATTTCATAACAACTTCCGGCCCGCCAACAAGTTTTAGCAGCACGTCACAAGCTGTGCCATCGCTTTCGGAAACCATATACTTCAGCAGTTGAGCTAGACTGAGTTCTACTCCTTGCGGATTATCGTCTCGGATCGGACTGTGTTGACGTTTTGAGACGAAATCGCTTTTCTCAACCCGAATTCTCTGTTCTAGCTTTAACTTTCCTTGATTTACTTGAGCCAACACAGCCATCCCAATAGGGAATTTATAAACGCTTTGCATCGGGAAGCGCTGATCTCCATTGAGAGTTACTGATTCTCCCGTTTCCAGCACTGTGACTGCAACCCCTACCCGCCCTTGAGCAGTACGAGATATTTGTTCTATTTGGTTGTAAAGTTCGTTTTTTAGCGGATCATTAGTGCTGGACGTTATGATTTCTTTTGGAATATTTGTTTGTCTATCATTTTTGACTTCACTGCTACTGGAATTAATGCTTGTGCAACCGACAGCAAACAATGATATGCAAAAGCCGCAAAGCCATACTTTTTTGCTCGTCACTTGACTCATGAAGCTTATTCAGTGAATTTAGGGAGTGAACAGCTGAGAACTACACCCGTAAATTATCTAATTTCGGATAAACGCAGAGGGGCGCGGAGTTAGCGCAGAGGGGCGCAGAGTCTTTGTCAACTGATCGCTAGTCAAATTGTAGAATTGCACGGAGGTACAATTGAGGGAGGAGCAAGGGACGGAGCTAGACGAGGAATAACTTTTACAGTCAAGCTGGTATTAATTTCGGAAGTCAGAAGGCAGTGCCGATGAAAAAATTTCACCACCAATAATGAAAGTGAAATTTTTCCTGTTCCCTATTGCTAGTTCTCTCTTCCCGACTGTAAGTCCTATGCAACAACCTAAACTTGAAACAGTCTCGCTAGAAGATATTATCATCACCGAGGAGTTGTCTCGTCGAAATCCTCGTCCTGAAAACTTACTCTCGGAAAATCAGGCATTGCATGCGTTGGCACGGCAGTTGGTGAATCAGCCGTCAACGATGCTCCAAACTCTGGTTGACATGGCACTCGAATTGTGCAATGCAGGAAGTGCAGGCGTTAGCTTGCTGGAAACAATGACTGATGGTGAAGAAGTCTTTCGCTGGAATGTATTAGCAGGAGCATCTGAGCAGTACGTAGGTAACACTACACCCCGTAACTTTAGCCCCTGTGGTACCTGTCTTGATCGCGGTACTCCTCAGCTTTATTCTCATCCCGAAAGTTATTTTACCTATTTACAGATAGCAAACATTCCGATATTTGAAGGGTTAGTGTTACCGCTAATTTCCGATAACCACGCTCTAGGAACAATCTGGATTTTGTCGCACGATGAGCAACGGCATTTTGATAGTGAAGATGTGCGATTGATGACGAGTTTGGCAGATTTTGCTGCTGCTGCACTGTTATTGAATCAGCAACAAAGCCAGGAATTGCTAGCGAAGAATGCCCAACTAGAAGCGGAGGCGGCGGAACGTAAACGAGCCGAGGACTTGATGCGGGAATCGGAAGCATACTTCCACGCGATCGCCGATTTGGTTCCCGATTTACTCTGGCGTAATGATTTAGATGGTAAAGCAATTTGGTACAATCAACGCTGGCTGGACTACACCGGGCAAACAATGGAGGAGGCACAGGGGGATGGCTGGCTAGAAGTAATTCATCCGAGCGATCGCGCTGCTTCCTTTGCTAATTTTCATAATGCTGTCAAGGAATGCCGTCTCCTGCAACAAGAACACCGCATTAAAGGCACAGATGGCAACTATCGCTGGTTTCTAGTACAAGCACAGCCCGTAATTGAGCCGGACGGACACATCATTTGGTTTGGAGCCGCCACCGACATTCATGAGCAGCGGACTGCGCTGGAAAAATTGCGCTCATCCGAAGAACTTTTGCAAGCGATGATCAAGAATTTGCCAGGTGGGGCTGCATTTGTTGTTGACCATAAT
Organism: Fischerella muscicola SAG 1427-1 = PCC 73103; assembly: GCF_000317245.1. Lineage (GTDB taxonomy): Bacteria > Cyanobacteriota > Cyanobacteriia > Cyanobacteriales > Nostocaceae > Pelatocladus > Pelatocladus muscicola_A. The sequence continues at coordinate 84,265 of NZ_AJLJ01000207.1, forward strand.
TTACGCTATCTCCTAGCTGAAGGTAAAGCACTTCATACCGCCGGAATTAAACCCACAGATTTAGTTGGCAAAACTATTTTTGAGGCGCTTCCAGCCGAATTAGCGGCAAATTACGAGGTGAATTACCGGAGAGCGCTGGCTGGTGAGCCGTTTGAGCATGAACACAATGCCCATAATCGCACCTATATCTCACGGGGAACGCCACTCCGGGCTGAGAATGGAGATATTTATGCTGTGCTTGCCGTTTCTTACGACATCAGCGATCGCAAACAAGCCGAGCAAGCCCTGCGGGAATCGGAAGCCAAATATCGATCGCTGTTCGAGTCGATCGATGCAGGCTTCTGTATCTTCGAGATGCTCTACAACGACGCAGGCGAGGCGATCAATTTCCGCTACATCGAGACGAATCCAGCCTTCGAGCGGCAGAGTGGGCGGAGACCGCAGCCAGGGCAGACGATGCGGGAACTCTTCCCGGAAGCAGAGGACATGTGGCTGAAAGACTACGCGGAGGTCGCGCGCACCGGACAGCCGAAGCGTTTCATCGACTTCCATGAGAACCTTGATCGCTGGTTTGATGTCTTTGTCTTTCCTACCAGCAACGGCAAAAACCAGCTTGCGGCACTCTTCAGCGATGTCACCGACGAGAAACGAGCGGAGGCGGCACTACGGGCCAGCGAGGAGCGGCAGGCGTTCCTGTTACAACTCAGCGATGCCATAAAGCCGTTAACCGATCCGGTTGAAATCATGGCTACGGTGAGCGAGACCGTTGGACGCTATTATAACGTTGGTCGCTGTGGTTATGCCGAAGTGCCGCCGCCTTACGACCATCTCGTTGTTGCACGCGATTGGACGAACGGCATCATGCAAAGTTTACAGGGGGCATGGCCGCTTGTCAGTTTTGGCGATGACTTTATCAGACAGTACCGATCGGGACAAACGGTTGTCCTTGAAGATGTCTTTGAAGACGCTCGGAGTCAGGGAAACGAAGCTGGCATTGAAGCCGTCGGAGTTCGCTCCAGCATCTCCGTTCAACTGATAAAGCTTGGCAATTGGGTCGTATCGTTTTATGTTCAGGATACTGTGAAACGTTCCTGGACACAGAACGAAGTGGATTTGATGGAAGAAATTGCTGAACGGACGTGGTCTGAATTGCAACGTGCGCGTGCCGAAGCTGCCCTACACAAATCGGAAATTCAGCGAGTTCGAGAACAATCTGCCCGTGAACAAGAGCGGCAACGTGCAGAAACGCTGGCAGAACTCGATCGCACCAAAACCCTCTTCTTCAGCAACGTCAGCCATGAATTCCGCACGCCGCTAACGTTGATACTCTCTCCAGTGCAAGATGCTTTGAGCGATGCGGTCAATTCTTTGCCTGGAGTACAACGCGAACGATTGGAACTGGTACATCGCAACACGATGAGACTGCTGAAGCTAGTTAATACCCTACTCGACTTCTCCCGCATCGAAGCTGGACGGATGGAAGCAGTTTATCAACCAACCGACTTGGCAATGTACACAACTGAGTTAGCCAGTGTATTTCGTTCCGCCATTGAACGGGCTGGGCTACAGTTAATTGTCGATTGCCCACCAATAAGCGAGCCTGTATACGTAGACCGAGAAATGTGGGAGAAAATTGTCCTAAATTTGCTCTCCAACGCCTTTAAGTTTACCCTAGAAGGCAAAATCGTCGTCAGGCTGCATCTTGCTGATGACCATCATGTAAAACTACAGGTAGAAGATACAGGCACCGGGATTGAGCCAGAAGAACTGCCCCATCTTCTGAAGCGATTTTACCAAGTCCGCAGCAGCCCAGCCAGGACTCATGAAGGTTCGGGTATCGGTTTAGCTTTGGTGCAGGAATTAATCAAAATGCATGGTGGAACTGTAGAAGTCAACAGCACTCCAGGAGTGGGCAGCTGCTTCACCGTCAAAATTCCATTAGGCACAGCCCACCTACCAGCTGAGTCCATCCAAGCTGCACACACCCTAAAATCAACAGCACTAGGCGCTACGCCTTATGTGCAGGAAGCAGAGCGGTGGATTGGGGAAGATGACGCGGGGACGCTCCAACACGGGGACACGGGGAATGAAGAGGACGCGGGGAATGTTTTTGATAGGTTCTCGGCGTCACCGCGTCTCTCACTCTCCGCGTCTTCACAAGCGTCTCCCCACATTCTCATTGTCGATGACAACGCCGATATACGCGATTACCTGAAGCGGATATTAAGCGAACATGTGGAAGTAGAAGCTGTTGCGGATGGGGTTGCGGCACTGGCTGCGGCTCAAGAACGAGTACCGGATCTGGTGCTTTCGGATGTGATGATGCCAGGCTTAGACGGGTTTGAGTTATTAAAAGCATTGCGGGCTGATGCACGCACAAAAGAAGTACCGATCATTCTGCTTTCTGCTCGTGCCGGGGAAGAGTCTGTAATTGAAGGACTGCAAGCTGGGGCTGATGACTATTTAATTAAGCCTTTCTCTGCCACCGAACTTGTCACTCGTGTCAATGCCCATCTGCAAATGGCCCAATTACGTGGGGAAGCACTCCGCCAGGAAAGAACTATTAGCCGTAGAAAGGATGAGGTACTATCAACAGTTTCTCACGAACTGAATACTCCCTTAGTAGCCATTCTTGGTTGGACGCGCTTACTGCGTGGCAGCCCGTTTAATCAATCCATGCTTATGAGAGCTTTGGAAATTATCGAACGCAATGCTACTTTGCAAGCCAAACTGATTCAAGATTTACTGAATATCTCGCGCATCACTGCGGGTAAAATTAGTTTAAATCTCCAGCCAGTTGAACTGCAAGGAGTGATTGAAGTTGCGATCGCCACAGTGCGTCAATCTTTAGACAGCAAAAACATTTGCCTCAAGTGTATATTTAACCCTTTATCGATTATAGTCGAAGGCGATCCTGACCGTTTACAGCAAATTATCTTGAATTTACTTACTAACGCTGTCAAATTTACTGCCCAGGGAGGAAGCATCGAAGTTCGTCTTGATATAGGAGAAAATCAAGCCCAGATTGTCGTGAGTGATAATGGCATTGGTATTAGTAGGGAGTTGCTGCCCCATATTTTTGAGACTTTTCGTCAGTCTGAAAGCTCACAATCAAAAGGGGGATTAGGACTGGGACTCGCGATCGCTCGTCATTTGGTAGAACTCCACAGTGGTACTATCCAGGCCCAAAGTCCAGGCGTTGGGCTGGGTGCAACCTTTATTGTTAAGTTGCCGTTGATTAGCGTTAACCTTTAAAGAGAATCAAAAATAATAATTAAAGTTTTATTGGTAATGAAGAGATATTAACTAAAAGTGCTTGCTCTTCATTATATTTCGCTTCGGTTTCCTAACTACACAGCTTTGTATGAAAGTGAACCTTGAGTAAAAATTTATTAACAAGAAGTCAGGTAATTATGAATACATCAGATTACAATCCAGATTTTGAAGCTTTGTTGGATTACCTCAATCAAAACTGTGGTTGCGATCTGACTGTTTACAAGCGTGCTACTTTAATGCGTCGGTTCCAACATCGGATGCAGCAGTTACAAATTGACAACTATACGAACTACTTGCAATATCTACGAGGACATGCTGAAGAGTACACTTCCCTACTTAATACCGTATTGATCAACTTCTCTGGCTTTTTTCGCGATCGCGATTCCTGGGATTATTTAGCTAACAACATCATTCCTAAAATCATTAAAAGCAAGCAGCCGCACGAAAAAATCCGAGTTTGGAGTGCTGGCTGTGCTTGTGGAGAAGAAGTTTATACACTGGCAATGTTACTGGCTGAGAACTTGGGCGTTGAGCAATATTTGCAGCGAGTGCAAATTTTTGCCACAGATGTCGATAAAGATGCGCTGATGCAAGCACGACAAGCTAGTTTTAGTGAAAACGAGGTAAAAGAGATTCCAACTGAAGCTCTGTCTAAATACTTTGAGAAAGTTGAGCAGCGTTATATTTTTCGCTCCAAATTGCGCTCCACAATCATTTTTGGTTGCCACAATTTGGCTGCTGATGCGCCTATGTCTAAAATAGACTTGCTTGTGTGCCGCAATGTCTTGATTTATTTACACTGCCAAACCCAAGCAAGTGTTTTAGTTCGTTTTCATTTTGCTTTGGCTGAGAAAGGCTTTCTCTTTCTAGGTAGTGCTGAAAACTTTATCAACAACAAACATCTTTTTATCCCTGTCAGTCTGAAGCATCATATTTTTGCTAAAGGACAGAATCTCACTTTGGAAGATCACTTGCTGATCCAACCCAAGACTAGCCAAAAAAAAGCTGTTGGCCCTTTAAACACCCAGATTCGCTTCTGGCAAGCTGCTTTTGAGTCTAGTCCATTTCCTCAGCTAGTAGTGGATCACAGAGGGCGTTTATTTATGGCTAATGAAAAGGCTTATACCCTGTTTGGTTTGAACAACAACAATTTAGGTGCGCCAGTCCAGGATTTAGAAATCGGGCGAATTGTAAATTCATTTATGTTGATGAGACAGCTTAATGGCGATCGCCGCCCGATCAATCTGAAGAATGTAGAGTGGAAAAGCGATCGCGGCACAATTTATTTAGACATCTACATTACACCAATTTCAGATGTAAGTGGTAGCCTGATTGGCGCAAACTTCACTTATGTTGATGTCACTCGTTATACACAACATGAGAATGAAGTATCCACACAAGCTCAAATATGTCAAGAGTTACTCAGGAAATAATTTGTTTTGGGGAAAGTTTTGTAGGGTGTGTTGTCGCGCAGCGCAACGCACCATCCAGGTTTTTGCTACGTTAAGACGTTCCATCCATAACGCCACCCTACCAAATTCAAGCCAATGGACATGATATTTGTTTTTGCAAAAAATTTGGAAACTGGCAATTTTCTTTTGTAATTGAGTACCGTAGCATCTATTTTTAAAAGCATTATAACCATGACTCGTAATATCTACGCCTTACTAGTTGGCATTGACGAGTACATCAGTCCTGTCCCTCCACTTAAGGGCTGTGTTAATGACATCATGGCTGTCAAAGAGTATTTGCAAAAGCGTGTAAGTGAAGATGGATATCAGCTACATTTACGCACAATATTAAATCAAAATGCTACCCGTCAGGCAATTATTGACGCTTTCCGTCAGCATCTATGCCAAGCTAATAGTGAAGATGTGGCATTTTTTTACTTTGCAGGACATGGTAGTCAAGAGGAAGCCCCCGAAGAGTTTTGGAGTTTGGAACCAGACAGGCTAAATGAAACTTTAGTTTGTTACGATAGCCGTAGTCCGGGGAGTTGGGATTTAGCTGATAAAGAATTGGCAAAACTGATTGCAGAAGTAGCCGTAAGCAATCCCCATATTGCCATGATTATGGACTGTTGTCACTCTGGTTCTGGGACTCGTGGTGATTTAGCAGCAGAAACAGCAGTTCGTAAAGCCCCTATCGACAGGCGCAAGCGGCCTTTAAACAGCTTTATTTTTTCCCTAGCAGAAGCTAGTCAACTTTCTGCTTCCCGCAGTTTAGAAGCAAATTCCACTGGCTGGAATTTTCCCAGAGGAAAACATATTTTCTTAGCAGCATGTCTGGATAGTGAGCTAGCTAAAGAGTATAACGGAGATGGGCAACCAAGAGGCGTGTTTTCTTACTTTTTGCTGGATACATTAAAGAAAGCCAATGGTAGTCTGACTTATCGAGACTTATTTAAACGCACTTATGCCCTAGTTCGTAGTAAAGTGACAGATCAATCTCCGCAAATAGAAGCAACTATTTTAAGTGAATTAGACCAACCGTTTTTAGGAGGAGCGATCGCTCAACACAATCCCTACTTTACTGTGTATTATCACCCACAGTACGATTGGGTAATTGATGGTGGTGCTGTACATGGAATTCTTCAACCTGCTGGGAATGAGACAACTTTGTTAGCATTGTTTCCTTTTGACACCCAGAGTGAACAACTAAGACAATTATCAACTGCTATCGGTGAAGCTCAAGTACTAGAAATCATGCCGCAACTCAGTAAAGTTCAAATCAGCGGTATTGACAACTTAGCACCAGAAATAACTTTTAAAGCAGTAGTCATCAGTTTACCCCTACCGCCCAAAGGTGTATTAATGTCAGGAGAAGCAGCAGGGTTAGAACTTGTTCGCACTAAACTGCTGAGTGCAAGTTCAGCAAACCAGCCTTCTTTGTATATTTGTGAAGTCGCTACACCAGAAACTGCTGAGTTTAAGTTACTTGCCCGTGATGGTCAATATTTCATCACCCGCCCAGCCGATGACCGTCCCTTAGTGGCTTCTATCCCAGGTTACACAGATGCTACAGCCTTGCAGGTGATTCAACGCTTAGAACATATTACCCGTTGGACAAATATTGTTGAACTCTCCAGCCCTGCTACCAGCCGCATTCAACCGGATGCGGTGCAAATGTTCATTTATCAACAGGGACAAGAACTGCAAGCTACTCAAATTCGGCTTGAGTACCGACAAGAAAATGGCAAATGGAAGAATCCCACTTTTAAAGTCAAGCTCAAAAATACAACTCAAGAACCTTTGTACTGCACCCTGTTGGATTTGACAGAACGCTATGCAGTCAGTGCAATTTTATTTGATGGTGGAGGCGTTTGGTTACAGCCACAACAAGAAGCCTGGGCATTAGGCGGTAGAGAAATCCATGCTACATTGCCAGAAAAACTGTGGCGACAGGGAATGACTGAAATGAAAGACGTTCTTAAACTAATTGTCAGCACCGCCGAATTTGATGCTACTTTACTTGAACAAGAAGAATTGGATTTACCTTCTCGCTTAGTGAAACAAGCAAGCCGAGGTCAAGGAACCCTTAACCGTTTGATGAATAGAGTTTTATCTCGCAATCTTGTAGCTATGCCAGAAGAAGAACTTTATGATGATTGGATTGCCAGTCAAATTGTAATTACAACTGTGCGTTCACATTGATCTCGGTGGATAATAACAATAATGCGCTTCTGAAAACAGGTGATTTTTGTTTACATTCCCTGTAGCAACTTCTGTCTTTTTTGCAGCAACTTTTGCCTTGACGTTTGCGTGTTTCGCGCAGTCTGTAGCAGCTTCGGTCTTCCTTGCAGTAACTTTTGCTTTCATGTTTGCGTGTTTCGCGCAGTCTGTAGCAACTTCTGTTTTGACGAGAAACAGACTTGTGAGGGGTAACAGATATTTCTGCGATCGCACAGACTCATATCTGCGTTGATTCGACAACTTGTATCCAAAGACAACAGCCTCACATTTCTGTTTTACCAAGTTTCGGTGATTAGGTTTTAAGAAAGGACTCTGACGGCAACACGCTCCTTGAGTGGAACATTTTGAGGAAACCAGGGTTCACCCATTGATCCGTATTGGGCATATTCAAATAGTTCTTGAGTTTCTTGAGTTCCATTGATTCCAATCCATTGGAATTTTTTCTCTGAAGCCAGAGCAAATTCGTAAAACGCTTTTAACTCATGTTCCTCAAATCCAGGATATCCGATCAGCTCGTCGAAAACGATTATTGAACCTTCTGTGAGTTTTTCTCCTAAATACCTGAAGATAGTTTTAGTTGATGAATAAATTATGGGAACAGGTGCAACAATAATCCCCCGCTAACCGCAAAGCGGTTAGCGGGGGATTGTCAATAATCTCTTCCATAAAACTGCATAAGTTGCAGGTAGTTTCACCCATTTATAAAATAAGTAGACTTGTAAAAATAGATTGAACTTGACTTGCAGAAGACTTTGTGAATACAACAAAGGAGCCAGGGTGCCATGTCTGAGTTCTCGCGCAATATGGCTTTTGTCATCGGAATTAACAACTACGGTAACGGTATTTCTTCTCTGCAAACAGCTGTCAATGATGCCAAAAAACTCATAGAAATTCTGCGGACAAAGCATGGCTATCAAGTATGGGTATGCTTGGATGAAGTCGCTACCCTGAAAACGCTGAAAAATTTTTTAGAGAAAACTCTACCACAACAAATTCAACCAGATGACCGTTTACTATTTTATTTTGCCGGACATGGAGTAGCTCTCAATGGTGACGATGGGCCACAAGGTTATTTAATTCCCCAAGATGCCAAATTGGGAGATACCAAAACTTATCTACCAATGACCCATTTGCAGGAGTGCTTGAGTAATTTACCCTGTCGTCATTTTTTGGGAATTCTCGATTGCTGCTTTGCTGGTGCTTTTCGTTGGTCGAGTACGAGAGATTTATTAGCTGTGCCAGAAGTGATTCATCAAGAACGTTATGACCGTTTTATTACTGACCCAGCTTGGCAGATAATAACTAGTGCTGCTTATGACCAAAAAGCCTTAGATGCTTTTAATTTGAATACAGAACGTGGTCAAATTGGCGACCATTCGCCCTTTGCTGCGGCTTTATTAGAAGCGCTAGAAGGTGGAGCAGATGTATATCCTCCAGCAACACAGGGAAAACCTCAAGGAGATGGGGTAATTACTGCTACTGAGTTGTATTTGTATTTACGAGATGCAGTGGAATCAACAACCCAAGAAAATCGCCGACGCCAAACCCCCGGTATTTGGCCTCTGAACAAACACGACAAAGGCGAGTATATTTTTCTGACACCAGGGCATGTACTAAATTTACCACCCGCACCACCTTTGGATGAATCCCAAAATCCTTATCGGGGTTTGCAGTCGTTTGAAGAAGAACACAGTAACTTGTTTTTTGGTAGACAAGCGTTAACCGAACAGTTATTTACACACATTTGTCAGCAACCGTTGACTATAGTTTTAGGGGCTTCTGGTACGGGTAAATCAAGCTTGGTGAAAGCAGGATTAATTGCTTACATAAAAAAGTTAGACACAACTCACCAACAGTGGCGTATTCTAGCGCCAATGCGTCCGGGTGAATCTCCATTGCGAGCTTTAAATAATACATTAATCTCAAATAATTCATTTATCTCTTCAATTACCAGCCTGCCTACTATTGATAAAATAGAAACTCTTTCCGCTCATTTGGCGACTTGGATGGAGTTAAATCCTCAGTCAAAATTATTACTTGTAATTGATCAATTTGAAGAACTGATTACTCTGTGCAAGGACGAACAAGAGCGGGAGTTATTTCTCAAATTTTTGGCGAAAGCAGTAAAAAATTATCCCCAACAATTGCGTTTGGTACTGACGCTACGCTTGGATTTTGAATCTCAATTTAGAGATACCGCATTCAAGCAATATTGGACAGCGGCTCGATTTATTGTGCCACCAATGACACGGACAGACTTGCGCCAAGCAATAGAAGAACCTGCATCTGCCAAAGTGATGTATTTTAAATCGGATGATCCTAATTATCCTTTGGTCGATCGCCTGATTGATGAGGTTGTCAATATGCCCGGTGCGCTGCCTCTGTTATCTTTTACACTGAGTGAGCTTTATCTTAAATATCTCAAACGGCAGAGAATTGCTCAACAACGGGGTGAAACTATTGACAGAGCCATCACCGAAGCCGATTATCAAGAACTAGGTGGAGTAGATGTAAGCCTTAGCCAAAGAGCAGACCATGAATATGAGGAATTAGTCAAACTCAATCCAGTCTACGAGCAGACAATCCGCCATATAATGCTACGGATGATAGCAGTGGGCGGAGGTGAGTTAACTGCCCGCCGACGGGTATCTTGGTCGGAACTAGAGTATCCAGAGCCAGAAAATCAGCGGGTGAAGCAAGTGATCAAGCGCTTTTCGGCAGCACGCCTACTGATTGAAGGACAAGACACGGAGGGTAAATCCTATGTGGAGCCAGCCCACGATGCCTTGGTGCAGGGTTGGCAAAAGCTGCTGACTTGGAAACAAGATCGCAAAGAGCAGGAAATTAGCATTTTGCAACGGCAGCTAACAGCCGTTGCTCAGGATTGGAAAAATCAACAACCAGAAAAATTTCAGTGGAATACTACTCCGCGTGATTGGTTCCAGCAATTAGAGAAAAGAAACCAACAGCTAGGTCTACTTTGGAATGCCAACCCCCGCTTGGATTCGTTAAAACAGGTACTCAATTCTCAGACAGACAACTGGTTAAACCAGGTAGAGACTGAGTTTGTTGTTTCTAGCCTCGAACGCCGACGCAACAACCTGCTTCGCGCCTATGGACTGGGTACTTTAGTGCTTACTGGTGTGTTGCTCTTTGCTTTTAATTGGTGGAATCAAAACCAACAAGCACAAAGTTTAAACTTGGCTACATCTTCAAGAAAACGCTTTTTAGACCAACAGTTGGATGCTTTAATAGACGGTTTAAAAGCAGGGAAAACACTGCAAGGAGTAGTTAACGCGCCACCTGAAACTACAATTCCGGTTGTGACTGCCCTACAGCAGGTCGTTTACGGTGTGAAAGAACACAACCGCTTGCAAGGGCATAACACTGCGGTTAGCGGTGTTAGCTTTTGCAATGATAGCAAGACAATCGCTTCAGTAAGTCGGGACGGGATCATTAAACGCTGGGGCTTAGACGGTAAGGAACTTGACACCATCAATGGTCAGACTGCTGATGTTAGCAGCGTTAGCTTCAGTCGTGACTGCAAGATGGTAGCTTTGGGCAGAAAAGATGCAACCATTACACTTTGGAATTTAGATAGCAAAAAAAGCAAAAAATTGATTTTCCTCGAAGGAACCGCTACAGTTTGGAGTCGAAGTAGCGAAAAAAGCAAGAAATTGGTTCCCCTCAAAGGGCATATCACTTCTGTTACGAGTATCGGCTTCAGTCCCGACAGTAAGCTACTGGCTTCGGGAACTGAAGACGGCATTGTTACACTCTGGAGTATCAATGGCGATCAACTCTGGACAATCCAAGGACATAGCACTGAGCTTAATAGCGAAAATAATAACATTGGGACAGTTCAGAGCATTAGCTTCAGCCCCGATGGCAAAACGATCGCTTCAAGTGGAGACAGTACTATTAAATTTTGGGGTCTAGATGGGAAATTAAAGAACACTTTCCAGGGAGCTGGGTATGTCAGTTTCAGCCCTGACGGCAAGATGCTGGCTTCGGCAAATAATAATTACAGCATGACACTATGGAATCTCAACGGCAAACAACAGTGGACGCGTCGGGTAAATAGCGGCCCACCAATGAGCGTCAGCTTTAGCTCCGATGGCAAGACAATCGCTTCGACAAGTCGTGAAGGCATCATCAAACTTTGGAACTTAGACGGCAATGAACTCCCCACTATCAATGGGAATAGTGGTAGTATCAATAGTCTTAGCTTTAGCCTTGACGGCAAAACATTGGCTGCGGGAAATGGTGATGGCAGCATCAAACTTTGGAGTTTGTCAAACGAGCCACAAACAACACTTAAACTGGATAATTTAATTAATTGCTTCAGCTTTAGCCCGGATGGCAAGACAATTGCTTTAGGTGGCTTTAAGAAAGTTACAATCTGGAGTTTGGATGGCAAGCAACTCAAGACGTTCGAGGTAGCTCCTAATGCCCCAGACACTGAGAGCAGTAATCAGGTTGAAAGCCTCAGTTTCAGCCCGGACGGCAAGAACTTGGCTGCGTCTGCTAACTTCATTATCCAACTATGGAGCTTGGAGAACGGCAAGGAACTTTGGAAGCGCCCAGAAAATGGAGTAAATTATAGTAGTTCGTTCCGTAGTGTCAGTTTCAGCCCAGATGGCAAGATGATAGCGACACCAGGTGGAGGTAAATTGCTCAAGCTCTTTAGCTTAGATGGCGAGGAACTTAAACCACTCACGCTTGAGAGGTATAGTGAAAATGACATCAGCTTTAGCCCGGATGGCAAAACTTTGGCAGTACCAAAGAATGACAATACTATCCAACGCTGGAGGACAGCCGACGCCAAGCCACTCCCTTCGCTGGGAAATGAGGATCGGGTTATCCAAGCAGGAAGTAAGACTCAGGCTACAAGCATCAGTTTTAGTCTCGATGGTAAAATTTTGGCTTCGGGAAGTAGTGATGGCAGCATCAGACTCTGGAACTTAGAGAACAGCCAACTCATCGGACAACCTTTCAACGAGCATACAGCCAAAATCAATAGTGTCAGTTTCAGCCCTGATGGCAAAATTCTGGCTTCGGGAAGTGATGATAATACCATCAGACTTTGGAGCTTGAACGGTACGGAACTCGACAAAATTGAGGGGTACAAGCGCAGTAGAGCCTACTTTAGCCCTGACGGCAAAACGCTGGCTGTAGTAAGTGATAACACTGCTACGCTTTTGAACATAGATCTAAATGATTTATTAAAGCGCGGGTGCGATCGCGCGCGGGACTATTTGAAAAATAACCCTAATGTCAGTCAGAGCGATCGCCATCTTTGCGACAACTAAAATTTTCTCAATCCAATAAAAATAGCCATTTGTCAAATAATAGCAGCCAAGAGCGATCGCTAAAGTTTTTCTTGGTTGAGAAGAAGTGCGATCGCTTACAAAAATCAAACAATGCGCTTCTGAAAACAGGTGATCTTTGTTTACATTCCCTGTAGCAACTTCTGTCTTCCTTGCAACAACTTCCGCCTTCACCTTTGCGTGTTTCGCGCAGCCTGTAGCAACTTCTGTCTTCCTTGCAACAACTTCCGCTTTCACGTTTACGTGTTTCGCGCAGCCTGTAGCAATTTTCGTCTTCCTTGCAACAACTTCCGCTTTCACGTTTACGTGTTTCGCGCAGCCTGTAGCAACTTCCGCCTTGACGAGAAACAGACTTGTGAAGATTAACAGATCTTCCTGCGATCGCACATCCTTTTTGGAGAAGCGTTACGCGCGGATGTTGGCCATACAATTGCCTATCCTTTGCTAATTCTTTTTTTTACCACCTGAATTCTTACTATCTTCCTATGAATCCTATAATCAACACAAGCCCTATAACTAGGATAATAGATATGCCTAGTACAAATTTCCATATTAATTGGACTGATTCCTGCTGTGCCTTTTGTTGAAATTCCGTTAATTGCTGCTGTGCCTTTTTTTGATCTTCTATTGACTTTTGTTGCAATTCTATGAATTGCTGCTGTGCCTTTTTTTGATCTTCTAGTGACTTTTGTTGCAATTCTATGAATTGCTGCTGTGCCTTTTGTTTTTGATTATTTTCTCTAGATATGCTTATCCCTATTCCTGCTGTCACTATGAACACCACTATCAATACCCCTATTAAAATACTTGTTTGTATTATCCTTTTCTTTACTTGCTCTATTCTACTCTGATTCAAAAATTCATTTTCTTCATCAGACAAATTTTTTCCTTTTATGTATTCTTGAACTTCAATAAGCTCCTTATCATCTAACAGGTACTTTTTGTCTTTCTTTTTATCTATCCATTGTTTGAACTTCTTGATATAAAAATCTGGTTGAATTTTTGCCAACTCATCTTCAACCCACTCTTTTTTAAATATCTCTTTATAAATACGATTGTATACTTTTAGTTTTTGCTCTTTTTCAATTACTAGTCCTGACAATTGAAGCTCTAGTTTTACAATATTATCAGCGTTTTGGTTCTCATCTTTATCCGAAATTTTCTTTACATCAATACTATCAGTGTTTTGCTTCTTCTCATTATCCAAAATTTTCTTATATAAGCGTAGCCGATTTTCTAGTCTTTCATCTGGAAATAAAACCTTGCTTTTAATCGTCTTTAAATGCGCTGGTTCGTCTTTATCTTCCCATTTTTCAATGATGTCTGATTCTACTAAGCGTTTTATAATTAATTCTTCTTCACCCTTTTTTATATAATCCGAAGAACTTTCGACCATTTTACATAATTTTTGAGTTAGGAACGGTTGTCCTCCTGTCCAAGATAAGATAGCTTCAATAACCTTTTCGCAATCTTCTGCCTTACCCTGTAATCCTTTAGCTAATCCCTTTATTGCTTCTTCTTGTTTAAAGCCCTGTAAATCAACAGTTTTACCAATATTAAGAGTTACCAGGTTTATATTCTTAACCAACTTTTGAGGTTTTGTCACCCCTAATAAGACAAAAGCTAATCTTTTGAATTTTTCCTCATTGCCACGACTAGTGTAGAAAGATCTGATTAAAGCAAGAAAATTATCACTGAAATCTAAATCTATAAGTTCGCCAATTTCATCAATAAAAATTACAAGCTTTTGCTCTTGGGGAATTCTATGCAGTAGTACTTCTTTGATGAATGCAGATAGTAAATCTTCAGGAGTTCGCTCCTTTTGTCTCTGCTCATTAAGCCAATTATCTAAGTCAAATCCTTCGAGTAAGTTAGACTTATCAGTAGTATTAACTTTGGTCAAACTACTAATTAGGCTGTTATACCATTGTTTTTTGTCTCCTTTGCCAATACCTTGAAGGTCGGTTAAAATGCAAGCGAATCCGTCAGTCTGCAATTTGGCGCTAGTATGTGCCTGTAAGCTGGACTTTCCCATCTGGTGACAGTTAAATACATAACAGTAGTCACCATTTTTCAGAAGTTCAATAATTTTACGATCTGCTTCCCTTGTCACATAGCTCATATCATTTGAAACTGACAAAGGTCCACCTACTTTATAATAAGATGCCTTATTCATATTAGGTTCTCCTTTAATTGAACGTGGATTTATCAAATCATGAAAGCGTTTCCTGAAATATTGACGATACAAATTACAACGAGGCATTACTGTATCACCATCTATAAGAATCAACCCCATACTGAATAGCTCAAATGCTTCTTGATCACCTACTTTTATTGGATCAGATGCTAAAATTATCTTCTTAAATACTTCTTGTAGTTTTGAATTTTGTTGAATCTTTCCCCAAATATCTTTAAGATAATCCCAATATATTTTTTCTAGTCTTGCTGGATCTTTTAAATAATGGTCAATCTTATATGTTCTATCTTTGCTAAGATGCTCAAGAGCTTTATCTACTAGATAAGGATGTCCATTTACAATATCCATAAATTGATTCAGATGATCATCACTCCATTTTAATTTAAATTTATCCAATAAATATTGCACTTCTTTTCTGTTAAAATCTTTTAAAGAAATTACATATCCTGTGTTCCAAAAAGGCGAACTATCTAGAGAATTTGTAACATATGAATCAGTGGAATATTCTAAGATTAATCGTAATCTTTGCCATCCTCTATGCCCAGGAGTTACCTTGTTCTCCCAGCTACGTAATAAGTCAGGAAAAAACTTAAGAATTTTTGGTTTATTAAAAATTTCATTAAAATTCTTGAAATATATAATTAAAAATTTACTGTTTTGTAATTGCAAAAAATATTTTTCAAAATCATTAGTACATTTTACTAGTGGAGTGATGTTTTCTTCATCTTGTTGCCAAGAACAATAAGATGAAATCGATAATTGTCGAGCAATTTCTTCACAAAACCATTTTAAAAACTTGCGTTCATCGTCAACATTTTCCCAACTAGACTTAGTTAAGTACAAGTGTAATATTTGAAATTCATTCTGAGTTTTTAATAGCACTTGAAGAACATGATTTAAAAATAGAGTTTTTCCTGTAAGAGCAGGTCCTTTTACTCGAATTAAATAGTTATTCAAAATTACGTCACGGAAATTATCTTCTTCAACGCATTGTCGTTTTACATAGTTATAGGATAAAGTTTTAGACTTATTTCTGATGTGTAATTTTGGAGTTAAAGACTCTGGTATGCTATTGAGGTTAATATTGTTACAACCAAAATTAAAAGCCTCTTCGTAGCTTCTCCCAGCACCAAGAGTGTCATAAAATGCTTTAGAAAAAAGAATAGCAGCTTTATCTGTGATGGTATGTTTCATGCCAATAACACAATTGATGTGCTGGTAAATTGCTTCTGCTTGAGTTTCTGAATAACAGGCATTCAGCAACACACACTCAACTGTGTCTTTAAATAACTTGAATAAATTGCTCAATGATTCCGTACTAACCAATTGCGCGTTTCCGGAGTTATCCTCCAATGCTATGCCGTCCGTTCCATCCCCATGACCTGAAAAATGTACAACTTGTGGAGAGTGATCCAACAGTGCGCGGCGTAAATCGTCAATCCTCACAGCCAATCGGGGAATGAGTTCAAATTCTTCTCTGTGTCTGGAACGCTCTAAGGCAGATTCGATTTCCCGTACTTCCTCGTCTAGACGAAGCTTCTTTGTATTGACGGGATTAGCGGATAAAATCAGAATTTTCTTCATACTTCTAACCGTAGAAGAGCAAGCATCGTTAGCTTTTACGGAAAATAGCGGTTATGTAAATCTACAAATGCAAAAAATTAAATTCCAGATAAATAAATATTATTAATATCAGGCTAATACCAAAGTCGAAGAGGACTACAAGGGTGTGTTGTCGCGCAGCGCACCATCCGGTGGTTTTCAGTGCTTTAGGACAGTTTATCAAGCTTGTTTGCGTCTAAATGACTATCTAAAGAATCATGCTAGCGATCGCCATCTTTGCGATAATTAGCTTATGAAAGCTAATGATTTGACGATCAAAGAACTAACTGAGGCGGTGGGCGGTGGAATCACGCCCCGGATGGTACGACATTATCATCAGTTAGGATTATTACCCCAACCGATGCGATCGCACAGCAATTATCGTCTCTACACCGATACAGATGTCATTCGATTACAGCGAATTGTGGCATTAAAACAACAGGGTTTTCAACTAAATCACATTCGCCAAATTCTGGAAGTCGAACCACCAAATAACCCCGATGCAAATTTGATGCTGCAACTACAACAACAATATCGGACTGTGATGCAGCAAATTTCCCAACTGCGACAAACAGCATCGGCATTAGAGGGTTTGTTAGGGCGCGATCGCGATTGTCAAATTATACAGGCTGAAGTTCTTGCCCAACTCAAGTTAATCGAAGTAGAAACAAAAGTCGGACTAGGGGAGTTAGAAAAACTCTGGAGTGGTTTAGATGCTGAAATTCATGCTCACCCAGAAGACTTTCACGAATCTTTACAAAACTTATTACCTGATTTATCGGCACGTTCTGAGATTGAACAACACCTGATTTCTCAATTAGTTTTAGCTTGTGGAGATGTGAGTTTAGTCTCCTTTGTCAAATTGAGTCAGGGAGCGATCGCCAAAAGTCGGGAAGCTCTCAAGTTAGGATGTGAAGTGATTGCAGATATTCCTACGGTTGCAGCAGCGCTTGATCAAACGCGACTAGTTCATTTAGGATGTCGGATTGAAACTTTGATTGACAATCCTCACGTTACTACGGCTATTGAGGCAGAACAAGCTTTTTGGCAGCATCAACAATGGCGAGATAAATTAAAACAAGTAACAAAAGGTTGCATTTTAGTGGTCGGTTATGCGCCTTCAGTTTTATTATCAATCTGCGAAGCGATCGCACAACAGCAAATTCAACCAGCATTAGTCATTGGTATGCCGATTGGCTTTAGCCATGCGCCCGCCGCTAAACGACAACTGATGCAAACAAACACTGCTTGGATTGTGGTGGAAGGAACTGTCGGAGGTGGTTTGTTAGCAGCTACTGCGCTCAATGCTTTGGTTGAGTCAGTGATTGAGAAGCCTGATTGTCATTGTTATCTGAATCATTGAGGGTATAAGAGTGTGGGGGTGTGAGTAGAGACGCGATTATACTCTTACCTTGAAGCCGCTCTTACGAGCGTCTACGCGTTTGTACAAGGGTGTAGGGG
>NZ_AJLJ01000208.1 GCF_000317245.1 Fischerella muscicola SAG 1427-1 = PCC 73103
AGTGTAGGGGTGTAAGGGTGTGAGTAGAGACGCAATTAATCGCGTCTGTACAAGGGTGTAGGAGTGTAAGGGTGTAGAAGAATTTTGACATGAAGTTGACAAAGTATGCTTTTTAGCCAAGAATCTGTTTTAACATGCCAGTTATAAAATATTGCAGTAAAAATTTATCTTTATAGGAGAATATCTCAACTAAAATACTATCCAAAATTTATTTCAAACAACTCCTGACTATAGAGGATTACCTGCTAAAGTCAGTCAAGAAATACTGACGAGATTGTCTGATATCTTGGTAGTTGTTTCAATCCTTAACCTAGATGAGTGGGAATAAACCTAACTAAATTACGCAAAGTAAATACGCACTAAACCCTTACCAATGACTAATAACCAATGACTAATAACAACCCTAACTAGTTAACTTTATTTGTATCGACCTATTTAAGCATTAAAACAATAAATTAGCGCGTTTACTGAAAAAAAAGCGATTAAAACCGACTTTTTTTATCGTTTACTCTACCTAATTTCCTCTAACTTGTTAATCAGAGGGCATATGTGGCAAAAAGAAAAAAAGATAACTCAATAGTCAGTTTGGCGTTGTTGTTAGCATTAGCAACAACTCCTATGGCAGTTTCTATTGTGGTGTCAGACTTAACACTGGCACAATCTACCAATGCTCCGTCCTATCCTCTACTCAAAGAAGTACCCAGTGGTACTACTGTGCGGATTGATGGTTCAAATAGCATGAATATGATTAATCAAACCATGAAAACACGGTTTGAAAATCAGTTTCCTGGTGTGAAGGTAGAAGTTGCTGCTAATGGTGCAGATGCGGCGCTGCAAGCTTTGCAAGCAGGAACAATAGATATCGCAGCGATTAGTCGTGGTTTAACGCCAGAAGAAAAAAACCAAGGTTTAGAACAGTTCCGCTTACGTCGAGAAAAGATTGCGATTATAGTTAGTAAAGATAATCCCTTCAGAGGAAACCTGACTAACGAGGAATTTGCCAAAATTTTTCGAGGAGAAATTACAGATTGGTCAGAAGTCGGAGGAGCTAAAGGTAAAATCCGGGTTATTGATCGTCCAGTTACTAGTGATGTGCGTGAGTCTTTTCGTAGTTACCCAGTCTTTGAGAAAACCGAGTTTAAAACTGGTGCAACTGCGACTCAGCTAAACGAAGATAGTACAGTCGAAGTCGTCAAACAATTGGGTAAAGACGGTATTAGCTATGTTTTGGCTAATCAGGTATCGAAACTCGAAGGTGTGCGATCGCTCAGGGTGGATCGAACTTTACCCAGCAATACTAGATACCCTTTTTCACAACCTTTAGTATACATCTATAAGAAAAATCCCAGTCTTAATGTCGCCTCTTTTCTTGGTTTTGTGACAAATGCACCAGGAGAAGATGCAGTAGAAGCAGCCAGAAAAATCGAAGCAGACGCGATCGCTGCTATAGTATCTGCTGACTCTCAAACAGCAACTACAACCACTAGCGCCACGACCCCACCCAGCACAGATGCTACTTCTGCTGCTAGCGTCTCACCAACAACAGTTGAAAACAACATCACCGCAGCTCAAGCAGATACTACAAATAGTTCTACATTCACCTCTCCTGTCGAGAGCAATCAAACAAACCAAGATCAACAAATACTAGGGTGGTCACTTTTAGCACTCATACTTGGAGCAGGTGCCGGATTTGTACTGTGGTTTTTACGAAGAAAACGCCCAGTTGTTGCAGATGTAAAAGTCCAAACAGCAGACGTTACTATTAACTCTATTCCTCCTGCTTCTTCAGATGTCACCAAGTTACCACAGACAACACCTAGTGATATTACACAAGATGCAAGTAGTATCTCATCTGAGCAAAATACAGCCAAGCATTTAACTCCTACTGTTGCTGCTAGCATTGCTGGTGCTACTGCAATTGGAGCAGGAAGCACATTAGTATCAAAATGGTCTGAGAAAAATGCAGAAATCACTGCCAAAGATCAGACAGATGTTGCCAGTGATCAAGACGTGCCAACAGCAGTTAGGGACATCAATGGTTCATCGTCTGATTCTGTACAAGTACCATCGGCTAATAATTCGGGATTAGATTTAGAAGCGCCTGTGACTGTTGTCAATGCTGCCTATCCCCAAGTATCACAAAATACTCAAGTTGCCTCTGAGCCGCAACCAACATTAGTGCAGGACAATACTCAAATACTATCTGCTCAACACTCAGATGTTACAGATCAGACGCCATCCAATGGTGATGTAACAGAAGTAAAAGCACCGCCGACACAGTCTGTATCGGTAAATACTTATTCTCCATTGCCAGATGTATGGGAAGATGCAACTCTATTGCAAACACCATTACCATCACTATCTGGTGTCACAGAAATCACATCTGCACCAGGAACGCCAACTGTTCCTCAACAGCCAGAACTAGATTTACCTGATGTCACAGAAATCACATCTGCACCAGAAACACCAACTGTTCCTCAACAGCCGGAACTAGAATTACCTGATGTCACAGAAATCACATCTGCACCAGAAACACCAACTGTTCCTCAACAGCCGGAACTAGAATTACCTGATGTCACAGAAATCACATCTGCACCAGAAACACCAACTGTTCCTCAACAGCCTGACACAATCCAACAACCTGTTGATTTGCCAACGCCATCAATAGTAGTAAATACTGAATATCCTCAGTTGCCTGATGTTTGGGGAAATACATCTTCTCCACAAGATAGTACTGTTGACTCAGAAGTAGAAACTACTCAACAACCAGAAGTATCCAAGGAGTTATTAGATAAGGTTGCGGATACAGCCGAACCAAGCGTTGATGTCACAGAAGAAGTAGCCCCAGCGACCCCAACACCAGATCCCTCTGCAATTCACCCTCATCTCACAGAACAAGTCCCATCGACAGCTACAGGAATTGGTTCGTGGGCTACTATTTATGGCATTAACAACAATCAAAACCAAAATCCTGACTCACCACAAAATAATATTGTGGACGAAGCTACCCCAGTAACCACAGCACCTGTCACGCCAGAAAATGTAGAGTCAGAAAATATTATTGTCCTCACACCGCGTACTCCGAAATGGGCTTACGTTTCTTGGCAAGTATCTGATGAAGCCAAACAAGCACTGCGATCGCAGGGTGGTTCTCAATTTACACTACGGCTGTATGATGCCACTGATATTGATCTCAGTTATCAAAATCCTGTGCTGGTGCAGCAGTACGAATGTGAAGAAACCACAGAAGATCGCTACGTAGCTATCCCGACAGGCGATCGTAATTACATGGCTGAAATTGGTTATACCACAGCAGATAATAACTGGTTATTACTTGCACGTTCCACACCTGCTCGTGTTTTCAGTCGCCCAGAGAAAGATTTCTGGTTTATTGCTGATGCAGAGTTAATTATTCATGGGGCTACTGAACCTGGTTCAAGTGTTGCTGTTGCTGGTCATGCCATTAAACTGAAACCAGATGGTACTTTCCACCTGCGTATTCCCTTTACAGACAGTTTAATTGACTATATTATGACCGCAACAAAGGCTGATGGTCAGCAAGCTAAAACCATTCGTATGCACTTTTCTCAGGAGAATCCCGAAGAATAGGGATGGGGGATTGGGGATTCTCCAGAGGAGACGCTTCGCGAACGGGGATTGGGGACAAGGAGGACAAGGGAGAGAATAAACACCAATGTCCAATGCCCGTTCCCCCTTCCCCGTTCCCCTTTCCCCAATCCCTATTCCCTATTCCCGGTTAATTCTAGATAAATATGTTCCAATCTAATTGGTTGGCGGGAAATAGAGTCAATATTAATACCGTCAAAATGGGCGATAATGTCCTTTAACTCTAAATGCTCCGGCAACCAAAATGCTAAATCGCTACCATAACGCCGGGGTGTGAAACCACATGTAATAGCCCGTGCGATCGCTTTTTCTTCTTCTGGTGTTTGTACGACTAAAATTTCTGTAGCTGGAATACAGGTGCGTAATTGTTCTAGACTACCTTCAGCTAAAATCTGTCCATTTTTTAAAATACCAATTTTATTACACAAACGCTCTGCTTCATCTAATAAATGAGTAGTTAATAAAATAGTAATTCCTTGATTTTTTAATTGTTTAATTAATTCCCAAATCTCATATCGGGCTTCAATATCTAAACCTGTAGTTGGTTCATCTAAAATCACTAACTTCGGCTGATGTACCAAAGCTACAGCGATATTTAAGCGTCGCTGCATTCCACCACTGAGGGTTTCTACCGGACTTTTGGCTCTATCTAATAAATTTACAGCTTTTAAAGTGGCTTGAATTTGTTTCTGTCTTTGCGCTCTGTCTAAACCATAAATTTTGGCAAAAAATTTGATGTTTTCTTCACAAGAAAGACCCCTGTACAATAAATTTTCTTGTGGGGCAATACCAATAAGTTTTTTAGTTGCTTCTGAAACGAACTGATGATTAACTTTGACTACACCGCTATCCGCTTTTAATAAATTACAAATAATATTAATCGTAGTAGTTTTTCCTGCTCCATTTGCACCCAGTAAACCATAAATTTCTCCAGGAGCAACATAGAATGTTAAATCCTGAAGAACTTGCCTGTTTTTAAAAGACTTATTAAGCTTTTCTATATGAAGCATTACCTATTACCCATTACCAAATTCATTATTCCTTTGTGGGCGAGGAATTTTAAAGTCTTCTTTCTAGCATTACCATCCTGCGATAAGAAAACCATCCACCTAAAATCATCATCAAAGTAAACCCTGATAAGAACTGGAAATGAGACGCAATTTCTTCTATGTTGTTCCCCTGTGTTGATACTGCTAAAAGGGCTTGATTCATGTGATAAATAGGGTTGATTTTTGCAAGATCAAGTAATGTTTTCGGTAAAAAACGAATCGGGAAAAAAGCTCCACCCAAAATCAACAAAGGGACACCAAAAGCAGCTACTAGGGAGTTTACATCTTCAGTCCGACGCGCTAATTGAGTACCCAAAATAAAGCCTAAACCAACATAAGCCACAATACTCATAAATATAATAATTGCACCCAAAAACACGGAACCCTTAAACGTAGCACCCCAAAAAGCAGCAATGGTATAAATAATTAATGTTTGTCCAAAACCAATACAACTATGAGCCAAAAAAATCCCCAAAAAATAGGATGTTCCACTCAAAGGTGAAATAAATAAGCGTTTGAGCGTTTGCTGTTCTCTTTCTGAGACGACAGTGGCGACACTACCACCCAAACAGCTAAAAAATAGTGCTGCTCCCACTAAAGTTGAAGGTGCAGCATATTCAAAACCTTGCTCTGTTGATAGCTTCATACTTTCTGCTAACACAAATCCGTTGATCAGCAGAATGGAAATAGGAAAAATAATCCAAAAAATCAGGCTACGTCTTCGCCGTAATAATTCAATTAAAATACGCTGAGTTACAGCGATCGCTTCACACCATAATTTCATTTTGTTAATTTATTTACAATTTTAAGTGTAAGTATTGTGAATAATACGACTACGTAATTTTGCCTTGTTAAGCCAAAGATAACGCTTTTTCCAGAAGATACCTTAAAGTTAGCACAAATGTTAAGTAATGTTGCGTAGAAAGGACGTAAAGCTGTACGTTAATAGAAAAGCCTGATCACTTCCATGCGATCAGGCTTCTTTTATGAGACCAAAAAAGTGAATAATCCAAAAATGAATTAGATTTACTTTCAAGAATCTAAATCAAGAGATTGCATTCCTTGCCGTTGTACAAAAGACATCATACTTCCCAACTGTAACCACACTAAAAGCGAAGTCAAAATAGTTACTGGTACACCGACTGCATAAGCAAGCAAAGGTGGAAAACCAAATATTTCAAAACCAGAACACATAAATAATACGACACCGCCAGTAATTCCCAGGAATGGCACAGATAATTGTTTTATCGACAACTGAGAATTAGATTTTTCTGCTCCGTCACTCCGCCATTTGTTCACAATTATCTTTAGTGTTCCGGCTAATGCTGAACCAGAGGTTAATGCAGCAAATAAACCAAAAATTAATAGTAAATATGGCGGATGTAAAGGGTAGTAGTACATGAAAACTCCTGATTGGTATGGATTTTGAAAATTAAGATTGCGGAGTGAGAACTTAGAATTGACTATTTATCATTAACTCATAAATTTAAACTCCTTTTGACATTTCAAAAGGAGCAATTAGTCAAGAATGTCAATCTTGCATCTGTTTTTTGGCTGCCAAAAAATATATTTCTTAGCTAAAAGCTGAAGTCATGTAAAGCTGACTAAACGCATTTTTAAGTCCGTTGAAACTGATTAAATCTATGAGCCTGGAAATTTGGTTCCAGGCTTACTGTATCTAGGTTTCAGGACTTCATACCTAAATTGGCGATCGCAGTTACCGAAGGTAATATTGCTGCAACTCTCTGTTTGGATAAGTCTGTCAAAACTCCGATTGCGACATCGAACAATCGATTTGGTTTTAAGTCATCTTTGACTAAGTTCCACAAACGTTGAACTTCTTCGGTATGCAGACGATCATCCTCAGTCAGAGCTAATACCAACTGTCGCCAGAGATATTTGCCTTCATCAGATAGGAGATATTCTAGTCCGAGTTTGGCTGTAGGTAAAACATCAAAATTATCATCATTACGAGCGATCGCAATTAAATTCTCTAAGCGTTGCCATTGGAATTTACCATCTTTGAATAGCACTTCTAATAACCGTCGGCGCAATTGTGGAGATTCGCCTGTCAATAGACGTCTTGCTACGTAAGGATAAGCTACTTCCACAATTTTAAAGTTGGGATTGAGGCTCAGAGCAATACCTTCTTGAGTCACCAGCGAACGAATAATTAAAGCAAACTTGGCTGGAACTCGGAAGGGATAATCATACATCAGTTGCGAGAATTGATCGGTGATGGTTTTGAAGTTAAAATCCCCGACGTTTTTGTTAATTGCGTCGCCTAATGTTGCTTCTAGAGCAGGTACAATCGGACAAATATCTGTATCTGGTGTTAAAAATCCCAGCTTGACAAAGTCTGCGGCTAAGTCGTTGTAATCTTTATTAACTAGATGTACCAGTGCATCTACTAAAGTTTCTTTAGTAGTTTCATCTAGCTGATCCATCATGCCAAAGTCAATGTAACCCATTTTGCCATCGGGCATGGCAAATAAATTTCCAGGATGGGGGTCAGCATGGAAGAAACCATATTCTAATAGCTGTTGTAGACCTGAAGTCACGCCGATTTCGATGATCGCTTCCGGATCTAAACCCACCTCCTTGACTTTTTTGGTGTCGGTCAGCTTAAATCCATTCAGCCATTCTAAAGTTAAAACCCGTGTGGAAGTATAGCGCCAGTAAATAGCAGGAACTCTCACACATGGATCATTGCGAAAGTTTGTAGCAAATTTTTCGGCGTTGCGACCTTCATTGAGGTAATCTATTTCCTCAAATAATTTGGTTCCGAACTCATCTACAATCAAACTGAGATCGTGACCCAGATTTAGAGGTAGCCAAGGAGCTAGCCAACCCGCAGCCCATCGCATCAAATAAAGATCAAGGGTAATAACAGGGCGGAGATTTGGGCGTTGTACTTTTACCGCGACTTCTTCGCCACTATGCAAACGACCCCGATAAACTTGACCCAAGCTAGCAGCAGCAACGGGACTAGGTGACAATTCGCTGTAGATTTCCTCGATGGAACGACCTAGTTCGGTTTCAATTAGTCGGTAGGCGATCGCATTATCGAATGGTGGTAACTGGTCTTGCAATTTCACCAGTTCTTCTAAGAAATCTTTACGTACTAAATCCGGTCGTGTTGACAGGGCTTGACCTACTTTAATAAAAGTCGGCCCCAAACGTGTTAACAATTCCCGTAGTTGAGCAGCTCGTTTGAGTTTGTTTTGCTCGACTTGATTTTGCCACTCATCCCACTTCAAACTCAAGATAAATGTGGCAAAAGACCAAATAATCCTTAGCGCCCGTCTCCAAGCAAGCCAAGGACGATAGCGGTAAAACTTTGCGATCTCATCAGGATCGTAGCGTCGATTATTTTGTTTAGGGGTTTGCAGGCTCACTCCCTTATTTACCTCTTCATTTAAAATAAGAATTTGCTTTCTGTAAACCGGATGTGGTTTCCTTCCAGCTCAACAAATACTTACCTGACTATTTCCCTGTAGCTTTGTAGAATTTAGTCAAGCTTTACTAAAAGTTACTTTGTTATCTTTTATTTTATATTACTACATAAAAGTATATATACTTATGACCAGAGAGATAATTTTTTGATGTTAGTCATCTCAATTATCTATACAGTATTAATTTTATCGTCTAATTCAGTCTGTCATCATTAGAAAAACGCTTCAGCTTGCTTACTTTTAGATTAAAATCTTTATCAAAGATTTGAGTATAATTTAAAACTTAATAATAATATAGTGAGTACTTACACTTATGTGTTAGCAAGATCAAACATATTGATATTTCCTGCTCCCTGAATTTTGGAGGTTAAGGGATCAAAGTTAAACTTATTGCTCTCAAATTAATCTAACTAGCTGTTTGATGACAATTTCAGCGTTTTTAAAATACGAGCGATCGCTTTTATCTTAGGTACAATCATCACAATTGATTTACTGAGCTAAATCATATATTTAAAGTTTTATTTAGAAATATTGCGAATTGAAAAGCAATCAGAATTAACTAATACCAATTTGAAAAAAGAATGTAACAGATGAATTTTGTAGAGACGCGATTTATCGCGTCTCAGGTTTTGAATACGTCGCAAACATTTTTTGAATCGGTATAACATTTTGGACTATTACCAAGAGCCTGCAATTTTGTTTGTAGAGTTGAGCAACTGTTCGGCTTTAACACCTACCAAGCTACCCAACTCAGGTTTATTTTCGGATATCGTCACCGACATCACAGGAGCAGGTCTGGACTGCTTTTAACACGCTCGACGCATTCCCATACGCCGACTCTGGCACAAAGCAGCGCTCGCGGCGGAAACTACAACCCGAAACCCGTTGTTGTTGTTCCTATTGTCCGGATTGTCGTTGTTGTTACGACACGCAGAACGGCAATTCGGAGACTAAGGTAGGAAGTCACCTTCCGTACCTCGTCACAGAACCGGACTTGCGCGTTTTCGTGCATCCGGCTCCTTTCGTAAACGGCTCTTGTTACGAGTACCATTCAAAGACCCATCATCACGGGTCTTAGTGTCATGGCAATGTCTGTGGAGAAGCTGAAGATTTTTATATTCTCCTTTGCCCCCTTGGACACGCGGGATGATATGGTCTATCTCTATCGCCTCCTCCACTTGGAAGTGTAATCCACACATGGCACATTTGCCTTGTTGACGCTTCATGAGCGTGGACACCCTGATCGACGTTCCTGGGTAACTTCCCCTTCTTTTTGTCCAATATACCCAATCTCCATCATAGGGAGAGCGAGTACCTTGGACTTTACTATGTCGGACAATCTTGGTGTCTGAGTGTTGGATAAGACTCAGTTCTTTATCCTTAAATACCCAGTGGCGTTGTCCGACTTGGTGAAAGTATTTTTGGTTTACCCAAGTTCGGCTTTTATTGTGGTGTCTGCGCCTCGTCCAACTCCGCAGTTTTTGGTAGGTTTGTTCGTCCTGGCTGTTAAAAATTTCACTGGCTACTGCACTAGAGTAATAGTTGCTCCAACCTCTAATAATTGGATTGAGTTTAGAGATTAGGGCTGATTGGGGAGCCGCTTGATGAGCGCGAACTACCCTAGCTATTTCCTCTTGATGTTTCTTACAGGCTTCTTTCGTTGGTTTGATTAGGGTTTTAAACCCTAGTCTTTTGCCGTTAGAAAGTTTACCTGAAGAGTTTATTCCGACTCGATATTGACGGATATTAAAGCTCAGGAAATCAAAACCAGGTTTTCTTCCTGAGTGACTATCTAGAGTATGGACAATCTCGGTCTTACTAAGTTTTAATTCTAACCCTAGCGGTTTGAGCCATTTCTCTATTGCCAACTTGCATTCTGTTATTTTTGACAGTTCGGGATGGATAACAACAAAG
>NZ_AJLJ01000209.1 GCF_000317245.1 Fischerella muscicola SAG 1427-1 = PCC 73103
ATCAACGTAGCGGACATATTTTTTTGCTTTGAGTTGCTCTTTAATAAAGTGGTCTAAACTATTGAGGTAAACATTCGCAAAAAACTGACTACTAAGGTTGCCTATTGGTAATCCTTTTCGGCGTTGTAAAGGTGATAATAAATTATCGCCAGGAAAATGTTCAATCACAGGTTCTTGCGGATTGCTGTTATTTATAATCGTATCTATTAACCACAAAGTATCGTCACATTTGATTTTGCGACGTAAAAGAGATTTGAGAATTTCATGGTCAATACTGGGAAAATATTTTTTAATATCGCACTGTAAAATATAGCGACTAGAACGAGCAAAGCTAGTAAAACGACGCAAAGCTTTGTGAGTACCAAATCCTAAACGATTAGCATAGGAATCAGCAATAAAAGTTCTCTCGAAAATTGGGACTATGATATTGCACAAAGCATGATGTACTACTCTGTCTCGGTACGGTGCAGCAGAAATTAGGCGAGGTTTGGGTTCACAAATTTCAAAAGTTTTATAGCGTCCTGGGTGATAAGTTTTTGATTCTAATTCACTCTTGATTTTTGCTAGTTTTGCTTCCAGGTTATAGTTAAATTTCAAAATCTTCTCGCGAAATCGTTTCCCTTTTTGCGCTTGATGTGCTGCGG
>NZ_AJLJ01000210.1 GCF_000317245.1 Fischerella muscicola SAG 1427-1 = PCC 73103
TTTTTTCCCAAACTCCCCTTTATATTCCTCCATTTTTTGACGAACATCACAAAACCTGCTAACAGATGTCTCTATGATTTGTTTTGTCCATTTTCTTCTGTTACCAAAACGTGCTGTAACAATTTCTTGTAATTTATCTGGCTTCGGAAACTCTATATAGCAATAAATACACCGCCTCAAAAAAGCATCTGATAATTTTCTTTGACCATTACTAGTAATAAAAATAATTGGTTGATAATCTGGATTGACTCTAATTTCTTCTCCAGTTTCTTTAACAAAAAACCGTTTTTCTTCTAGTTCTAAAAGTAAATCATTCGGTAAATCTGGATCTGCTTTATCTATTTCATCAATTAACACAATCATACGTTTACCTTCCTGAGATACTCGAAATGCTTCACCTATCGCTCCCCATGTGATGTACGCATGATGTTTAGTATCACTTAGCCGAGTACGAATTTTTTCGCGTTCCGAGGTATTCAATACATCTGATGTAGACAGTTGGCTAGTAATTTGGACATCATACAACCGCCAAATAGCATCGTAAATATATAAACCATCTCGTGCTTGATCACTAGACTTAATATACCAATCTGCATAAGGCCATTTCTGCCCATTTTGTTGATATTTTCGACCAAATTCATAAGCCACTGCACGCGCTAATCGTGTTTTACCACACCCCGGTTCTCCTTCTAGCAACAGAGGTCTATTTAACTGAATTGCTAAATTAACAGCCTTAACTAGTTCTGCGCTAGGTACATAACAATAAAGTGGTTCTTTCGTTTCTATATCAATTTTCTTTGGCTGTGGTTGATATTGTTTTTCACCAGTATATGTAAGATTGTGAGATTTTTGATTTGTTAAAAGTTCTGCCATTTAGATTTATGTTCCTCCCAAGTAAGTCCACATGTTGTATAAATTTCTTTGAGAAGTGCTTCTGGTTTTCCTCTTTGACTATCTTTCCAAATGCTTTCAATTGTGTGTTTAATTGCTTCCTGATTTACTGTCAACTTTTCATCAATTTTACTAAAAGGGCAAGAATGTGAATTTACCCAATTTTCTATTTCTCTTTTTTTGAAATTTTTTTGTATACTCAAATCCAGTAAATCACTATCATTACAGGATTCATCAACTTGTTGTGGAAAATGATAAATTTCTCGCCAATCATTACTATCTTCTTGATAGTCTACCCACAACATCAACAAATAGCAGTTAGTTTTAACTTCATTTCTTAAATCATGCCAAAAAGATTTTAACTGATCTAAAAAATCTTTAGGCTTTTTGTCTACATCATAAAAAATGAATACAATGTTTCGCTCATATTCTTGAATTTCGTGATAAATCTCCTGGAGAATCTTTGTTTTATCTTTACCATTACTTTCTTTTTTGACAATGTTTCTGTAAATACTATCTAATAGTTTCTCAAAATTATTATTTTCGCCAATAAAAGTTCTTAAGCCAAAGTGAAAATAAGATGTATCAGGATTTTTTAAAAGACATTTTAACAACCAAACTAGGGGAATAGTAGGAGCAGTTGATGTTTTAATCCGAATACCAACGACATTATTAGATTTTTTTGTTAAAGATTGAAAAGAATGATATTGTGTCGTGTGGTTTAAATACATTAACCCTTGTTCTAACTCTTGATGCGGAGGTAATTTAATTTTTTTTGCCGATTTACGGTTCACCACTCTCGGCGGTTTTTGTGGTGAACCTAATGAGGGTTTAGATTATTTGCTAAATTAGGACGTTGTTTACAAATATTTTCTATGAGTTTATCTGTTAACTTACGATTTTTCGCATTTTCGACTAACTGAATTGCACAATCACTTAAAGATTTACCATTCATTTCATTATCCATGCTGTATTCTAATGTAAAATACCAAATTGTTCTAACTTCTCCTATGTTCATGTTTCCAATGATTATTTCCGCAAGTTGTGGATTTGAAATTCTTGGAGATAAATTAGTTGCTGATGTTGGATTTTGTAATTCTATATTCTGTCTTCTCACACCCCTCACCAAATCATTTAAAAACTGCTCATTAATTTCTTCAGTTTCAAGTTTTAGATAATTATGTCCTTTTAACCATAAACAGTCTTCAGGCTCACTGGGAATTTTGTTTACCCCCGGCAGTAAAATAGGAACAAGTATCATTTCTCTATCGACTTTTTCTATGCCTAAAACACTTATTTCCGCTTTCTGCCATTTTCCTACCCCGTGTGAACCAAAAAAAATTGCAGCAGATTTTGTTCGGGGAATTGCCTTTGCTATTGCTGATTGAAATTGCTCTCCAGGGTAAATGTCATTTATATCTATCCAAACCTTTAACCCACGTTTAGTAAGTCCATCTGCAATTTTTATAATCAGAGGCTTATCTTTGCTGTTGTGACAGAGAAAAACATCAAAGTCAAATTGCTCATTCATTTATCGAAATTTTCCTACTACTAATGTATTGGCATTTTGTTCTAAATCTTGCCTGAGCAATTCTAATTCAGCCCTGAATTGTGTTTCTTTTGAACAATTACCATGCTCTTGGGGACTGAGGTGAGGGGGTTTTTGCGCTTTCCATGTTTGCAATAGTGGATCGTCTGTAAGACTAATATGCATAATGCCAAGTCTAGGTAGTGTTTATACAAAGCTACAAATATACATAACAAGATTCCAGATTGATATTAGCAATATTAAGTAAATTGACGATACTAGCTAAAATTAAAGAAAAATAAAGCTGTTTGACCAAAGTTCGTAGTAAGGACTTTAGTCCTCAAGAAAGGACTAAAGTCCTCACTACAAACCTTTGATTATTAGGGTTTCAAGCCTCCGACTTTAGTTGTAAGGTATAATTGCCAATTGGTAATTGCGAATTGGAAGTGACCTTTATTCGAGATATTTTTTTCGATCAAATATCAGAATCCCCAATCCCCCATGCTCATTGAAACGCTACGTCACCGCAGACAAAAATTAGCTACTCGGATTGATTTTCCAGTAATTCTCTGGTCAGGAACTAGTATTCCCCGCAATTATCCGGCCAATGTCTTTCCTTTTCGGGCTAGCAGTCATTTCCTTTACTTTGCAGGATTACCGCTTGTAAATGCCGCTATTCGCCTCGAAGCAGGTAAGCTGGAACTATTCATAGATGATCCCGCACCTAGTAGCGCCCTCTGGCATGGTGAAATGCCCAATCGAGAAGATATCGCCACTCAAATCGGGGCAGATGTTGCCCATCCAATGGCAGAATTAGAGTCATATTTAGAAGGAGTAGCGACAATTCCTGTCCAAGATCCAGCCACTTGGACACAACAGTCACAACTATTGAATAGATGGGTTCTACCACGACATCAGCTGCAAGGCATTGATTTAGAGTTAGCCCAAGCGATTATTGAGTTACGCCTGACGCACGATCAACATGCGCTAGCCGAATTGCGAAAAGCTGCTGCTGTCACCGTTGAGGCACATAAAGCAGGTATGGCAGCAACACCCAGTGCCAAAATCGAAGCAGAAGTGCGTGCAGCGATGGAAAAAGTCATTATCGCCCAGAATATGACTACTGCTTACCACAGTATTGTGACTGTTCACGGTGAAGTTTTGCATAACGAGCAGTATCACCACTCCCTACAACCAGGTGATTTATTGCTTGCTGATGTCGGTGCTGAAACAAAAATGGGTTGGGCAAGTGATGTTACTCGTACCTGTCCTGTGAGTGGAAAATTTTCATCTACCCAAAGAGATATATATGATGTAGTATTGGCAGCTCATGACGCTTGTATTGCCCAGGTACGCCCCGGCGTAGAGTACCAAGATCTTCATTTGTTGGCTTGTACTGTAATTGCTCAGGGTTTGGTAGATTTAGGAATTTTACGAGGAGATGCCGAAAATTTGGTAGAAAGGAATGCTCATTCCTTATTTTTTCCTCACGGTATTGGTCATTTGTTGGGTTTGGATGTCCATGATATGGAAGATTTGGGGGATTTAGCCGGATATAAACCAGGACGAGAAAGGAGCGATCGCTTTGGTTTAAGTTATCTCCGTTTAAATCGTCCTTTACACTCAGGTATGCTAGTAACAATTGAACCTGGTTTTTATCAAGTCCCAGCGATTATCAATAATCAAGAAGTACGTTCTACATACCAATACACAGTTAACTGGGA
Source organism: Fischerella muscicola SAG 1427-1 = PCC 73103 (assembly GCF_000317245.1). Lineage (GTDB taxonomy): Bacteria > Cyanobacteriota > Cyanobacteriia > Cyanobacteriales > Nostocaceae > Pelatocladus > Pelatocladus muscicola_A. Next base: position 4,144 of record NZ_AJLJ01000210.1, read on the forward strand.
GCGTTTATCTCAGTTTACTGACGTACGTGGTATTCGCATTGAAGATGATGTTTTAGTTACAGAAAATGGTAGGGAAATACTAACAGAGGCTTTGCCAACTGATGCTAATGCAGTAGAAGAATTAGTTTGTAGTTAATGGTTTGTAGTAAGCACTTTAGTGCTTGAATATTTGAGGGCTAAAGCCACTTACCAACCAACCACTAACTATCTTTCTGAATTTGACTTCTAACCCAGTTACGAAACTCCTTGATCAAATCCAAATAATCTTTCTGTCCTACCTGTTCTAAAAAGCGAGATATTTCCTGAATTGGCAAATTTGGAAATGCCAAACTTTCCTCAACTACTACATATTTTTGATTTTGTAAAATATTGATACTAAAAGAATTACCATCATATAGCCAAACTTCTGGTACACCCATACTGGCATAGATTTGCAAACGCTCTTGAGAACCACTAGTAATATCAATCTCCACTACTAAATCTGGTGGTGGATCTTGCTGCAAGTCAATTCTATTTTTACCTTTAACAGCGTTGAGATTGAGAATGTAAAAACTTTCGTCTGGTTCAGCACCAGTCAAATTAGGTCGTTTAAAAGTTGTGGAACCAAGAGGTTCTATTCTCACTGCTAATTCTTCAGCCAGGGTTTCGACAAATCTACCAATAACTTTTTTATAACGCTCATGCTCAGGCGAGGGAACCATGATTTCAAGGTTGCCATAATTATAGGTAAGTCGTAGGCGACGGCTAGCACTAAGTTCATTTAATAGTGCTTCGTATGTTTGCCAACTGATACCTGACAAGTGGATAATTTCTTCTGGGTGGATGAGGGTATTGCTAGTCATGGTATTATGATTAACCTTGCCTTTTATTCGTCCTCAAATATTGCTCCTCTTAGTTTTAACTCTAGCCTCATTTCCACAGACAACCCCTGATTATAGCCAAACAGAGCATGATGAACTTTTGCTCGCGTGAATTTCACATGACTCAAATCAGTATTTCTCAAGTCAGCACCTTGAAGATTTGCATCCTCGAAATCGGCATTTCTTAAATCTGTACGCTTATTTTTATGATTTAAGATTTCCCAAACTAAACGCCATTTATAATCTAATTTTGTTGCTTGGTTGATTTTGACAGATTTGAAGTTTACACCCCTCAAATTAGCTCCATTTAAGTTAGCACCTTCTAAATTTGCATTTTCTAAATTAGCGCCTTCTAGGTTGGCATGATCTAATCTGGCACCCACTAGCTGTGTACCATGTAGATTGGCGTTCTTCAAATTAGCGTTTCTCATTTTGGCACTACTCAACTGAGCATTTTTGAGAACAGCACAGCTAAGATTGGCATGATTCAATTTTGCGCTGTTCATATAAGCATTACTCAAGTCTGTATCCACTAATTGAGCATTATTCAGATTGCCATTCCATAGATACACGCCACTGAGATTAGCATTAGTCAGATTTGCATTGATGAACCGAGCATCACTCAGGTTAGCACCACTAAGATTTACGCCTACCAATTGAGCATGGCTCAAGTTGGCAGCGCTAAGATTAGCATCTTGCAGATTCGCATTGCTCAGATCAGCACCTATGAGTTTAACGCTACTGAGATTAGCACTTACTAACTGAGCGATCGCAAGCTTTGTACCGCAAAGGTTAGCATCGCTGAGGTTAGCATGGCTGAGGTTGGCACCACTAAGGTTGGCACTACTGAGGTTGGCACCATTGAGGTAAACATGACTAAAATTAACACCCACTAATTCAGCATTGGTTAAATTAGCAAGAATTAAGCTTTTGTTTAAATCTTGATTTATCATTTCCTTATTTGACAATTTTTTAAGTGTATTCTTGTTCACATCCAATTCTTGAGATTGGTTATTTTTGGCATGATTTACATTGGTATTTCCCAATAAATAATTAAATGATAAATCATAAATATAAGAAGTTTGTAATCGTTTTTGAGACTTTTTCTTAAGCAATATTTGTTGATTATAAAGAATAAATAATATAGCTATAAAAAAGCTCAAAACTATTATGAACAATGATGTGTGACCATTTGTTAGCAGCAACATAACTATAAAACCTCAGCCAACCACAGCCATTTGCTTAACGAATGAAATCAGTCTGACTGTAGCTTCATGATTGTGATTATTCTTTTTACGGTTGACTATAATCATTCCTTAACACTCCATTGTTTTACTAAAAATCTACTCAAATTAACCTCAAAGGTAATTATGAGTAAAAAAACAAGTATTTCTTTTGCGGGAACAATTCAAAACCTACTAGACTCAATCTAGTATAGATTTACTATTATTTTTTGATAAAATAAAAAATAACGGCTCTGTGTCCCAATTAAATATTAAAAGTAGAAAAATTTTTAGCAGAATTTATTACTTAACTCAAAAATGTGTATGACAAGCTTCTTGGCTCGGCAATTACAAAATGAATTAAGAATAAACTGGTAGGCACTGACCCATGATAGCTAGTAGTAATTTTTACCACTTTTTTTGGAAAACTGCCAGATATCAATAGGGAAATGTTTATCAAAGATCAACTGGATATTTTTTGATTTGGAACTCCCTGATGGGAACACTCGGAGAGCAAAACCACTAAGCTGGTAAATAGTACCTTCAAACTTTACCAGAATTTCTGGTTTCGTAATTTAGAATCGGCTAGAGTCTGTCTTAGGCAAAAGCCGCTAAAATCCTTTGAAGCCCCTTAATGCTTAGTGTGTATAGAGATATTATCACTAGCTAACTACTTGTAAACAAATTTAGTCACTATGTTTGATGCACTTGCTGATCGTTTAGAAGCTGCTTGGAAAAAACTGCGGGGACAGGACAAAATTTCCCAATCTAATATTCAGGATGCTTTACGGGAAGTCCGCCGCGCCTTGTTAGAGGCAGATGTCAATCTCCAGGTAGTTAAAGAGTTTATTAGCGAAGTTGAAGCGAAGGCGCAGGGAGCCGAGGTTATTACCGGGGTGCGTCCTGACCAACAGTTCATCAAAATTGTTTACGATGAGTTGGTGCAGGTCATGGGGGAAACAAATGTACCCCTAGAACAAGCACAAAATCAACCCACGATAGTTTTAATGGCTGGGTTGCAGGGAACTGGTAAAACCACTGCTACCGCTAAACTGGCTTTACACCTCCGCAAAATAGACCGCACTTGTTTGATGGTAGCAACAGACGTGTATCGTCCAGCTGCGATCGAGCAATTGGTAACACTGGGTAAACAAATTGATGTACCAGTGTTTGAAATGGGAAGCGATGCTGATCCCGTAGAAATTGCTCGTTTAGGTGTAGAGCGGGGCAGAGCAGAAAATATTGATACTGTAATTATTGATACTGCTGGTCGTCTGCAAATAGACGCAGATATGATGGCAGAACTAGCCCAGATCAAAGAAGTTGTCCAACCCCATGAAACTCTCTTGGTTGTGGACGCCATGACTGGTCAAGAAGCAGCTAATTTGACTCGTACTTTTCACGAACAAATTGGTATTACTGGTGCAATTCTTACCAAGCTGGATGGTGATAGCCGTGGTGGGGCAGCGTTATCAGTACGACGAATCTCAGGAGCGCCAATTAAGTTTGTTGGTGTCGGTGAGAAAGTCGAAGCCTTGCAACCATTTTATCCCGATCGCATGGCTTCACGAATTCTCGGTATGGGTGATGTTCTCACTTTGGTAGAAAAAGCCCAAGAAGAATTTGACTTGGCTGATGCCGAGAAAATGCAAGAGAAAATCATGTCGGCTAAGTTTGACTTTACCGATTTTCTCAAGCAACTGCGCTTGCTGAAAAACATGGGTTCCTTGGGCGGCATCCTGAAATTAATTCCGGGGATGAACAAACTCAGTAATGATCAGCTCCAACAAGGGGAAACTCAGCTTAAGCGCTGTGAAGCAATGATCAATTCCATGACCCAAGAAGAACGCAAAAATCCAGATTTATTATCTAGTTCGCCTAGTCGGAGACGACGAATTGCGGGTGGAAGTGGTTATAAAGAAGCGGATGTCAGTAAGCTAGTAAGTGACTTCCAAAAAATGCGTTCTCTCATGCAGCAAATGGGTCAAGGTAGCTTTCCTGGTATGCCGGGAATGTTTGGCGGCGGTGGCGGTATGGGTAATCCCCTAGCTGCTGCTGGCAATCGTCCTGCTCCTCCCGGATGGCGGGGATATAGTGGCGGTGCTAGTACCAAAAAGAAGCCCAAAAAGGATAAAAAAAAGAAAGGCTTTGGTAATTTATAGTCAATGGTCATTGGTAGAGACGCGATGAATTGCGTCTGTACAATAGTCGATTATACTCTTACCTTGAAGCCGCTCTGACGAGCGTCTACGCGTCTGTACAATAGTCAATAGTTATTAGTCATTGGCTTTTGACCAAGGACAAAGGACAAAGGACAATTGACTAATAGCAGTTAAACCTGTGCAAGTGCTAAAATTAGCATTCTGGCACTGCAAGTTATGATCCTCTTTGATCAAGAGGAACTAGCGTAATTTAATGAGCAAATTCAAGCTCTGACAGAAACTGCTCTTGCAAAAGTCCGGTAAAAGAGAAAGAAAAAAGGAAAAATTAATCCCTTTAAGCATTTCTCTTTCCCCTTGCCTCAAATCCTCATTAACTATCTGCAAAACTCGTTGCTAATAATAGGAGAAAAGTCTCTCAATCATGATTAAACTGCGCTTGAAGCGATACGGAAAAAAGCGGGAAGCGAGCTATCGCATAATTGCTATTAACAGCCTTGCTCGCCGCGATGGTCGTCCTCTAGAAGAACTGGGATACTATAACCCCAGAACTGATGAAGTACGACTGGATGTTCCCGGCATCGTCAAGCGACTACAACAAGGTGCTCAACCAAGTGACACCGTGCGTCGCATCCTACAGAAAGCTAATGTCTTTGAACAGGTCAGTGCAAAAGCCGCTTCCTAAATTTGTCACAAAATCCCCAACAGTAAGTCCTGACTACGTTGGGCTGGTACGTTTTTTGATGCAGCCGTTTTTAGAATTTCCTGAGTCTTTGAGCGTCGATTGTGAAATGTATCACACTCGTAAGCGGGCTTGGATTCGCATCGCTTTTGAAAGCACAGACAAAGGCAAAGTGTTTGGTCGGGGAGGACGTAATATCCAGGCGATTCGTACAGTCATCACTGCTGCTGCTGAAGCTGCTGGTCACTCAGTATACTTAGATATCTATGGCAGTAATGGTGTTGGTCGAGAGAGCGCTGCTTTTGAAGAGGAGGGAGAAGAGCGATTGCCTCCTAAATCAAGAGAAAGACGCGTTAACGCAAGCCGTCCTGTGATCAAGTCTCGTTCCCGCTAGACATTAACCAGAGAAAAAATGGGGTTAACAATCAACAAAATGATTGTATTTTTTACTCCTTTATTAGGAGTAACCCCCTCACTTAATACCATCTATGATGGGCTTGAAATCAAAAGTGCAGTATGCTTGCCTTCCAGACTTAAAATTTTTCAACAGGAACATGTGGTAAGCAATGCTACTCTATCTACTAGACAGTTCTCTGCTTCCTGCCCTGATAAGATCACTTTCGGTTTAACACCTCTGCTTTGACAATGAATGAAAAACTACCAAATTTGGTATGTTAAATAATTAGCTTTGTTGTTACGTCACCTGTGAACATTGCACTAAGTAGAAGCTCAAAAAGAACATTCTCTTTTTGAGATTGATTTAAAGATAAAACTTTGCCGCTAGTAAAAACCAGTTAAATATTACTTGCGGTTTGTTTGTGGAGTAACTGACTCAGATAATCTCTGTAAGGAGGTGAAACTAAAGAGTGGCTGAAGTCCGTTTAGGTGAAAACGAGTCGATTGACTCGGCACTAAGACGCTTTAAAAAGAAAATTCAAAAGGCTGGTATTTTATCTGAAGTCAAGCGCCGAGAAAGATACGAAAAACCTAGTCTGCGCCGCAAGCGCAAAGAGGAGGCTGCACGTAAAGGTAGTCGTTACTAAGCTCGAAAACTTTCAATAATCTGTAGTTAGAATTAACTACAAAGCCGAGAGCTTTATTGAATGAAGATCTGACAACAATTGCTGTAGTCAAAGCTATAAACAGTAGAGACGCCTGACGTTCCCACCCCTAAAAACCCTTAAACCGGGGTGGGTTTTTGTATAATTTGCAAATGATTTTTATTTGTTAAGAATAAAAGACTTAATCCCACATTCCTAATTAGAACAATAATTTCTGTCAATCTTAAGATATTAATCATACAGTACAGACTATGGCAGATGCCTTAACAATTGAACTGCCGAACATCGCAAGTGCAATCACTCTAGCTGGACAAGGAGAAGATAATCTCAAAATTCTTTCCAAGCAAACAGGTGCTAAACTCGTGCTGCGAGGACAGGAACTACATATTTCTGGGACAGACAAACAAGTTGATTTAGCTAGTCGATTAGTGCGATCGCTCGAATATTTGTGGAGCAAAGGTAATATTGTTTCTACTGCTGATATTCTCACAGCTCGTCAAGCTTTAGACACTGATCGAGAAGATGAACTACGAGACTTACAAAAAGATATCTTAGCTAAAACTCGGCGAGGTGAAGAAGTCCGCGCCAAAACATTTCGGCAAAAACAATATATCCAAGCCCTACACAAACATGACATGATTTTCTGTACTGGGCCTGCTGGTACGGGTAAGACTTTTCTGGCGGTAGTTGTAGCAGTGCAGGCACTTCTTGCTAACCAGTATGAAAAACTTATTCTCACTCGTCCTGCTGTTGAAGCAGGTGAAAAACTCGGTTTTTTGCCAGGAGATTTGCAACAAAAAGTTAATCCTTATCTCCGTCCACTTTATGATGCCATTAATGAATTTATCGACCCAGAGAAGGTACCATCATTGATGGAAAGAGGTGTGATTGAAGTTGCTCCCTTAGCTTACATGCGGGGACGCACACTCAATAATGCTTTTGTGATTGTGGATGAAGCCCAAAATACGACAGCTTCTCAGATGAAAATGGTTTTGACTCGCTTGGGTTTCAACTCTCGTATGGTGGTAACTGGTGATATCACACAAATCGATTTACCATTACATCAAGAATCTGGATTGACAGCGGCGATCAAGATTTTGAGACATGTTGAAGGAATTGCTTTTTGTGAATTTAGCCAAAAAGATGTTGTACGCCATTCCCTAGTTCAACGTATTGTGAATGCATACGAACAGTATGAAAAATAGTAAATAATCATTGGTCATTGGCTAAGGACAGATGACAAAGAACAAAGAACAAAAGACAAAAAACAAAGGACAAATAACAAATGACCAATACATTAAAAGAATTTTTGGAAGCTTGCGAAACTTTGGGGACTTTGCGTTTAATTGTCACTAGTAGCGCCGCAGTATTGGAAGCACGGGGCAAAATTGAAAAGCTATTTTATGCAGAGTTACCAAAGGGTAAATACGCAAATATGCATACAGAAGGTTTTGAATTTCACCTAAATATGGACAAAATAACCCAAGTAAAATTTGAAACAGGTGAAGCAAAGCGTGGTAATTTCACGACATATGCTATCCGGTTACTTGACGAGAAACAGGAACCTGCTTTGAGTTTATTTTTACAATGGGGTAAACCAGGTGAGTATGAACCAGGACAAGTGGAAGCTTGGCACACTCTTCGGGAAAAATATGGAGAAGTTTGGCAGCCTGTACCGTTAGCTGAAATTAGCTAGTGGTTGTTGTGCGTAAGATTTTCATCAAGGTGATTTGCGAAAAATAATTTTACCAATGAGGAGGGCGTAAGAATTTGCGCTCCTACGAGTTTGTTTGTTGGAAATCTCCTAAATATTGCTTCTTAAATACCCAACTAAATTGTCTAGAAATGAGGTAACTATCTTGATCATTTCTGGTTCTGTGGATTTTTGATTTCCCGAACTAAGAGAATTTGCCAATCTCAAATCTATCGAATCTAAAGGGAAGTTACTAATTTCTGGAGTAGATTTCACAAAGGGAACTTCTTCTATCAACCCAGCTATTTTCAGCCGGAAAGCTGCTTGCTGAACTAAGCTTGTTGGTTGATTCAAGTGATTGGCGATCGCACTTAAGCTAACATTACCATTAGCAAATTCCCAGATTTGCCACTCCAAAGCATGTAAACGAATTTCTGGTTTACTTTGACTCATACTATTTATGGCAGAATTAGGATCTGGGAGAGCTTCAGCCAAGGTTTTCCAATTTTTCAGGTTTCTCAAAGCCATCAAAGCTACTTCAATTGCTCTCAGGCTTAATCCTGTCATCTCCTGATTAGGTATGAGTGCTTTGCTATCTAGTTTGAAAACACCTTTTTGAATTTCAAAAAGATCTCGAATTTGCTGTATTTGGCTGGCAAATAATAAATTTAGTTGTTCAGCATTCAATATTCCTGCTGTTTTGAGGTTCAAACCAAGGGGTTTTTCTTTTCCTGGTGTCTGCAAAATTTTTTCTGTAAATTGTGGCTGCACCCAGTTCCGTTCTCTGATTTTAGTAATTAAACCTTGCCCATCTAAGGAATTTGATACAGCCACTATACGTCCCTGCCGAAACCAAATAAAGTAGTATTGGGATTTTGCTTGGCCAGCATTACCATCTAATAATCTATGAACAGTTAAACAGCCAGACTTTCTTCCTTGGTCTATGATTTGAAACAATTCAGCCAAAGAAAAATCTGTTAAATAACTAGATAAGCTCATTAATTCAATTATTATAAAATAGTTATTTTTTCTAACTTGCACCCAATAGCTAATCTTCGCAGCAAATTGTTTATTTGCTTTTTCCAAAGCTAGATTTTATTGTTTTTTTGCATTAAGTTAAGAGGATTATATAGCTTATTCCTCAATAATCTAAATTTTTATTTACAAATTTGTAGAATCTTTGATTTTTCTTTACTTTATGGCGACTCATGAAGTTACTATAATGGTTACTGCTTGATATTTTGCATATATAGCAATCAGTGTAGGAGTTGTGAAAATTGAGAGAGTCAGATCCCCTACTTATTGAATTAAGTCGGGGATCTTGTTGTTCACGAATGATTTAGGATAATTCATGAATTAAACTTTATTTTTTAAATACCCAACCAGATTGTGCAAAAACGAAGTACTGAGCGTAGTCATTTCTGATTCTGTGGATTTTTGATTTAGTAAAACAGAGGAGTCTACGCTGTTAACATCTAGAGGGTAATCATTCAATTCTGGAATAGATGTCTCAAGAGGAATTTCTTCAATCAAGCCAGCTATTTTAAGCCGGAAAGCTGCTTGCTGAACTAAGCTTGTTGGTTGATTTAGGTGATTGGCGATCGCACCTAAAGAAATAGTACCATTGGCAAATTCCCATAATTGCCACTCTAAAGTTTTTAAGTGAATATCGGGTTTGTTTTGAGTAATGCTACATATTCCTGCATTAATATCTGGGAGAGCATCAGCTAAAATATCCCAATTTTTTAGCGTTCTCAGAGCCATCAAAGCGACTTCAATGGCGCTTAAACTTAACCCTGTCATTTCTTTCCCAGGTATAGTTGCTTTGCTATCTAGCCTGAATATACCCTTTTGAATTTCAAAAAGCTCCCGAATTTGCCGTAGTTGGTTGGCAAAGAGTAAATTTAATTGTTCAGCATTCAATATTCCTGCTGTTTTGAGATGTAAACCAAAAGGTATTGTTGTTGGTGCGATCGCATAATGTTCATCTATTATTTGCGGTTTTATCCACTTGCGTTGTTTTATTTGATTTATTAAACCTTCGCCGTTTAAACAATTAGCCGCAGCAACAATACATCCTTTTCGGAACCAAATAAAGTAATATCGAGATTGACCTACTGAAGCAGGGTCGTATAGTAAATTACACACAATTAAACAACCAGATTTTCTTCCTTGGTCTACGATCTGAAACAATTCAGCCAAGGAGAAATCTGTTAAAAAACTATGTAGACTCATTGTTTCGAGTATAATAAAAAGCTATTTTTTCAAACTTGCACCCTGACAATTTATACCTGTGCTTGCGGCAAGTTTTATACATACTTTTTTATTTTACTTATGATTAAGCTTTCGCAGCCAGAGAAGTTATATGTAAACTGTATAGCTAAAATTTGGATTTTTTGCTTAATTTTATTAACAAATAAGAAATTATTCTTAATTTAAATGAGAGTATTAATCTTAAGGTTATGTGGATAATGCACCCTGTATATTTATTTTTTCTAAACACAGTTAGGAGTTTTTGCAAGCCACTAATCAATAGTTAAATCAATCAGATAGCATGGTGTTTGTATATAATTACATTGAGCGTGCGCCAGTAGCAATTAAACGCCTAAACAAACCTTGAGTCCAACCAGTTTCTCTGAGAACAGCATCTGATGATACCTCTACATAAGCTTGCTCAATAAATGCTAAATCAATCATGCAAATGCGACTGAGTGCATCTTTGAGGTCTGAAGTTTGACCATCAACTTGTAGACGTTTTTCTACTTGGTGAATTACTGTCGCCATTGCTGGAACGACATGCTGAGGGCCAATACCAATACGGACGTGAACTAAACCGATTTTCCAACGGCGATCGGCGTAAGCTTGACCCCAATCATCCATACCTGTAAACATTTCGTGAAACCATTGAATGAAGGTTTCATGCAAGCGATGTATACGCTCGTTTCCATCATGTAAAATTGCATTCATTTCTGGATCGCGCCCCAAGTAAGCATAAAAATGGTCAGCCATTTCGGGAGCAACTTGTAAACCCCAATCAGCTTGGGACTTCAGTATGGCTTTGTCTTCATCTGTCAAGCCTACACGCTGTTCTAGCGTAGACAAAAAGGCTAGTGTTTCTAAAGGCATGATTGATTTCTCCTTATGCACTTATGCAAAACATGCACTGAAATGATAATGTAATAATTACTTAAGAATTACATTATTTTCTATGTAATAATACTACTTTCAAAAACAGATGAATTGATAGAAAATCAGACCTAAAAAAGTGATTTCCAATCAAAAATCTGGAATAGTATGATTTAATGCCGCATTAATTAGAACACAAAAGTATTTATATGGCAGAATGCACCCAGTATTGATTTTTGCTTTCAGCGGGTGTGAATTATTAGTAAGCGACATTGACTAACAACTAAACAACTAACCTATGACATTTTGGTAAACTCAAATACATCGTATTCGCCACCGCGCAACACAGATTCGGTATGCTTGCCTTGTAGTCGCTGGTGAAAAGTTACTTCTAGCACACCCCAAATGGCACCAAGGGTGTAGGTACACTTACGCTTTGAACCTTGCGGTTCGTCCGCAGAACATAAAGTTTCTGATGTATATACTTTGATGACCTCATCATCTTCTCGGATAATTTTCTCGACTATACACAGACAAGTGCCATCTTTACCAAAAACATGATCAAGCTTGTCGGCTAGTTCCTCTATGGACATCGACGAGTTTGCTAGGTTTAACTCTTGGGCTAAACTTTTACCACGATAACGACCCGCAGCAGTTAAGGCGATCGCAGTTGCTTTTTCACCCAAAGCCTCTTCCATACCAGTAATTGCTGCTTTAAAACAGACAATACTGCTAAAATCTCCTAAGACAGGACGTAACATCTGTGATGCTCCCTTAAATTCAATGCAATTTGGGATAGGAATCTTTAAGAAAATGCAAAATCATTAATCCAAACACTGGTGTCAGGACTGTTTTGTGTTCCTAGTCAGGCTAACAGAGGCGCAATTCTAGAAACAGCACGTTTGACCTCTAAAAACAGTAAGCCTTGTTTGACCCCTGCACCAGCAAGTACTAATAAAACTGCATCACTACCACAACCAACTAACACACCGTAGCCTTTTTCTCCTTCTACAACAATACGCTCTACATTCCCACGAACCAGTTCGCGACCAATGCGCTCGCCTAACGACAGCATAGATGCAGACATTGCAGCAGTTCGTTCTTCATCCATCCCACCTGGTAACACAGAAGCTAAAGCCAAGCCATCTGGACTTACTAAAGCCGCACCTTGAATATCAGAGGTTCCAGATACGAAGTTTTGCAGTTCGTCTTGCAGCATTGAAACGTTAATCATAAATTTGTCCTCCACAATTTTTAGTACAGATGTATGAGCCTGATCAGAAGTTGTTGGTGACAGATGGTCTACCGTTACTACGGGTAACAATTGTGCTGTTTCTTCCGCAATTGTCGGTTCTGGCGAATGTATTTTTATTGACAAGTGTGATGTTTCTGTTGATATAGAGGGTATTTTTTGAACATCCCTAGTCAATCGCTTTAGTAAGTAGCCCAGAAGCATAGGGGTTAAACAGCAGGCTATGAATAGCGTGATGAATCGCATTATTTGGGGTCAATAGCTGACTCCAAGACTTTAGACAGCTCAATATAAGTAACAAGGAAAATTCCGTACAACAGGATAAAAATCTTGTTACATGTTTTAACTTTTACATTCTGTTTCAGAGTTTGTTTACACAAGAGAAGTCCATTTAACCGCTAAGAGACTGGTAATATTTGCTAATTTCTTCGATCAATACAATTAAACTTTCTTTGACAGAAGCTGGTTCTGTCGCATTTACAGATATGATCGGTAGTCTGTTGTTTGCATCCAATAGTCCCAAAGCTAATGCGATATCTTCCATGTCCCAAGCATCAGGACAATCAGTATGAGTTAGCCCAATTAAACACGGTATTGTTACCCGATGCTTCATAAATTGCAGAATTTTTCGACTGTATCGCAGGTGTTCTGGACGGTGTGCATCTATTAGTAAGATGTAGGCGTGGGCTTTTTGAATCAAGATATCCCACATAAAATCAAATCGGTTTTGTCCAGGAGTGCCATAAAGATGAAGTGATTGATTGCGTGTAATGGTCAATCGCCCAAAATCTAATGCAACTGTAGTTTTTTCTTTTAGGAGTGCGATGTCATCAGTTGCTTTTCTATCGGTATCTACCGTTTCGATTTCACTGATGGTACGAATAAAGCTGGTTTTACCTGCACCTACGCCTCCAGTGATCACAATGCGTAGGATCTCCATCAATTATTACTCCTCAAAAAGCCAACGATATTTTGTAGAAATAAAGTACTGATCTTGATGGTTGTCCCGACTGGAGATTTGACTGCTTTAGAAGAATTAACTAAGTTTAAATCAACAGGATAATTACTCAATTCTGGTGCTGATTGGTTTAAGGGAACTTCTTCGATTAAACAAGCCAACATCAGACGAAAAGCTGCTTGTTGAACTACAGCTATTGGTTGATTGAGTTGATTGGCGATCGCACTTAAGCTAACACTACCATTGGCAAATTCCCATACTTGCCACTCCAAAGCATGTAAATGAATTTGTGGTTTACCTTGACCAATGCTATGTATAGCCGAATTAGGATCTGGGAGTGCATCAGCTAATATTTTCCAGCTTTTTAGTGTTCTTAAAGTCACCAGAGCTATTTCTATTGCTCTGAGACTTAATCCTGTCATTTCTTTCACAGGTAACGGTGCTTTGCTGTCAAGTTTAAATACACCTGTTTGAATTTCAAACAACTGTCGTACCTGATGCATTTGACTAGCAAATAATAAATTTAATTGCTCACTGTTGAGTAAACCTTCTGCTTTGAGAGATAAACCAAGAGGTTTTTCGGGGGAAAATATTTGACAATACTTTTCTATTAGTTGCTGGCTTATCCAACTTCGTTGAGTAATTTTATGGACTAAACCCTGACCGTTTAAGCGATGTGCTGCTGCAACTATACGCCCCTGTCGAAACCAAATGTAATAGTATTGTGATTTAGAATCAGGAGTGTGAATATCTGGTAGAGTACATACACTTAAACAACCGGATTTTCTGCCTTGGTCAATCAGTTGAAACAATTCAGCTAAAGAAAAATCCGTGAAAGAACTAGATAGGTTCATTAGCTCATCCAAGCATAAATAAAGTAATCAATGAAGATTACACCCTAATAACTGATTGAATATTTTGCCAGTTTTAAATTTTTACTCTTCAACAAGGTCAAACACTTATGAATCTAAGCCACTCAATCAGAATTGACATTTCAATTTACAAGTGTAGATTAATATTCACATAGAAATAATTGAAAACTCTAAATTCCTAATTGTGTCATACTAATTTAACCATTTTTGCTAAGATACAAGGCTTATACTTTCTACTTTGAAAAATTAATTACCTTTTTTGAATAACATCATTTCAGAAGCATAAAATACAGATTTCCTTTCTTAGAATGAGTAATTTTACTAATAAATCTCTCTTTAATTGATGCAGATTAAGTGATAACACTATATTATGAAGATCACAAGTATAAATTAAAGCTTTTTAATATTGATTGATGAGAGTACTTATCTAACTCGCAATCTTATTATCAAGCTAAAAAGCAGCAGCTAAGTGTCTTTTATAGGCAAAACACAAATAAAATACACATATTTAGCCAAATTATGAGCTTTTTTGGCTAATAACCTCCTGTAATTAAGAAAATAGGCTCTGATTATTACGTGGATCTCAATCTTTTCAGCATACACTAATGTTTTTATTTAAATTATTCTTGTAAAAGTTAAATTTAGTAACAAAATTGCAACATAATTTCCAATTGGATGAGTTTCTAATCTCATAAATTTGAACTTTTGAAAATAATCGTGCTGATAATTAATATGGTGAAAATTTGGGGTTTTTGTTTGATTTTTTTATTGCTGCTGTGGAGTGGAGAAGCAAAAGCGGGAGAGTTAGCCAAACGTTTAGATAGTTTTCCTATTTGGGAAAAAATCACTTCCGCCCAACCTGCTACGGGAGACTTAATATATCCTGAGTGGATGGTGGGTGAGTGGCAACTTAGCAGCACACTTGTAGATATGGTTGCACCTTTAGCACCTGATATTGTCACTCCTGGATTTGAGGGAAATCGTCAGTATCTCAATCAGCCTATTGAGTGTCAAGTGAAATTTATCAAGCAAACCACACCTGTAGCTGGATTAAAAATTCACTCTGGTCTAGATAGAAAATCAGCAGTAGTTGCGGATCGAGCATTTAACGGCTTAAATTTGGCGCGGGCTTATTTAGGTGATGCAGCTGTGATTTCTGTCAAAGTAGATCCAAATTCGCCTAATCGCCAGATTACATTTTTACGTCATGAACGCCAGCTAATCTCAATTGTTTCTGCACGGGCTACAGAAACTACACCTGATGGTAGGTTTATTACAACAGAAGTTTTTCAACAACTATTTAAAGGTGGTGGACGTCCTTATTTTAATTTAGTGGAATCAACAACTGCTTACCGCAAATTATCTACTTCCAACCCAGCCATAGAAGCGGATCAAGTTACTGCTGTTTACCTTTCACCCCAAGACCCAGATTATTTTCAAGCTGCTTCTCGTCCAGTTGCTTTGTATCGATATCGGCTAGAATTTTTTCGATAGTTAAGTGGTTGGATTAAATTAAACTTATTCGTGGAGATAGTTTTGTAGCGTGTGTTATGCCGTAGGCTAACGCACCCTGAATTATTAACGGTGCGTTGCGCTGCGCGACAACACACCCTACTCCTTGTCCCTCTTCCTTTGTTACCAAAAATCTATTACTTATCAGTTGTTTGGGGAAAGGCTTGTAGCATTAACCACCCAATTACAATTAGTAAGACACCACTACCTAAAAATCCCAAATCCCAAGCTAGTTGATGTACTCCTGGTTTCACATGATGAATACCAAGAATTTGATGGTCTATTAATCCTTCAACTAAGTTAAACAACCCAGCACCAATGAGTATAGATCCAAAGAAGGTATTTGATGACCAAGGAACATCATCGCGTCCGCCTGCACGCCACAGCAACAGCACTCCGATCACAGTCATTACCCAGTCAAACGCATGAAACAAACCGTCCCAAACCATGTTTAAATCTATGTTAGATTTGCTGACTAATGGTTGAATGCTGCTTAACATATGATGCCACTGTAAAATTTGATGCAGCAAAATCCCATCAACAAATCCTCCTAGTCCCAAACCTAAAAAAATTCCAGCAGCAATTAGGGGAGTGCGATAGTTATTTGTTTGGTTACTTGTCTCCATTACCGACCTCATGAGACACGTTTTTTCCATACGATAAGACTTTTTTGAGGCGCTATCTTCTGCCTAGAGATAAGTAGTAGTGAAAAGTGGCCAGATCCCCGACTTCTCGCCAGAAGTCGGGGATCTTGTTTCTAGCAAGAAATTTCATCGTTATTTGCGATCGCGTAGCGGCTGCTTTGCAGCATCGCTTTCACGTTTGTTGTAAATATCGTCTCATTCATAAATAACGTCACGACATTAGTTACAAACGTCACGATGTTATTTATGAATCAGAGGATTTTTGTGATCAAGGGTAAGTGCGTAGATGCGTAGTAGCTTGTTGGAATGCGATCGCTCATCTGGAAAATAATTTTGCAACTCCAAATACATCAGATCCCCGACTTTTTAAAAAAGTCGGGGATCTTTCTCTTTGAAGGTAATACTGGCTCAAGATTTACTTTGTGTAATTTTGTTTACTGTTTGAGCAATGGCTCTGGCATCTTTACCGTCAAAAGTTTGCTCGTCGCCATTCTTCCACGTAATAAAACAGACAAATCGCCAAGACATTTGAATATAAAGATCACAAAATCTAATTTGACGAGCGTGAGTTAAATTTAATAAACCTCTTGTGGGTGTTTGACAAAGAATTGATTGTGGCATCTTATTTAATAAGACCTAATTCATAAAGGTTGGGAAGAGAGGCGTTGTCTACTTGGTCGTGGGAACGCCTCTCTTATTTGTATATTAGTACGAATAATTCTTATTTGTAATACCTTTTTGAATATTTTTTAGTATTGATTTATATTTATAATACTTTTATGTATATTGGATATGTCGCATGAGTCAGTAGTGCTATCGCAAATGTTTTGATGTTGATGATGAATCTTGGTTTAGGGAATGCGTAAATGTGTAGACATCATTGAGGGGCGTAGACACACTTTGCGCGTCTACGCCCCTACTTTAAATTTGTGCTGATACCAATTCAATAAATGATTGCAACACATCCTTGGTTCAAGACGCGATGCAACACATCCTTGGTTCAAGACGCGATTTATCGCGTCTCTACAATATGGTCACATTCTTTGTTCAAATTGGTTAGGCTGATAACTGATAACTGTTCATCTCTTCCTAAAGGCTAATTTACCAATGTGCCTCTTGACTACAATGTAATATAAATGTAGTATAAAACTTCCAGAGCTACAGACTCATGCTCTTGGACAGTGTGCATCATGGCAAACTTTAGAGATATTCTCAATTACTTTCGTCCCTACTGGAAGCTGAGTATTTTCAGTATTATAGCTACCAGTGTTTACGAGATTATCGATTTGGTCGTACCGTATGCGATCGGGCAGATTTTAAATGTGTTGTCTAATGAACCATTAGATCAGCCATTGACAGCTGCGATCGCCACAATTGCAAACATTATCAATTATCCAGTAAATCAGCTTCTATCTTTAGGTGTATTGCTGGGTTTAATTTTTCTTGTCACTGTGGTGAGAGCGCCGACACAACCTTGGTTAACCAATTGGTTTCATTGGGATATTGCCTTAAGATCGCGTCGAGATCAACATCAAAAAGCGATTGAAAAGATTCTCACCTTACCCCTAGAATTTTATGACGAAAATAACCCCGGACGCATTGCTGGGCGAGTAGCAAGAGGTGTCGCCAACCACACTTGGACTTATCCTGAAATCGCGGGACAGATGATTCCGAAACTGTTTCGGGTGTTGGGAATTTTTGTATTTATCTGGTTTGTAGAGTGGCGAATCGCGATTTTTTACTTAATATCCTTTGTGGTGATTCTTGGCTTTACCTTGAAAAAGTTAAAGCGCCTAGTTTGGCATGATAACCGCTTGGATAAATATGGAGAAGGGACAGAAAGCCGGACTTCGGAAATTATCAGCAACATTAAAACAGTCAAAGCATTTGCGACAGAAGCCAAAGAACTAGAACGGCAAAAAGTCCGTTTAGAACGTGAATTCACTGTAGTAGATTATCGTATCCACAAAGGTTACGTCAAACTGAATATCAAGCAAAGAACTGTCATTCAGTTTTGCGTGTTTGCGATTTTAGGTTTGACGCTAGTCGAAACAGTAGCTGGTAGGATTTCTCTTGGTCACTTTATCATGACCTTAACTCTTTCCAGCATGGCTTATGCGGAGTTGGAACCAATTAGCGTACTGGCAGAGATTTTTGCTCGTCGCTATAGTTCTATGGTGCGGTTTCACGAATTTCTGCAAGAACCATCTGGAGTTGATTCGGTTGGTCTTTTGGATAAACCACAACCAGATGTTGCTTATCAATTTACAGGAAAAGTAGAGTTTTCCCACGTTAGCTTTGGCTATGAACCTCAGCGCCCAGTTTTGCAGGATATCAATCTCTTGATTGAACCATATCAAACGGTGGCATTGGTCGGGCGATCGGGTTCTGGTAAATCTACTTTGGTAAAATTACTATTGCGCTATTTTGAACCAAATGCAGGTCAAATTCTGATTGATGGTCAAGATATTCGCACTTTAGATGTGGGGAATTATCGCCGGAGACTGGCAATAGTTCACCAAGAAGTAGATGTTTTTAACGGAACCATTTTGGATAATCTCCAGTATGGTCGATCAGATGTCACCTTTGACCAAGTTGCAGAAGCTTGTAGAATCGCCAGACTTGATGAAGTGATTCAGAATTTACCCCAAGGTTATAACACAGTAGTAGGAGAAAGGGGTGTGAGGTTGTCTGGTGGACAAAGACAGCGTCTGGGAATTGCTAGAGCGTTATTAGTAGAACCAGACGTGCTGATTTTTGACGAAGCGACCTCTAGCTTAGATTATGAGTCTGAGCGTTCGATTCAATTAGCCATGCGATCGCTCCAAGGAACTCGTACCACAATTGTAATTGCTCACCGCCTAAGTACAGTTAGAGAAGCTGATCAGATTGTAGTTTTAGACCAAGGCAAAATCATAGAAGTCGGTAATCACGAACAACTTCTGCGTCATGGTGGTATTTACCATCGCTTGCACGCACTGCAAGAAACAGGTGAATTACTGAGTTAGGAATCGGGGATAGGGAATTGGTTATTCTCCTCCGCTCCCCGCACCCTGCTTCCTTCTCCCCCTTGTCCCCCTTGTCCTCTTTCCCCATTCCCCAATAAATTTTTTTTGACAAAAAGGTTGGAAATTTTAAAACCTTGTGCTACTATTCTTAATCGTGGGTCTCACGGGTCGGTGTCCGAGTGGTTAATGGAGACGGACTGTAAATCCGTTGGCTAGCGCCTACGCTGGTTCAAATCCAGCCCGGCCCACCTGCTAAAGTTAAAAATGTAAAATTAAAATTGGAGAGTTTTAGTTTTACATTTTTAATTTTATGAATGCGTTAATTTTGCCCGTGTAGCTCAGTGGTAGAGCACACCCTTGGTAAGGGTGAGGTCGCGAGTTCAATCCTCGCCACGGGCTTTTTTGTATAAAAGAGATTTACCAACAGCGAATTTTGCCTTTTAGTTCGTACTGCGATCGCTTCATCGACGTAAACCAAGATTTGTAGATGTAATTCACTGTGGTTATTGCATTCGCGAAAAATCATGTGGATATTTATTACTCAAAAACCAATTTAGTAAAGTTAGCAGCTATGGTATATTGGCTGTCTGTGGGTTTGAGTTTTGATATTGCTTGCGAAACCTTAAAAAATTAAAAGACCAAGAACCAGAGTTCTTTAGTTCGGGTACAGGTAGACGCTTTATGTTGTCAGAAGCACAAGAGCGATCGCTTGCACAGATGGAGTATGACAGAACAAAGGTGATCGCATTGACTACAGGGAGGAGATGAATAATAATGCTAACCTTTGATGACCTCTGGGAACTCCTCATTTAAGTCTAAAACCAATTGTCTTTGCGTGCTATTTCTCCTACTTTGACTATTTTTGATGCAACAATATTTCTACATTTAGCCTCAGCAGCAGCAACTAAAAATCCTGGGTAATACTCTGGTTGCCTGGCAATTTCCTGTGCAATCTCATCAGGTAGAGTCTCTGTAGATACTCTACGAATAAATTTTTGATAAGCATAACGTTCAGATACCACACCTTTCAAATAGCTTTTTGATATGATCTCCAGAGCGGCTTGCCAGCTTATTTTTTCTTCACTAAGTAATTGAATTACCACACTTTGCCAATATTGGAGAATATAAAGATCACTTCCATCGTATTCATTTAGATAATTTGAATATAATTCGCTGGGATTATTTGAGCGAATACCTAGCAAAGTTACTGTTCTGGCATTTAAATACTCTGGTAGCGACTTTACATTAAATGTAATTAAACGGGTGTTAGATTGCTGTGTTACTGACACAGATTCTTCTACAGATTTAGACAAGCATTGCCAATTATTAGCAGACAAATTTGCTAAAAAAATATCAATTTTTCTAGCAAGTTTTTCTAATGTTTTCTGACTACCCCAAGTTATTAAAAGCAAAACAGAAAACATTTTGTTCATTACTTTATCTGTTTGATCAAATAGCTTTTGCCAGTAGGATACTGTACCAGATCTCAATCTAGCATAACGTGCTCTTCTACATAAAGAAACCGAATGATCAAAAAGGTCAGTAAAGTCTTTACAAGTTTCGCTTTTAGACTTAATTCCACTAGCAATATTAGCAATATGGAAAAATACCCACCGTTCACCAAACAATGAACGAGCTTTTTCAACTAAATTATCCCAAGGCGTTATTCTAGTTGCCCATTCATAAACATAGTTGTGTGATTCTTTTTCTAAAGTATTGAAAATTTCATCACACTTATCGAGGATCGAAAATTTTGTATAAAAGTTAATACTTTGTCTATCCAGATAAGGAATGCGTATTACTTTATTTTGAGAATGAATTATAATGTTTTCTTGCCATATTTGAGATAATGGTACTGGGTGATACGGAACACTAAAAGCTATGGTATATCGCTTTGCATCTAGGACAGAACTCAAAAATTCTAAAATATATTTGGGTCGTTGTTGAACATTAATGCTAAAGTCTCCATTTAAAATCGATTCTAAGGCAATGTTGAAATATCCTTCTGTGTTTTCCAAATAATCATATTGCCGTGCTTTACAAAGAAGTTCAATGCGTGTTGGGTTACTAATGTCATCCGAAAGAACTGTGCTTAGTTCGCTTACTGAGAGCCTTGATAAGCTACCGAAGTACAATCCATATTCCAGCCAGCGTGTGCGATCACCATTTTTTTGAGCAAGAACAGCTCCAAGCCACAATTTATCAATTTCTTCCGAAGATGCATTTGCTCTAATTAAATCAATAACATCCAAAGCATAGTCTTTAGGAGGAGCATTTCCTAACATAGCAATGCAACGGGTTATAAGTTCATCCTGACCACAATCTTTTGGAAGTACTAGCGGATTACCTGAACCGAGCCTTCGACTATTCGAGGTTAATAAGTATCTTAATCCAATACCGTCTAAAATCAGTTCTATAACTCGACGCACAGATTTAGGATGCTGATTAAAAACCCAGTCTGACAATAACATAGCTGCCAGTAGTCTTGGATAGCTAATCAGAGAATATCCCTCTTCTGAAATAAGTTCTTCAAGGCGATCAATTAAATCTGCAAGTTCCCCTTTGCTATAGCACCCCGCATAAAACCTTGTAACATTTAACCAATAAAAATCACGCGCAATTGCATCAAACCGATCAGGTTTTGTTCCAGGCTTTTCGTTTCCCGGTGGAGATGGTGGAGCAGTAATATAAAGATGCTTTGCTGCAAAATACTCGCGAAGAGGTTGAACCTCAAACTCATAAGTACCTTCTACACGAGATACCAATGCTCCTACACGCTCAACCATGCAAACTAATAAATCATCCACTAAAGATGCTGGATAACCTTCATTGATCAGATAATCAACTAATAGAGTATGAAGTTGTTCACGTGTTATACGACCAGTAGCACTTTTTTCTTCAGCTTCTACATGAAGCCTCCATGCTAAGTACCTATTGATGTCGATTAATAATTCACGATAATTTCTGACTGCCGAGTTCTTTTCTGCTTCTCTATCGAAATAAAGTTCTATGTAATTGTCATAAAGTGCTGTACGTTTATCAGGCAACGATGCAGTTTTTCTAAGTATTAGGCTAAATAATATGGTTAACTGCATTGCATTTCTAGCAAGATCCCGCAGGTGAGGCAGATCTAGTTTTTCCTGAATAACTTTTTTGACATCCTTGATTTGTTGTTGATCCAGTTTTCTAGCCTTCATCCACTTTTGTGCATATTCATCAACTAGTGGACGAGTAACTGAGTCTAAATGGTAGTAAGGAAACATATCCTCCGGAAAACCAGGTGAATCTGCAAATGCAGCCGGACGGCTGGTTACTATAATCTGTAAAGATGCTGCATTTGTTCTAATACGCTTAACCCCAGTAACAATCTCTTTGACTACTTCCCTTCTTGTTTCTATGTCAGCAACTTCATCTAACCCATCAAAAACAAGAAGAATCGAACTTAGCTTTGCTACAGCGTGTAAATCAGCTACATCAAACTCAAAACCACCAGAATCATTTTCTATCTGGGCAGCAAGAAAAGACTCTAAAGATTTACTCCATTTAGGGTGTGGTTCATTATATTTTTCCGCAGAGAAGGGATTTTGTTTTGCAAGCCAAGAAGCTAAATCTCGAAGATCAACTCTAAATGGTAAACGGACAGATGAAAACTTATGCTCCTCTGGTAGCTTTTCAAAGGCTTCATCTTCCCTGTATTGTTCTGGAATCAGTTGTTGTATCTGCTCTTTACCAAGGATTTGCATCCTATGTACTTGACAAACGTACTGGGTTATAGTGGATTTTCCTTGTCCAGGCGCACCTTCCAATACTATATAAGGAATATGCTTTTGCACAAGTGGGTGAAGCAACATCGCTGCTGCTCCCACAGCTACTTGTTCATCTCTACCCCCATTTACCTCAAGAATTGTGTCAAACGGCGAAGATAAATCTTCGGAAGACAAAACTTTTTGATTAGCTCGACGACGATGAAAAGAGATATCACGAGCTATAGACCGATGAGTAAAGTGATAAAGGTAGAACCGTTTTCTGGTAGGTGCGCTATTTGGTGGTACAACAGGTACATCTATAAATAAATCAAGAAGCCTGTTATCAAGCTCAACCTGCTTAAATTTAACTTTTTGATCTATATCAAATTGATGTGTAACATAAGCTCGAATCGCAGAAGCTCTTCTTTCCTTATTTTCCGATAGTCCAGACTCAATTACAGACCTAATTAAATCTTGACCTGTCATCAGTGTAGGGTATACCCACTTTAGATCCCAAGCATTATCTAACCGCCGACTTAAATCATCACGCCACCAGCATTGCGATGGAACACCTAGTTCACTATTTAGTAGTTGATTAGCTTTATCAATTGAGCCTGAATCAGGATGTGCAGTTCCTTTAATATTTGTAAGTAAAATATATTGTTTTGCTCCGTTTGGAATTTGTTGTTTAAGTTTTTCTGCTTCACCCTTAAGAGTATCTAACAACCATTTATGAGGATTGGCTTCTGCCCAAGGTTGCCTTACGAACTTAACTTGGTACATGATAAAACTGCGCTCATCATCCTCAGTAAGAGAACTTAGCGCATCTCTGCCACCATCGGGCTGTGCAACAGGAAAACATTGGACATTAGGAAACTCTTTCGTAAGTAGAGCTTGGCAGAATTGTTGAAAGCTTTCTGGATCTAAGTTTTCAAAGGGATAATCCATCTATTTTCCTGGACCTAACTGATTTTCCGATCAACTAAAAAATTTTGTTGATGATTTTCAAAGTAAAAATATATACTAACGATTTTTATGAAGTTAGAGTCTTTACTTGTTACTAAATTTCAAATTTTTTGTAAATTATTAATGGGACTTAGACAATTATACTTAAGTATAAATTCTAAAAGTCCACCATGTTAGTAAACAGCAGAAAACAAGGCTGACACAAGCCATTTACCCACAACGCTGGAAATTTATACCTTACCCCGCAATTCGGATATTCTGACAACAATGTTAATTTGTGGCGAGCCTCTTTCATCACTAGCACACACTTATGTTACCTGAAACTGCCATTCAATCTTGTGACAAGGCAACTCAGCATAACAAGCGGCATATAACCTATTTACATCAACCCCCACAATATTAGCCAAAGCCTCCAACTGCTGGCGAGACGGTGGGGATTAAACCAGAATTTTTCCCATAGCGCGATCGCACTACCACCCTTGCTGTGTAGGTCGAATCAGAATTTCGTTCACATTGACGCGCTGTGGTTGTGTCACTGCATAAACAATAGCAGCTGCGATGTCCTCACTTTCCAGAGGTGTAACTGATTGACGGCGTTCTTCGCTGCGTTTTTTGACAACAGGATCATTGACGTTTTGATTTATTTCTGTATTTACTAAACCAGGTTCGATGATAGTTACACGGATATTATGTTTGTAGACTTCTTTGCGTAAAGCTTCTGAAAAACCATTCACAGCCCATTTAGTCGCATTATATACAGCAATGTCTTCTCTGGCTGTCCGACCTGCGACGGATGAAATATTGACTATATGTCCTGTACCCTGAGCTTTGAGGATTGGTAACACCGCGTGAGTTGCGTACAACAATCCCACAACATTAATATCAATCATGCGCCGCCAATCTGAAGTGTTAGCACCATCAATCGGCCCAACAAAGGCGACACCTGCATTGTTGACGAGGATATCAATCCGACCGAATTCTGCATTGGTTTTTTGAACAAGATTCTGAACTTGGTTTTCGTCTGTAATGTCAGTAATTATAGGTAGTGCTTCACCACCACTATCAGCAATACGTTGTGCTAGCGCCTCTAAGCGATCGCCACGTCGAGCAGCCAACACTACTTTTGCACCTTCAAATCCAAGAGCGATCGCAGTTGCTTCACCAATACCAGCAGAAGCCCCGGTAACAATTGCAACTTTGCCTTCTAATTTACCTGTCATGGTGTTCACCCTCACTGAACAAGTGCTTTTTGGCTAAAGTAAATCCATTTGTAATTAAAATTAAACTTCAGTCTATGTGTTAATTTTGATACAGATAACTATTGAATTTTTGAATAGCGTTCTTAGTTAGAACTACAAACTGATAGGTTTACCGTATTTATTATTAAGCAAAATATTGCACAGTTTTTCAAAAAAAGCAATGTTGTTGATTTTGCAGGAGAATTTTTGAATGACTATCGTCAGTATAGCTAATTTGTCTACTTTGAACTTATGGAGAAAAGGGAAGGGGGACAAGGAATTTTAGATTTTAGATTTGCGATTTTGGATTCCAATCTAAAATCCAAAATCCAAAATCCAAAATTGTTTTCAATGCCCAATGACAAATGACAATTGACCATTGACAATTGACCAAAAATTATGTTCAAACGCTTAAGTGTGACAATTACTGCTACTACTGCTTTGTGGTTACTGGCTGCTTCCTTGACTATGGCGGCTACTAAAAAGCCTCAACCACCAGATGAGTTTCCGCCATCACCTTTAGAAATTACCACACCTGATCCACTGTTACCACGTAATCCAGACAAAGACAAACAGCCTTTATCTGTGATTGAACAGCAACGCTTGGAGACAGAATTGGATAAGTTGAATCAACAAGCTACCGCCAAACTGCAAGCAGGTGATGAGTTAGGAGCATTTGATATCTGGAACCGAGAACTACGGTTACGTCGCTATTTGGGTTCTATCAAAGAGGTGCAAGCACTAGGAAGAGTGGGCGCTGTAGCCTATCAAAAAAGCAATCGTCCAGAGGTACAATACATTACTCAGCGATTGCAAGCGATTCAAAAACAAGCACAATCCCAAAAAACCACTGATTTAGACTTATTGCAAGCACTAGGGCTAGCTTACCAACAAGTGCGATCGCCTCAAAATGCTGTGGAAGTGTATCAGCAAGTTTTAACTGCGGTGCGACAACAGCAAAATTCAGCCAAAGAGGTAGAAATTTTACAAGCGATCGCAGAAGTGCATCTGAGTTGGTTTGATTACACCAAAGCAGCAGATACATATCAGGAGTTGTTAAAACTAGCTACTGCTAGGGGTGATAGTGTCAACGAATTAGTATACTTGCAAAGATTAGCTTACATTTACGAAAAAGGGAAACAACCCCAGCAAGCAATAGAAATACAGAATCGACTCGCAGAAATATATCAACAACAGAATAATCCAACTCAGCTACCAGCTTTAAAGTTAGCGATCGGTTCAGATTATGAATCTCTAGCCAAGAAAAATCCTAATCTTCTCCAAGAAGCTTTCAATAACTATCAACAAGCTTACACAATTGCTTGGCAATCACAGCAGTACGCACGTGCTGGTGAAGCTTTGCAAAAATTAATCACACTCTATCGTTCCCAAGGACAAATACAAGAAGCATTACAAGCCAGTGAAATTCTTGTACAGACTCAACAATTAGCTTCCAATTTTTATGGTTTAATGAACGCTTACGATCAAATCGGCAAAATGCACTTGGAACGTAAAGACTATCCTCAAGCACTACAGGCTTTTCAAAAAGGGCTGGAATTAGCACAACAATTAAAGTACGAGGAAGATTACTTTTCTGGACAAATTCAAAAACTTTCTCGACAAATTCCACAATAAAGTAGAGACACGTAGCAAAATCCCGCAGGGTAATTTTGCGTCTCTACACGTATTGATTACTATGAGTAACTATCTCTTTGTACTGATGTAGTTTACTACTAGGTTTTCTATCTTATTTTTTCTCGGCTTTTGTTATGAATTAATAATTATTTTCAGCAATTAGAACTATATAGCAATCCTAAATCATTCGTGAGAGGCGAGATCCCCGACTTCTCTAAGAAGTCGGGGATCTGGGATTCCGTGTTTCTCACATGCGCTTCTCTAATCTATTGTATGGAATATTTAATAATTTAATTTTTCTCACATACAAAAGTTTAAAAATAATGAGACTTGTGTTTTAATTAAATTAAATTGGCAATTAATAACTAGAAAAGTGTCAAGCTAATAAAGTGTGCTGAGAGCGTTTAGGGGAATTAAGCGTAAGAAGACACTAGATTGGTTGTTAATTGCATTTGCTCTCAGAGTACGAATCATTAGTATTTATGAATGTTCTATTGAAGTGAAGTAGAGCAGAGGTTGTTTTTCGTCTTTAATCTTTAGCTATCAGTAACAGGCCATGAATTTGTTGTTTGTTCATGGTTACTTGTTATTTTGATGAAAACAATCAACAATCAACAACCACCAATTATCAACTAATCTAATCATGAAAAATATTGCAGGTAAGACAGTAGTTTTGACTGGCGCTGCGGGTGGGATCGGAGTATTTATTGCTCGTGCGTTAGCAAAAGAAAAAGCAACTGTAGTTGGTGTTTCTCGTTCGCAAGAAAAATTAGAAAAAATCCGTGCTGAAATCGAAGTTGCTGGCGGTAGATACATCAGTGTTCCTTTTGATATCAGCAAATTGGAAGAATTACCATTACTTGTACAGCAAATTAATCAACTGGCGGGTAAAATTGATATTTTGATTAATAATGCTGCGATTGAAAAGTATCGACCTTTTCAAAATTACTCTCTCCAAGATATCCAGTCAATACTAGGAACTAATTTACTAGCAGGAATGGAGCTAACTCGGTTAGTATTGCCGAGTATGTTAGAGCGTAATCATGGTCATATTGTCAATATTTCTTCTGGCTCTGGGAAAAAGGGAGCGCCTTACAATAGTATTTATTCTGCCAGTAAAGCTGGTTTAATTATGTGGACAGATGCGATGCGTCAAGAATTAGTTGATACGAACGTGGGGGTATCTGTAATTTGTCCGGGATACACAAAAGCGGGAATGTTTTTGAAATTTGGCTTACCAGCGCCGAAATTAGCACGTGTTTCTGAACCAAAAACAGTAGCGATCGCAGTTATTGACGCCATCAAAAACAACAAAGCAGAAGTAATACTTGATGGATTACTAACAAAGCTTCTATTTTCCAATGTACAACTTTTTCCAGAATTTGGAGATGCGATTTACCGTTGGATTGGTTTGACCAATATCAATCAAACCTGTGCAGAAAATCAAATGCTAGCCGAAAGACGCTCACATCATTAGTAATATAGTACATCAATTTTATATTGTTTGTAGTAAGCACTTTAGTGCTTAATTTATACCTAAACACCTTACTACAAACTTTCACTAACATTTGATATCAAGATTTCAATAACTTAATCAATTTATTTAATAAAAAATCATAAAAATTATATTTTTTACATTAAAACTGCAAAAATTTTTACTGAAAATACTCACTATTTGATTTTTGATAAATTTACTTCTTTTAATAGATTACAGTTGAAAAAATAATTAGCAGCTTATCATTTATATAAAAATGCTGAGGTAATTTGCATTGCTGCTATTTATACTCATCATGATATTTTTGACTTAGTATCATTATTCTCTCTTCACACCTGGTGCATTACCACAAACTCAACCAACGGAGAAAAAATGGCTGATTGTCATTATGATGTGATCATCATTGGGACGGGTGCTGGTGGTGGAACGCTAGCATATAAACTAGCATCAAGTGGAAAGAAAATTTTAATTTTAGAAAGAGGCTCTTTCGTACCTAAAGAAAAAGCAAATTGGGATTCTCGGCTCATTTTTCAAAAAGAATGTTATCGTCCCCAAGAAGTATGGTATGACAAACATGGTCAAGTAATTCGTCCAGTCACACACTATTATGTTGGTGGTAACACAAAATTTTATGGTGGAGCATTATTTAGATTTCGTGAACAAGACTTTAATAAAGTTTTTCATCGAGATGGTATCTCTCCCGAATGGCCATTAAGATATCAAGATTTTGACCCATATTATACGGAAGCAGAAAAACTATATGAGGTACATGGACAGCGAAATTTAGATCCTACAGAGCCTCAAACTAGTGAAGATTATCCCTTTCCTCCTATCAGCCATGAACCATATATTCAAGAAATTACTGATGGTTTAAAAGATAAAGGCTTACATCCATTTTATTTGCCACTTGGGATTAAATTAAATGAAAAAAGTCGTTTTTTAAGTCACTGTATTCGTTGTGATACTTGTGATGGTTTTCCATGTTTTGTGAATGCGAAAGCTGATGCTGATGTTAATTGTGTACGTCCAGCCATAGCTAATCACAACGTAACTTTAATGACTCAAGCCAAAGTCCTACGTCTACACACAAGTACATCTGGTCGAGAAGTTACCGGAGTAGTAGCAGAAATCGCAGGAAAACGGCATATTTTTTCGGGAGATATTGTTGTTCTGGCTTGTGGTGCTGTCAATTCCGCAGTATTATTACTTCAGTCTGCTAATGATCGACATCCAAATGGATTAGCCAATAGTTCTCATCTGGTAGGACGAAATTACATGGCTCATAAATTTGGAGTGGTCATGGCATTATCTACAAAATTTAATCCTACAGTTTTTCACAAAACAATAGGTGTAAATGATTTTTATTGGGGCGAAAAAGGTTTTCCTTTTCCTATGGGAAGCGTGCAATTGCTAGGTAATCTCACCACAAATCGAGTTGCTGCTTATGCACCACCTTTGACGCCTAAATTTATTACAGAAGCAGTAGCAAACCATTCTGTTTCTTGGTTGCTGATCACTGAAGATTTACCAAATCCTCATAACCGTGTTTATGTTAAAGGTGAGCAAATTATTATTGATTATACAAAAAATAATGAACAAGCCTTTAATCGTTTGATGAAACGCTGGGTTTCAGTTTTACAATCAATGAAACTACTATCTCACAAAGGACATATTTCTGTTGTCTTTCCTCAAAATTTAACTGTAAAAGAAGTTGGACATCAGTGTGGTACTTGTCGTTTTGGCGAACACCCCAGAAAGTCTGTACTTGATCTTAATTGTCGTACCCACGATGTCGATAATCTGTATGTTGTTGATGGTAGTTTTTTTCCTTCCAGTGCTGCTGTAAATCCATCATTGACAATTATGGCAAATGCATTGCGAGTGGGAGAACATTTGTTGGAAAGGATGAAGTAGTATAGCAATTCTAAATCATGGAAAAAATAAGATCCCCGACTTCTTTAAGAAGTCAGGGATCTGTTCTTGGTTTTTACGGACATTACTAATTTTTCTTTTTTAATTAGTTAAATATGCGGAGGTGCTATGTAGTGATTGTGGCTAGATTGGACTAGTTATAAAAATATTAAAAAATTATAAACATGTCCAAGCTTCTGATTAGCCAATATCACGCAGAAGTAGAAAAATAGCTAACGCACTCCACCAGTCAAAGCAAAGGGAATCCCGCCACTTCTTGAAGTGCGCCTGGTTCTTCAAATAAATGGATTGCTTTGGGAATAATCTCCAACCGTTTTGGCGATCGCAAATCAGTCTACTATCTACTGTCTACTGTCTTGCCATAATGGTACGCATTTCGGCTTCTTTGTCTTGAATCAAATCTCCACTAACATCCACTGTGACGCTATAAATTTTGCCCGTAAATTTGAAGGGTGGTTCATATTCGGGTGTTACAGGCGCACCAGGGGCTATCCCACAGGTCACGCCACTGGTCAGACCTAGTGCTAAGGGAGTAGTTATAGGGACATCCGCTTGTCCGACTAATTTCCCATCGATATAAAGTCGAGCGCGACCAGGCGATCCTTTCCCCTTCGCTAAATCTGGCTGATCTGTCACTTCAAACTCAAAGCATAACTGGTGTCGATCTTCGGGGACTGACTCTACAGACTCGACATGATAGAGCGATCGCGCTACATAATTATGAACCCAATGCAGTTTACCATCTTTCACATAAAAGGAGTAGCCACTATCATTACCCCCGTGAGCAAGTAATACTCCCTGTGCGCCACCTTTGGGAATTTCTACATCTGCTGTAATACTGTGAGAACGATTGAGCAACTTGACAGCACTATTGGCTGGGATTGGCTGAGTATCAGGATAGTAAGTATAGCGGCTACGATTGACAACAATTTGAGGACGTTCTTCCGCCAATCGTTGTACGCCCCTACCATCTACAGGCAACACATTGTATTTACCCGCCTCTACATACCAAGTGGCAATCATCTCAATTAGCTTAGGACGGTTGTCCGCCGCAATGTCGTCATTTTCAGCAAAATCCTCAGCAACGTGATACAGTTCCCAATGATGGGTATCCAAGTCTGTGAGGGTTTCAGCTGAGATTGGCGCACCAAAAAACTGACCTGCTTCTGTAAATGAGGGGCCAGGCCAAGGACAAACAGCTCGCCAGCCATCATGATAAAGAGAGCGATGTCCCATCATTTCAAAATACTGGGTAAAGTGCTTAGTGGGTGCATCATTACTATTAAAAGTATGGGCAAAGCTGACACCTTCTATCGGAGATTGGCTAACACCCCTGATCGTTGGCGGTGGTTCAATTTTTAGTAGCTCAAGTACCGTTGGCACTAGGTCAATGGCATGGGCATACTGATTACGGATTTCGCCTTTTGCCTCAATCCCTTGAGTCCAATGGACTATCAAGGGGTCGCTAATTCCACCCCGATAGGTTTCCCGTTTCCAGCGACGGAAAGGCGTATTACCTGCCCAAGTCCAGCCCCAAGCATAATGGTTGAAGGTTTCTGGACTGCCTAGCTTATCCAGGGCCTTGAGATTTTCCTCTAAGGATTCTGGTACATTGTTAAAAAACAGATTCTCATTAACCGAACCAGTTGCTCCACCTTCAGAACTTGCCCCATTGTCCGAGACAACCATAATTATAGTATTGTCAAACTCGCCGATCGCTTTGAGGAAGTCGAGTAAGCGACCGATATGGTAGTCTGTATGGGTTAAAAAACCAGCAAAGACTTCCATCATGCGGGCATAAAGCCGTTTTTCTGCTGCTGACAGGGTATCCCAGTGGGGAACATCGGGGTCGTGGCGCGAGAGTTTAGCATCGGCGGGGACGATCCCCATTTTCTGCTGACGGGCAAAAACGTCCTTTCTGTATGCTTCCCAACCATTATCGAACTTACCTGCATAGGCATCAGCCCATTCTTTCGGTACATGATGAGGGGCGTGCATCGCACCAGGACAAAAATACATGAAAAAGGGTTTATTTGGGGCAACCTGCTTGGCATCAGCGATAAAGCTAATAGCCTTGTCTACTAAGTCTTCGGTCAAATGGTAGCCTTCTGCGGGGGTCTTTTCCGGCTTAACGGTGTGGTTATCATAAACCAAATCTGGATAATACTGGTGGGTTTCTCCTCCTAGAAAACCATAAAAACGCTCAAAACCGCGACCGAGAGGCCAGCGGTCATAGGGTCCAGCCGCAGAGATCTGATCTGAGGGCGTTAAATGCCATTTCCCGATCGCATAGGTGTTATAACCCTTCTGTAGTAATATTTCCGAAAGAAACCCATTCTCAAAAGGAATGTTCCCATTACTACCTGGATAACCAGTAGAACCTTCTGTAATGCAAGACATGGCGTTGGAATGGTGATTGCGCCCAGTTAGAAGGCAAGAGCGAGTGGGTGAACACAACGCCGTCGTGTGTAGATTGTTGTAGCGCAAGCCATTGGCAGCTAGTGCGTCTAGGTTTGGTGTTTTGATCGGACTTCCGTAGCACCCAAATTGGCCAAAGCCCGTATCATCGAAGATGATAAATAGTACATTTGGTGTGCCTTCTTTGGCTCGCAAAGGTTCTGGCCAAGCAGGACTCGAGTGATCAACTGTTCGTTCTATTACACCAGGGAAAGTCGTTCCGGGTTTGTATTCACGCAGCGACATGAACTTAAACTCCTGTATGAATATGCAACGCCTAAAAATCCAAATATTTAATTACCACACCAATAAAACTAACTAAGCCAATCACTAGCAAAGCCATCCCAACAAATTCCACACAATAGAGAGGTTTTGTAAGCATAGCGATCGCTTTGTGGTTAAAGACGCACTTGGAGAAGCTGCCAACAAGGCCAATCCACCCATAGCTGATTTATAGACACAAACAAATCACTTTGCGTCCCCCTAAAGTCTGATAAGGAAGTACATTTTAGTGGGTGTAATTGGGAATGTACATACAGGCTTAAAATTCAGATGCGATCGCTTCTGGTAGTGTGAGGGTACTTAATTTTTAACTTCTGTTAAAAACAAAAAGACCCAGTAGTTAAATTACTGGGCTTGATTATTTCATCAGACATCCAGGACTTACGCAAGATGTGACCGAAAACCTTATTCTTGCGTAGCGGTAATTCATGAATTACCGCAAATGCGCGTTATGTTTTGCGTAAGTCCTGACATCAACACCCTACGAGAAATTGTGGTTCCAGTGGATGAAAATGCAGTAAAGCTGAAACCCTTTTCCAGTGGGTTAATTTTTTTGTTCTATTTAGCTAAAGCTGACTTGAAATAGGTGCTGCTGCTAAATTGTTTGATTTTTCTACTATTTGATATAGTCTGTGTTCAAACTTTTGCATACATACAGACCAATCATATTCAAGCACAGAAAAACGAGCGTGGAGAGACATTTCTTCTTTGAGTTCGGGATTTTCGAGAATTCTAATTACTTTGTTGGCAAAATCCCAAGGACTATTTGATTGAGCTAAAAAGCCGTTGCGCCCAGGGACTACTTGTTCTGAGGTTGAGGGTGCTTTGACTGCAACTACAGGAGTTCCTGATGCTAAAGCTTCGTTGGTGGAAGTGCAGAAGTTTTCGGTAACGGATGCATTGACAAAAATATCGGCTCGTGCGTACCATCCCAATAGTTCTGTACCGTGAGATTCTCCCCAGATAGTTACGCCTTTGCCAAATTGAGCTGCACGTTGACGGATTTCTTCTTGCTGGGGGCCACTACCGACAATAACTAGATGTACATCAGGGATTTTGGCAGCGACGATTGGGTATATATCTAAAAGTTGAATGACACTCTTTTCGGGAGCAATGCGTCCAACAAACAAAAGTGTGGGACGATTGTCTTTAGGTATGGGGTTGTAGGAGATATTGGCAGGATTAAATTTTTGGCAATCTATACCTTGATAGGGTAGGTATTCGCTGCGTTGGGATTTCAAGCTCTTATATTTTTCAAGCTGTTCTCGCGAAGAAAAAAAGTTATAGTCGTAAGATTCGCTGAATTGTTTGATTAACATGGGTAACATGGGACGAATAAAGCTAAAAAATTGATTGCCCATGTAATAGCGAATATAAGCAACGATATCGGTGTGGAATAGCGATATGATCGGTGTGCCAGTTTTTTTAGCGTATTCAATACCTACAGGGCGACCGTAACCTTGTAAGTATAGTGAATAAAAGCCTCGCATTTGTGGTGCTTCTTCAACAATCACAAGGTCTGGTTTAAAGTTCTCCAGTAATTTAGTATCGCTCCAATGTCGATAGTGTAATGGTTGGGGAAGAGATTTATAAAAGATTAGGGGTTGGGTGGGAAATGCATAGGAAGAAAATTTAGGGAAAGATTGAAGTTCTTTGAGTCCCACCATCGGACGACTACCAACTTCTTCTGGATACTGGTCGTTGATTTCTGGGTGAATGAGAAATACTTCGTGTCCCTGTTGTAGTAACCAGCGCACTCGTTGGTGGACTGCGATGGAAACCCCTGTCAAAAATGGCGCATACAATCCTGTAATTAATGCTATGCGAAGAGGTTGTTTTTTCATAGTTAGGGGAGTTATTTGGAGAAATGAGGAGATGGGGGAGCATCCTAAATGTTCAAAAACCCGCCTGCGATTGAAATCGCAGTCTCATAGCTAAAGTCTGCTTAAGCAGACTGCTTGATTTTATGAAGTCGTCTGAAGACGACTTGTGCTATTAGCAAAGGGTTTAAACCCTTTGCGGTATATTGAAAAAATTGGGATGCTCTAGGAGATGGGGGGTGTAAGGAGCAGTAAATTACTAACAACTCAAAACTAACAATTAATCTGTTAGATGTTCACAAAGATACTTTGCTATCAATGGGTTGGTCTAAGATTTGATAGGGGCGATATTCAATCAGACGAATGTGCCAAGGCCCTTTGATTTGGTAGGTGACGCCGCGCCAGCTAACTTTTGACATCCAAAAAGATAATGTCAGTGCAAACCCATAAAACCAGTGTGTGAGGGGTATACCAAATAGCATTCTGACTATCGTGGCTGGTGATAATTTTGTTTTGACTTTTGTGTTGTGGCGAATTATCGGTGTGACTCCGATTTCGAGGGCGATCGCCAACAACAGCAATGCTACTATATAGCTACCATAGCTAATAAAAGCTAAAGCCGCAGCATCCCATTGTTGTGTCCACAATGCTGCTATAGACAACATCAACAGCAGATTTGGAAGTAGTACTGTTTGCAATGCATCAGCAATTACCGCCCACCACTGGGGATGATACAGGCGCGAAGACAACATTTGACGCTTTGTCCAGTCAAATAATCTTGGTAAGTCGCATTCTTCACGATTCACAATCAACAGAGATGGTACAAACTTTACCTGGAATCCATAATTTGCCAGAACTCTGCGGATCATAGTATCGTCAGTATAGCTTCTTGCCCATCTCTCTAATAGTTCGGTTTCGTGAATAACTTCTGTTTTCAGTGCTAAACTACCCCCCCAAGGAATGCGGTAGAGACTCATCTGCACAACAGCAGAGGAATTCCAGAAATACCGCACCAGTGAACCCCAATATTTACCTGTGGGTAAGTACCAACGATTACCAGTTGTCGCCCCTACTTTCGGATCAGCTAGAGGACTGACTAATTCGCGTAACCAGTTGGGATGAACTATCGCATCAGCATCTACAAATGCAACTATTTTGTAGGATTCATCCAATTCTGAGACAGCTTGCACTATAGAACTGCATTTGAGGCTACAGTTATATCGTCTGATACTCAAAGGGCTAATTTGGACGTTAGTTGCACTTAGTGAGGCTATAGTTTCAGTAGCAATTTTCCAAGCTGGATCTTCACGATGATCGATAATTATCTTTAAATCATATTGTGGATAGTTTTGTTGCAGAAGTGATTCTAAACAATTGGCTAGAAACGGATCGCTTCCCCGCAAACAAAGAATCACTGCTGTTTTCGGAAGCTGTTCATCTGGTAAGGAATTTATGCGATGCGTTCTTAATGTCCATAAAAAAGCTAAGGTAACAAATGTTTGAATTGCCAACCAACTTAGCAACATTCTAGACAGAGATATCGCCAGTTCTTTCATTGGTGAGGAGTGTGAGGAGTGGGAGATAGAGAGAGTTTTTTGATAATCAAGTGCAAGATATGTGGCAAAAAATTTATGGATCTAGTCCATATTTCATGTCAATGTTGATGATTGTATTTTTCTGCAATGGAAAACTTGCTTTATTGAATTTTGGTGTACCAGTTATGACTGATATGGTTGGGTTATTAGAAACTCCAAAACCTTCTTGGGGAATGCCTAAAAAATCTTGATTGAGTTTATAATCTCCGTTTTGATCATCAACTACAGCAACTGCATACTTTCCTGGTTTTAAACCAACAAATTCTTTTTTTACAGAACTTCCTGTAATTTTGACACAGCCGCTTTTGACACCACTAGTCTCACTCAGAGGAAATCCTTTTTCACTCGCATATACTTTCAGACAAATCTGACCTTTTTGATGTTTGATACCATTTACTACTACAGTCAGTGTAGTTGTAGGTTCTGCCCGCACTGTGTTAGATAAAGCAATACTTACCAAACTCGGAAGTAAAAATATCAAAACTTTAGAGGCTTTCATTAACATGATTTTCATCTAATTATTTACAATTTTCTTGAGGTCTGTCTTTTTCACCCATTCCTGGGTTAAACGCATTCCTTCTTCTAAGTTGACTTTGGGTTCATAACTTAAATTTTTGCGTGCTTTTTCAATTGAATAAGCATAGGGACGAGTCATAAAATCTACGGCTTCTGGTAAGATATCAGCTTGTTTCCGAAAGAGTTTTTGTCCCTGGTAGCGCAGCTTGAGAAATAGTTTGAGTTCGTCTTTTGGTAGTGAAAAAGGTGCTGGTAAACCTGACATTTCTGCCAAGCAAGTAAAATATTCTTTCCAAGTAGTTTCTTGTCCGTCGGTGATGTTGAAAGTTTCCCCGTAGGTTTCTTTTTCGATTGCTAAAAATATGGCTGTAACTAGGTTATCAATATATACGTGATTGATGATTCCCATGCCATCACCAGCATAGGCAAATAATTTTTGCCGCATCATGATTAATGGTCGGACTATCCAAGGAATACTACCTGGGCCATAAACATCACCTGCTCTCAGAATAATGGTGCCAAAATCGGGTGGATGATTCAGTTGTAAAAGTGCTTTTTCTGCTTCGATTTTTGTCTGACAATAAGGATTATTATCTCCTGAAAGTGGCCCTTCTTCTGTGATGTGTTTCGGATAATTAAAGCCATAAACTAATCCACTGGAGATATAAACAAAGGTTTTGACACCAGCATTTTTTGCTGCTTTAGCTATGTTGATAGTTCCATCAACATTTACTTTGCGAAATTCTTCTAGGGAACCACCTTCTTTGGCAATTTCATCTGTGTGTACAACTATATCTACTCCCTGACAAGCTAATTCAGCAGTAGCAGAATCGGTGATATTGCCAATGATGACTTTTGTGCCTAAATTCTGTGCTTTTTTAGCTTTATCTGCGGAACTTTGCATTCCACAGACTTTCATCCCGTTAGCGATCGCTAATTGAGCAGTACGTAAACCGATAAATTCGCCAATTCCAGTGATGAGGATAGTTTTATTTTGCAAGTTCATATTTGGGTAGAAATTATTTGAGGAGTGTGAGAGATGAAATACCAATTACCATTGTACAGACGCGATAAATCGCGTCTCTAAAAAATATCTGCTGGGTCTGTGGAGCGCAGTTTATTAATAGCTAATGCCCCAGATGTCATACACATTAATATTGTTGAAATGAAAACAATTACTGCATTTTGAGGAGTCATCATTATGGGTAGTTTAGTTGCTCCCATAGCAAAATCATATAAGAAGATAGATATAAAAAACCCTGGAATGTAACCTAAGAATGACAATATAAAAGCCTGTTGAAACACGACATTTAATAAGTAATTGTTTCCATAACCTATGGCTTTTAAGGTTGCATAAGCGACTAGTTGAGTGGAGATATTACTGTAAAGAATTTGATAAACAATTACCACACCAACAACTGAAGCCATTGAAATCATGAGATTGAGTATGAAACCAATGGGCGTTCTCGTAGCCCAATATTCTTTCTCAAAATCAATAAACTCTTGGTGAGTAAAAAGTTTCACATCGTTGGGTAAATTAGCTCGCAATTCTGCTATTACTTTTTGGGGATTAGCACCTGGTTGTAGTGAAATCACACCGACATCAATCATTTCTGAAGGACGGCTGTTAGGAAATATCCTTAAGAAAGTTGTGTCACTGACTATCAAGTTTCCATCCACACCAAAGGATGGCCCTAAACTAAATAAACCACCAACTCTAACTCTATAACCTCTGAGGGAATCAAAGGGAAATATTTCTAGTATCTGTTCGGTATTTTCCTGAACAAATTTCTTAGCAACTGGGCCAAACTCTGGGCGAGAATTGCGGTCAAAAAGTACGACATCAGGAACTTTAATTTTATCTATATTCTTCTCAACTTCCGGCATATTCATAATTGGTCTCCCTGGTTCAAAACCAATTACATAGATTGAATATTTCTCACCGTTTTCAGGGTTTTTAAATTTAGCAAATCCCAAATATATAGGACTAACTGACTCTACACCATCAAACCCCAAAGCTTGATACAATCTAGTCCGAAAGAAGCTTTGAATTGCAGTCAAAGATTTATATTGCGAACTAACCAAAAATAAATCGCCTCGGAGATTGCGATGCACCTGAGTAGCGCTAGAGTAAAGAGCATCTTGAAATCCAAGTTGCATAAACATCAAAATTACAATAAAACCAATGCCAGCTACAGCTACTAGAGAACGAATTTTGTTTCTGACTAGTTGCAACCATGCCAGAGGAATTTTAAACGCCATGATTTGGTAATTGGTAATTGGTAGTTCGTGGTTAGTAATTAGTAGTAAAAAACCAACCTAGCTGCTTTGTTTTGTGGGCTATTTTACTATGCTGGGAGTAGCTAAATTTTAATAGCTACATCTACTTGTAAGTTAGTTAAACCAGAGACTTGTTGACTATCTACTGAGTTATCGAGACGAATTTTGACTTGAATGACTCTGCGATCTGTATCTGCACCAGGGTTGACACTTAAGATATTCTGTCTGTCAACGAGTAAACCTATTTCGCTGACAGTTCCTTGTAATTTTTTGCCAGGAAAGGCGGTGCTAGTAATGATCGCTTTTTGACCTATACGTACTTTTTGAATATCTGTTTGGTAAACTTCTGCGATCGCGTACATTTGAGAAGTTTTACCGATCTCTACAATACCGTTAGTAGCGACTACTTCTCCTGATTTGGCGTGAGTTTTCAAAACTTTACCACTGACTGGAGATTTTACGTAAGTTAATTCATGCTGGGCTTGTGCTTGTTTCACAGCAGACATCGCACTCTTGAGTTCGGCTTCTGCTAGGCGGACATCTGT
Source organism: Fischerella muscicola SAG 1427-1 = PCC 73103 (assembly GCF_000317245.1). Taxonomy (GTDB): domain Bacteria; phylum Cyanobacteriota; class Cyanobacteriia; order Cyanobacteriales; family Nostocaceae; genus Pelatocladus; species Pelatocladus muscicola_A. Next base: position 43,701 of record NZ_AJLJ01000210.1, read on the forward strand.
CGGGCGCACCTCTTTTATACTTCCTAGTTTGGCTTTAGACTCTCTGATTTGTTCTTGGAGAGTATCAACAGAACGGGTAAGAGCTGCTTTACCCTCAGCTAGTTGTTGTTGCAAAGTCTTGAGTTGCAAAGCTTTGCTCTCTGCTGTAGATGCAGAAATCGCACCTTCTCTATATAGTTGTTGATAGCGGTTGTTTTCAGTTTCGGCATTTTGTACTTGAGCTTGGAGACTGGCGATCGCTGCTTGCTGAGTAGTAACTTCTCCTTGTAATTGCCATTCTATTTGAGCGATCGCTGCTTTTTGAGCATCAATATCCCCTGTTTTTGCCCCAGCTTTAACCTGTGCTAGTTTAGCTTGAGCCACTGTCACACTGTCTAAGGCTTGTTGTACAGCCACAAGAGTACGAGTGTATCCTTCCAACAATGCTATGACTTGACCTGCTTTTACTTGCTCTCCTTCTTTCACTAACAGCTTTTCTACTCGTACACCACTTAGTGAACTGGGAGCAGACAATTGAGTGATTTCACCATCAGGTACAATACGCCCTAAAGCAGTCACAGCAACTCTTGCAGGCGCAGCTTTCACAGGCTTTTGTGGTTCGGTTTGAACTTGGGAGCGAAGCAGTAACAAACTGAAGAAAGACACTAAGCCAGTAGCAAAAGCTATAGAAACCGCCAAAAAAATTCCCCACCTAGTTAAAGGTTTTGCGAAGAACAAGCTTTTCTTGTCTGCTGTCATATTTTTATTGGTTGATATTGATAGTTGGTTGTTGATTGTTGATTGTTGATTGTTGGTGCTTAAAATACCAAATAACAAAAGACTAACAATGACTGCGAGAAATTACAGTTATCAGTTATTAATCGATTCTGGGAATTACATCTGATAGCTGTAGCCTGCGGCAAGCCGCCAATGCGTCTACACTGATTAATAGAAACCCTTACGAATGACAAATTACAAATTACAAATTACAAATTACAAATGACGACCCTCGCCAGTTAGCTTTATTTGTGCCGACCTAATTAAATGTAATTGATCGCACAATTAACAGCAGCCTTACACCAAAATTTTCTCAATTTTACTCTTGGTAGATATCTGGTAAAGTAGGCCCTGAACAATAACAATACTAATTTAGAAAACTTTTACGTCGAAAAAGAATCTGAGCTAAAAACGAAGCGGCAATGATATGGGCATTAAAAACTCGCCTTCCAATATGGCAAAAAACTTTGATGTTGTCAAGCAGGGGATCGGGGATAAGGGATTGGAGATAAGGGGGACAAGGGAGAATATTATTACTTCCCACACTCCCCACACCAAGCACATCTCATCGGGGAACTTTTTTAAGAGTATTGGCTTCAATAAAACAGTAAGAGAGAGGGTACAAGCCCAAATTTCTCAGTGGGAGCAATCTAAAATCGAATAGCCGTAAAGCATTAAGACATTCTCATCAGAGTTTTCATAAAATTAATGTTTTTGATCGCACTGGTGAAATAAAATCGGGTTTATCGTCTTGCGGGTATTCTGACTGACGACTTAGAAAAACAGTAATTATGCCTAAGATATCTATAAACAAAATTAAAATTGGTGTGAATCGTCGTCCATTAAATGGCGAGAAAGTTAAGGATTTAAAAGAATCTATTCAAGCAAATGGTCTTTTAAACCCAATTACGGTAGATCAACATTACAACTTGATTGCTGGGTTGCACCGTCTGACGGCTTGTCAGATGCTGGGTTTAGAAGAAATTGAGTGCAATGTTGTTAATTATGAAGATACTGAACAATCTCGTCTAGCGGAAATAGACGAAAATTTAATCCGCAATGAGCTAGAACCCCTCGAACGTAATGAACTTTGGTTGGAACGGGAGCAAATTCTCCAACGAATGGGACTCAGAGCCAAAGCAGGAGATAACCAATATACGCTTAAAGGTAGTGCAACCATTTCACCACCTGCGAAGACTACTAAGGATATCGCCAAAAAAACAGGTTTCTCTGAACGTACTTTGCAGCAAGGTTTACAGATCGCTAAGGCGATTCATCCAGAGGTAAAACAGCTGATTAAAGAAACACCATTAGCTAAAAGTACTACGGCTCAGTTAGAAATAGCCAGAACTGCTACTGCTGAACGTACTTCAGCAGAACAAGCTGAAGAAGCTGCACAATTAGCCAAAGCCAAGGGAGAAGAACAAGAAGCCGAACGACAAGCACAATTAGCAGCAGAATCACGAGCCAAGCAAAAGGAGTTACAATTACTAGCCTTCAAAAGTGCGATCGCTCAAAAACAAGCAAAGTCAGCTGTTAAAAAAGTGCCAAATCGTTTAGAACAGCCAGATCACAAAACAACCGTTATTCTCAAAGAACCACAAGTAAAAGTTGGTGATGAATTAGTGCTGGGTAGGCATTTAGTTTATTGTGGTGATACTAGTAGTAAAAATTTTAAACAACTCTTACCATCGAATGCGGCCTTAGCGATCGCCACTCTATCATCTACTTGGAATCATGATTACTTGGTTGATGAAGCAAGAATTGTTGCAGTCGTACGTTCCCAAGATCAAATTTATGAGTTTTGCAGCCAAACTCGGATGCCTTACCAGTATGAATTAATCATTAGTAACCTGTATATTGGCATTTTTTCTCATCAATCCATATCTAAGCCGCAAACACCAATTCATATTGAAGGTATAGAAGGAATAATTAATTACCTAATCAACCTTTATACAAGTCATCAAGATCAATTTGTCATTGCTCCATTTATGGGAAATGGTGAAATTTTGAGCGCTTGTGAAAGGATGGGGCGTATCTGTTTTATCGGAGATCATAACCTAGAATTAATCAGTCGCGAAATTATCCGTTGGGAAAAGTGGACAGGGAAAAAAGCCAACATCGGTGTGGGGATGGGGTGATGGGGGACAAAGAGGACAAGGGAGACAAGGGAGAATGACCAATGACCATTGTACAGACGCGATAAATCGCGTCTCTAATGACCAGCAAAAAAATGTAAATAAACATTGACTTTAATAACCTCTTAATATGTCTAGTTTATTTTTATTAAAAAATCAGCATCAGTGATAGCTGAATCATTATCTTGTCATGAAAAATATACTGAGCTTTACTGACTTCACATTTTTTTGATCACATTGTTAATTCAGTTCCAAAATCAATTTTTATTGAGGCTATTTATTAATATAATTGCAAAAGAGATGCCTATTTATTACCGGAGTATAGGCACTTTCTACTTTTTACTTGAGGCAATAGTAAGAAATGCTACTTTTTAATACTTGTTCAAGTTTGTATTTATATTTTTTCTAAAATTGCCACCTACGAACAATCCAGTTAATGCTGGCTATGCTAATCTTGGTATTAATTGTCGTTCTTATAGGCAACAAGGCTTATTAGTTAGTGAATAATTAATTGAGAGTACATAACTACGCACTAAAAAAGTCCCCATGCCATCATTAATGATTCAGTAAGTGAACAGCATTAAACGTAAAATGCTCCCTCTTGAAATCTAATCAAGAAGCAGCTTTATATTTCTACCTTCTAGTTAGTTCAATTATTTTTGTAATTGCTTATGAATTCAAATGAAAGGAGGTATTTTTCGGTAACGAATTTGTCAAACAATATTTGACAGAATTCATAGAATATATTATCTTGGAAGTCGAAACTGCTATGGCATTTATCAAGATTCAAAACGTTATTCTTAACACCAGCTACATTGCCGCAGTTAAGCTAGATAATCAACCTGGCTCAGAAGTAAAAAGCGTTTCTGTTCTCTTAGTTACTCCTAAGTTTTCAATATTCCAGTGTGAAAGCATCTCCCCCAATCTCCATAACTACGAATGGATAGAGTTTACGGGTCAGGCAGCTAACGCACTGCAAGACTATTTTACTAGTTACAACAACGTCATCGATCTATTACCACAATCTCAGGAGTCGAGCGTTGTGTAATATTTTTGATCTAATTGCAACAGACACAAGCAAAATTATTTTCATCTAGTTAACCGATTTGAGATTTTTGATTTGCGATTTTAGAATTGGTGTTCCGAAAACTATTAATCCAAAATCCAAAATCCAAAATCCAAAATAGTCAGGGTGACATTTGCTATTGGGTGCTGATGTCAATACAAGTATTTAGCCCTTGTGCATAGGATAACTGCTGCATTAATTCGCTACAGAAACTGTAGCAGTTATATCATCCACATTACCAAAAATTAATCATCTTCTATGTCTGCTCATTCAATTGAGATTGCCTTAGCGCAATTGGAAGAACAGATAAACAATTGTGAAAAGGCAGTGGTGAGGTTTCTTGAGGTCAAAAAAAGGATGTCGGATAAGTCTATGGGAATCGAAAAAATAAACAGAAAATTGCAGCATAATCCTATCGCTATTATCGGTATGGCTTCTTTATTTCCCCAAGCGAAAAACTTGCGGGAATATTGGCAAAATATTGTTAATAAACTCGACTGTATAACCGACATTCCACCCACCCATTGGAGTGTGGAAGATTACTACGATCCAAACCCCAGAACACCAGAAGACAAAACCTATTGCAAAAAAGGCGGATTTCTTCCCCATGTTGATTTTAACCCCATGGATTTTGGAATTCCGCCAAATATTTTAGAAGTGACAGATGTCTCCCAACTGTTGAGCTTGCTAGTTGCTAAACAGGCGATGGAAGATGCTGGTTATAACGAAAACCGGGAATTTAGTCGCGAAACTGTCGGTGTCATCTTAGGATCAGCAGCCCTAAAATTAGGGATTCCCTTGGCTGCGCGTTTGCAATATCCAATTTGGGAAAAAGCCCTCAAAAGTAGCGGCTTATCTGATGAAGATACCCAAAAAGTGATTGAAAAAATCAAAAGCGCTTACGTCAAGTGGGATGAAAACGCCTTCCCCGGTATGTTAGCAAACGTCATCTCTGGACGAATTGCTAACCGTTTGAATTTAGGCGGAATCAATTGCACAGTTGACGCTGCTTGTGCTAGTTCCTTCGCTGCCCTGAAAATGGCAATTAGCGAGTTAGTCGAACATCGTTGTGACATGATGCTGACTGGCGGCGTTGATACTGACAACTCGATTACAGCTTATATCAGTTTTAGCAAAACTCCGGCGGTGACTCCTAGCGGCGTCGTGAGACCCTTCGATACCCAGTCTGATGGCATGATGTTGGGTGAAGGTATCGGTATGGTTGTTCTCAAACGCTTAGAAGATGCGGTACGAGACAACGATAAAATCTATGCAGTCATCAAAGGTATCGGTACATCCAGCGATGGACGTTATAAAAGTATTTACGCCCCTCGCCAAGCGGGACAGGTACAAGCATTGCGCCGCGCCTACGAAGATGCAGGCTTTACACCCGAAACTGTTTCTCTGATTGAAGCCCACGGTACAGGGACTATGGCGGGTGATCCAACTGAATTTGGGTCTTTACGAGAATTTTTCGGAGAAAATAGCTCCAAAAGACATCATATCGCCCTTGGTACAGTCAAATCCCAAATTGGACATACAAAAGCGGCGGCTGGTGCGGCGAGTTTGATCAAAACTGCTTTGGCACTCCACCATAAGATCCTACCAGCCACAATTAACGTCACTGAACCCAACCCCAAACTTCAAATCAAGAATTCACCTTTCTATTTAAATACAGAAACAAGACCTTGGATTCGTTCAGAAGGGGAAGCGCCAAGACGGGCGGGTGTCAGTTCCTTCGGTTTTGGTGGTACAAATTATCATGTGGTTCTGGAAGAATACGAAGGCGAACACAACCAAGCTTACCGCTTGCACACCGCGCCCAGTGAAGTAGTCCTGTTTGCTCAAACTCCAGCAGATTTATTAAGCAGTTGTCAGGAAACCTTAGCTCAATTGCAGTCTGAGGCAGGTAATAAGAATTATGTAGAGTTGGTCGAAGCTTGCAAAACTAGAGAAATTCCCCAGGGTGCTGCTAGGGTTGGTTTTGTCGCTGAGAATAGTGTTGAAGCTTGCAAGTTACTACAAATTAGCATCGACTTGCTGAAAAACAAACCAACTGCGACATCCTGGGAACATCCCCAAGGTGTTTACTACCGCGCTTCTGGTATGGAATTAGCCGGAAAAGTAGTAGCTTTATTTTCCGGTCAGGGTTCGCAATACTTAAATATGGGTCGGGAATTAGTGATGAATTTCCCGGAAATGCGGAATCTGTACGGCTACATGGATAGCTTGTTATGCAAAGATAACTTGCAGCCACTATCTGAGATAGTTTTTCCTCATCCCGTATTTGAAGAGACAGAAAAGAATGCCCAAGTTGCAGCATTACAACGGACACAATATGCTCAACCTGCAATTGGGATGTTAAGCGCAGGGATGTATAAAATCTTGCAACAATCTGGATTTAAGGCAGATTTCGTTGCTGGACACAGTTTTGGTGAACTCACAGCATTGTGGGCGGCGGGAGTGTTGAGTGATGCAGATTACTGTTTACTTGTGAAAGCACGGGGACAGGCAATGGCAGCACCCCAAGATCCGAATTATGATACAGGAGCGATGCTGGCGGTCAAAGAAGACCTGAGTAAGGTAGAAGCAGTACTGAGGAATTATCCCCAGGTGGCGATCGCTAACTTTAATTCACCCCGCCAAGTCGTATTAGCAGGCCCCACCAACGCTATTACCCAAATAAAGGATGCATTACACAAACAAGGATATGCAGCTGTTTCTTTACCAGTATCCGCAGCTTTCCATACACCGCTAATTGCTTTTGCTCAAAAATCCTTTGCGATCGCAATTAAAAACGCCAACTTCCAAATTCCCCAAATCCCTGTTTACAGCAACGTCACAGGTAAGGAATATCCCAAAGAAGCAGCAGTCATTCAAAAAACCCTCGAAACCCACCTTTCCAACTCCGTGCTGTTCAAGCAGGAAATCGAAAATATCTATGCGGCTGGGGGTTACTGCTTCGTAGAATTTGGGCCGAGAAATATTCTCACCAACTTAATCAAAGACATTTTAGGCGATCGCCCCCATATGGCGATCGCACTCAATCCCAGCGCCCAAAAGAACAGCGATCGTTCTGTGCGCGAAGCCGCTGTACAAATGCGGGTTGCAGGGATGTCTCTGAAAAACCTCGACCCCTATCAACTACCGCCAGTAATTGCAGAACCAGCGAAAAACAAAGGTTTGAACGTCAAATTGTGCGGTAGTAACTACGTATCAGACAAAACGAAAATGGCATTTGAGCAAGCATTGCAGAACGGGAAAACAGTGAAATTACAAGATAATTCTAATTCTGTTCTCAGTAGTGCGATCGCATTGCCACAAACTAACGGCACTAACAATACTAACGGACACAGCAAACAACCCCAACTGGTAGAAAACAGAGTTCAAATGCTTAAAGGGGAAGTAGTAAAAAGCAACGGTAACGGTAACGGTAATCCCCAATCCCTAATCCCTACCTCCCACACTTCCCCCACTCCCCCCATCTCCCAATCCCCGATCCCCGTTCCCCGATCCCCAATGCAACCAGAAATCCCAGATAAACTTGTAAATTACCAAAGAATTTTAGAAAGCTTAGAATACGTCCTGACACAGTTTCAACAAAATCAAGGCGAGAATTTACAAGTTCATTCCCACTACCTGAACCATCAGATGGAATATGCTAAAACCTTTTTCCAACTGATGCAACAGCAGAATTCCCTGCTTGCTAACGGTAAACATTCGGCAGATGCAGCCCAGCTGAAACCAAGCATCATTGAAAGCTTAGACCGTAGCATGATGCAGTTTCACGCCCAACAAAGTGAAACCCTACGCATTCATGAACAATATCTCAAAGATCAGGTAGAATACACCAAAAACTTCTTCCAACTCGTTCAGCAAGAATATTCCCAACTCATCACCGAGGGTGGAACTACTCAACCAGTAATTTCTGCTCAGGTAAGTGTACCTGCGAAAGTAGAGATTTCTGTTCCCCCTGTTGCCAAAATCCAAGAAAATCAAACTCCTGCTGTTAAAGAAGACAGCCCAGTTCCAGCCAGTGTCAAGATATCAGAAAGCAAGCCCGAACCTGTAACTGAGACTGTTATTCAAAACGGTACAACAACCGTAAAACCAGAAACTACCCCACTTTCTTTCTCTCCCACTCCCAGCACACCGACCATCAGCGCACCACCGCAATCAGTAATTACTCAACAACCACTACCACCAGCAACATTAGCACCAACGATTGATCTATCTGAGTTAGATCAAACCCTGCTAGCCATCACCAGTGAAAAAACTGGTTATCCCATCGAGATGTTAGAACTCGACATGGACATGGAAGCAGACTTGGGAATCGACTCGATCAAACGAGTAGAAATCATGGGTGCATTGCAAGAAAAATACCCCGACTTACCCAAGCCAAGTAATGTAGAAGAACTGGCTGAACTACGTACCATCGGTCAAATTGTCCAGTATCTACAATCGTTAGTTTTTACCCCCGCGTTGGTAGAGGACAAGGGAAACAGGGAGAACACAGAGAAACAAGAGGAAGCGGGGACGCGGGGACATTCTGACACGGAGAATATTTTTGATAATTTCTCCGCGTCTTCTACTCTCCCTGTCTCCGCAACTTCAGAAGTGTCTTTTGTAGCTGTACCGGAATTCAGCAACGACTCCACCGCAGTTCATGCAAGTGTCGCAGTTGCCGCTGAACCAATCATCACCGTTACCGAAACGGTGACTCCCGCAGCAGAAGTTGACTTAAGTAACCTATCTGAAACCCTGTTAGCTATTACTAGCGAAAAAACAGGTTATCCAGTCGAAATGCTAGAACTCGACATGGATATGGAAGCAGATTTGGGGATTGACTCGATTAAACGGGTAGAAATTATGGGGGCGTTACAAGAAAAATACCCCGACCTACCGAAACCGAGTAATGTGGAAGAACTAGCAGAACTACGCACCATCGGTCAAATAGTTGAGTACCTCCAGAAACTAGCTGGGGCTGAAAAAAAAAAGCAGCAACATGAATCTGTTAACCAGCCAGATGAGTTAGTACCCAACGTCCAACGTCGTCCAGCCAAGCTGCAAATTCTCCCACCACCCGACTTTTGGGAATTTCCCATACCAGAGGGACACATCGCCCTAATCACCGACGATGGTTCCCTCACCACTACCAAAGTTGCTGAGTTATTGAGTCAACGGGGATGGAAAGTAGTAGTCCTAAACTTACCTCCGTCCCTAGTTCCCGAAAAATCGCCCTTACCAGCAGGTGTGAATCGCGTTACCTTACAAGATTCTACTGAGGAACATCTACAACAACAACTAGCAGCGATCGCAACGCATTACGGTAATGTTGGCGCATTTATTCACATTCATCCCGTTTTCCAGGCTAGTCACAACGATAAGATTGCTTATTTCCCACAAGAAAAAGCGATTATTAAGCAAGTCTTCTTCATGGCGAAACACCTGAAAAAATCCCTCAATGCAACAGCCAATCACGGACGCAGTTGTTTCTGTACCGTAGCACGTCTAGACGGGGCTTTTGGAGTTGAACACAAAGTTAACTTTGGGGCGATTGGTGCAGGTTTATTTGGATTAACCAAAACTATGATTTGGGAATGGCCAAAAGTATATTGTCGGGCAATAGACCTTAGTCCTGATTTTGACGCCGAAACATCAGCACAGCACATATTTGCTGAACTTCACGACCCCAATCGTTATCTTACCGAAGTAGCCTATGGTTCCCAGGGAAGAGTAACTTTGGTTAGCGTACTCGATAAATAAGAAAAGATAAAAAGACAAGGGAGAGGGGGGAAACAAGAGAGAAATTCCTCCTTGTCTTCCTTGTCCCCCTCCTCACTCGCCTTAAAGATATGTATGTCCAAGCATCAAACAATTACTTTTCTTGGTCGCGTTATTGACCAAAAAAAACAAGCCCCGATTAGTAGGGCTAAAGTTTTACTAACATATGCAGGTAATTCAGTGATTACCTACACAGATTTGGAAGGGATATATCGATTAACAATTAACTTTAATAACAGCAATTATTTGCAAGCACAATTATCTATCCAAGCCAATGGCTACAAAAACTATAATTCTTCAGTAAAACTATCACCAAAACAAAAAGACCTTGGTGATGTTCGATTGGTTGAGCCTAATTCTAGTTTGAGTTCATCTTCTAATATTAAATCTAGTTATAGTTCATCTTCTAGTAATAAATTAAGTACAAGTTCTAGCTCACAATCTCAAGAGAACAGTTTTGTTCCTTTACCAATAATCATTGCGCTCATGATGGTGATGTTTTTAATGATGGCGATCGCCTTCAAACCTTCACCTCAAAAAAATCCAGTTAATAGGCGCAATACACTTAGTGTCTTAGTGCCTACCCTGCGGGAAGCCGCTGGCGCGTCTATGTGTTTCAATATTTTTTAACCACAAAGACACCAAGACACCAAGTATTTTCAACTTTATTTATTGACTTTTATCTCTGCGAAAGGATAATTTATGATTACAGCAAATCAGATTCGTCCTACATCTGTTTTTTTGGTCAGTGGTGGGGCTAAGGGAATTACAGCTAAGTGCACAATCCGATTAGCACAACAGCATCCTTGTAAGTTTATTTTGCTGGGGCGTTCGGAACTTTTAGAAACAGAACCTGACTTTGCTCACAATTGTTTTGATGAAGCAACATTAAAAAAACGCATCATGGAATATCTTCTTTCCACTGGAGAGAAGCCCACACCCATGAGTGTGCAGAAGTTATATAATCAAATAGCATCGAGTCGAGAAATTAAAGAAACATTAGCAGCAATTCAACAAGCAGGTGGAGAGGCTGAATATATTAGTGTAGATGTCACTGATACTTCAGCTTTAAATCAAAAACTGACTACTACTGTTCAACGCATGGGTGAAATTACAGGTATCATTCATGGTGCTGGTAATTTAGCCGATAAATTAATTGAAAAGAAAACAGAACAGGACTTTGAAAAAGTTTATACAGCTAAAGTTCAAGGGCTAGAAAATATTTTAGCTTGTGTCAAACCTAATCAGATTGAGCATTTAGTTTTGTTTTCTTCCGTGACTGGTTTTTACGGTAATATCGGACAATCTGATTACGCTATAGCTAACGAAATTCTCAACAAATCAGCCCATTTATTCAAACAACAATATCCCCAATCTCATGTTGTTGCGATTAACTGGGGAGGTTGGGATAGTGGAATGGTGACAGCAGAATTGAAAAAAGAATTTGCACGTCGGGGTATTGATATTATCCCAGTAGAAGCTGGGACACAAATGTTAGTCAGAGAACTGCGTAATGCTAATCACAATACCACACAACTTGTGATTGGCAGCCCCATGCCTACACCAGCTGCACCTCTAGATACTGAACTTCATACCTATCGCATCCGTCGTAAACTAACACTTGAAGCCAATCCCTTTTTACAAGATCATGTCATTGCTGGTAATCCGGTTTTACCTGCTACCTGTGCAGTGTCATGGATGTCCGATGTTTGTGAAAAATTATATCCAGGCTATAAAGCATTCAGTAGCACAGATTTCCGAATATTTAAAGGAATTACCTTTAACGAAACCCTCGCAGATGAATACATTCTCGACTTACAAGAAACATCCAAAAATCTCGATAATCACGAAGTAAACTTCTTGTGCAAAATCTGGAGTAAAAATCCCGAAGGTAAAACCATATATCACTTCAGCACACAAGTGAAACTCCTGCGTAATATTCCTCCCGCCCCCATCTATGAAAAACTGAACCTGACAGAAGATAATATTATTACCACCACAGGTAAAGACTTTTATCAAACAGGAGAGTCAGCACTATTTCATGGGTCAGCTTTTCAACAACTCAAGAGAGTCATAAATATTAACTCCGAAAAAATCACAGTCGAATGTTTTTGGCAAGAAATCGACAAAACAAAACAAGGACAATTTCCAGCATATTGGATCAATGGATTCACAACTGATTTGAGTACTCATCCCTTGTGGATTTGGCTAAATCATTACCATCAAGAAATTTGCTTACCAGGACAACAAGAAAAATACGAACAATTTGCCAAAACACCCTATAACGAAACATTCTACGTCTCCTGTGAAGTCAGAAGCAAAACACAAACAGGCGTAATTGCTGATTTCTTCGTACACGACAAACAAGGAAAAATCTACTCACAACTTCTCGGAGGTAAAGGAATTATCTTCCCAGCCAAACTAATGCGCCCCAAAGCATAGGTTCTAGTTATTAGTAGTAAATAGTCTTAACTACCTACTTCCTCCTTCTCTCCCTCTGCGGTTTTTTAAATAGACATCTTTGTGTCTTAGTGTCTTGGTGTTTCAAATATTCTTTTTTTCACCACATAGACGCGTTAGTGGCTACTTTCAGAAGCCACTCCGTGTCTACCCGCAGGGTAGGCACAAAGACACCAAGAAATAATATTATTAGGAGAATATCTGTGGAAAAAATAGCCATTATCGGATTCTCATGCCTATTTCCCGATGCCAAAAATCCTGAAGAATTTTGGCAAAACCTCATTCAACAAAAAGATTCCACATCATCTCTAACCTCTCAAGAACTCGGAGTAAATCCCCAAATTTTTTACGAACCAAGCAAAGGAAAACCAGATAAAGTCTACTCCCTCAAAGGTGGATTCATCCGTGATTTTCAATTTGATCCTACCGGTTACAAACTACCAGCAGAATTACTAGAAAAACTAGATAATACCTTTAAATGGTCACTGCATGTTACCAAACAAGCTTTGCAACATAGTGGTTACTTAAATCAAGAATCTATTCTCTCTCAATGCGGAGTCATATTAGGTACACTCTCTCTCCCCACCAAAGCATCTAATCAATTATTCACACCAATTTATCAAGAAATCCTGACACCATCTGTCAGAGAACTATTACAACAGCAAGACTTCGATTTAGCTGGTTTAAATTCATCTGATCAAGCCTCATTCTATAATGCGATGATCTCAGGCTTACCAGCAGCGATCATTGCTCAAGCTTTCTCATTATCAAATATACATTTTTGTATCGATGCTGCCTGTTCATCGCCACAATATTCTATCAGGTTGGCATCTCATTATTTGTGGACACACAAAGCTGATTTGATGTTAGCAGGTGGTATCAGCTGTGCAGATCCGCTATTTATTAGGATGTTGTTTTCTGGAATTCAAGGATATCCCGAAAACGATGATATTAGCCGTCCCTTAGATAAATTATCGCGGGGGATGCTGACTGCGGAAGGTGCAGGGATGGTGGTACTGAAGCGATATAGTGATGCCATCAGAGATGGCGATCGCATTTATGCTACCATCACAGGCAACGGTCTTTCTAATGATGGCCGGGGTAAACACCTACTCAGCCCTAATTCCAAAGGACAAACTCTCGCTTTTGAACGCGCCTACCAAGAAGCACAAATCAATCCTAACAACATTGATTACATGGAATGCCATGCTACGGGGACATTGTTAGGCGATACCACCGAGTTCCAATCTATAGAAACTTTCTTCGGTAAATACCAAGCCAAACCTTTACTAGGTTCTGTAAAATCTAACGTCGGTCACTTGCTGACAGCTGCTGGCAGCGTTAGCTTAATTAAAGTGCTGATGAGCATGTCTAATGGCGTGATTCCAGCCACAATCAATATTACAGAACCAATGGGTACAGACAACAATGTTGTCTCACCGCAACGCATTGTTACCAACACCACCAATTGGCCGGAAAATCAACCTATCAAACGTGCTGCTATCAGTGCATTTGGTTTGGGTGGAACGAATGCCCATATGATTTTAGAACAAGGAAAAACAACAGAATCAGTAACACCAGAAGAATCTCTGCACCCGGCCAAACTCGCTATTGTCGGGATGGATGCCTTTTTTGGTGGCTGCGATGGTTTAGATGCTTTTGAACGCAGTATTTACGAAGGTAGACAACATTTTATTCCCCTACCTCCTAATAGATGGTACGGGGTAGAAAAGCAAGCAGAGTTACTGAAAAAATACGGCTTGGCTGATGGGAAACCACCATTAGGCGCATACATTACAGATTTTGAAATTGATACAGTTTCTAGTAAAATTCCACCGAATGAACTAGAAAAACTCAATCAACAACAATTATTATTACTGAAAGTTGCCGAACGTGCCTTAAAAGATGCAGGCATCAAAGAAGGTGCAAATGTAGCAGTAATAATTGCCGCAGAAACTGAATTTTCTGCACATCATTTACAGCAAAGATGGAATTTAGATTGGCAAATTAAGGAAGGTTTAATTGCCGGAGAAATTTCTCTCCCATCTGATAAAGTTGCTCAATTAGAAACCATAGTTAAAGATGGTATTCACCATCCCGTTGAAAGCAGCGAATATGTAAGTTACATCGCTAATATTATGGCGAGTCGCATTTCTTCACTGTGGGATTTCACAGCACCTGTATTTACTATAACTGCGGGTGAAAATTCCACTTTCAAAGTATTAGAAGTCGCCCAACATTTACTCACTACTGGGGAAGCAGATGCTGTACTTGTGGGTGCAGTTGATTTAGCTGGCGGGATGGAAAATGTATTATTACGAAATCAAAGAACAGCAATTAATTCTGGTACAAATACCCTCAGCTATGATCAAAAAGTTAATGGCTGGATGGTTGGAGAAGGTGCAGGTGCAGTAGTCTTAAAACTGCATGAAACTGCGAAAAAAGAACGCGATCGCATTTACGCAGCTGTTGATGCAATCAGTTTTGTGCAAGATCGTTTAGGAAATAATAATCCTAAAGCCGTTCACCAAGTTTGTCAGCAAGCTTTGTTAATGGCGGGTATCAAACCATCTGACGTCAACTATCTAGAAGTTTATGGTAGTGGTAACAAACAAGAAGACGAAGCCGAAATCACAGGTTTGCTTCAGGCTTATCCAGGAAGTGCAAGTGATTTAAACTATGCAATTGGTAGTGTTAAAGCTAATATTGGTCATACATATACTGCATCGGGAATTGCTAGTTTAATCAAGACAGCCTTGTGTCTTTATTACAGATATATTCCAGGTACACCAAATTGGACTGGAGTTAAAGACAAGGGACAAGGGGGAGTAAATTCTCCTCATATTCCTTTCTATGTTGCGACAGAATCAAGACCTTGGTTTCTCGACAAACAAGCTACAAAAAGAATTGCTGCTGTTAATAGCATAGGAATAGATGGCAGTTATGCCCATGCTATTTTATCAGAAGAAGCAGAACAACAAGAACGCAGCAGCAGATTTTTGCAGCAAACACCCTTTTATTTATTTCCAATAACTGGACGCGATCGCACTGATTTACTTACCCAACTTGACGCTCTCGAAAACACCGTAACCAACGGTACTTCCCTCACCAACGCTGCTAATCTCGCTTTTGCCAACTATAAACTAGATCCGAGTGCAAACTACATCTTAGTAATTCTGGCACATAACCAAAACGAACTCACCAGAGAAATTGCAGCCGCCAGAAAAGGTATAGATAACGCCTTTAGCAAACAAGAAGATTGGCAAACACCACTAGGTAGTTACTTCACAGCCAAACCACTCGGTAAACGTGGAGGAGTTGCTTACGTTTACCCAGCAGCAGTCAACTCTTATCTAGGTATTGCGCGTAACCTCTTCCGTCTATTCCCCAACATCCTCGACGACATCGCCATCAAAGAACTACAAAACCTCGTCGCCGATATCTCCCGCATCGTCTTCCCCAGAAGCTTAAACAAACTTTCATCCCGTCAACTCGAAACCAAAGAACAGCAATTTCTCGATGATCCTCTAGCCATCTTCGACGTAGACATGCTGTTTACCAGATTCATCACCCAAATCATCCGTGATCAATTCCAAGTCAAACCCGAATTTGTCTTTGGTTACAGCTTGGGTGAAACCAGTATGATGTCTGCTGTCGGTGTCTGGGATAACTTCACCCAAGGAATCCGCGCCCTCCACACCTCACCCCTATTTGCCGACAGATTATCTGGTGCAAAAACAGCCGTCCGCCAGTATTGGCAACTACCACCAAACCAAGATAATAACTTCTGGGCTAACTATGTTCTCATGACAACCCCATCTCAAGTCAGAGAATATCTCAAACATGAGAAGCGCGTCTTCTTAACCCAAATCAACACACCAGAAGAAGTCGTCATCGCCGGTCAACCAGCAGCTTGTGAAAGAATCATTCAAATATTAGGCTGTAACGCCTTCCGCGCCCCCTTCGATCACGTGATCCATTGTGAGGCGATGGGTTCCGAGTATAACGAAATCGCCAGAGTCAACACCCTACCCATCCAGAAAAATTTACCAGATGTCACCCTCTACTCTGCTGCTGAGTATAGCCCGGTGAGAATGGAAAGTGAAGCGATCGCCAACAGTATAGCCACAGGTTTATCCCAACAGCTAGATTTTCCCCGGCTAGTTAACCGAGTCTATGATGATGGGGCGAGAATCTTTATCGAAACAGGTGCAGGTAACATTTGTTCACGCTGGATAGATAAAATTCTCGGCAGCAAACAACACATTACCATATCCCTCAATCGCAGAGGTTTAGACGACCATTCTGGTATCGTCAAAGCCCTAGCAAAACTCGTCAGCCATCAAGTTTCTGTTGACCTGTCACCACTCTACACCCAAGTAACAGAAACTAGTAAAAAATCCAAACTCACCCTCAAAAAAGTCACCTTGGGTGGACAAAGCATTACCGACAAAATTTTGACGGAAGAAAACAAACAACTCTTCCGCAACATCTCCAAAACTATCAAAAAATCTCAACCCATCAACCCCCCTGCGACTCAACCAGAAAAAATGCCGCTACAAAATATCATGGATAACAGCTTAGAGCCAAAAGCAGAAGTACAATTTGTTGAGTCAACCCAAACCATTACCCTCCTCAATCAATCTCATTATCAAAAATTGAACGCCAATAATTTCCAAGTTCATAAAACTCATGACGCCTTCTTACAATCTCGTCAAGAATTTAGCCAGCAAATCAGCGAACTGATTCAACTACAACTCGCTTGTGTTGAAAACTTGTTAAATGAGTAAAAAACCGCAGAGGCGCAGAGAACACAGAGAGAGGAATTATAACAACGTAATTATTCTCCTCTCTCCTCTTTCCTCTGCGTACTCTGCGTACTCTGCGGTTCATTAAAAAACACTCTCAACTTGGATTGCAATATAAATCAACTCCTAATAAATATCTTGAGGAATCACTACGGTGAAAACAGTAGATGTGGTAATAGAGAACGGTCTTGAATTTTGTAGTTCTCCTTGCAACTTTAACCAAATATGGAAAGGTTCCTTAGATTGCGTAGCCTTTAACCCCAGCACAATCAAAGAAAAACTCCTGACATTAGATCAACCTTGTTACATCGTTAAAGTTGACGGCAAAATTGGTGTCACCAACGACGGTTATTTGTCTCCTCTTGATCATGGTAAAGTAGGACAAATTGAATTGTTGATGGTAATTCCACCCATCAGATTACAACAATTGGGAGACCCGAATTTTCTGGCTTTTCATGGTGTGAAATACGCCTACACCACTGGTGCAATGGCTGGTGGAATCGCCTCAGAAGAAATGATCATTGCTTTAGGAAAAGAGGGAATTTTGGGTTCCTTTGGTGCAGGTGGTTTACCGCCACATCGCTTAGAAATAGCTATTAACCGCATCCAATACGCCTTACCAAATGGGCCTTATGCTTTTAATTTAATTCATAGTCCTAATGAACCTGCACTTGAACGCGGTGCAGTAGATTTATACCTCAAATATGGGGTAAGAACCATAGAAGCTTCGGCTTTTTTAGATATAACTCCCAACATAGTTTATTACCGTGCTGCAGGATTGGGCGTTAATTCAGCAAATGAAATTGAAATAAAAAACAAAATCATTGCGAAAATTTCCCGCCGTGAAGTTGCAAGTAAATTTATGCAACCAGCACCACAAAAAATGCTGCAAGAATTGGTTGCACAAGGATTAATCAGTGAATTACAAGCAAATTTAGCAGCTAGAATTCCTCTGGCTGATGATATTACAGCAGAAGCAGATTCTGGTGGTCATACTGATAATCGTCCTTTAGTTTGTTTGCTACCTTCAATTGTGGCTTTGCGGGATGAAATTCAAGCACAATATAATTATGAAAAACCTATCCGAGTCGGAGTTGCAGGTGGAATTGCAACGCCACAATCTGCTTTAGCTGCTTTTATGATGGGTGCTGCATATGTGGTGACAGGTTCAATTAATCAATCATGTATGGAAGCCGGAAGTTGTCAGCATACCAAGCAATTGTTAGCACAAGCAGATATGGCTGATGTGATGATGGCCCCAGCCGCAGATATGTTTGAAATGGGTGTAAAACTGCAAGTTCTCAAACGCGGTACAATGTTTCCTCTCCGCGCTCAAAAATTATATGAAATCTACAGGAATTATAATTCAATTGATGAGATTCCTAGTCAAGAAAGAGAGAAGCTAGAAAAACAAGTTTTTCGTAAGCCACTTGCTCAAGTTTGGGAAGAAACAGCGGCTTATTTATCCCAAAAAAATCCAGAGAAATTGGGGAAAGCTGTTAATAATCCTAAATTGAAAATGGCGTTAATTTTCCGTTGGTATTTAGGGTTATCTTCTCGTTGGTCTCATGCTGGAGAAAAAGGTAGAGAAGTTGATTATCAAATTTGGTGTGGCCCAGCAATAGGTAGCTTTAATGACTGGGTGCGGGGTTCCTATCTAGCAGATCCAAATCATCGCCGCGTTGTGGATGTTGCTAACCATATCATGATAGGTTCTGCCTACTTATACCGAATTCAAAGTTTGAAAACTCAAGGGCTGCAAATTCCAAATTACTACAGTCAATATACACCTGTAAATTCTACATTGGAAGCCTAAATATGATGACAGCAAAAAAATCTTTAACAGCAGCAGAAATTCAAGCTTGGTTGTTATCTAATCTTGCCGAAACTCTCCAAGTAGCACTAGATCAAGTTGATACCGAACAGCCATTAGATACTTATGGTCTGGATTCTACTCAAGCGATGGTAATTGTCACAAAAGCCGAAAAAATGCTCGGATTTAAAATAGCTCCGACATTATTATGGCATTACCCAACTATTGCTTCACTTTCTCAGCGTTTAGCGGAAGAATCGCAAGAATTAGCATCAGATGTAGAAGAAACTTTTACAGTTAAAAATGTCGCTCCGATTTTAGATTTAAGTGCTGAAGCTGTTCTTGACCCTAACATCCGTCCTGCATCTGGTCATTTTGTGTTCACAAGTGAACCAAAGAATGTATTTATCACAGGTGGAACAGGATTTTTAGGAGCTTTTTTAATCTACGAATTGCTACAGCAAACTAATGCTGATATTTATTGTTTAGTACGTGGGGCTCATCCAGAAGAAGGTAAGCAAAAACTCAAGAAAAATCTGCAAAGTTATGGACTTTGGAATGAAATATTCCGTCCCAGACTTATCCCAGTAATTGGTGATTTATCTCAGCCACTATTAGGAATTAGCAAAGATACCTTTGAAATGCTAGCTGCTAATCTTGATAGTATTTATCACAGTGCAGCAACACTCAATTATGTTTATCCCTATTCTGCACTCAAAACACCAAATGTTTTAGGCACACAAGAAGTATTGCGTTTGGCGTGTCTTTTTAAAGTCAAACCAGTACATTATGTGTCTAGTGTCGCTGTATTTGAATCGCCATTTTATGCTGGTAAAATAGTCAAAGAAGATGATAACTTTGAGCATTGGCAAGGCATTTTTCTGGGTTACTCGCAAACAAAATGGGTAGCAGAAAAACTAGTTACAATTGCTCGCGATCGCGGCCTTCCTGTAACTATCCACAGACCACCTTTAATCGCAGGAGACAGCCAAACAGGCGCTTGTAATACAGATGATTTTATCAACTTGGTAATTAAAGGTTGTATCCAGATGGGATACTTCCCAGACGTAGATTATCGGTTGGATGCATCACCTGTTGATTATGTCAGCAAATCTATTGTTTATCTCTCCAAACAAGAAGAGTCTTTAGGTAAAGCATTCCACTTACAGCATCCTGCACCTGTTCCCTTTTCTGATTTACTTGCATGGATGGATTCTCTTGGTTTTGCGATTCAAACAATTCCTTATCAAGAATGGCAAACAAAATTAATTAATGATATCTCTTCCGCAGAAAATCCTTTGTATACACTCAGACCTTTCTTATTAGAAAGTTGGTCAGAAGAACAAATCACTATTCCCGATTTGTACCTGCAAAGTAGAAGGCCAATCATTAATTGCGAAGCAACCCTAAATGCACTTGCTGGTAGTGGTATCGCTTGTCCACCAATGGATACACAACTGTTTATGACCTACTCTACCTACTTGCTTCAAAATGGTTTTCTAAATGTAGCTTAGAACTAAATCTACAAATGCATACGGATAATATATCGGTGTCTATCGGTGTTTATCTGTGTGCATCTCTAGTCAATTTTTCAACAATTATTTTGTCATATTTTTAATTCACATCAAGTAATGCTTGATTTTTGGAACCCGCTTCAACGGGTTTTTGTCGTGAATTTATTCATGGAATTATGGTTAATTAAAATACTTATTAAAGTTACTAAAATGTTCTCGAAAATATATTTTATGAAAACCTATCCAATAGATACACCACATGACAGATTTCATTAAACCAAAGTTTGTTTACTATAAATAGTAGGGCATAAAAATTTTATTTTGGGTACAAATTTGCTTATCTCATTCACTTCAAAAAAAATACTTATAAATAATCTCTTGAAATTTTTGTTCATGAGATTAGGAACAAAAAATCTCTTGCTCCACAAAGGATATCTGAATTTATGAACCTCAAAGATAAAACTATCCTGATCACAGGAATAGGTGGGTTTATTGGCTTACGCACTATGGAATTAGCGATCGCACAAGGAATGCATGTTCGGGGAATAGAAAATGATCCCAATAACGCCAAAATAGCTGAAAGTCTAGGCGCAAAAGTATTTGTTGGTAGTATTTGTGATCCAGCTGTAGCCCAAGAAGCTTGTCAAGGAGTAGATATTTTACTGCATACAGCCGCCCTCGTCAAAGAAGGAGGATCACTAGAGGAGTTTCGTAATGTTAATGTTGGTGGTACTCTCAATATCGCCAAAGCAGCTATGAATGCTGGAGTTAAGACTTTTGTTCACCTCTCAAGCGTCATAGTATATGGTTTTATTTATCCCAATCAAGTAACAGAAGAAGGCCCACTCCGTAGCGAAAATAATCCTTATTCTTTGACAAAAATAGAAAGTGAACAAGAAATTTTAAAGCTAAACGCACCCCCAAATTTTGGTGTAATTATTATTAGACCAACTGCTGTTTATGGCCCAAGGAGTAACCCTTGGGTTGTTCGTCCCCTTTCGCTAATGCGCCAAAAAAGATTTGTCATACCTGATGCGGGAAGGGGAGTTATGAACCACTTATATATAGATAATTTAATTGATGGAATTTTCCTCGCTATCGAAAAAGAAGCGTATGGAGAAGCCTTCAATATTTCTGATGGACAGGAAACTTCTTGGAAAGAATATTACACGCGTTTAGCTAAAGCTGGAAACGTACCCGCACCTTTGTCTCTACCAGCACCAATTGTCAAGTCTTTGATTCGGTTGGAGTGGTTAAGAATGAGAATTTTGGGTTTAAAACCTGTTATTTTTCCCGCAGCTGTAGATTTTTCTACTAGTCCTCATGCTTATTCGATCAAAAAAGCACAAACCCAGCTAGGATATCAGCCAAAAATCACTCTAGAAGAAGGTATGGAATATATAAGAGAATGGCTGGAAAATACAGACATCTAAACATCAAATAACTGCAAGGAATTATGAAATACCTCTCCCTTGTCTATCAAATAAAATGGCTAAATTCCACAACTCTTAAAGATCTCCACAATAATTTGTGCCAATGAGTTTAGCATTTTTGTAAACTAAGACTTTACCGTAACCACTATCCTTAACTGCAATATATTGGAAAACATTATTTCTAAAGCTGTACAGAGTTTCCCCATTCTGACCACGCCGAATCGTACCATTATTAATTGCGAGATCGGGACGTTTAAGATTAGTAGGAATATTGTAGGCTTCATAACGAAGCGTGCCATTGTTTAAACGTTTAACCTCAACAATGACATTCTTAGCGCTACATGAAAATAATGTTGGTTGAGCAGCTGTAGCAGATGAAGATATCCCTAATGTTCCGCCTACTAGA
>NZ_AJLJ01000211.1 GCF_000317245.1 Fischerella muscicola SAG 1427-1 = PCC 73103
GTCCACCATGCAAATTATGAGAGGTCATAGATCCCCGACTTTTTTAAAAAGTCGGGGATCTGAACACCCGCGACCTGTCAAAATCAATCGGGTATGGTGTTTTAGTTTAATTTGTTGTTAAATTTATTACTGCTGCCATCCCAATGGCGGTTCAATAATCGTCTGTTCTGCTTTACCAGCACTAACACCAGGCTTGTCAACAATCTTTACCGTGCTGGCTTGGGGGCCTTCTTCACCAAGTTCGACGACGCAATGCACACCTGTACCAATTTCTAAGCGATTAAATTCATCATGAAGTACGCTGTTACGGTGAAAGTAGACTTCTTCACCATCCAAGGTTTTAATGAAGCCATAACCCTGTTCTGGGAATAACTTAATCACAAGTGCGGTTGTCTGTTCGGCGCGATCGTTAGTTTTGGCTTTGTCACTTTCACGCTGTTGTTCAGCGAGGTCTCGCAGCTGGCGAGTAGCTGCTTGAAAAGCATCTCGGATTACCGCTTCTAAAGGCGGATATAGATTAACATCCGGTGGATTGCTTTCTGCAACAAGTTCATGACCGGGGGGTACTGTCATATCAATTCGCACTCGGTATGGTGATCCAGAACGGGGACGATCATGAACTTTTTCAATTACAATATGGCAGCTATTAAGGTAGTTACAAACTTGTTCCAGCTTACCTATTTTTTCATTTATTAGAACATCAATAGCATTTGTTTTTTCTACGTTGCGATAAGTAATTTCTGGTGGAATCTTCATATCTGTTTTATGAACGAACTGCGTAACAAAGTGATTTGGTTAGTAGTTCAATGATGAATGTATTCACCGATTCTAGAAAACTCACAATTGTTTTGCCTCTAGCTAATGGAAGGTGATCTTAAATTTAGGGATCTGCTCAATGAAAGAGTTAACTTGATATTTTCTCCACACTTTGCTTAGTTGTCTACGGTAGTTTCCAATCTTACCTATTCCTAAACATGTACTGAGGTGGTTGACATTTAAGCAATTGCTTATATATCCTAAAAATAGTTAAGCGTTTGCTTAAATATATGGTTAATCTGAATGAGTAGACCTGCTGCTAGTGCTGATGTGTTTGTGGCGATCGCAGATCCCACACGCAGGGCGCTATTGGATCTGTTACGTAGTGGCGAGCAACCAGTAAAACAACTGGCTGAACCATTTGCGATGAGCTTACCAGCAATTTCTCAACACTTACAGGTTCTTTGCGAAGCAGGCTTAGTACAAATGCGGAAAGCAGGGCGACAGCGTCTGTATCGACTGAACCCAGAGCCACTGAAGCAGATATCTGACTGGATCGCTGATTACGAGCAGTTCTGGCAAGAAAAACTAGATGCCCTTGGCAACTATTTGGAGGAAAATTAATGCTCCGAGACTTGAAGAAGAAAGTTTTCTATCCCTATCCCCCGCAACGAGTTTGGCAGGTACTCACCAACCGCCACACTCTTGCTGCATGGCTGATGGAAAACGACTTTGAGCCACGTGTGGGACACAAATTCCGATTTCTGTACTCATCAATACCAGGACTAGCTGAAAGCATTGATTGTGAGGTAATTGAACTCGATGAGCCAAAGCGCCTTTCCTTTACTTGGCAAGATAGTATGATGTATCGCCCTTCAATTGTGATTTGGACTTTGAAACCTGTGGATGGAGGTACTCAACTGCAACTTGAGCATAAAGGATTAAGTCAAGAACCTGACGAGACGCGCCTTAGCGAAGCCATGCGCTACAGCGCTATTGGCGCGTTTCTACATGAACCAATGCGCCTTTCCCAACCGTGGCAAGGTCGATTTATGCATGAGTCTACAGCACTAACTGCTCACAGTAGTGTGTTATCGCCAATACCTGTTGGTAGGTATGAAGCGTTAAATAGTGTAATTCTCAGTTCTTTCCTCGATGGAGGCTGGGACTTCAGGCTAAGTGAAAGAATGCCACAAGTCTTAGTTAGTTTTGCCAGTAACAATTAAATAGCAGATGAATTGGAGAGAAAAATGAACGACGCCAGCAAACAACTGCTTGCTTTGGCGCGAAGGAACGCAGCCAGCTACCTAGTTAATCCGAAAGTTAAGGCTATTGGTGTTGCTGGTTCTGTTGCTCGTGGACAAGCTGATACCTACTCGGATATTGACATGAGCATTTATTACTGGGAACTACCATCAGATGAAGAACTGAAAGCAGCGTATGAACACAATCAGGGATTAGACTATAGACTTCATGCTAGCGATCGCCAAGCAGGATACATAGTCGAACAATACTTTGTTCAAGGCGTCAAATGTGATTTTGGTCATATCACCATTGAGTGTTGTGAGCGCGACATAGACAAGATGCTGGAGCAATGCAACCCTGACGATCCTCTACTGAATGTGCTAGCTGGTATTGTTGATATGCTGCCGTTGCATAATACTGAACTAATTAAACAATGGCAGACAAAGTTAGCAAACTATCCTGAAAAATTAGCTCAAGCAATGGTGAAAAAGCATTTGCATTTTCGCGGTTTGTGGGTGCTACAACTTTATGGAATAGAAAGAAATGATGTGCTTTTTCTTCATGAGGAATTATTGAAGAGAGTGAAGAACATCATTGGGGTGCTGTTGGGTTTAAATTGCTTCTACCATCCCGTCGATTCTGTCCCATTTAAAGGGATGGATAAGTTCATTAATCAAATGGCGATCGCTCCTAATAATCTTTCATTTCGTCTCAAGCAGATTTTTCGTGAACCACCTCAGTTAGCGGTTAACCACCTTGGTGAATTGATAGAAGAAACATTTGCCCTAGTGGAAAAGCATATGCCAAAGCTGGATACAACACAAGCTTGGCAGGATTACAAATTATGGTCGGATAAATTTCATATTTAGGTAATCAAATATGGTCGAACAAAGTTTTATTTCTACAAACAATAAACAATGGCTAGAAATTGAGCAATTTCCGGGAACACAAATACTCCCACTAGCTGAACCAGTAGCGCAAGGCTCAATTCATAAATTACGGATGACTGCTAACACAGTAATTCCCATTCATTATCATCCTTGTGATGAATATGTTTATGTTCTCCAAGGAATAATCGAAACTGGTGGACGGGAATGCACATCGGGAACATTTTGGTTTACACCAGCCAATACCAAAAATGGCCCCCACAAAGCAATTACAGACATAGAAATCATTACTATTCGCCTTGGAGCAATGGGAGTATTTGAGGAAGCATCAATTTAGCAAATAGTCATAGTCTGACACCGTACTCTCTGCATCCTAGTGCGGTTAGTTAAAAATTAAATCTTACCTTTTGGAGATAGTAGCTATGAACTCTTCTTTTCAAATCGGCTTTGC
>NZ_AJLJ01000212.1 GCF_000317245.1 Fischerella muscicola SAG 1427-1 = PCC 73103
CCTATATTATTCAACCATCCCAGCAAGGAGAAATTCCGTTTGATATTTATTCTCGATTGTTTGCCGAAAGAATTATATTTTTGCGTGGGGAATTAACTGAAGAAATAGCAAATTTAATTGTAGCACAAATGCTATTCCTTGATGCGAAAGACCCAGATCAAGATATTACATTATATATCAATAGTTCTGGAGGTTCCTTAACAGCGGCATTGACTATATATGACACTATGACTCAGCTTCGTATAGACATATGTACTGTATGCATTGGTACTGCTGCTGCTACAGCAGCATTCTTGCTTTGTTCTGGTACTAAAGGTAAAAGATACGCTCTTCCAAATGCGCGAATCACAATTCGCCAACCATCAGGAAGTGCTGAAGGAAAAGCAACTGAAATTGAGGTAGCAGCTAGAGAAATTGTTTACCTCAGAGAATCCATGAATAGAATAATAGCTACTAACACTGGTCAACCGGAACAGATAATTAAACTTGATTCTGAAAGAGATTTTTTTATGAGTGCTGAAGAAGCAAAAGCCTACGGTTTAGTTGACAACATCATCCAAAAAACATCTGCTTCTTCCTAATCATAAATCAGCACTAACATTTTTAATTTTTAATACTGCCAGCACTTTAAATCTAAGCTTTGACCTGCTATTGCAACTGCACCAAGATAATTATCACCAGGTGTGAGTTCAATTAAACTCCACTCTTGGTCAGTGATAAGTTTTGCTGGTTGTTCTAGAGTCAAAGAAATCTCTACTTTTTCCAACTGAACTATTCCTACTCCTATTGCTTTTAAATAAGCTTCTTTACAAGTCCAGTAGCGAAAAAACACTTGTTGTTGTTGGTTTGGGGGAAGCGATCGCACTACTTCATATTCTCTATGTGCAAAGAACCTTTCCGCAAGAGCTTTGACATCACTGACTGACCGCATATATTCTACATCTATGCCAATTTTGCGGTTCCTGCTGACACCACATAGAGCCAAATCTTGGGAGTGAGACAAGTTAAATGACAGTCCACTATCAGCAAATTTATCAGCTAATAATGGCTTTCCACGCAGTTCATAGGTAAATTGCACTGCTTGCGGTTCCACACCTAAGTAGCTACCCAAGATTGTACGCAAGATACCCCGACCTGCAATAAAACGCTGTCGATGTTGTTCAAAGTAAAACCTTTGAGCGCGAGTAATTTCGTCACTAGAGAGAGTTGTTTG
This sequence comes from Fischerella muscicola SAG 1427-1 = PCC 73103, assembly GCF_000317245.1. Taxonomy (GTDB): domain Bacteria; phylum Cyanobacteriota; class Cyanobacteriia; order Cyanobacteriales; family Nostocaceae; genus Pelatocladus; species Pelatocladus muscicola_A. The sequence continues at coordinate 1,214 of NZ_AJLJ01000212.1, forward strand.
TAAAGCTTGTAGTTCTGATTCTGGTCGCTCTAGCTCAATTCTCCAAACATGCACATCATCAGGTAACAAGGTTAAATTTGTTGGTGCGGTTAGCCACAAATGATTAGTCTCAGAACCCATCTTAGATATTTCGTCCGTCATTCAATTTTAGATTTTAGATTACTCTTTGAGAAGCCGCACTTCGTGCGTCTATGGATTTTGGATGACTCTAAGCGATCGCAAATAATGTATTGTTATGGGGCATCGGGCATTGAAAACAATTTTGGATTTTGGATTTTAGATTCCAATCTAAAATCGCAAATCTAAAATCTAAAATTCCTTGTCCCCATTAAATTTTTTCAAATCTGTTTGCCAATAATATAAATTGCTTTGACGACTTCTTGTGGCTGGCTTTGGGGGATGGCATGACCTGTGTTAGATACGATAATTAGTTGGGAGTGGGAAAGGCGATCGCGTAATCGGTAAGAATTTTCTTTGGCAGAGACAAAGTTATCAGCATCACCTACAACAATTAGAACAGGCACGTTAATTTCGCTGTAGCGTTTTTTCATTTCATCTAAGGCTGTTTGCAGGTTTTTACTGTCTTCTAGGGAAGCTTGAATTTGAATCGGTCTTGTCCACAATGCTTGTGCTGCTTTTAAATAATCAACGTTTGCAGACTTTGGTAAAAAAGCTTTTTTTAAGTACGTAAACAGAATAGATCCTACCAAGACGGGTGGGATAAATTTGAGCAGGGTTTCTAAGAATGACGACTGGGCAAATTTTGCTAATGGCAAAAGTGCCTGATCAACTTTATAGGCAATAGCAGAAAAGAAAACAATACCCGCAACTTCGTCAGGATAACGCAGTGCATAGGCAAGAGCGATCGCACAACTTGCAGAATAACCAACTAATATGGGTCTTTCAATCCCAAGTTTTTGCAAAGCGCTACGCAGTAATTGCGCTTGTAGCTGTGGTGTGACTATATCTGGGCGATCGCTGTAACCATATCCAGGTAGATCAAAAGCGTAAACACTATATTTTTGAGCAATGCGATCAATAGTTTCAGGTGGGTAATCTTGCAAAAAACCAGGATTACCATGCAATAAAATTACCGCTTGACCGGAACCTTTGCAAATATAGTGTAATCTCACTCCAGCTACTCTTACATATTTTCCTTGCGGAGGAAAATATGCTTCCGCTTGTCGAATCTCTTGGTTAGTGTACCATTGACAAGCGATCGTAACTACTATCAAAGTCCCCAACAGGGGTATCATAAGTATGAGCCAGAGCATTGATTTACCTTTGCAAATTTTCTGCTTCCAGCTACAGTCTAATGCCTCAGAAAACTATCTGGCAGTAATGCAACGACACAAAAAAATAACATGGGAGAGGGGGAACAAGGAAGAATTTTCTTCTCCCTCTCCCATGTCTTCCCTGTTAAGAGTTAAGAGTTCCCTGATTTTGTAATAAAAAGGTAGGCTGGTTGTGAACGAAGATGAATTTACTAAGCATATCCAAATAATCCGTCAGCAGATAGAGGCGCTGCAAAAATATATTGTGTCAATGCCAACACAGCAGCAACTCTTAACTAAAGCAATAGATGAGATCGCCGCCTCGTTCGAGAATCTCCAGTTACTTGAAGAACAAAGGCAGGGTAGCTTAGAACTAATGGAAGTGATTCAAGAAGAATTGCTTCAGCAGAATGAGCGTCTGGCAGTAGAACATCAGGATTATTATGAACTGTTCAATTTTGCTCCTGATGCCTATTTGCTAACAAATACTCAAGGAATTATTCTGAAAGCTAACCGTGCGGCTGCAAGATTATTCAACGTGTTACAGCAATTTCTCATTGGCAAACCATTAGCTAATTTTGTTTGTGAAGCAGAGCGTTCGGTTTTCCGTACCAAACTTAATCAGTTGTTAGAGCTAGACTCTGTGCAAGAGTGGGAAATGCTCATGCGTCCGCATAATGGTCAAGTTTTTGACGCAATGCTGATGGTAGCACCGAATCGTGATTTTTCCGGAACGTTGGTTTCACTACAGATCAGCGTATGCGATATTACTAAGTATAAGCAAGCAAATTTACAACAGTTGGAATACTCTACGTCTCAGCTGCTGCCTCTGGCAGCAGCTTTAGAGATTCCTCGATCGCTTGATGGCTTGCAGGTACTATTCGTAGATGACGAAGCCGATACCCGCGAATTTATCAGCGTCGTATTAGAACAACATGGAATTTCGGTGACAGCAGTTGCCTCAGTGGCTGAGGCGCTTTCTGAGTTGGAGCGATCGCGCCCCGATGTCATAATTAGTGATATCCGAATGCCCGATGAAGATGGCTATGCTTTGATTCGGAAAGTTAAAGCATTAGAAGCAGAGAGAGGATGGCAAATTCCCACTGCTGCTTTGACTGCGTATCTTGCAGAAGACCGAGCAAAGGCACTCAAAGCAGGTTTTCAATCGCACTTGCATAAATTGGCAGAGCCAAGGGAGTTAGTAGCGATGGTTACACAACTTGCTGGACGAAGCGACAAAAAACACGATGAATGATTTAACCAAAAGCAACAAAGTGTCTCTTGCTTTGGATGTGTTCGCCGGGGGTGGCGAGATGGGTGAGTTGATGCGAGACTCCTTCGGAGACGCTTCGCGAACGCACGACTGGTCACAAACATCGTTGGGTTCTGTCGAGAACTGGCCACAAAGCCTTAAAACGTCTATTCAGATTATTTTAGGTTCCCGCTACCCGATGTTTATCTGGTGGGGACAGGAACTGCTCAACTTCTACAACGACGCTTATATTCCTGTGCTGGGTAAGCGACACCCTAAAGCTTTGGGAGAATCGGCTCGTGATATCTGGGCGGAGCTTTGGCATTCAGTTGGACCGCAAGCAGAGGACGTGTTGAATCGAGGGAAGCCGTCATGGAATGAAGAATTCCTGGAGATTATGGAGCGAAATGGCTATCCAGAGGAAACTTATTTCACCTTTTCTTACAGTCCGATTAGCAATGACGATGGTGGAGTCGGGGGTGTTTTTTGCGCCTGCACTGAAGACACTAGGCGAGTAGTGGATGATCGTCGCCTGCGAACGTTGCGTGAATTAGGCGCAGAGACAGCAAAAGCCAAGACTGTGGACGAGGCTTGCAACATTTCCACTAGCGTATTAGCAAACAACCCTCACGATATCCCCTTTGCTCTGATTTATCTACTAGAGCGCGAAAGCCAACAAACCCAACTTGCAAGTACAACAGGTTTAGCAGTCGGAACGGTTGCAAGCCCCAAGACAATTGAGCTTTCTGTAGCACTATCGGCTGACTGCTGGTCACTCAACCAAGTTTTAGCAACTGGTGAAAGCCGAATCATTGAGAATTTAGTAGATCGATTTGGGCTGCTTCCAGGTGGTGCCTGGTCTGAATCACCAAACAGTGCAATTGTACTGCCACTTACCGGGGCTGGACAAGAAATCTTAGGGTTTCTCATTGTTGGGATTAGCCCTTTCAGACCATTTGATGATGATTACCAAGGGTTTTTTGATCTGGTTGCAGGACAAGTGACGACGGCGGTTACTAATGCCCTTTATGAACAAGAGCGCAAAGGCGCTGAAGCTTTGGCAGAGCTAGACCAAGCAAAAATAGCTTTTTTTAGTAACGTCAGCCACGAATTTCGCACACCTCTGACGTTAATGCTCAATCCACTTGAGCAAGTCATCGCCCAGCAACTACCAGATTTAGTACTCACCGATGTGATGATGCCAGAGTTAGACGGTTTTCAATTGCTGAGTGTATTGCGTGCCGATCCAAAGACAAAAGGCATACCGATTATCCTACTATCGGCTCGTGCAGGGGAAGAAGCGGCTATTGAGGGTTTGCAAGCAGGAGCCGACGACTATTTGATCAAGCCTTTTTCTGCCCAGGAATTGATTGCTCGCGTAGATTCTCACTTACAAATGGCACGTCTGCGCCAAGAACTATCTTTTAATCGCTTTACAGATGAATTTCTCGCAACAGTTACGCACGAACTTCATGCTCCCTTAGTAGTAATTCTTGGCTGGATTCGCTTACTACGTTTAAAGGTGCTGGATGAGGCTACTGTTTTACGTGCTTTAGATACAATGGAGCGCAGTGCTAAGAATCAGGCAAAGCTAATAGAAGATCTGCTGGACATCTCAAATATAATCTCAGGTAAAGTCAGCTTACAACGCCAGCCAGTCAAGCTCACGGACATCATTGAAGAAGTTATAAATACAATATCCTCAAATGCTCAGGCTAAGGGAATTAACATTGCCACAATACAGGCAACTTCCCAGCAAGGCGATATTTCTGTGTTAGGCGACTTCTTGCGCTTGCAGCAAATTGTCAGAGAGTTGCTTGACAATGCTATTAAGTTTACTCCCAAGGGAGGAGTTATAGAAATTCAGCTTAATGCTAAAGATTCTCTAGCGACGCTGCAAATTAAAGATACAGGTGTGGGAATTAGTGCCGAATTTCTGCCTCACGTTTTTGATCGCTTTACTCAAGCAGAGGTTCCCAGCAGACACTCACCAGGGGGTTTGGGGCTGGGGTTGGCGATCGCTCGTCAACTTATCCAACTGCATGGAGGAACAATTGAGGCAACTAGTGAGGGAGAACAACGAGGTGCAACTTTTACCGTCAAGCTGCCATTAATATAAATCACTTACAAATCACTTACTGCTGCACGTAAAGAGAATAAGTATCTAAAATGTTTTAATGCTCAATCTTTACAGCAAAACCACATTTTCATGCATGATGGTGAAATTTTTTCATTGGGACTGCCTTCTGTCTTTTTTTTGGAAATAAATTGAAATATTTACCAAATAACTTAAATAGCCAACATTTAACAATAGATTGTTCTTGCTTGAGTTTTTTTAGTAGCCTATGCAAAATTTGTGGTTTAATTTTTTCATATTCTGTTTTCAAAATAGTTTTGCTTTCTCTAGGCGAGATCAGAGTATTGAAATTTTGGCTATGCTCTAACCAATCTCTTAGTTGCTGACACTGGCTTGCTGTGAGACTTAAAGTGAACACGTTAACGCACACTTTAGGATCTTCCAATGCAAAAAAAAGTAGATGATAGTAGCCAGTATTTGCCAAAGTTTGGACAATTTTTTGTCCTTGAGGATCTTTTAAATCCAAAAAACAAGATAACCATCTTGTCAATTGGACTTGAGCATCAGATAAAACTGTCACCCATAACACCATTGGATATAATGTTTTTTGAAAAACAAATTCTGTAGAATTATTTTTGTATAAAAATTTATTTATTTCTTTTTGAGATAACATTGCCCAAAAAGTAGGTACATTTCCATGTTGTGTGAGTAGTAAATGTGGAAAACAAATTGGAGCTATTGGTTGATTACTAGGCCAAGTCTTCTGTAAACAAATTTTTTCTGATAATGAAGTTACAGGTACTAACTGTACTAATTCCTGAGTTTTAATATTTGTCTTGTTCTCAACAACAAGACTATTAGATTCACGCTGTAACCGTTCTAATTTTAATAATATTTGGTTAACATTTGCGGGGCGATCGCTTACTTCTTTCGCCAAGCAACTCATTACTAATTTTTTGAGTTCCTTGGGTATATTTGTTTGAGGTACTACCTCTTCAACTAGAGGCGGTATTTCAAAGCGATGAGCTTGATACCATTCACCAAAAGAATTACTCTTAATTTGGAATGGATGTTTGCCTGTTAACATTTCAAACATTAACACTCCCAAGCTATAGATATCAGAACGCACATCTAAAAGGTTGCGTCCTTCCATATGTTCTGGAGAACAATAAGGTAAACTGCCAATAAAAGACTCAGTTAGTGTCACACCAGAACGATCAGTTAAAAATTTAGCAATCCCAAAATCTAAAATTTTTACAACCTCATCTTTATCTTGATTATTTTCGATGATAAATATATTTTCTGGTTTAATATCTCGGTGAATGACTGGACTAATCTCTCCTTTAATACTTACGCCTTGATGAGCGCATTGTAAACCTAAACAAATTTGATAACAAATTTCTATAAAATTTGAGAGTTTGAAAGACTCATTTTTGAGAATTTGTTTGAGATTTTTCCCTTGTAGATACTCCATAACATAATAGGGAATTTTGTCTTCAGTCACACCATAACTGAATACTCTAACGATCTGTTTGCTTTTTCGTCCTAGTTGAGCACCAATAAAAATTTCTTTGGCGAAGCGTTGAGACAATTGCTGATTAGCCAAATTCATTGACAAAATCTTCACTGCAACTGGGATACCACCTTTTGCAATATCTTCTGCTAGGTAGACTCTACCCATCCCACCCTTACCAATTAAATCTCTGACGAGATAACGATTGTTCAGAAAATGACCAATGTAAGCATCTAATTCTGTTTTTTGTATGGTCTTGTAATTAACTTGATTTTGTAACATAAAATAAGTGCTTTTCTAGTATTAATAAAGTTAAAAAGTAATGTATTAATCTACTACATTCTTGTATAAGCAAAAAAAATATAGTTTTTGAAACTTGCTTATTTAATGTGAAACCCAAAATAAATAATTATAAAAATTAGACAAAATCATATCGCAGAAATATGTAAATACGAGTAATACTGGTTTAACATATTCATGACATGACAAGTATGAGAAATTTCACTGAAACTCAGCAGTCGTTAACTAATTCTTGCAATAAAATAAGTGGATACACTGAATTAATAATCAGATTAAAGTTGTGAGTGGATTAATTGTTGGTGTTGATTGTTCCAACAACCAACAATCAATAACTACCACTCAACAACTATTACTTACACTCTAAAGACTCTTTGGTAGACACACCCGTTTTAGAATTTACACCACTTGCCTTAGCACAGAGTTTTTTCAACTCAGGCCCATCTAAAACCGCATTGGTGAAATCAGTACCTGTGATATCAACATTATCAAAAGTGGAATAGAGCAACATTGTGTCTGTAAAAATTGCATCACTTAAATCAGCATCCCGGAAATCAACTAGATAAGCAATGCCGTTCGTAAAATCTGCACCATGCAACTTTGCTTTTTCTAAATATGCACTATTAAAAACAACACCACGTAAATCAGCATTGCTAAAATTAGCCTGATCCAACTTTACCTTGGCAAACTCCTCACCAATTAAGGTTTGACCAGAAAAATCTGCGTTGCTCATTGGTTTATAGCCTGCAAAACGGCTGCTAGAAAATCTTGCTGCTTCTGCTGACAGGGGAAACAACAGTAACACCATAGCTAAGATGAAGGCAGCTAATACTCGCCAAGACTTCATAATGTTAACTTAATAAATCTCAACATTTACACCCTTCATTATTAAACATTATGGGTTGAAGATAACTTCCAAGCCTGCCAAAGTCCTATCTCTCACTAGTAGTGTAGGGGAAGCCTTCTCAATTAGCGATCGCCATCCATTAGCCAGCGCCAATTATAGCGATTCCATTCGTAAATACCCTGAATTTCATACTCAGCACCATTATTGAAGCGAACAATGCAATTAATACAAGACCCATTGCCATTTTGATTTTCATCAACTTGAATAACAAGGCAAGGAAACCATTCCCGTGGACAGGGACCATCATCTTGTACCCATTCCCAGAGTGCATTGCAGACTTCAATGCGATCGCCCACTCTCAGGTTTAATATATCTTCAGAAGAATATTGATTAAAATGATAAGGCTGAATGCGGTTGAGCCATTGTAAACCGTAGCGATCGCGGATAAACTGTACCTCTCCAGAGTTATTTTCACGTAGCCAATCATTTAGTAACTGTGCTTTCCATGAAAAATCTTGTTTTTCCTGTGCTTTAATATACCTTAAGAAGGCTTGTAGCTCTTGCGATGTCAACTCATCTAATGGGTTAGGTTGGTCTGATAATTCTAGATCAGAGTTTCCTTGAATTTGCTGTACTACTTGCAGTAAAATCTGTTTCTGCATGTCAGTGAGAGGGCAGTTAGCTGTTTCACAGCGATTAAAGGCTGTTTGCAATACTGCTTCAATCTCATCTGGTTTCATAGGTAAACAGCGATTAACAGGCTAGTTGTTCAAGTCCTATAGATTTAGTGACCGTAGTATTTTCTTTTATCAGTCTCTCTTTAAGTTGAGAAAGGATGATGATTTATTCAGAAATTGACTGGCTTTGATAATATTTTAAATTATCGGTCATGATTTCTTGTATTTTCACCCCCCTGCTACAGGTGTAGTAGGTACGGTCATTTTTTCCTGATTTGGCTCTTTAGTTTCAGGTGTAGCTGGTACAATTGTCATCTGCTGATTTGGTTGTTCAGTTACAGATGTAGTAGGTACAATCATTTTTTCTTGATTTGGTTGTTCAGTTTCCGGTGTAGTAGGTACAATTGTCATCTGCTGATTTGGCTCTTCAGTTATGGGTGTCGCAGGTACAATCATCATTTGTTGATTTGAATTTGACTCTTCAGTGCTGGGTGTAGCGGGTACAATCGTCTTTTGCTGATTTGGTTGTTCAGTTTCAGGTATTGTAGGTACAACTGTCATCTGCTGATTTGGCTCTTTAGTTTCAGGTGTAGCTGGTACAATCATCATTTGTTGATTTGATTCTTCAGCATTGGATTGAGTAGGTTGTGGATTACTCTCAGTTGGAGATGGAGATGGTTGTGATTCACCACTTTCGGGTGTCTCCGGCGTAGATGGTTGAATTTCCTCGTTAGTTGGAGTTGGAGATGGCTGTGATTCAGTTTCAGGTGTTGGAGGCGTAGATGGTTGAATTTCCTCCTCTTGCCTTGGTGGGGGGGGTGTTTGGGACTCGCTTTCGGTTGGAGGTGGAGGCGTAGACGGTTGAATTTCCTCTTTAGTTGGAGTCGCAAATGGTTGTGATTCGCTTTCTGTGGGAGGTGGTGTGTATAGTTTAATTTCTTCCTTAACAACAGGTGGAGATGATTTTGTGTTGTTTTTGGTTGGGGATGGAGATGGGGTTGGTGCGATCGCAGGCTGATCAAATTCAGGCCGCGGTGTAAACATTGATGGTGAAATTGTCGGCGAAGTGGTAAAGAAATTTTTGCTGCGTTTATTCGCTGGTGTTGATGGTGAAGTTTGTGGTTTGTTTTTGATCGTTTCGACTGCTGGATTGGTGGTTTTGGTTGGTTGATTTTCCTGCAAAGAAAATGGTAAAAAACGCTCCCCAAGAATTACTAAACTAAACCCTACTCCAACCAAACTAAATAAACCCAAAGTTTTAATTCCTTGAGTCTGCGGTTTGGGAGACGATGAACTAGATGAACTAGATGAACTAGATGATATTTTGGCTTTAGCTGGGGGTATTTGCTGTATTGTTGATGGTGGTGACAATGATGCTTGCAGTGCTTGTAAGGCTTCTGCTGCTGTTTGATATCGCTCTTTGAAGTTACAACGCACCATTTTGGTTAAAACATTCGCCAGCTCATTGCTGCTGATATCGACCAAATTACGCCAAACCACTTCTCCATCCAAAGGATCAGTCGCCAGCTTCCGTGGTTGTACACCTGTTAAAGCTTGAATTCCTAGCATTCCCACTGCATAGACATCGCTACACAGTCTTGGTTTACCATTGGCTTGTTCGTTTGGAATGTAACCTGGTGTACCGATGACAATGGTAGAGTTTACCTCACCTTCAGTATTGGTTGCTAAACTTTTAATTTCTTTGACGGAGCCAAAATCAATCAAGACGATTTTTCCGTCTTGACGACGCATGATATTTTGCAATTTTATATCTCGGTGGATCACACCATTTTCATGGACAACCGTCAAAACTTCTAGTATTTCTTGTAGGAGTTTTAGTACTTGAGCTTCACTTAGCCGTTTACCAGCAATAATCTCTGTAGTTAGATCGTGTCCATCTACAAATTCCTGTACCAGATAAAATTCCTCATTTTCTTCAAAATGAGCTAAAAGTTCCGGAATTTGGTCATGACGCTTACCTAAGCGATACAGAATCTCTGCTTCTTGGTTGAATAGCCTTTTGGCAATCTGCAAGATTTCTGGATTAGGGTTGCGAGTTTTAAGATGCTTAACAACGCATTGGGGATTGCCAGGTAAATCCATGTCTTCGGCAAGAAAGGTATCACCAAATCCGCCGCTTCCCAGCTTATTAATGATTCTGTAGCGATTCCGGAGAACTTTGCCGAAGAGCATCAGCTTCACCTAAGCGCAATTTACATGCCCATTGTTGGGCGAGAACTCTATTAATTTTTACAAAAAAAGTCTTTTTAAGAAACTTATTTTGAGAGGATCTTTAAAAATGTTATTGCATATTCTTAATGGTTAGATTTGAAGCCATTGTTACTAATATACATTGCTGCAAAGCTTAATATTAAGTATTTCTACCTGATTAAACCTGTAATTTCAGTCTCGATCAATCCCTTTTACTTAGCATTTTTATCCCAATCAGAGCAAAATTCCGATATTTAGAGTACTTTGAGCTAAATAAAAAATATAAAGTTTTACTTTTTACAAACAAAATATTTATACCGCATTAACAAACATCTACATATCACTTTTTTTAGTATATGAATTCTCTATGATTTTGAGTTTTTTCATAATTTTAGCGATATGTACATAAAAATGACCAATCATTCCTTGATGGTACAAGAAAGCGGATTTATCCGTGGAATAAATCGAAAATCCAAAATCCAAAATCGTCAAGCCCCTGGATTAATCCGTGGGGACGGCACTCAATGTGGCGACGCAGGTAACTCCCTCCGGGACGCTACTTTGTAGACGCGTAAGCGGCTTCTCATAGAGTACGCCACCCGTGCCTCGTCAATCCAAAATCCAAAATCCAAAATCGGATGACCAAGCCCCCTGCGGAAAGGCTGAACCAACGGGCAGGCAATAGGCAACAGTATTAAAATGGATTATTGTTACTCTGAGACACCACCGACAACAGGTTTCACTTCCGAAAATGGATTAGTGCCACCAGTCCAGTTAAAGTCGCTAATGCGGAAGGTAATGCCACCTAATTGTAGTTCTGGATTGTAACGCAGGGTAATGCCATAAGTACGACGACTGTATTGTAAAAAATAATCAGTACTAGTGTTTTCTCCTGTATCTAAATTAACTGATGCTTGAATACCAATAGTGAATGGGCCATAAATCTGCTGTGTAATCCCCGCACTCAAGGTTCTGGTATCAACAACACGGTCAAATAGAAAGGGAGACTCACCACTATCAAGACCTTGGGAGTAACTAATATTAAAATTAGTGTAGTCGAAAAAAGATCTGGAAAAATGACCAATTTGTCCTTCTAAACCAATTGTGCCAATTAATCTGCTTTGATTATCTCCGTTTGTGTAGTAACTGGTAGTACCAGTCAAGCCCCCAAATGCTCGTAGGTAGGGAACTACTGGGTTAGGGGTGTATCGTAAACCCTCAGTAGCAGTGGGTGGTAAGGGTTTACCTTGCCATAATAATAATCCTCCATTGAGAGCGGCGCTGGCTTGGAGACGACCAAGGGAGACACGGTTATTATCTCGGATAGTTTCTAGCAAATCTTCACGATCAGTGTTGGCAGTGATATACTGAGCGCCTGCTTGGTAGCTGAGATTTAATCCGGTTTTACCAAGAGGGATGATTGGGGAAGTGATGACACCGCCAAAGGTACTTTGGACAGTTTGATAACCAAGGCTACCGTTGTAGAGGCGATCGCGATAACTATATTCTAATGTCACATTATGCGGGTAACGAATATCACCTATTTGTTGCCGCAACCGTAAACTTGCCTTCAGGTTATCTTCGACATCGTTCAAGTCAAAACTAGTCAGTGTCCCAGAACCTTCAACTGTTGTTCGTGGACTCAAAGTGCCATCAAGTGATGTTTTTAAACCAAACAGCGAGGGAACGTTACTAAAACCGTCCTCCACAGTCTTTTGAGCGAAAAACTGAGGTGTCAGACTAAAGCGAAAATTCTCGGAATTTATGGGTTCCAATTTGCGCTCTACAAATATACCACCACGCTGATCCCCATCAAAACCAAAAGCAACTAACCCAGGTGTAGCATCTCGTTCTCTGCGGTCAATCACCTGCTCATTTTTGGGAATCGGTACACTGACACGTCGGTCAAAAACTAAACGTTGCTTCCGTGTACGAACACGGTCTTGCAAAGGAGACTCTCGTGTCAATGTCACTTTGTCAGCACGTAATTGTAATTCTGGTGGTGAAAAGGGATCATTGGTGATCGTAACATCTGATGCTTGCCAACCACGGGGATAAAAATCAATCCGTGCAGCTTCAAAGCGGACTCGCCGCACTTGTCCTCCCTGTTCAGGTTTGGGTATATTACTGGCATTCGTTCTACTACCAAAGCCAAAGTTAATTCCCCCTGGGCTACTTACCCCAGTCAACGGTTGAGTGTTTCTGATGCGATCGCTAGGTGGACGTGCTGGTACTCCTCCTGCTGTGACGTCGGTAGGCAAAAAAGCAAAATCCTGTTGGGCTGTGGGTAGAAAAATCTCACCACGACCGGCGATCATTTCTCCATTATCCTGAACAAAATTATAAGTAAATCGCTGCCCACGTATTACTTGGTCGCCTCTGGTTAAGGCAACATTTCCTTCGCCCACAGCAATTAAATTGTCTAAACTAACTTGGATGCGATCAGCATCCACCACCGCCCCATCAAAGCGGACAACAACATTACCTTCGGCTGTTACTACCCGTCTTTGTTCGTCATACTCCTGGTTATCTGCGATTACTTCTATGACTCTTCTTGTTTCTGGTGTGGTGGGTGCTGGTTGTGGAGTTTGGCTGGTGAGGTTGCGAGTTTTAAATTCTATGGTTGCTGTTTGGTTGCTGGTTGTTTGTTGTTGAGTTAGTTGTTGGTTAGCAAGATTGAATTTGATTTTGATGGGTTGTGCTGCTGACTGGGAAGCCTGGGAATTTTGGGCAGTATTATGATTTTGTTTTGACTGGACTAGTTGTTGAGTCAATAACTGTGATTTTTTTTGAGATTGGTTCTTGCGATTTTGGATTTTCTGGACATTTTGCTGTTTGGTTTGTTCTTGTTGAGTAATATTGTTGGTGTCTTGGGAAACCTGTGGCTGTTGTTGTGAGTAGCCAATAGATAAGGGTTCCCCTAGTAGATCTGCACTTGTTTGATCAATATTTAGAGGTGAAAATTCGGCTGGAAAAGTTTCCGGTGTAGAGATTGTGGCTGGAGTTTGAGCTACAGAGAACTCATTCGGTACAGACTGATGTCGCAGGTTAACTGGTTTTCGCTGGAAATTTTCTGCATTCGCCTGTTCTTTTGTGGAATACAATTGGCGATCGCTTGCAGCTATGACTGGCAGATTTTCTGCTAGTAATGATTCAACAATAGCAGGTGGTTCGGGCGGCAGAACGGAATGAAACATGTTTCAGCACAATCTAGCAAACAAATAGCCAAAATTAATAGCCGGAAGGACTAACCTAGCTTTTACCTTCCGACTTTCACTTTCTGTTTAACTTTTTAGCAGGCCGCCTCAACAGCGTCTAGTGTTTTTTACCTGACAGCAGTTATGGATAATTTAGTCTTAATCTTACTCGAAGTCCCGACGGCCAGGGTTACGAGCAGGGTCATTGGACAAAAATCCAAACACAAACAGAGTGATAAAGAAAGCAACAACTATATATACAACGATTTTTAAAGTCAGCATTGAGTATCTCCTTTGGGTATGAAAAGCTTTCCGTATCTGCCATACAGATTTAGATAGCTCCTTTATCTTACCCAAATCTCATCCCTTTTTTGGAGAACACTAGCATAAATTGAGGAGACGATACTCCGCAACAAAACTGAGTGTCAGGCGATATCGCCATGATTCGCTGACTTCATAGATGCGCCTTGCTAACCAGACGTTGATGCACAGCAGATGTTTCCAGGCTGAGATTTATATCTTGCACCAGCTTTTTGGTTACTCAAAAAGAGCGATCGCCATTTCATTTCAGTCAAATCAGCAAGCAAACAAGTAAATTCATAATCTTGCACCAGCTTTTCGTTCTGTTAAAAAATAAATTTCTTGGCTGATAGCTAAAGTTAGATAAATTTGACTATAGGACTCATATTTGATTTTTGAAATACACGTAGGGGAGGCAAAAAGGGGTGTAGATTTTCTTCCCCCTTTATTGCCGTTGCGTTATGCCTCTGGCTAACTGGGAAAACAATCGGAACTTACCGATTACAAACCTACAAAATGGCTTCTCGATCTTTGGGATTTTATGCTGCCAAAGCATATAATCTCAATGAAATTCCTGATTCTATAATCAAAGCATCTGTGGAAGTTGGACGTGTATGCATAGCAAAAGAACATCGCAATATTCAAGCACTTTTATTAATTTATAAATCATTAGTCAATTATCTGATTTGGAGTGGAAATCAATATTGTTTTGGATGTACTTTATTACCAACCATAAGCCCTGTACAAGCGGCTTGTACTTATAATTATTTTCAGCAGAACAACTTA
>NZ_AJLJ01000213.1 GCF_000317245.1 Fischerella muscicola SAG 1427-1 = PCC 73103
AATGCATTCAAGTATTTTAGTTCACCCAAATGCAGAATATTTTATAGAACTTCCTCAGCATTATCCAGATTCCTATCATGTTGAAATTCCGAATATTTTGCAGGTATATTTTCAACTTGGAGCTAAAATCTGTAGTCTCCCATCAATTTATAGGCAGTTTCAAGTAATTGATTTTTTAACTATATTAGACAGTGCAAATTTTGCTAAATTGTAGAAGTGCAAGAATATCATGTATTATCTGAAGTCAAAAGTGCGTAGAAGCTCTGCTTCTTGTCGCCAAACATCGCTTTGAGGTCATTTGTGTATTTGTAGTTCAAACAATGCAAGCGATCCGTAACCTCGTACCCGAATCAATCTCGTAGGATATATAAATGTTGACCTACGACAACAAAAATACCCGTGGCTAAACCAGAAGAAAACACCATCTCCTTATCTCGAACCCCTCTCTATATCCTCGCCCAAGAATTAAAAGCACGACTGACCAGCTTTGGCGGTTGGGAAATGCCAGTACAATTTAGTGGCATCACCATAGAACATCATGCTGTTAGAAATGCAGCAGGAATGTTCGATATTTCTCACATGGGTAAATTTACTTTACAAGGGAAAAATCTGATTTCTCAACTGCAAACTTTAGTACCTTCAGACCTCAGTCGGCTACAACCAGGTCAAGCCCAATATACAGTATTGTTAAATCCCAAAGCTGGTATCATCGACGATATTATTTTTTACTACCAGGGAGAAAACTCTGCTGGCGAACAACAGGGAGTGATTATAGTCAATGCAGCCACAACCAGTAAAGACAAAACATGGTTACTTCAGCATCTTGATACCACAGAAATCAAATTCCAAGACCTTTCACCAGAAAAAGTATTAATTGCCGTCCAAGGACCAAAAGCATTAGCATATCTTCAAACCTTGGTACAAGCAGACTTGACTTCTGTCAAAGCCTTCGGTCATTTGGAAACAACAGCACTAGGTAAACCAGCTTTCGTTGCCCGCACAGGCTACACTGGAGAAGATGGATTTGAAGTCATGCTTGATCCAGAAGCAGGAATCGAATTATGGCAGAATTTGCTTCAGGCTGGTGTCATTCCCTGTGGACTTGGTGCAAGGGACACACTGCGGCTAGAAGCAGCAATGGCACTTTACGGTCAAGACATTGATGATACTACCACGCCCTTAGAAGCAGGTTTAGGTTGGTTGGTACATCTTGATACAAAAGGAGATTTTATCGGGCGTCCTATTTTGGAACGGCAAAAAGCTGCGGGAGTGCAGCGCCGATTGGTAGGTTTGCAAATGCAAGGACGTAACATCGCCCGTCATGGCTACCAGGTAATATCAGCAGGAAGAGTCATAGGAGAGGTGACAAGTGGTACACTATCACCGACGCTTAGTTATCCTATTGCCCTAGCTTATGTTCCCAGCCAGCTAGCAACTGTTGGTCAGCAACTAGATATAGAGATTCGCGGTAAAACATACCCCGCCGTAGTGGTTAAGAAACCTTTTTACCGTTCTCTAACTCGGATAACAAACTAGTTAGTTATCAGTTAGCTAGAGACGCGATTATACTCTTACCTTGAAGACGCTCGTAAGAGCGTCTACGCGTCTGTACAATAGTCGTTGGTTATTGGTAAGGGTTTCAATCGTGTTTACGTTTCGTAACTTGTGTTCTGTTTATTAATGCCGACTGACTTAATTGCTAATTGCTAATAATGTCTTTACTATTAGCCATTAGTTATTATCCTGTTCATTTTTTGTACGTGGAAAGGGAAGTGATATGTCTTTGGAATATCCACAAGATTTAAGATACTTGGATACTCATGAATATGTACGCTTAGAAGGCGAAATAGCCACAATAGGTATCACCAGCTTTGCTGTGGATCAACTGGGTGATGTTGTATTTTTGGAATTGCCAGAGATTGGTGATGCTGTTACCAAGGGAGACAAAATTGGCACAATTGAATCCGTAAAAGCAGTTGAAGACTTAAACTCACCAGTAACTGGTACTGTTATAGAACGTAACGAGGAAATAATCGAGTCTCCCGAACATATAGCAGAAGACCCCTACGGTGAGGGATGGTTTATTAAAGTACGAGTCAATGACCCTGGTGAAATTGATGATGCACTCACAGCACAGGAATATAGTGCTGAGGTGGAGGGGTAGAGTTTTGTTGTTGTGGGGATTGGGCATTGGGCATGGGGCATTGGGCATGGAGCATGGGGCATGGGGCATTGGTTATTCTCCTTTGTCCTCCTTGTCCACGCCACGTGCTACAACGCTCTTAACCCGACGCCAGGTGCTACCCTGCGGGAACGCTTTCAGCGAACAAGCCGGGAAACCCGTCCAACGCACTGGCTCCGCAACGCAGTGGCTCCCCTTGTCCTCCTTGTCTCCAATCCCCCATACGGTTCAGAGAAATTTAATGAAATTTAGGTGAATTGATACTTTAGATCCAAACACCTTAAATATACTTATTGCAAAATATTAAATAGTAACGTCTGGAGAAGCTCTTTGTGGTAATATATGCTCCTCGTCCCCAGTCAGGTGATCAGCCAATTCTGGGCGAAAGCACTGAAAAATCAAGTGATTTTAAGCAAAGACATATTGGCCCTAATGCCGATGATATGCAGCAAATGCTGGATGTACTGGAGGTGTCTTCCGTAGATACCTTGATTAATCAAACAGTACCGCAGTCTATTCGGCTATCTCGTGCTTTAAACTTGCCAGAAGCACTGAGTGAGTATGCAGCAGTGGCAAAGTTAAAAGAAATTGCTTTAAAAAACCAAATTTTCCGCTCATTTATTGGTATGGGGTATTACGACACTATCACCCCGGCGGTGATCCAACGTAATATCCTGGAAAACCCTGGCTGGTACACTGCCTATACTCCTTATCAGCCAGAAATTGCCCAAGGGCGACTAGAAGCGCTATTGAATTTCCAAACCATGATTATTGATCTCACAGGTTTGGAAATTGCTAATGCTTCACTATTAGATGAAGCAACAGCCGCAGCCGAAGCCATGAGTATGAGCTACGGTATTTGCAAAAATAAAGCAAACGCCTTCTTTGTCTCTCAAGATTGTCATCCCCAAACAATTGATGTGTTGCAAACACGGGCTAGACCCTTGGGAATCGAGATTATCATTGGCGACCATCAATCTTTTGATTTCTCAGAATCCATTTTTGGAGCAGTTCTACAATATCCTGCAAGTGATGGCGCTGTTTACGACTACCGCGCTTTTGTGGAGAAAGCTCATGCTGTGGGGGCATTGGTAACGGTAGCAGCAGACCCCTTAAGTCTTACACTATTGACACCTCCGGGTGAATTTGGTGCTGATATCGCAGTTGGTAGTACTCAGCGCTTCGGTATTCCTTTGGGTTACGGTGGTCCCCATGCGGCATACTTTGCTACCAAAGAAGAATATAAACGGCAAGTACCAGGGCGGATTGTCGGAGTTTCCAAAGATGTCCAAGGTAAGCCAGCATTACGTTTGACTTTGCAAACCCGCGAACAACACATCCGTCGGGAAAAAGCTACTAGTAATATTTGTACAGCACAGGTATTGTTAGCAGTGATGGCCAGTATGTATGCTGTCTATCATGGCCCCGCAGGACTGAAGAAAATAGCCGAGAATATCCACACTTTGACTATCACCTTGGCTGCTGGATTAAAACACCTGGGCTACAAAATCAGTTCTGAAAGTTTCTTTGATACTATCCGCGTAGAACTAGGAACACGCAGTTTCAAAGAAATTCTCGCTGGTTGCGAAGCTAAGAAAATTAACTTGCGGATTTTTGATGAAACTGCTGTAGGTATTTCGCTGGACGAAACCACCACAATAGAAGATGTTCACAACCTACTAGAAATCTTCGCCTTTGGAAATGAGTTTACTCTCCCTACCTCGACTTCTAATCTCTCCCTTAAGCGCAAAAGTACTTACCTCACTCACCCCATCTTCAACTCTTACCACTCAGAAACCGAGTTGTTGCGTTACCTGCACAAGCTGGAAACAAAAGACTTGTCGTTAACTACATCAATGATTCCTTTGGGGTCATGTACGATGAAATTAAATGCGACATCAGAAATGATTCCAGTTAGCTGGGCAGAATTTGCCAAAATTCACCCCTTTGCGCCGCAGTCACAAACTCAGGGTTATCAAATTCTTTTCCAGCAGTTGGAAGACTGGTTAGCTGAAATTACTGGATTTGCGGGAATTTCTCTGCAACCAAATGCTGGTTCCCAAGGTGAATATGCAGGATTGCTGGTGATTCGTCAGTATCACAAAAGTCGGGGGGAAGCACATCGCAATGTTTGTTTAATTCCGACATCTGCCCACGGAACTAACCCCGCAAGTGCAGTAATGTGCGGGATGAAAGTGGTAGCTGTGGCTTGCGATCGCCAAGGTAATATTGATGTGGATGATCTCAAGGCAAAAGCTAAAAAGCACAGCCATGAACTCGCTGCTTTGATGGTGACTTATCCTTCGACTCACGGCGTGTTTGAAGAAGCAATTCAGGAAATTTGTGCTGTTGTTCATGCCCACGGTGGACAAGTGTACATGGATGGAGCGAATATGAATGCTCAGGTAGGACTTTGTCGTCCTGGAGATATTGGGGCTGACGTTTGTCACTTGAACCTGCACAAAACTTTCTGTA
The DNA here is from genome assembly GCF_000317245.1 of Fischerella muscicola SAG 1427-1 = PCC 73103. Taxonomy (GTDB): domain Bacteria; phylum Cyanobacteriota; class Cyanobacteriia; order Cyanobacteriales; family Nostocaceae; genus Pelatocladus; species Pelatocladus muscicola_A. Next base: position 4,658 of record NZ_AJLJ01000213.1, read on the forward strand.
TTCCCCACGGTGGTGGTGGCCCTGGTATGGGGCCAATTGGCGTAGCTAAACATCTAATGCCTTTTTTACCCAGCAACCCAGTGGTGACAATGGGAGGTGAACAAAGCATTGGGGCTGTTTCGGCTGCACCTTGGGGTAGCGCCAGCATCTTAGTAATTTCTTGGATGTACATCGCCATGATGGGTGCAGGTGGTTTGACTGATGCTACGAAAGTGGCTATTCTCAATGCCAACTACATCGCCAAATGTCTGGAAGCACACTATCCTATTTTGTATCAAGGCAAAAATGGGTATGTTGCCCACGAGTGTATTTTAGATTTGCGATCGCTCAAAAAATCTGCCAGCATCGAAATTGATGATATCGCTAAACGGTTAATGGACTATGGCTTCCACGCGCCTACTGTTTCTTGGCCTGTGGCAGGTACAATTATGGTAGAACCCACCGAAAGCGAATCTAAACAAGAGTTAGATCGGTTCTGCGATGCGATGATTAGTATTCGTCAAGAAATTGCTGAAATTGAAGCAGGTAAGGCAGATTTGCAAGATAACGTCCTGAAAAATGCACCGCACACTGCCGAAAGTCTAATTATCGGAGAATGGAATCATTCTTATTCTCGTGAACAGGCTGCTTACCCTGCACCTTGGACACGGGAACACAAATTCTGGCCTGCTGTTGGGCGTATTGATGCGGCTTTTGGGGACAGGAATTTTGTTTGTTCTTGTCTACCAATGGATGCTTATTCGTAGTCAAATCTGAGTCTCAAATACCTCTGTGCTTGCGGCTACGGTGTACACATAAATCATCTGATCTCCCTAAAACCCCGCGCTGACGCGCCGCTACGCTAGAAAAAAAGGGGACTTGAAGAAAATTTCCCCCTTTTCAGGGCTAGGGGATCGAAACGCTGTTTAGCAACTTTATAAGACTTGTGTATACACCGTAGGTGCTTGCGGAGAGGAATATATTAGATCTCTTGCAAAAGTACCTTTTGCAAGAGGTAGGGAACAGAAACAGGAAAGATTTGGGGCTGGTCTCACCTGTTTCCAAATTCTGCAAGAAGTCTATTGTTGAGATGAACTGCTATCAGGCGTTACATCTGTATTGTTGTTAGGCCCATACACCCGTTTTATCTTTGAAAAATTGGGGCGTTAGTGTTGCGTCTGTGAAATAAAATTGACCCTACATTACAAACCAAGCAAGTAACAGCTAGCCACAATAACACGTAAGTAGGAATCATGACTACGCCAATCATAAACCAAGTGTAAACATGCAATATCATCACAACAGCAAACATGCAGGCTACTATTGCAGATTGCCAAACTTGAGATGATGGGCGACGGAGTGCGGCAAAAATCATTGTCAACAGCGTGGCAAGTAAGTTTGCTGGCACAAGAAATGCACAAATACTAACGCAGTTGGTGCGGGAAAACTCCGCTAGGCTGTTGAAATCGAGCATTAATCTTTAACGGTAATGTCAATTTAGTATAAGACACTTAATAGGGTAATGAAATAACGAAATATAAATATAAGCATTACTCAATTTAATATTATGAAAAATTTACATATTTGTTGATCTTGGTCAAGTGTCAATAGTAGAGACGCGATTATACTCTTACCTTGAAGCCGCTCTTACGAGCGTCTACGCGTCTGTACAATAGTCATTAGTTATTCTTCTCATCCCCCTTGTCCCCCTTGTCCCCCTTGTCCCCCTTGTCCCCGATCCCCGTTCGCGAAGCGTCTCCTCTGGAGAATCCCCAATCCCCGATTTGCATTAATTTTGCTACGGAGTTAATTAATTGATTTGGTTCAACTGGCTTGGTGACATACATCTGAAAACCTGCATCTAGGGCTTGCTGGCAATCTTGTGATCTGGCATAAGCTGTTAATGCGATCGCAGGTAAATTTCCTCCTTGTTCTGGTTTTAGCTTTCGGATTTTACGGATTAATGTGTAGCCATCTTCTTCGGGCATACTGATATCACTAATCAATACATCCGGTAGGGATTTTGCGATCGCTAAAAGTGCCAATTGTACCGAATCAACTGCTGTTACTTCAGCTCCAGAATCTTGCAGTACGGTGGCTACATATTCTCGTGTATCAGTATCGTCATCTACTACTAGCGCCTGTAAACCATTTAAAGATGATTCTGCAATCACAGTAGAGGGTGCTATTTTAGTTATCTGTTCTGTTTGTTTTAATTGCCATCTTGGAGGAACAACAGAGACTTTCTGAAAATTCCCGTCGAGTTTGGCAGCATTAGCACATTCCTGGTTGGTGGATTCCAGGCTCAAGGTATTATCGTTGGGTTCTTGCTGTGTTTTTAACAGTGGCAACTTTACAGTAAATGTTGCTCCCTGTCCTACTCCTGGACTATCAGCATAAACACTACCACCATGCATTTCTACTAAATAACGTACGATCGCCAGTCCCAATCCTAACCCACCATGATTTCTAGTTATACTCCCATCTGCTTGACGGAAACGATCAAAAACGTGGGGGAGAAATTCTGGACTAATACCAACACCTGTATCACTGATCGTAATTTGAGCATAGTTCGTAATTGGGCATTGCTTACTCTCCCTGCTCCCTTGTTCCCCTTGTCCTCCTTGTCCCCCTTGCGCCATTTCCAATGATCCATTTTCCTTTACAACTTCCAGGCGTAGTTCTATCCTGCCATCAGGTGAGGTAAATTTAAGGGCATTGTTAAGCAAATTCCAGAGAATTTGTTGGAGGCGGTTAGGATCACCTGGGACGAACACGGAAGATGCGGTTTCGGAAGACGCGGCGACTGGAAGACGCGGTGACGCCTCTAAAGATGCGGGGAGTGGGAGACGCAGTGACGCGGAGGATCTATCAACAATATTCCCTGTGTCTCCGTGTCCCTGCGTCCCTGCGTCCTCTTTATTCTCCGTGTCCGCCTGTCCTCGTGTCCCCGCGTCGTCTGCTTGTGTGTCCTCTGTTTCGCCTAGTTCGACTACGTATTCAAGTAGAATTTGTTTTGCTTCTGCTTCTAGACGTACGCTATTTATAACTGTTGCAGTTAAGTTAACTAAGTTGACTGGACAAATATTCAGACTAAGCTTACCTCGCATAATCCGCGAGACATCTAAGATATCTTCTATAAGTTGAGCTTGCAAACTAGCATTACGTTCAATGGTTTCTATTGCACGGGCGATCGCTTCTTCATTTAATTTTCGCTGACGTAATAGTCTAGCCCAACCCAATATAGATGTTAAAGGGGTGCGGAGTTCATGAGAAAGAGTCGCCAAAAATTCATCTTTGAGGCGATTTGCTGTTTCAGCTTCTTGGCGTGCTGTTTGTTCGCGAATGAGTTTAATGTGTTCTTCTTCTGCTTTTTTGCGCTCTGTAATATCTTCGGATGTCCCTGTAAAACCAATCACTTTGGCTTCTTCCGAAAGCATTGGGGATGAGGACACATTAACCCAACGCTCAATTCCATCTGGAGTGATGACGCGAAACTCACCTTTATATTCTCTACCTTCAGTAGCAGCAGCATACCAATTTGCCACAACTGATTGTTGATCTTCGTGATGAATTGTGGTGATCCAGCCTTCATCTAAACTTTGCTCTGGCGTCAAACCAAAAATAGAATGGTAGCGGGGATTAGCATAAGTACATTTTCCACGTTGATCTGTTAAAAAAATGCCTACGGGTGAACAAGCACTCAAAGAGCGAAACATTTCTTCGCGTTTTTTGAGTTCAGCATTCATTGCAGCTAGCTGGGTGGCTTGTCGCTTGACTTCGGCAGTTTTTTGGAATAAATCAATAAACGCCGCTACCTTAGATTTCAATATCTCCGGTTCTATGGGCTTAAAAAGATAATCTACTGCACCCAGAGAATATCCTTTAAAAACCATGTTGTCACTGGTGTTGAATGCGGTGACAAAGATGATCGGTGTGTGGCGCGATCGCTCTCGTTGTCGAATTAGAGCTGCTGTCTCGAACCCGTCCATATCTGGCATTTGCACATCCAACAAAATCACAGCAAAATCCTGATTTAAAAGATTTCGCAGGGCTTCTGCGCCTGATGTAGCCCTTACCAAGTTTTGACCAAGGCTGTCCAAGATCGCCTCTAGGGCTAGTAAATTCTCTGGATGGTCATCTACCAACAGAACATTAACTTTAGGCTCAAATGACATTTGAAATATACACTTTTAGAAATAGAACAAGCCGTTTTGACGTCTTCCTATTGACTGTGACGCTAAAGCTAGCTAAATTCACACTATCTTAAGTTATAATTTTGGCTAGCTCAAAAATATAATTGGACGATTTACGATTAAAACTGCGGATTTTTCAGGTTATTTAGTACGATATTTTATATTTTCTCTAAAATAGAATTTAAAGTTTGCAAATTTTTACTAAGAACGCAGGAATCTCTAGTAATGATAAAACTTTATCTGCGACTCCGAGTGCGATCGCAGCAGCAGGCATAACTGAGCAATAAGCACTCTCAGGTTCTTCGACGATAGTGATTCCGCCTCGTGCTTGAATTTTTGCCAGTCCTTGAACACCATCTTGATTGGCTCCTGTTAACAGCACACCAATAAGTTTTTGATTATAAGCTTCTGCCGCAGTTTCAAATAGTACATCAATTGATGGTCTTGCATAAGTAACAGGAGCATCGGTAGATAAGGAAAAATAAGGTTGAGAAATTGTTATACTCTTGCTTTCTACCAATAAGTGATAATCTGCCGGAGCTAAATATACATGTCCAGATAAAATATCTTCTTTATCTTCTGCTTCTTTAATAATTAAATTACTGTAACTTTGTAATATTAATCTTAATGTATCATCGGAAGATTTATGACGATGTTGAACCACGGCTATTGGTATAGGGAAAGTTTTTGGCAAACCAGATAGAATGACTTGTAAAGCTTCTAATCCGCCCAAAGATGTACCGATCACTATGAGTTTGTATATCATAAGTTTTCATTCATTTCATGTGTTAGTGGTTGGTGATTGATTTTCCAAGCAACAAACAACAAGCAACAAACAACAAAGAACAAAATCTAGCTTACTCTCCGGTAAATTTTCTCACTATTAATTAATTGCTCATAATCATGTTCATGAGGTGTAAATCGAATAGATTCTTGACGTCCTAAACCTAAAATTCCTAATCTAATTAAACTTTCATAAAAAAGTTTATGAACTCGGTGCTGAAGAATTTTATCAAAGTAAATTAATACATTGCGACAAAAAATTATATGAAATTCATTAAAAGAATTATCAGTAGCTAAATTATGTAATGAAAAAACTATATTTTCTTTAAGTTCTGATGAGAAAATGGCATTTCCATAGGCGGCTGTATAGTACTCAGAAAAAGATTTATTACCACCCGCTTGTATATAATTGTGAGTATATTCTTTCATCATCGCTAATGGGAAAATTCCCGATTTGGCTTTACGCAAAACTGTTTCGTTAATGTCAGTAGCATATAAACGCGAACGGTGATAAAGTCCTTCTTCTTTCAGCAAAATTGCCATAGAATATACTTCTTCACCAGTAGAACAACCAGCGTGCCAAATACGGATAAAAGGATAAGTTCTTAAGATCGGAATTACTTTTTTTCTGATAGTTAAAAAAAAGCTAGGATCTCGGAACATTGCCGTCACATTAATCGATAGATTTAATAATAATCTTTCTAGGCACTCTGGGTTGTGTAGGACTTGCTCTTGTAGTCCAGAGATAGTGGTTAAACCTTCAAGTTTTACCGTATTCCAAATTCGTCGTTTGAGCGAAGCTAAGGCATAATTCCTAAAATCAAATCCATAATAACGATATATACCTTCTAATAACAATTGAATTTCGACATCTTCAAGTTCTTCCCTCTCCATATTGTTCTAGTTAATTAGATGAAATCAAGAAATATATGTTTATTAATGGTTGTTTATTAACCATGTTTCACTTTCTTATTTATAAACTGCAAGTATAAATTCCTGCATCTACCCACACATTTAAAATCAGAACTCACAACTCTGTCTGAGGAAAGAATACTATCGGTACAACCAAACACGCAACAATGACAGTAATTGTTCAGTGTCAACAGGCTTAGTAATATAGTCAGATGCACCAGCTTCGATACATTTTTCGCGATCGCCTTGCATGGCTTTGGCAGTCAGGGCAATAATTGGTAGAGATTTAAAATTAAGGTTAGTGCGGATGCGACGGGTAGTTTCGTAGCCATCCATTTCAGGCATCATTATATCCATCAAGATAGCATTAACATCGGGGTTATTTTCTAAAACAGCAATACCATCACTACCATTTTCTGCATATAAAACTTGCATTTGATAACGCTCAAACAAACTAGTTAAAGCAAAAATATTGCGAACATCGTCATCTATAATTAAGACTTTTTTGCCTACTAATAGGGTATCGGAAGCTTGTAATTGTTCAAGAATTTGGCGTTTAGGTGCGGGTAAATTAGCTTGAACACGGTGCAAGAATAAAGCGGTTTCATCTAAAAGACGTTCTGGCGATCGCACATCTTTCACTATTACTGTCTCTGCGATCCGTCGCAGTTGTGTATCTTCGGTTCTCGTTAATTCTCTCGCTGTATACACAATAATCGGTAGTGTTTCACCTTTTGGTTGTTGTTTAATTTGTTCAATTAATTCAAAGCCATTCATATCTGGTAGTCCTAAATCTAAGACTACACAATCAAATTGTTCGTTGGCGATCGCAGATAATGCTTCACTACCAGTACTCATAGCAGTAGTCGCAACGTCGCCATTTCCAATTAACGCTACCAGACTTTTACGTTGATTTTCATTATCTTCGACAATCAGCAAGTTTTTGACTGGTCGTTCCACAAAACCTTTGATTTTAGTTAGCGATTCGTGTAGTGCTTCGCTGCTGATGGGTTTTTGCAAATAGGCGATCGCACCTTGTTGTAAACTGCGCTGTTTTCCTTCTTCGATTGTCATTACATGTACGGGAATGTGGCGAGTATTACCATCATGTTTGAGTCGATCTAGTACCGTCCAACCATCGATTCCTGGTAAATGGATGTCTAACAAAATTGCTGTCGGTTGATATTTCTGTGCTAAGGCTAAACCAGTATTGCCACTATGAGCAAGGATACCTTTAAAATCGCATTGCCGTGCCATATCTAAAAGTATACGAGCAAACTTGGTGTCATCTTCCACAATTAACAGTGTGCGATCGCCCGGTTGAATATTGTCCCTGTCATCAATCACAAGAGAAGGGGGAGTGCTTGGAGTGGGAGAAGACAACAAAGAAAAATTGTCCTCTTGTTTCCCTTGTCTCCCTTGTCCCCCTTGTCCCCCTTGTCTCCCTTGTCCCCCGACTCTGTTTGTTTGGGGTAAATACAACGTAAACGTGCTACCTTGATCAGGCTGACTGACTAGTTTAATTTCCCCATCAAACAAACGAGTAATTTCTCGACTGATTGATAAACCTAAGCCTGTACCACCAAATTTACGACTAGTAGTACCGTCTGCTTGTTGGAATGCTTCAAAAATTATTTTTTGTTTTTTGGGGGCGATACCAATACCTGTATCTTTGACTGCAAAAGCTATAACTGTTTCAGCTTGATTTAATGTTTGGCGATCAACACTCCAACCCTGTTTTGCGACAAATATTTTTAAGCTGACTCCTCCTTTTTCTGTGAATTTAAAAGCGTTAGCAAGTAGATTTTTCAGGATTTGTTGCAGCCGTTTGACATCGATGTAAATTGTCGATGGTAATTCTGGATCTAATTCAATTGTAAAATTCAGTCCTTTGTCAATTGCTACTTGTCTAAAAGTGCGTTCTAATGGTTCGCACAAATCAGAAAATGTTAGCTGAACCATATTAATAGACATGGTTCCTGATTCAATTTTTGCTAAGTCGAGAATGTCATTAATTAATGATAATAAATCGTTGCCTGAAGAGTAAATTGTTTGACTATATTCTATTTGTTTCTCACTCAGATTGCCTTCAACGTTGTCGGCTAGCATTTTTGCTAGTATTAACAAGCTGTTAAGTGGTGTCCGCAATTCGTGGGACATATTCGCGAGAAACTCAGACTTGTATTTAGAAGATAGTGCTAGTTGTTCGGCTTTTTCCTCTAATGACATTTTGGCATATTCGATTTCATTATTTTTGCGTTCTACTTCTTTGTTTTTGTTGGATAATAATTCGGCTTTTTCTTCTAGTTCCGCATTAAGTTGTTGTAATTCTTCATTAGATTCTTCTAATTCTTGTTGCTGCTGTCTCAAGAGTTCTTCTGATGTTTGCAACTCTTGAGCTTGTTGTTCTAAACGTTGATTTTTTTGTGTCAGTTCTTGTTGCTGAAGTTGCAATTGTTGGGTTAATTGTTGAGATTCTTCTAATAATTCTTGAGTGCGAATATCAGCACTAATAGCATTCAATACTACACCAAAAGTTTCACTGACTTGCTCTAAAAAAGTGAGATGAATTTCACTAAATTTTTGAAACGAGGCTAATTCCATGACTGCAATCACCTCATTTTCAAACAATACAGGTAATACAATAATATTTAAGGGTTTAGCATCTCCCAAACCAGAACTAATACGGATATAGTCACTTGGTACATCTGTGAGTATAATTTTTTGTTTTTCTAAGGCGCATTGTCCCACTAATCCTTCACCCAAGCGGAATCTATTTGATAAGCTTTTACGTTCTTGGTATGCATAGCTACTCAGTAGCTTAAGCACAGGCTGCTCATTTTCCAAGTTCATCAAGTAGAAAACACCCTGTTGTGCGCCTACCAGTGGTGCAAGTTCTGCAAGAATTATTCTCGCGACATTTTGTAAATTTCTTTGTCCTTGCAGCATTTGGCTAAATCTGGCCAGGTTAGACTTGAGCCAGTTTTGTTCATTATTTCTGAGATTTGTTTCGCGGAGATTAGCGATCATCTCATTAAATGCTTGTGCCAGTATTCCTATTTCATCTCTGCGCTTACCAACTGGCACATTTACAGACAAATCTCCATCGGCTAATTTTTCTGTGGCTTTAGAGATTTCTCCAAGTGGTCGAGAAATATTTCGGGTGAGATAAACACCAATTAAAGTTAATAATAAAAAAGCCAGAGGGATACCATAGATAATAGTATCAGTTGCTTCTTGAGCAGCAATTGCAGTCTTATCAGTGCGCTTTTTTAAAAGTCGAACTTCTTCGGCTTCCATCTCTGTGGCTATGCGACGAATTCTATCTAACAAAGGTCTACCATTGTCTCGTAGTACCTGTTGTCTGGCAACATCAAATCCTTGGGTTTCTCGTAAGTTAATTCTTCTTTTGACAATATTTTGACGTTCAGCAATTGTTGCTTCTAAATTATCTAATCTATTTTGTTGAAGAGAATTATCAGATGTAAGCCTACGCAAAATTTTCAGTTTTGTTTCAACCTGTGGCAATGCCTTATTGTAAATTTGCAAAGAGGTTTTATCTCCAGTAATTATGTAACCTCTTTGCCCGATTTCCATATCTTGAATATTCGCTATTAAATCATCTAATTCGCCAATAACTTTATAAGTGTGAGCTTGCCAGCGGGAGTTGTCAATTAAGTTGTTGGTAGTGCGGTATGAAATAAATCCGAGAGTTGCAAGAATTGATAAACCTAAAGCAAATCCTGCGCCAATTTTTGTCCCTATATTGAAATTATTATTTACCATTTAGAATTGATTAGATCAATCAAGTTATTTTATTACTTAACCTGAGTTCGGGATAAGCTGAAACCTTGATTCTATCGTTGGTTTTGAGAGCCTGAAACCCTTATTTTCTCGTTCAAGAGATCAAAATTGAGTCCTTAACCCGAACTGAGGTTACTTAAATATTTATACTATTTATTGAAGTTGGTAATTGGTAATGGTAATTGGTAATTGGTATGGGTAATTGAGATACTGATGAATTTTCCAATACCCAATCCCCAATCCCCATTACTGTTTACTGATACAACCAAACACGTAATAGTGAAAGCAACTGTTCAATATCAACAGGTTTGGTAATATAGTCGGATGCACCAGCTTCAATACATTTTTCGCGATCGCCTTGCATGGCTTTAGCAGTCAGGGCAATAATTGGCAGAGATTTAAAATTCGGATTAGCACGGATGCGTCGGGTGGTTTCATAGCCATCCATTTCTGGCATCATCACATCCATCAAGACAACATTCATGTCAGGATTATCTTGCAAAACTTTTATGCCATCACTACCATTTTCTGCATACAAAATCTCCATTTGATAACGTTCTAGCATACTAGTTAAAGCAAAGATATTGCGGACATCATCATCGACGATCAGAACTTTTTTACCTGCAAGTTGGAAGTCAGAGTTATGTAATTGTTCAAGCATTTGACGTTTGGGTGCAGGTAAATTGGCTTGAACACGATGTAAGAATAAAGCAGTTTCATCTAAAAGACGTTCTGGCGATCGCACATCTTTGACAATGATTGTTTCGGCGATGCGTCGTAGTTGCACATCTTCGCTTCTAGTTAATTCCCTGGCAGTATAGACAATTATCGGTAATGCTTCGCCATTTGGGGATTGCTTGATTTGTTCGATTAATTCAAAACCATTCATATCTGGTAATCCTAAATCGAGGACTACGCAATCAAACTGACCATTTTGTATGGCTTGCAATGCTTCACTACCAGTACTGACAGCAGTAGTAGCAACATCACTATTACCAATTAACTCCACAATACTCAAGCGTTGATTTTCATCATCTTCTATAATTAGTAAATTTTTGACTCGCCTTTCTACAAAACCTTTGATTTTAGTAATTGCTTGGTGTAACGCTTCGCTGTTGATGGGTTTTTGCAAATAAGCGATCGCACCTTGTTGCAAACTGCGCTGTTTTCCTTCTTCGACTGTCATCACATGTACGGGAATATGACGAGTATTTCCATCATGTTTGAGACGATCTAGTACTCCCCAACCATCCATTCCTGGTAGCCGAATATCCAGAATGATCGCCGAAGGCTGGTATTCTTGAGCTAATGCTAAACCTATGTTGCCACCATGGGCAACAATACCCTTAAATTCATTTTGTCGCGCCATATCCAACAGAATGCGGGCAAATTTGATGTCATCTTCCACTATTAATAGTGTGCGATCGCCCGGTTGAATATTGTCTCTATCATCAATGATCGGTGAGGAGGAGAGGAGAGAGGGAGGGGTGCTTGGAGTGTGGGGAGTGTGGGAAGACAACAAAGAAAAATTGCTTCCTTGTCCCCCATGTCTCCCTTGTCCCCCTTGTCCTCCTTGTCCCCCGTGTCCTCCTTGTCCTTCTTGTCCCCCTTGTCTGTCTCTACTCGGTTGGGGTAAATACAACGTAAATGTACTACCTGCACCCGGTTGACTAACTAGTTTAATTTCCCCACCAAACAAACGGGTAATTTCTCGACTGATGGATAAACCCAAACCCGTACCGCCAAATTTGCGGCTGGTAGTACCGTCTGCTTGTTGGAATGCTTCAAAAATGATTTTTTGTTTTTCGGAGGGGATACCAATACCTGTATCTCTGACTGCAAAAGCTATTACTTTGTTAGCACGATTCAATGTCTCTTGGTCAGAACTCCATCCCTGTTTGGCGACAAACACTCGCAAATTAACTTCGCCTCGATCTGTAAATTTAAAGGCGTTTGCTAATAGATTTTTCAGGATTTGTTGCAGTCGTTTGACATCAGTGTAAATTGTCGGTGATAGTTCTGGGTCTAATTCAATAGTGAAATTTAGTCCTTTGTCTACTGCAACTTGCCTAAATATGCGTTCTATCTGTTCGCGGAAATCTGATACTCGAATCTGATCCATATTAATCGACATGGTTCCCGATTCGATTTTGGCTAAATCGAGAATGTCATTGATTAAGGACAACAAATCGTTACCAGCGGAGTAGATTGTGCGGCTGTATTCGATTTGTTTGTTGTTGAGATTTCCTTCCGTATTGTCTGCTAACAGCCTAGCCAAGATCAGCAAGCTGTTGAGTGGTGTCCGCAATTCGTGGGACATGTTCGCCAGAAATTCAGATTTATATTTAGAAGATAGGGCAAGTTGTTCGGCTTTTTCTTCCAAAGATAATCTGGCTTGTTCAATTTCGTTATTTTTGCGTTCGACTTCTTTGTTTTGGACAGCTAGTAATTCTGCTTTTTCTTCGAGTTCGGCGTTGGTTTTTTGTAATTCTTCTTGTTGTTTCTTGAGTAAATCTTCGGATGCTTTTAGGGTTTGGGCTTGTTGTTCGAGGCGTTTGTTGGTTTCGCGCAGTTCATTTTGCTGACTTTGCAATTCCTCGGCTAAAGACTGAGATTGTTTGAGTAACTCTTCCGTACGCATACTTGCAGCGATGGTGTTCAATACGATCGCAATACTTTCGGTGAGTTGATCAAAAAATGTCAGATGAATTTCGCTAAACCTATGGAAAGAAGCCAGTTCAATCACCGCCGTTACCTGACCTTCAAATAGTACAGGTAGCACTACATCATTGACTGGACTTGCTTCACCCAAGCCAGAACTAATTTTGATATAGTCTTGCGGTACTTCTGTGAGCAAAATTCGTTCTTTTTCTAAAGCGCATTGTCCAACTAAACCTTCACCCAATTGGAAGCGGTTGGCTAGATGTTTGCGTTCCCGATAAGCGTAACTACTCAGTAATTTTAAGTACGAGGTATTGTCTGTATTTTCCATGATGTAGAAGACGCCGTGGGCAGCTCCTACTAAAGGTGCTAATTCCCTGAGTATCAATTTTGATACAGTTTCAAGGTCACGCTGACCTTGCAACATTCGGGTAAACTTGGCGAGGTTGGTCTTTAGCCAGTCTTGTTCAGTGTTTTTCTGCGTTGTTTCGCGCAGATTGGCGATCATTTGGTTGATGTTGTCTTTGAGGATGGCAACTTCACCTAATGCTTCTACAGAAATAGATCGAGTTAAATCACCTTTAGTCACCGCAGTTGCAACTTCTGCGATCGCTCGCAGCTGGGTAGTCAGTGTTGCAGCCAGTTCATTCACGTTATCAGTCAAATCTTTCCACGTACCAGCCGCCCCCGGTACTTTCGCTTGTCCGCCTAATTTTCCGTCAATACCTACTTCCCGCGCCACGGTTGTTACTTGGTTGGCAAAGGTCGCTAGGGTATCAATCATTTCATTGATTGTTTCTGCCAAAGCCTCAATTTCACCTTTGGCATCTAGCATCAGTTTCCGCTTTAAGTCACCGTTCGCAACAGCTGTCACAACTCTGGCTATACCTCGCACCTGTGCCGTCAAGTTACTCGCCATCGAGTTAACATTATCGGTTAAATCTTTCCAAGTCCCAGCTACGCCTTTGACTTGCGCTTGACCGCCGAGTTTACCTTCGGTTCCTACTTCCCGTGCCACCCGTGTAACTTCTGATGCAAAGGAACTAAGTTGATCCACCATGACGTTAATGGTGTTTTTCAAATCTAAAATTTCGCCTCTGACATCAACGGTAATTTTCTTGGAAAGATCACCATTTGCCACCGCCTTTGTTACTTCGGCAATATTTCGCACCTGTGCTGTCAGGTTGCCTGCCATTGAGTTAACATTATCAGTTAAATCTTTCCAAGTGCCACCCACACCTTTAACATAGGCTTGGACACCGAGTTTTCCTTCGGTTCCGACTTCCCTCGCCACCCGTGTGACTTCACTTGCAAAGGAATTGAGTTGATCTACCATGACGTTAATGGTGTTTTTCAACTCTAAAATTTCGCCTTTAACATCAACGGTGATTTTCTTGGAAAGGTCGCCATTTGCCACCGCAGTTGTCACTTCGGCAATATTTCGCACTTGGGAAGTTAAGGAACCCGCCATTGAGTTGACGCTATCTGTTAAATCTTTCCAAGTTCCCGCCACACCCCGCACTTCTGCTTGGACGCCGAGTTTCCCTTCGGTCCCCACTTCTCGTGCAACTCGCGTCACCTCACTTGCAAAAGAATTAAGTTGATCCACCATTGTATTAATGGTGTCCTTCAACTCTAAAATTTCACCTTTAACATCAACGGTGATTTTCTTGGAAAGATCACCGTTCGCAACAGCTGTGGTGACGGCGGCAATATTTCGCACCTGTGCTGTTAAGGAACCTGCCATGAAGTTGACACTATCTGTTAAATCTTTCCAAGTTCCCGCCACACCTTTGACATCTGCTTGAACACCGAGTTTACCTTCCGATCCGACCTCTCTGGCAACCCGCGTCACTTCACTTGCAAAAGAGTTGAGTTGATCCACCATTATATTGATGGTGTTCTTCAACTCTAGAATTTCCCCTTTCACCTGCACAGTAATTTTTTTTGAAAGATCACCGTTGGCGATCGCTGTTGCGACCTCTGCAATATTTCGCACTTGGTCGGTGAGATTACCCGCCATCATATTTACTGCGCCGGTTAAGTCTTGCCAAGTACCCGCAACACCTTTGACTTCTGCTTGAACGCCGAGTTTTCCTTCGGTTCCGACTTCTCTGGCAACTCGCGTTACTTCAGAAGCAAAAGAACTCAGTTGATCGACCATTGTATTAATGGTGTTTTTCAACTCTAAAATTTCGCCTTTAACATCAACGGTGATTTTCTTGGAAAGATCGCCGTTTGCAACAGCTGTAGTGACATCAGCAATATTCCGCACCTGTGCTGTTAAGGAACCCGCCATAAAATTAACGCTATCTGTTAAATCTTTCCAAGTTCCCGCAACACCTCTAACCTCTGCTTGCACACCGAGTTTACCCTCTGCACCCACTTCTCGCGCCACCCGCGTTACTTCCCCAGCAAAGGAGTTGAGTTGATCAACCATTGTATTGATGGTGTTTTTCAACTCGCGAATTTCGCCTTTAACATCGACGGTAATTTTCTTGGAAAGATCACCATTAGCAACAGCGGTGGTAACTTCGGCAATATTTCGCACCTGGGCTGTTAACGAACCCGCCATGAAGTTAACGCTATCAGTTAAATCTTTCCAAGTGCCAGCAACACCTTTGACCTCTGCTTGCACACCAAGTTTACCTTCTGTTCCTACTTCTCTGGCAACCCGTGTTACTTCACTGGCAAAAGAGTTGAGTTGATCCACCATGATGTTAACGGTGTTTTTCAACTCTAAAATTTCACCTTTGACATCGACGGTGATTTTTTTGGAAAGATCACCATTGGCTACTGCTGTTGTCACTTCGGCAATATTTCGCACCTGGGCTGTTAAATTCCCCGCCATCAAATTGACACTATCAGTTAAATCTTTCCAAGTACCAGCCACTCCTGGGACTTCTGCTTGGACGCCGAGTTTCCCTTCGGTTCCCACTTCCCTCGCCACCCGCGTCACTTCACTGGCGAACCCATTCAACTGACCCACCATTGTATTGACCATTTGGGCAGTTTGGAGAAATTCTCCCTTAAGAGGTCTACCGTCCATCTCTGGCGCTATGGTTTGGGAAAGATCACCATTTGCCACTGCTCTGATCACACGCGCTGTTTCAGCTGTAGGCTGGACTAAATCGGTAATGAGTGTATTCACAGAATCAACACAGCTAGACCATCCACCCCGCACCTTGCCCAGACTTGCCCGTTCGCTAATTTTGCCGTCTTTGCCAACAACATTACCAATTCGCTGTAGCTCTGCTGTTAGTCGCTCATTTTGCTCAATAATATCGTTGAGTGTATCAGCAATTTTTCCTGCTATCCCAGTTTGGTCAATAGGCATCCGTGCCGAAAAGTCGCCTTTTTTGACTGCTGATAGTGTTCTGAGCAGTTGTTTTAAATCTAAATTGTCGCTTTCTCTGGTTAACTGTTCAGTGGTCATACGGATGTCTATAAAATAGATTATACTGTTTGTCTGTGATTGCCTGCTAGTAGTTTCGATTACACTTTGCTCACATCAAAGATTTACCAACCAAATACTCAGGCTAGAGGAAACTTGGCTCTTCGTCAGCTGGCTATGCAGACTTTGATGTATAGACTATAACGAAATTTCTAAAAATCGCGATCAAGTAATAGATATAAATCTATCTCAGGTATGATTAATTTTTATAAAGTTTAAAATTGGTCATTAGTTATTAGTTAGGGTTTTAGGCTTGTTTACTTTTCTCACAAAGCCCAGATACCCGATTTCTGCAAGAAATCGGGTATCTTGTCTCTCACGAATGATTTAGGAATGCTTATAAATTTAATCGCTATTTGCGATCGCGTAGCGGCTGCTTTGCAGCATTGCTTTCACGTTTGTGGTGAATGGGTTCCCATTAGTCACAAATGCGATCGTGTTCTTTATGAATGGGTACTCATTAATAAACAACATGAAGACGTTGGTCACAAATGCGATCGTGTTCTCTATGGATGGAATGATTTTTGTGATGAACGTGAATTTGGTAAGTGCGTAACGGTTTCTCGGAATGCGATCGTTTAACTGAACTATTGCACCTAGCCCAGACGATTAGAAATTGCGGCTATACAAACCTAGTCTACTGACACGATTATCATCAAATAGAAAAATGGTGGGAGCTAGTCATGAGTGCTTATTTACTAGTAAGTTTACAAGCACAAGCTAGAAATGAATCAAAGAGCAACAGCAATCAACTCTCTCCATCAAATCCAACTGAACCACTTCAATTTAGCCAACATAAATGGTGGGATTTTAAATTGCAGTTAAATTTTAATCAAAGTATAAACGTCCACCTAAATCTAAAACATAGACTTTTTAGCAGCTTCAAGGGATAATAATGGCGGAGTCTATTTAGGGCAAAATTTTTACAAGATAAGAATTTTAGCGTTTAAAAAAATATCAAAAGCTCTATTATTAGCTGACGAATATGGGGTTAATATAAAAACTTAAGAATTAGATAACTGCGAATAAGAACGTTATTTAATATTGCTATTTCGGAGATATCTATTCCTCGGATCGCTATTTAAGTTAATTCAATACCAATAATTGAATTCTTGCCAGGTTGGGTTTTGGCAACTTTTAATGCTAAATAAACTTCTTGAAAAGAACGTCCATAACCGATAGAACAAGTTAAGCCGGCTGTGATATCATAATACGTTTTTTGTATATTTTTAAGCATATTATCATCTAAGTTGCCTTTAAATAATAAATCATCACCAGCTTCAAAAACTATTGAATTTTTATTTGAAATCGAACGAATAAACTTGCTTATCTCAGACATTGCCTTTAGTATTGATTTACTAATTTTTTTGAATTCTTCTTCATTTTTAGAATAAATAAATAATTCCTCTAAAATTGTTCCTGTATTATCTCCATCCAATCCATAATAGAGAATCTCATCTGATTTAATCTCCGCATGAAGTATTTTTGTTATCTTTTTAGGTTCTTGTTTAACTGAACAGTTATGTGACAGTAGTATTTGATA
>NZ_AJLJ01000214.1 GCF_000317245.1 Fischerella muscicola SAG 1427-1 = PCC 73103
GGATTGCTATATCTGGTGCAGCTATATAGCAAGGTAAGAGTACATCAATAGGTATAAAACCCTTGATGGGATTTAATTTTACTAATTCTATAACATCAATTGCATACTGATGCTGAATATCTAAAATATACGAGGATATTGACAATCAGTTTTTTTGCAGTGAAGTACCATTACTTAAATCTATCATTAAATTGGAGTCATCTGATATACCTTTTATGATTCTTTCAATAGCATTAATAAACCTACTTATAGATTCATGTTTAGGATAAATATCTACTACCTTGTGTATAAATAAATCTTGCTCAATTTCATGGCTTTCTAGATAGTTTATCCAATCTGTTTGAGTAGTTAGTTGTTTTATAGAATCTTTAGAATGGAATATATAAATACTTGATAATTTGTCACCAAATATTTCCAACGATTTATGATTAGCAGCAAGTATAGAATTAGCGAAAGTAAATCTGTTAATATTACCTAAAACTATAAGAGTAGCCATCTTTTAATCCTTATTGTAAAGCTTCAAAAAATTAAGTTCTTGAGAATTACCAGAGAGTGTATAATAAATTATACAGAACTATTTAAAGATCTACGTGCTAATTTTGCGTAAGTCTTCACCGTCTCATAAGGCATTTCCATATCCTGGGCTATAACTTGCAACGATTCTCCCATTTCCCGCCGTGCCAAAATAGTCGCCCATTTAACTGCTATTTCCTCCGCCCGTACTCCCCCTGTGCGCTTGCGTTGCGCTTTAAAAATATCTGTTAGATCTTCAATTCTTTTTGCCAAAAAACTTTCGACATTTGGTACTGCTGGTGTTGCTTGTAACGACCAACCCAAGCGCGTTTGACCCAATCCGAAAGTAGTTTTGTGACCAGTACCACAATAAGGCGCAAGTTTCCCTAATGCATAAAACAGCTTGTAAAACTCCGCTTGCTTGGCTGCTTCTTTAGTTAAACCAAACTCTATTGTACCTGTAAAACCTGTAACAGCCCCTCTCTTTCCTGGTAGTACTTTTGCGGATGCAAGTTGGTGACGGTTAATTAAGACATGATCATCTACCCAAGCTAAAAATGTTTCTTGATCAACAGGCATACCAGAAAAATCATTCCAACGGCGAAGATAACTGTGGAAGACATTTGTCGGCATTGGTAAGGGTAGGTGATGACCTTTGCGACGGAAACTTGTCGGACTTAAGAATTTGAGAGCGATTGTGTCTTCGTGTTCAGAGTTAAGTAAGTCAGAATAAATTACAGGAGGGTGAGAAATTTGACAAGATTGTAGCCGTAGAGATGCGTTGCGTAAATTCACTTCTGTTGGTAATTTTTTGACCCATTGCCCTAGCCATGTTACTACTCGCTTTGACAAAGCTGTCACATACCAACGGTAAGTATTACTAGCAAAAAGGTGCAATAACTTACCACTGCTGACTAATTCTCCATCTAATGCAGAGATTGTAAAAGGTTTTTCTGACTCGCCATCATGGAGGTAAGCAGAAAGTTCTGGATCGACAGCACGGACTTGATCGAGAAACCAAGCGTGCAGTCCGGTTGTATACTGTGGGTAGATCGAAACATCTGCCTTGGGTACTAATTCAAATACTAATCCCAATAGTTCAGTCTTAGCTGACCAGTTTAAGTGAGATTCATGCTGAGTAATTTTATTTTGCTTGCTTCGAGGCATTATTTAAAGATTCAAGCTCATTTTTATAAACTTTATTCCCCATATGGGGAATAAAAGCTAATTTTAACAGAGCGATCGCTTGGAGATTTGGAGAGGAACTCTAGAGATTAATGGAGAAAATGCTTAAAAGCCTTGCTGTATAAGAATTATAAAGTGTGTTTCCTGAAAGATGAAAATTAAATCTTTTTCTCATCATTTGTCTTAACTCCTAACTCTTAAAATAGAAGTGACACTGTTGAGATTTGTATCGTTATTTAGGGATTACCTGTTATGGCTCCCGCCGTTTTAATTGAAAACCTCAAAAAGCGCTACGGTTCGGTGGTCGCCGTCAATGATGTTTCCTTTCAGGTAGAACCAGGAGAAATTTTTGGTTTACTTGGCCCCAACGGAGCAGGAAAAACCACTACCCTGCGCGCTCTGTGTACTCTCACCACACCAGATGCTGGTAAAATCGAAGTATCTGGTATTTCCGTGATCGATAATCCCAGAGCAGCCAGAAAACGTCTCGGTTATGTAGCTCAGGAAGTAGCTATAGATCCCATGTTGACTGGACGTGAACTGTTACAACTGCAAGCGGCACTTTATCATTTAAACGCGGCGGTGATCAAACAGCGCGTTGAGATGGTACTAGATTTACTCGGTTTGCAGGAATACGCAGATAAAAAGACTCGTACATACTCTGGTGGTTTACGTAAACGCCTAGATTTGGCAGCTGGGTTACTACATGCACCAGATGTATTAGTTTTAGATGAGCCAACAGTAGGGTTAGATATAGAAAGCCGTTTTATTGTCTGGGAATTCCTGCGTAAATTACGCGAAGCAGGAACCAGTGTAGTGATCACCAGCCATTATTTAGAAGAAATAGATGCTTTAGCTGATCGCGTCGCGATTATTGACAAAGGCGTAGTCATTGCCAGTGGTACACCATCACAATTAAAAGATCAAGTGGGAGGCGATCGCATCACCCTGCGTATCCGCGAGTTTACACCCCCAGAAGAAGCAGAAAAAGCCAAAAATTTACTTGAACCCTTGTCATTTGTACAAGAAGTTATCATCAACAACGCTCAAGGAAATTCTCTCAACTTGGTGGTCACACCACAAAATGATGCTTTAATTACCATCCAGCAATCCCTAAACCATGTCGGACTACCTGTGTTTGGTATTTCTCAATCTCGTCCTAGTTTAGACGATGTTTATCTCGCTGCCACAGGACGCACCCTCATGGATGCAGAATTAGCAGCCTTGGGAAATCGTGACCTCAAAGCAGAGAAAAAGCAGAATATGAGATAAGTTTTGTGGTTTGTTGTTTGTTGGTCTACTAACCACTAACAATTCCCAATCCAAAATCCAAAATCCAAAATCCAAAATCCAAAATTGATATGAGTGGTACTGTTATACCCCCCAAATCAGATCTTAAATGGCAGCAAGTGGCTGCACCACAAGTTCACACTGATACAACTCCTAATTTTTTTGGTGAGTTAGTTCAAGAAACTTTAGCTTTGACACGTCGCTTGTTTATTCAACTGCAACGGCGTCCTTCTACCTTACTAGCAGGTATTATTCAACCTGTAATGTGGTTAGTGCTATTTGGCGCTTTATTTCAAAACGCACCTAAAGGAATTTTTGGCAGTACGACAAATTACGCCCAATTTCTCAGTGCTGGTATTATTGTTTTTACTGCCTTTGGTGGAGCGCTAAATGCTGGTTTACCAGTTATGTTTGACCGTGAATTTGGCTTTTTGAATCGGTTGTTAGTAGCTCCTTTAGCATCGCGATATTCAATTGTCTTGGCTTCAGCAATCTTTATCATTAGCCAAAGTTTACTGCAAGCAGCCGTGATTGTGGCAGCCGCAGGATTTTTAGGTGCAGGAGTACCAGATATTGCTGGTTTGGCTACTATTGCTGTAATTGTCTTTCTCCTCGCTTTGGGTGTAACAGCTCTGAGTTTAGGTTTAGCTTTTACCCTACCCGGACACATTGAACTAATAGCAGTAATTTTTGTTGCCAACCTACCGCTATTATTTGCTAGTACAGCTCTGGCTCCATTATCGTTTATGCCCCAGTGGTTACAGGTTGTAGCTACCCTGAATCCTCTTAGCTATGCGATTGAACCAATTCGCTATCTTTATACCCATCAAGATTGGGGCTTAAGTAGCGTAGTAATGCACGCCTTTTGGGGTGAAGTTACCTTTGGTAGCGCCTTAGCTGTATTGTTAGGTTTTGCTCTCGTTGCTTTGTTAATTATTCAACCCCGACTGCGGCGGACTCTTGCTTAATTGGAAAGCTTAAAGATGAAGGGGAAAGGGTAACCTTTTCCCTTTAAATTTTTCCTAGTCAAAGCCCTACCTCGTAGCTCATTCGTTACAATTGGTAGAAAAATTTGAACTTAGGGGATGGGAAGATGAGAGTTTGGCTCGTTTGCTTTGTAGTGCTGTTTGCGCTCGCACAATTATTTGACTGGGTAAAAGAATTGCAATTACCTCTACCCATTTATATTTTGGGTGGAGCATTTTTAGCAGTTACATCCAACTATGACAAACTGTTTGGTACATATCTTCGTGATGTCACAGATGCCAGTATGGAAGCATCAGTGGAACAAGTCCAGTTGGATTCTCAATTGGAAGCTACTGGTTCGATGATTTCTCCTGCGAGTGAAGATTAGTGAAAACTTTTATTTGGATGAAAGTAATGAAAAAAACACAACGGTTTAGAAATTGAGGTGTTATTTAATGACAAATGGAATGAGATAGGAGAATGCGGGGAAGTTCATCCTGATTTGTTGCGATCGCATTCTAGTGGTTTAGCCTCTGGTTGGGGACTAGATCGTTTAGCAATGTTAGTAAAGGGAATAGATGACATTCGCTTATTGCGAAGCATCCATCCCCGTATTGTTGTCCAAATGACAAATTTAGAACCTTATTACCAAATATCCCATCAACCTAGTATCAACCGAGATATGTCAATTGTCACCGACATAGATACGGAATTAGAAGATATCTGCGAACAAATAGTAAATGCGTTAGGGTATGAATCAGAACTTGTGGAAACAGTAAATATATTGAGTGAAACTCACTATCATCAACTTCAGTTGAAGCAAGAATCCTCACGCCTTTAGGCGCTCGGAGTGTCAAACTCTCATTGTCCGCATCGCCAGTAAAGCTGTCCCATACGCCGCTTCTGTATTCATAGAACGCAGTACAGGAACCTGTAAATATCGTCCTCTAATCGCTGTCCAAGTGTCATTTGCTGCACCACCACCAGCAGTATAAACACGAATTAACTTATCTGCCCCCAATTTTTGCAATAACTCATATCCATGTGCCTCGATTCGGGCAATACTTTCTAATAACCCATGGAGAAAGTTCCCTGGATGATCTGGACGTGGTTCTAATCGTGGCGGTAAATTCGGGTCATTAATTGGAAAGCGATCGCCCGGTTTCAACAAGGGATAATAATCTAAAGTGCTTGCTTTACTAGGATCAATTTCCTGGCTCAGATTTTCTAATTCGGTGTTAGTGAAAAATTGCCGCAGCACAGCACCACCAGTATTAGAAGCACCCCCAGTTAGCCATAAATCCTCTTTTGTTTCTCCCTTTTTTAAAGAGGGAAATCGATGGCTGTAGATACCATATTTGGAATCTTCTACACGGGTACGGCTTAAAAGCTTTAGCACCAGTGTAGAACCAAGAGAAGTCACCGCTTCCCCTGGTAACTCCGCACCACTGGCGAGAAATGCTGCAATACTATCTGTCGTACCAGCACACACCAAGCAATCTTGGGGGAAATTGTACTTAGCAGCAATCTCTGAACGTAGTTCACCAATAGGACTACCAGGAGTTACTACTTTTGGTAGATGAATAGAAATTTGCAATTTCTCTAGCCATGCTGGATATTGCAAAGCTTCTACGTCGTAACCCAGTTTTAAAGCGTTATGGTAATCGCTAATACCTAATTGTCCATGCAACAGAAATGCTAGCCAATCGGCCTGATGCAAAAAATATCTAGCTTGCGCGAAATCAGCTTGTTGTGACATCCACAGAAGTTTAGCAAGGCTTGAGGTTGCGCTTAAAACAGTATGATTTGGGGGTGCTGCACTCTTTAACTTATCGATAACTACAGCACCTCGTCCATCGTTGTACAGCAAAGGCGCATCTACAGGATTACCACTAGCATCACCCAATAGGACAGTCGAAGAAGTGCCATTGATGGCGATCGCCTTCATTTCTCGTCGCCATTCCCCAGAAATTTGCCCTAGCAGGCTAAATAAAGCCGTCTGCCAAATATTTGCTAAGTCAACGCTAGAGGACATCTCAAACGGGTAACGTACCTGTTGTTGCACAATCGCGAATTCATCAATTACCACACCCCGTGCGCCAGATGTCCCAAAATCAATACCTAGATAAAAACCCATATTTACATAAATTTTTTAGAAAAACTTGATTTTCAACCCTTGACTATTGACTAATTTGTTTCATCTTGTAACAACCTATTCCCCAATTTTGGCAAAACAAGGAAAAGTAGTAAACGAACTGATCAAATTTTGTTGAGATTAGGAGGTTTGAAACCATGACTGATACTCAAGTCTACATTGCTCTGGTTGTGGCACTGCTCCCAGGATTTCTGGCTTGGCGGTTAGCAACAGAACTTTACAAATAAACCATTGGCTTAACTAAAACAAGCCGGAATTGGCGATCGGCAATTCGGAATGAGAATTCATTCCGAATTCTGTCCTCCTAATTCCGAATTATTGTATAGTTTGCACAAGCAAAAGCCCTGATTGGGAATTCCAAATTCTCAATTCTCAATTCCAAATTCGGTTGACGTACTTTTAAATTCGATATAAAAGCTAATAAACCTGGCAATACGGGGTGCATTTGCTGGAAACTTGCGGTTTAGTACCGTTTAGACTCAATGTGCAAATACGTACGTATGTCGGGTTTATTTTTAACTAGCTGCATACGTGTAGCAATTTCCGAAAAATGAAGTAATATGACAGCTAAATAAGGCCGTAAACACGGCTGGAGCATTATCTAAGTGCATCAATTTCATCAGCGAGGTTCTTTTAAATACTATGAATGCGATTCAACCGTCCAGACCCCCGCTACAACCCACGCCAAAACGCCGAGTTGTTCCTCGACCAAAGCGGTATCTGCGTCAGCGTTCTTACCAAGTGATGGCGTTGGAGACAACAGCCAAGATTGGGGTGAATATTGTGATTTCAGCAGCAGCAGTATCTGCGCTGATACAACTTTTACCATATCACTGGTCACGGCAAGCCAAGCTACATGAAATTCGGACGGAAGTCAAGCAATTGGAAGCACGAGTAAACAGCTTGAATACAGAATTTAGCCGTAACTTCGACCCGCGCCAAGCCAAAAGCATTATGCAAGAGCAAGGATACCGATTTGACCCCAGCCAGCGTCAGATCATGCTGATTAAACCGAAAGCGGTAGAAGTTGAACAAGTAGAATCTTCTCCTTAAGTGGAGTTGTGGCTTGAAATTTAGCTCCTTTATGTTTATTGCTAATAAAGAGCGTATAAATATTTGGTATATCAAAAATAGTTAACAGCTAATAGTTAATAGCTAATTTTCTACCTTAAAAGCTATCTAGTTATCATCTATTAGCTATTAGCTTTTCTGAGATATTACATTAGTTTTTGAGTCTGCCAAAATTCAGTTATCAGTTATCAGTTCATCCCTAAGAGCTTATTTATAAAGTAAATATTAAGTAGGGTGTGTTACGGCTATGCAAGGATTTTGGAGTTTGAGAGAGTTAAGATTAGCCGTAACGCACCATCTTTCTCGGTGCGTTAAGCGTTGCTATAACGCACCCTACAATTTAAGGTTTACTTTATAAATCGTCTCTAAGCTTAAAAGTTAGGGAATTTAAACTATAGCAATCCTAAATCATTCGTGAGAGGCAAGATCCCCGACTTCTCTAAGAAGTCGGGGATCTGGGATTCCGTGTTTTCTCACAACTCAATTAGGATTGCTATAAGAATGTTAATTTGAATCTTTATACAGATGGAATCACTTTGCTACACTTTTTGATGATTATTCACTGATAACTGATAACTGTTCACTGAATTTTGGTTAATTCATTGAACCAGTTTTCAACTTGTAAACGCAAGCGCCAACCGGGGTTTTCCTCCTCGGTATCACTGGAGGGTAGTAAAAGTAGAGCGCGACGATAATCAGCGATCGCACAATTCCAGTCGCCCCAAAGATGATAAGTTCGACCGCGTTCTGCGAAAATACGACTTTCTAGTTGATCGAACAGCAGTGCTACCTCAAAATTATCAATCGCCTCTTCGTATTGTCCCAAATCGCGCAAAGTAATGCCTCGATTCAACCATGCTCGGACATAACTAGGATTCAAGTCTAGCGCCTGATCATAGTCAGCGATCGCTGCTACTAATTCTCCGCGAGCAGCATAGTAGTTAGCTCGATTATTATAAGCACTAACCAATTTAGGATTGAGCTGCAAAGCCGTATTGTAATCGCAAAAAGCCTTTTGACTTTCACCGCATTGAAAATAAATTAGTCCCCGGTTGTTGTAATCAATCGCATTTTGGGGGTGACGATGGATCAATTGACTCAACAGCGCGATCGCTTCAGGATAGTTTCCTTGTTGGGCTGACTTCAAAGCACAAGAGCGTAAGTAGCCGTCACCGAAAGCAGATTTGCCGCTACCGTTATTTTCTCGCTGCTGAAGATTATTGGTAGTTTTTAACACGTTTGTGTATCTGTGATTTTGCTGTTCACCAGATGCTAAAAATGAGTGGCTGTTCATATCTTCCTGCCTGAGCTGCTGGCTCTGTGAATCAACTTATAATTTTTGCAGTGCTTGTGGTTCTGCCCCTGTGTCACTTACTAAGGTGTCTATAAGTACATATAGAAGCACCATATATGAATATTACTCACCAATACAAGATGAATAACGTCATATTTAAATTAAGCCTTGAGTTTAAGAGTAGATACTTCATCCTCAAGTTCAATTCCAGAAAACAGCAAATATCAATCCAGCAGACTAGTCAAGTAGCAGGAGCAACAACTTGCTAGAATGCCAACAAATCCTTCAGATTTTTTAATTGAATCTATAGTTTTGCAAACAAATCCTTATGCCAACAGCAGCTTCTTACCCCAATGCACCTGATCTCACAACCGAGGATTACATCGTCATCGGTTTAGCTACCTGCTTTATCAAAGAAGACGGAGAAGTTCATCAAGTCGAAGTCATAGAACCCATTCCCTCTGCCGCTTTAGAAGCTCTTGTAAAAGGAATTCCCACTTCCTACAAATTTGCATTTGCCACAACTTTAGGAAATGTTGTGGATGGTGATACACTGCAAAAGCCAACTAATTTTCCACAAACAGCTCAGTTTAGTGATGAATTTTTGCAACGCACTATTGCAGCTGCTCGCACCTACAAGCGCAAGGAAAATGCAAAATCCTTGATTCCCATCGGCACTACCTACACAGATTTTCAATATTCTACCGAACGCAAACGCGTACTAAATGCTAGTCGAGTTGTCACCAAAGAAGACAACGTTAAACAGCACTCTCACACTCATAAGATTCTTTGATGGACATTGGGCATTGAATATTGTACAGACGCGTAGACGCTCGTAACGAGGCGAATAAAAGAAAAAGAGGGGAGGCTTCTATTAGAGATCCAATTGGCCCACAGATTAATCAGGGGGCTTTAAGCCTCCCCTCTTTTTCCCAAGCCAAATGCGGTAAGAGCGGCTTCAAGGTGAGAGTATAATCGCGTCTCTACGTATTGACCAAAAATCAACAATCAACAATCATCTATGCTTAAACTTTACGGTGGCCCTCGTAGTCGCGCTTCAATTGTTCAATGGTATCTTGAGGAATTAGGACTTCCCTACGAATATGTCATGCTAGACATGCAGGCTGGAGAACATCGTCAACCAGCATATTTAGCAATTAACCCAATGGGGAAAGTGCCAGCAATTACTGATGGTGATTTGCAACTCTGGGAATCGGGAGCAATATTACTTTATCTAGATGAAAAGTATGGTAAAACCCAGCACTCTCCAGAAGAAAGGGCAAAAATTGCTCAGTGGATATTGTTTGGTAATTCCACCTTGGCTACAGGCATATTTGTAGAAGCCAATCGTGAGCGAGAAATGCCTCGTTTAATGACTCCCCTTAATGACATTCTCCAACGTCAAGTATTTTTATTAGGTGGTGGATTTACTGTTGCTGATGTTGCAGTAGGTTCTGTCTTAGCATATATTCCCATGATGCTCAAGCTAGATCTCAGTTCCTATCCAGGTGTGTTCACCTACATTAAACGGCTGTCGGAACGCCCTGCTTTTCAAGCAACTATCGGCTCTCGGAAATAAATATTTTGTTGGTTGTTGGTTGTTGATTTATTTTCCTAACAACTAACAACTAACAACTAACAAATAACTTATTTACCGATAATTTGTAAATTGCAAAGCCACAGGAAAGTCCTCTTGCTTTAAACGTTGAATCACGGTTTGCAATTCATCTTTACTTTTAGCGCTGACACGTACAGCATCACCTTGAATTGAGGCTTGCACTTTTTTAAATTCATCACGAATTAACTTAGAAATTTGCTTGGCAATTTCCTGACTGATGCCTTTTTTTAGCTTGATTTCTTGACGAACACGGTTTCCACTAGCTGATTCAACTTTACCAAAATCAAAGATTTTTTGAGAAAGATTACGCTTGGCAGCCTTTTCTCGCAAGATATTATGTACAGATTCTAAGGTGAACTCGCTATCGGTGTTGATGATGATGTTTTGTTCACCCAACTCGATTGTTGTTTGAGTATCTTTGAGATCGTAACGACTTTTAAGATCTCGCGCAGTTTGATCAACAGCGTTAACCAACTCTTGTCTGTCAAACTCACTTACAGTATCAAAGGAATACGTAGAAGCCATAGGAACAATGTAATTCTAGATGGTTGGTGGTTGATGGTTGGCAGTTCGTTGTCAATCATTTTTCCATAAACGCGCTTTCTCGGCTACCTACGGTAGGCGGTACAGCAAACAACTAACAACAACCAACAAAACATAACTTACTTGTAGCTCTGATTATACTTATTACCAAAAGCCTTCGCTCTCTAGCCTCTGGATGCGCCATATGAAATGCTCTAGGCGATCGCTCCAATTCCATCAGTTTTTGCAATTTGTAATAAATGCTGACAGCATATTTAATTTGTTCATATGACTATTATTTGTAGTGGGAAACAGCTGTTTGCCCTCACGACAAGACCGTATATTATTTAAGCTGATTAAAGCTGATTACTTGAAAGTTCCCATTTCAGAGCAGCTATGATGAACTGCCAATGATAAGTTATGTTAAAAAAATTACTATTATCCCAACCACTGCGTATTATCTGTGTTGCTTTCACTGTTGGACTTGTTGGGTGTAATTATGTAGGTAATTTGTTTAATTCCCCTGCTACAACCACTGAATCTTCTAGTGAATCAAACAAGAATCTACCTAAAGTTGTTGCGACAAATAGTGTAATTTGCGACTTAGTTAAACAAGTAGCAGAAAATACAGTTAATCTGACTTGCTTAATTTCTCCTGGGGTAGATCCTGATCGCTATCAATCAAAACCAAGCGATCGCCAAGCCATAGAACAAGCCAAAATAATTTTTTTTAACGGATATAACTTTGAACCAACAAGTTTATTCAAATTAATTAGAGCTAGTAAAAATGGTGCAGCTAAAATAGCAGTTGCTCAACGTGCAGTTCCCAAAGCATTAAAGTATAGAAAAAATGGCAAGTTAGTATCTAATCCTTATGTTTGGCATTATCCGAAGAATGGTATCAAGATGGCAGAGGTGATTAGCACTAACTTAAGTAAAGCCATACCTGAAAATGCTTCATTATATGGAAAAAATACACAAAAAATCAAAAAAGAATTAAACCAGTTAGATGTATGGATTAAGTTACGTATTGATAGTATTCCTGCAAATAATCGGAAGTTAGTTGCAACGAATGATCATGCAATGATTTATTATACAAAAGCCTACAATCTTTCATCTATAAGCGCTTTGGAAAGAATTAATAATGTTAAACCTACACCTGTAAGAATTAAAGCGGTGGTTCGAGAAATTAGAAGATCAACAGTCCCAACAATTTTTGTAGACAGTACAACTAACTCTAATATTATTAATACAGTTGCCAAACAAGCACAAGTACAAGTTGCAGAAAGGCAACTTTTGGCTGAGAATTTGGGTAAACCAGGTAACTATGGAGATACTTACCAAAAAATGTTAACTGCTAATACTCGCACGATAGTTGAAGGTTTGGGAGGGACGTATTTAATATTTGAACCGCACGCTGTAGCTAATAAAAATTGAGTTATACAATATCACTTTATTTATGATACTAATACATGATTAGGGGTGTATAGTTGTACGCCCCTATGGCAAATTTGATAGACATTTCAGAATAATGTAGAGACGCGTTCGCTTTTAGCGTTCCCGCAGGGTAATTTCGCGTCTCTACAAGGATTGTGGGTAACGCATAATCAATTTCACCAGATGTCTAATATTTATTATTTCTCACCATCCCCAACTACCAGGAATACCTTTAAAAGGCCCAACAATATCACTCGTGATCCAACCACCATAAAAATTACCTGGTTGTGGCTGTACCTTTTCGCCATCTACATAACAAGCATCCATCAAATGGGCATAAAAAGCTACATGATTTTCAAGAGATGCAAAAGCAGGTGTAGGATTCGGATAAAACCAAGCAGCATTTTGTATTTCTTTATCGCTTACGCGAATTGTGTAGTAACCAGCACTTCCTTTCCACTCACAAAAGCTAGATTGTAGTGATGGGATGAAGTATTCCATTTTGATATCTTCTGGGGGGATATAGTAAGAAGGTGGATGACTAGTTTCTAAGACACGCTTGGCGTGGTGAGTATCAGCAATTATGACACCATTAAATATTATTTGGATATGCTTATTTGTTTCCTCAAGGCGAGGAGGACGGGGATAATCCCAAACAGATTCTTGTCCATGTGCTGGTTCAATGCGTTGAGGTTTGATCATTTTATTTGTTGATTGTTGGTTGTTTGGCACTCAATAATTATTTACTATAGCAATCCTAAATCAGTTGTGAAAATTGAAAGACTAAGATCCCCGACTTCTTGAAGAAGTCGGATATCTTATTATTCATGAAGATTTAAGAATGCTATAGCCAACCAACTAATTTATTTTCCATACCACAAACGCTGTAATAACTTAAATATTCTCACCATTGTTTCTTCTAGCCACAGCATAATGCTATCTAACCATGCCAAAATTTGTTCTAATGGATGTTTGTCATAACCAATGATTTTGGCTTTTGTTTCGATCCAGTCTGGTTTTGCTTCTACTTCTGTATTTTGCTGGCGTTGCTGCTGAGAAATAGCAAATATTGTTTGTGCTGCAATAGATATCTTTTGAGATGTTGTTTGAGTAGAAGTGAGATTAGTTACTGGATTTCGCTTTTGTACTAATCTTCCTGTAGATTGGAATGTGAAACTTTGTAGGCGATGAATCAAGGTTTGCAGAGGATACCTTGCTGTTTGACTGCTAGGAAGGACTGAGTTTGAAATTGGAGATCTGCTAACTAAATGATTGGTTTGATTTGAATTCTCACGAGATTTACCTATAACTTGAACATCACCAAAGATATCACTTTCACTCAGCCATAAATCTACTAATTCATGACTTTGCATTTTAGAAGTTTTCAGTAACTTGTGAGATTTATTAATTAGTCTTTTGTGATGATTAATTGCTAAACTTGGAGAAATTTGATTATTGGATCTAGTCTGATTTAATTTTTTACTCTGGCTTTCTCCAAAAAAGAAGTTTATTGCTGCCCAAATGATATTTTGAATCTTTGATGTTGGATTTTGGGAATTATCAAGAGTGGCTATGGTTTGTTGACTAGTTGCTATTTGCTCTTTTCCATAAATAAATATTTGCAGCTGAGTTTGCAAAATGTGGATGAGTTCACGGCTAGTATGAGAAATTGAGTCTAAAGTATTTGACTCTAACTTAGCAATAGTTGCATCTAATAAAGCTAGCGATCGCTTGGCATTTAGTAAAGATAATTCTTCTGTATTTTGGTCTGTATTCGCTGATGGTAGTGCTGGTGTTGTGTTTTCGTGATTACTACCAGTTAACTTTGTCAGTAAGCGATTGATTTCACCAATGACGTTTATTGTTTCTTCTTTTGCTTGAGTTAAGCGCCATTGACGCCAATAATTAGCAATTTCTGTAATAATTCGCTCTTCTAACTTTTGTTGTTGCTGGGGCGTTAATATATCTAAAGTTTCATTTTCTAGGGTAACGAGTACCAGTTGGCGATCGCACAATTGTGAGGCTATTCCTTGAATTTTAGGTGATATCTTGACTCTTGATAAAATTTGCAGACTCTCCACAACCTTTAGCACTTGCTGAATGGGGACATCAGGTGCTGGCGGTGTTTCTGGTTGGAAATCGGTATAATTTGCCTGTAATTGTGGATTTTGTGTTTGCTGTGCAGTGGCGTGTAGTTGTTTCCCAGCTGACTCTCGCGCTTTCTGTAACAGTATAAATACGGAGTAGCTGAGTGCTTCTAAAGACCAATTGGCAGCAATCTGTAGATGACGAAAGGTGCGCCCTACTCCTTCACTCCAACGTCGAGATTGTTTGTGAACGAAGTTAAAAAGTCTGCTTTGATAGCGTTCAGAGGAAGCAGAAGACATGGTAGTGAATTTAGTTGTTAGTTGTTTAGGTAGAGACGCGAGGAACATCGTGTCTGTACAATTAGTAATTGAACGATACATCTTTAATAGTACAGAGCAAGCAGATTTATCTGTGGAGCCAATCCAAAATCCAAAATCCAAAATCGAATGACTTCTCCTGTATCGCCATCCAATACCAAAATTATCTCAGCTGCAATTGAGAAATTGCGCTCTTTTTGTCAAGAAAATATTCTCTCAAATTGGCGCTGTTTTGCTGGTGATTTGGCTGTGACTAATGTGAGTGCATCTTCCTTGTCTGAGTGGACGCCTGTTGAGATTAATTCTAAGGGAAATATTGCTTGGGCTGGGGGACAAAAAGTTTTGTGGTTAGCACAGAAGTTGGTGATTCCCCAGGATTTGCAGGGTTATGTGTTACAAGGTTTGTCTTTGCGACTGGCGTTACTTTGGTGGGCTAATTCTGCCAAAATTTATGTGAATGGGGAGTTGGTGGGTGAAGGAGATTTGTTTGATTGTTCGCCTCGAATTTTAGTTAGTCAAGCGGTAACGCCAGGGGAAGAGTTTTTTATAACTATACGTTTGGTAAGTCCGGGACATTGTGATGGGGCGTTGGTGCGATCGCTTTTAGTTTATGAATCTACTAATGAGCAATGTCCTGATCCTGGTTTTATGGCTGATGAGTTGGCGGTGACGCAGCGTTTTTTGGCAAAGTTTGCGCCTGAAAGATTGGATAGTTTGGCGGTGGTGGTAGATGAGGTAATGAACCGCAGAGGCGCAGAGAACACAGAGGAAGAGAGGGGAGAGTTTGATAATTTCCTGTTGTCATTGCGGGACAGTTTAATTCAATCCAAAATCCAAAATCCAAAATCCAAAATTTATCTGTTGGGTCATGCTCATTTGGATATGGCGTGGTTGTGGCGTGTGAGTGAAACTTGGGAAGCGGCGCAGAATACTTTTGAGTCGGTTTTAAGGTTACAGTCAGATTTTCCGGAGTTAATTTTTTGTCATTCGACACCAGCTTTGTATGCTTGGGTGGAGGAAAATCGCCCGGATTTATTTAGGGTTATTCAAGAAAAGGTTGCGGCGGGACTTTGGGAAGTTGTCGGTGGTTTTTGGGTGGAACCAGAATTAAATTTAATTGCTGGTGAATCGATTGTGCGGCAATTATTGTATGGTCAACGCTATGTGCAAGCAAAGTTTGGCAAGCTGGCGAGTATAGTTTGGGTTCCTGACACTTTTGGTTTTTGTGCGACTTTGCCACAGTTTATGCAACAGTCTGGAATTGAGTATTTTGTGACGCAAAAGTTGCGGTGGAATGATACGACGAAGTTTCCTTACGGTGCTTTTTGGTGGCGTTCTCCTGATGGTAGCGAAATACTGAGTTTGATGTCCGCGCCTGTGGGCGAAGGTATCGATCCGGTGAAAATGGCTGATTATGCGATTGAATGGCAAACTCAAACTGGGTTTACAGAATCGCTTTGGCTTCCTGGTGTCGGTGATCACGGCGGCGGCCCCACCCGTGATATGTTAGAAGTTGCCCAACGCTGGCAAAAATCCCCCCTATTTCCCCAACTAGAATTTACGACTGCTGAAAAGTACCTCCAACAACTGCAAGCAACGATTAATTCTCAACCATCAACCACTCTCCCCACTTGGAATGATGAACTTTACCTGGAATTCCATCGTGGTTGCTATACTACCCACGGCGATCAAAAACGTTGGAATCGTCGTTGTGAAAATTTATTGTATCAAGCAGAATTGTTTGCTGCGATCGCCACTCTTAAATGTGGGGTGAGTTATCCGAAGGCGGAATTGGAAGCAGCTTGGAAGCAAGTTTTATTTAACCAGTTTCACGACATTTTGCCTGGTTCCTCAATTACTGAAGTCTACGAGGATGCTCTAGTTGAGTGGCAAGAAGTCGAAAAGGTCGGTACGGAGATATTAGAAGAATCCTTGGGAGCGCTCGCATCTCAAATTTCTTTCCCAACACCACCACAACCAGATAGTTTAGCTGTGGTTGTCTTCAATTCCCTAAATTGGCAGCGTTCTGAGGTTGTGAGCGTTGGTTTACCGTCTACCACTGCACCAAATCAGGAATGGCAGATTTACGATTATACTGGAAACAAACTAGTTTCCCAGTTGGGTGAAGCTTCCACACTGCTGTTTTTAGCAAGCGATATTCCACCTGTAGGCTACCGTGTTTTTTGGCTGTGTTCTTGCCAGGTAGAAAATGCACATAACATAACCCAGTCTGAAGATACCAAATTAAGCTTGCAAAAGCAAGAACAATTTTCGTCAGAAAGATTGACTTTAGAAAATGAGTTTTTGCGAGTCATTATTGATGAACAAACTGGTAATTTAGCGAGTATTCTTGACAAGGTTAATCATAGAGAAGTTCTCAATCAAGCAGGCGGAAATCTATTACAAGCTTTTCAAGATAGTGGTCAATATTGGGATGCATGGAATATTGATCCCAATTATGCCCAGCATCCTCTACCGCCAGCGAGTTTGAAATCTACCCAATGGCTAGAACAAGGGCCAGTACAATACCGTCTGCGTGTGGTACAGCAACTTGGTCAATCAGAGTTTCGCTGTGATTACATTCTGTCAACAGGCTCATCTGTGTTGAAAATTGCTATGAAGGTAGATTGGCAAGAAGAGCATGTATTAGTGAAAGCAGCCTTTCCTCTTAATATTGAAGCAGAATTTGCTACCTACGAAATTCCCTGTGGTGCAATTGCTCGCCCTACAAAACCCGAAACTCCAGCAGAACAAGCAAAATGGGAAGTTCCCGCTTTGCGTTGGGCAGATTTGACGGCAGAAGTGAGGGACATGGGGGACAAGGAGGACAACGGGGACAAGGAGGACATGGGGGACAAGGAAGAACTTTTCACCAATCCCCTATCCCCTATTCCCTATTCCTACGGTGTGAGTTTGCTCAATGATTGTAAATATGGTTATGATGCTCAACCAAATCAATTACGGCTAACACTTTTAAGAAGTCCCAATTGGCCTGATCCTCAAGCCGATAGAGGTGTACATGAATTTACCTATGCTTTGTATCCCCATGCTGGTGATTGGAAATCAGCCCATACAGTCCGACGGGGGTATGAATTAAATGTACCTTTGCAAGTAATGGTGTGTCCGGTTAATCATCTTCAACCATCCAATATTTCCCACTCCGTGAACGCAGAGGGGTTAGGGGTGAGTTTCCTAGATTTATCAGCCGAAAATTTAATCTTAATGGCATTTAAACAAGCAGAAGATGATTCGCAAAATTTGATTTTGCGTTGTTATGAATGTCACGGAGAAACAGCCGAATTGTCTTTACAGAATGATGTGGGACTGATTTTGGAGGAATCTGTGGATTTGTTGGAGCGTTCTTTGTCTACTGCTGAATTTTCAGCTACAGCTATTGAGCAAAAATTCAATATTCAACCTTGGAAAATAATTAATTTGAAGTTGAGTGTAAGTCCTATAAATTAGACATTTCAGAGTATAAATTTGGAAAATGAAAATTTCTTTGTGTCTTAGTGTCTTGGTGAGTCCACTTGCCGCCTTGGACGCCACGTGCTACAAGCCGGGGGCTGGTCTCACCAAGGCACTAAGACGAAACCTAAAACCCCTACAATCTGCAAAAACTGTAGGGGTTTAGATTTGGTGGCGGGAAGTGGATTTGAACCACTGACCTTCGGGTTATGAGCCCGACGAGCTACCAGGCTGCTCTATCCCGCGTCGCTTTGTCTTCCCTAATATAACACTATATTTAAAAAATGTGCAACTACAAAAAAGATAATTCTCCAATTACTTCTAAACGCTTGTATTTACCGAGGTTCATAAATTTTTCTGATAAGGCTTGGGCAACACTAGGACTAATCCAGCCCATCTGTTGAAGTAGGTGAATTGCAGCAGCATATTTTGCTCGCTTGGCTCCATCTATGACTTTAATTGCTAGTCCCATGCCTTCACCAAGTCTACTAATGCATTGCACTCCTTCAGCACCAGATTTACTTACCAGTTCTCCTGGAGTTAAACGCATCAGTTCGGTGTCAAATTCTCCATCTCCTGCTATCATTGCGGGGTGGTGAGTCATGGCTCGGACTATGCGCTCCATATCTAAATTACTGCGGGAAGCTAGTTGAGCATATAAGTATCCCATTTGCGCGAGTTGCATGAGATAGGTAGGAGCGCCACAGTCATCATGAGCGCTGATAAATTCTTCCGCTGGCATTTTTAGCAATTCTGCTACTTTGGTAATAATCAGCTGCTGTACAGGGTGTTTGCGCTGCAAATAGTTGTTTAAAGACCAATTACACTGCTGACATACAGCTAACATCCCGGCGTGTTTACCGGAGCAATTGTATTCTAGGGGACTACGCTTGCCTTCAGGAGTTGGACATTGCAAAGCCGAAGGGTCAATATCAGCCCGCCAGAGAATATTAAATACTTGCCTGACTTGTTGAATTGTGCCTTTATGGGAACTAATGATAATTGCTAAGTCGCGATCGCTCAAATCATAACGTTCTAATGTCCCTGTTGTAGTGACAGCCAGAGCCTGAAATGGTTTGAGGGCTGAACGCACAAAAGTGGCGGTTTCAGCATTCCCAGCAACCGACAGCACTCGTCCTCTTTCGTCGCATACGACAGCTTGGACTATATGCTTTGATTCTATAATGCCTTCGCGCAGTAATCTAACTTCTAATGTGGCGGCTTGGGTTCGTTTTCCCATTGTCATGGGTCGTTATCTATGGTGATTTTGTTATAGGTTATTAGACGCGATGAATCGCGTCTGTACAATAGTTATTAGTCATTAGTCATTTGTCAATTGTCTATAGTCAATAGTACAGATATTTCAAATTGATTATTGACCCTTGACAAATGACTATTTAAACTAAGTGCCAAACTATCGTACCAACAACGAAGGACACAGCCAAGCCAACAAAGGTAATTTGTAACCGTTTGACAATTGGTTTAATTTCATAGCTCACAATCAAGCGATCGCGATTTAATATTTCTGGTGGTTTTGTCCAAGTTTGGCCGTCATACCAGCCCGATTCTTCATAAAAAATGATTGGACTAGCAAGGCGATCGCGTACATAAGACCAGCCCAAGTATAAGCGTAGCAGTACTAGTACTACGCCGATACTTCCTCCCGCAGCACCACAAAGAATAAACTGAATCGCATACTTGTGTGGAGTAAAGCTTGCTGCTGCTATTGGTGCTGCTACTAGCCAAGATAACCCCCATATCCAAGCGATTTTTGTGATGTAGTCACGCCAGTTTAAGGTGCAATCGCTAAATAACCAAGAAGATTTTAACTCTTCATACTCGTTGAGTGGTTGTTGCTCAGTAGGAACTGGGCAGTTGGAGATTGAAGACTTGATCATGTTGATTTACCTCCACCATCGTCGGATGTTGGAAACTCGACACGTTCTGCATGACCCCAAAATGCTTCTAAATTATAAAACTCACGCTCTTTTGGCATCATGATATGGACGATTACATCGCCGTAATCTAGCACTACCCAACTTCCTTCAGATTTCCCTTCTACTCGTAAAGGAGATCTTTGCCATTCCTGTTGTACTTGGTCTTCAACTGCTTGAGCGATCGCTCTGACCTGTACTCTGGAATAGCCTGTCATGAATGCAAAGTAGTCTGCTAGATAAGATACATCTGTAACTTTGAGTACTAAGATGTCACCTGCTTTCCGGTCTGATGCTGCTTCAGCAATGGTTGCGACTACATTTGTACTGCTATCGTTGCCATCATTTTGTGCAGCTTTTGCTACTTTTTTTTGAACAGTAAGTGATTGGAATGGAAAGTTGGCTTGGAAATAATCAGACATTAAACCTCAGCTGCTTTTTTGTGTCTTGACAATTTTTACAACTACTGACAAATGATCATTTAATTGCAACTGTACACGAGCTGGTTTTTTTGAATACTAACAAAAAAACGGGAATCTATACAGTTGTTGACAGAATTACCTGTTTAGTCCTTGACTTTTGCATAAACCAATTGCGGGTGGCGATCGCGCGCGGATGAATTAAATTAGGGCTTTCTAGTAAAAGAGTGAAAGTGTAATCACACGTCAGCCAAACAGCCCGTTCGAGATTTTCAAAACTTGTTTTTCTTAAAGCTTGTAACTGAGCAGAGTCACCCCGCCCTGGTTCCAGGGTATCTGCTAAAAATACGATACAAGAGAGTTGACCCATGCCTGGTCTACCCAAAGTGTGATTGGCGATCGCTTGTAATATTTCTTCATCTTTTACATTAAAAGTATCTTTGGCAACGATAGCACTCACATCTGCATGTAATAGATGGGGTGATGCTGCCAAAACCTCATCTATTTCCAATCCTGCAACTTCTGCCATCTGCAAAAGTTTTTTAGGTTGAAAATATTTTGCCAAATCATGCATTAGCCCAGCCGTGGCAGCTTTTTCTTGATCCAGATGATAATTTTCAGCTAACTCCACAGCCATTTGTTCTACCCTGAGAATGTGGTTAATCCGCGAATTCGGAACGTTCTCAGCTAACCAGGCTAAGACTTTTTGGCGCATAATCACTTAATACCCAACTAGAGGATTGTGGCAATCAAAATAAAAACATTTCAAAAGTATAGATACCCTTATTGTAACGAATCTCGTCAGTCCTCACTTTCAGGACAAGGGGTAAGAAATCGCCTTGAGTAAAATAATTGGATGATTTATTTTTTAGAGTTCCCTAATTTGTCTGCAAAACTTGCTTTCAGTAAAAAATTTATGTTATACTCGCAAAAGTGCGGACGTATAGCTCAGTTGGTTAGAGCGCTACGTTGACATCGTAGAGGTCACTGGTTCGAATCCAGTTACGTCCATTAGTTAGGGTCAATTGCCAAATTGTTTGACAGCTTGACTTCCAATATTTTCGATGCAGTTAAGTATGTGATCGCTCTTAACTATATTGAGTATAAGGGAAAGGGTGAGGCGATCACTTAAACATATACTCCCAAGGTGGCTTTTTAAGGCGAGATTGAAGCTAATATGCTGTGGTTGATAGTTGATATCTAAAGTAATGCCTAAGAAAATCAGGGATTTAAAACAATAGCTACACCAAGTTGCACTTCCACACAGTTACCAAAAGAGTAGGGGAAAAGGCAAGCAACGCTCGCCTCTTCCTCTACTGCATGATGCTCATTCTTATGTAGTAGATTTATTGACTTCTAACTTGTTTCTCATAGTCAGTAATTACACTTTCTGCAACCACTCAGTTTCTTGTGGTTCTTGGAAGAGTGATGTACTCAAGTAGCGTTCACCGAAACTAGGCTGAATCATCACAATTAATTTACCTTCATTTTCTGGACGCTTCGCCACTTGAATCGCTGCATACAAAGCCGCACCAGCAGAAATACCTGATAACAAGCCTTCTTCTCTCGCTAAACGACGACCATAGGAAATCGATTGCTCATCTGTGACTTGAATTACTTCATCCACTAAATCTGGGCGGTAAATATCTGGAACAAATCCAGCACCGATACCTTGAATTTTATGCGGGCCGGGTAGACCTCCGGCTAATACAGGACTGTTAGCTGGTTCCACTGCGATCGCTTGAAAACTTGGTTTACGTTGTTTGATTACTTCCGCTACACCAGTAATTGTTCCACCAGTACCAACTCCCGCCACCACAATATCTACCTGTCCATCAGTATCTTGCCAAATTTCTTCGGCTGTGGTTTCTCGATGCACCTTGGGATTGGCAGGATTACGAAACTGCTGTAACATCCGAGCATTAGGTGTTTGTGCCACTATCTGTTCAGCCCGAGCGATCGCACCCCGCATTCCTTCTACTCCTGGCGTTAACACCAGTTTTGCACCATAAGCTCTCAGCATAGCTTGTCTTTCTTTACTCATGGTGTCAGGCATCGTCAAAATTAAATCATAGCCCTTAGCGGCTGCCACCATCGCCAAAGCAATACCTGTATTCCCAGAAGTCGGCTCTACTAAAATATTCTGTCCTGGTTTGATCCAGCCTGCTGCTTCCGCAGTTTCCACCATACTCACCCCAATTCTGTCTTTTACAGATGCAGCAGGATTCATACTTTCTAACTTCACCACAATCTGAGCTACTGCTCCCGAACTTTGGGGAATTCTATTTAACCGAACTAAAGGAGTTCTTCCCACCAATTGTGTAATATCGTCAGCAATCCGCATCTAAATTTTCCTTTTTAGCTACAAAATACATCTAAAAAGAGGTACTTTTAGTGATCTAAAGTCTGTATTCAATATACTACTGTTAGTCGGTAGGATATTAGCCTTTTTATTAATAAACCAAAATTTCAGTAAGTTAGGGTCAATGGTCATTTGTCATTGGTAAAAAACTATTGACTCTGGACGATTGACCCTTGACTATATAATTATGAAATTTGTATCTGATCCAGCGATCGCTGATAAAATTCGTAAAATGAACCAACGGGTAAAGTGGCAAGATCCGTTGGTTGTACAACGCAGCATAGACCAAACTCGGCTAGTATTAAATAACGACCGAGCCGAGGAACCAGAATTTTCATTCTTAGTGGTGGGTGATAGTGGTTCCGGGTCACATTATACACACAACCCCCAACGCCAAGTAGCAGAATTGATGCTTCCCCATCGTCAAGAATGCCGTTTTCTGCTGCATACAGGCGATGTGATTTATTTGGTGGGGTCAAGCGAGTACTACCAAAAAAACTTTATTGAACCTTACCGGGAGTTTATCTGTGGAGGTGAGCAACCCCAGCGTGTTGCTTATGACCAGATGATTTTTGAGTTTCCGGTTTTACCCGTACCAGGAAATCACGATTACTATGATTTGCCGCTTGTGTATGGATTTATCTCTTTAGCTACTCTACCTCTACGTAAAATTCTCAGTAATAAATTGGATTTGGATGTTGGTTGGCATGGTTCTAGACAAGGTGATGCCTATGCACGAGCCTTTTTGGACTATTTAAAAGTTTTCATGCTCCCACCAGACCTAGCGCGTCATTTAGATACACACTACACAGCCAAAACTGATACTGGTCGATGTCTGCATTACGAACCGGGAGTTTTTACCCGCCTACCCAATCGTTATTACACTTTCCGCTATTCTGGCATAGATTTCTTTGCTTTAGATTCTAATACATTCAACGATCCATCGCCACTACCCGCAACAAAACAAGGAGAAGTCGATCGCCAAATTTTGGAAAAGCGCCGTGTCGAGATGGAACAGCAGAAGCAAGAAATTATGGAAACCTCGAACCAACTAGACCCCAATGATCCTAATGAGGCTGAACATCTGGATGATTTACGGGCAAAATTGTCACAAATAGAAGAAATTGTTGTTGATATCGACAAGCAACTTGCTGCTGACCACAAAACGGTAGTAGATACTGAACAACTAGATTGGCTAAAGCAGCGATTAATAGAATCCTGGCACAACAAAGAAGTACGAGGAAGAGTAATTTATTTTCACCATCCACCTTACGTAACTGAAGCGACAAAATGGAATCAGGCGCAAACTCTGGCTGTGCGCGATCGCATCCGTGATGTACTGGATGGGGTAGCAGCAGAGGTTGGTTCTCTGGCTGAAGGTCGTCCTTTGGTAGATTTGGTATTGAACGGTCACGCTCATTGTTTAGAACACCTACAAACAATGAATACAGGTCATGCTGACAGCAAGATCAACTGGATTGTTTGTGGTGGTAGTGGTTACAGTTTGCGACGCCAAAGGACTGAGGGAACAGATTTATTAGAAGATCAAAAATTAGTAGCGCGTTCCCAATTATTCGTAGGTCGCGCGGGACAAGGTTCCCAAAAACGCCGACCATATTCGTGTTTGCGTATCGATGTCAAAGAGGGTTGTCCTCCCAAGTTTGTTGTT
This sequence comes from Fischerella muscicola SAG 1427-1 = PCC 73103, assembly GCF_000317245.1. GTDB lineage: Bacteria > Cyanobacteriota > Cyanobacteriia > Cyanobacteriales > Nostocaceae > Pelatocladus > Pelatocladus muscicola_A. Next base: position 24,309 of record NZ_AJLJ01000214.1, read on the forward strand.
CGTCCTTTGATTGTCGAACGTTATCAGCGTCAGTGGCGCGATCGCCAAGTTCAAGCATTTACTATTTGAATCCAACAAAAAGCGATGAGTGAGAAAATTCTCAATCATCGCGATTACCTTCCTAAACGTAAAATTCCCAACTTAGCAACACTAAAAAAACTAAATTACACCAGGGCCTCTACCCCGTTGGTCGCCTTCCATTGTTAATTCGCCTTGCTTATCTTCGTTAATTTCTGTTAATTCTTCAACACGGTTTTCTGTATCTTCTTCTGCTTCTTGACGCGCATCACCTGGTACTTCGTAGTACATTTCTGGTTCAACCGCGTAATTGTTTAATAAACCTTCTTTGTCTACAGTGTAGCCATCTGTGGTACGTATACTTTCACCAGGATGAGTTTGATCATCTGTAGATGCACTGGCTTCTTTTTCTTCTGTAGGTTTTGTTTTAAATAAGTCTCCTTCTCTTTCTTGACGTGCAGCAGTTTCAGCAGGAACAATATGTGGATCATATTTATTTTCGCGAACGCGATCAGATGTATCTGCTCCTTTTTTATAAGCTTCATTAGCCATAATTTATTTACTCCTTTAATTAATCTGTTTTAATCATTCAATCCAAGGACTATATTAGTTTTTTAGTCAAACCAGTCAAACTACCTAAAGAAGTGTTTAGAAAACGCAAAAAAATAATTTTATCTGTCTAGAGAGATATATATTTAAATATTTTGCACAAATATTTTCCTTTAGAGTTCGTAGTGAGGACTTTAGTCCTCTTTGAGCGAAAACAGCGCTCACTATAACATTCCTAGAACATTCATAAATTGTCCGTGAACAACAAGAACCCCGAACTTTCTAATAATTCGAGGATCTAACTCTCTCAATGAAACATATTTTTATCAAATATGCAGGCATAAATAAAAATAATTAATAAACCAAAGATAAGAATTTATTTATTGCCCACTTTTATTCATGATGCAAATAAATTAAAATTTGCATCAAACTACTTAAATTAACCCAAAAATTGCTTTTTAATAGAGTCAATTTCTGTTGTTAATTCTTGGCGAGTGGATTCTTTAATGAGATAGCGGAAAACAAACCAAGTAGTGTAAATAATTCCAATTAACTCTAATACTGGCTGTGCTAAGGGAACATCATTGATTGCATCCAGTACAGCCAGGATAATTTTAGCAGTCACAACTGCTGCTAGTAACCAAGCCAGAATGATAAATATCTGCTTGTATGCTTGAAAAAATTTATTGAAGTTTTGGGAAAATTCCTGCCAAAAATTAGCTAATTCTCTAGTAATTAGCTCAAATTGACTTTCAGGTTCTTGGGCTGGAGGTAACTTTGGTAAGTTTTGATTATCTGAACCTTCAATTGCTGCCACAGCTTCTGCTGAGGTAACATCATTGTATTGTTCTTGCTGTATTTCGGTTTCCATAGGTTGATGAGATGATTTTGTTGCAATGGAAAACTATGATTGCAGTATCTCCTAATATAAATTGTGCAGTTTCATCTTAACTTTTCATCAAACTTTTGACATACTTGTTTTTTATTCCATGAGAAGGAAGAATTATTCGCTATTAGTCAAGTGTCAAGGGCCAATTATCCAGAATCAATAGTTAATAGTTCAGGGTCAAGGGTCAATCGTCCAGAGTCAACAGTTTTTTGTCAATTGTCATTAGTAGAGACGCAACTAATCGCGTCTCTACTAATGACAATTGACAATTGACAATTGACTAACTTAAAAATCTACTCCCCGCTTCAGTTCCACACCTTGATTAGCATAATGTTTATGGCAATACACTTCAGAGTGAATGCTAGCTAGGTCAAAATAAGCTGGTTGATTTTGGCAGCGACCAGTGATGATAATTTCGGTATGACGAGGTTTGCGGAGTAAAGCTTGAACTATTGGTTCTACAGGTAGTAATTCCAAGTCAACTGTGGGATTGAGTTCATCTAAGATAATGGTTTTATAAAGTCCAGAGGCGATCGCAGTCTTAGCAATTTCCCAACCTCGTTCTGCTTCCACATAATCTAATTCTTGGCGAGAATTACGCCAGACGATCGCATCTCTTCCGCAGCGTTGATGATCCATCACATCTGGATATGACTGTTGCAAAGCTGCTAATGCTGCGTCTTCAGTATAACCACTACCACCTTTAAGCCACTGCATAATTAATACGCGGGTAGATCCTGGATGATTAATACCTCGACCGATGGCTTGGAGGGCTTTACCCAAAGCACTTGTAGACTTACCTTTACCAGCACCTGTGTAAATTTCAATACCTTCAATTAAAAGTGTGCTTGCAGTTTGATGGTGATGGGGTTTCATTTCCGAGTGCAAATCCGCAATATCTAGCAACTTTTGCGGTGCTGCACGACCAGTTGCAATAATTTCTAACTCTTCAGGTTTAGATGTGAGTGTTCGTACCACCTCATCGACTGATAATAAACCCAAATCCAAAACAGGGTTAATTTCATCTAAGACCACAACTGAATATAAACCAGAAGCGATCGCACCTTTTGCTACATCCCAACCCCGTGCAGCTTCATATCGGTCAAAGGACGTAATTTCATCTGGGCCAAAAAATTCTGCTCTCCCGGTGCGAACTTGGTCAATTAAATGCGGAAATCCACGTTGCAAAGCTGCGATCGCTCCATCTTCATCATAATCTCGTTCTGGCCCTTTTAAAAACCGCAGCAGCAAGACGCGGTTGGAATTACTGGGTGTATTGATTCCCAAGCCAATTGAGCGCAAAACGACTCCTAAAGCTGCTTGGGATTTACCTTTACCTGCACCATCATAAACGTGAATTTGCCCTGTAACTCTTTGTTGACGCACTTGTGCTGTGCGAATTCCAATCCCGTTCCTTGTCATCTCACTCAAAGCTGTAAGTGGCAGTTTTTTATCTTACCCAAGGTCTTGTATGAGAAGGTAGGGGAAAATGTACCGTCTTGAAAATGGGTTTGGAGGTATAAGGGTTTACGGGTGTATAAGGAGTCATATTTTTATACCCAATAATCCTCATCATTTGACTAGCTTGCGGCTATACTTTCTTAAGTCATTCGAGAAAGGGTGTAAAAGAGTGAGCAAATAAAGGAATGAGAGAGAAAATTCCCAGACCATAACTTCTGATTCAAGAGTTTTAATCCGAAAAGTATTGTCCCTAAACCCTGATACCCTTATAACCATAGTTAAATCTCGTAACTACCTGTTTTTGCTTATGTTTGATTTGCCTCTGCTTCCTAAAGTTGTACCCCTTGGTGCAATTTTGTTTAGTTTTTTATTTTTGTTAGTTTCTATTCCGTTAGAAGCTTATATTTTAAATTCAGTTCTCAAATTTGATAAAAAAACATCTAGCTTTTATGCCATTTGCATGAATTTATTTTCCAATGTAGTCGGTTGGATAATCTTTTTTTGGATAGAGCCATTTCTGTCTATCAGATTGAGAACAAGCTTAATGAATTTGATTTTCTTTGATCAAATACTTCCTAATACGATTAATTTAATGATTCTAACTGCATTTATAGTTTTTTTTGGAACTTTTGTAGTCAAATCATTCATTTTAAGGGCGGCGTTAATTTCGCTGACTGATTTTTGGAAAAAGCAAGATGAATCTGATGTTCAAAAGTTTTTATCTCGTCGGGGATTTAAGATGAGACTACAAACAAAAAATATATTCACTAGTGTATTAATTGCTAATGCAGTCAGTTACACTGCTGTTGTTCTGATTCTATTTCTAATTATCAGAATTGTCTAAATTACAGTTATAAACATTTGATTTATAAACTGAAGCTTAAAGTATATCAGACATGAGCAATCGGAAATAGAAAGTATTGTATACTAAGGCTTTGCTACTAATCACCACCAGTGAAAAACTAATGTTGCTAATAAAATTTTTTACTAGTCACGTAAAGGTTGCAATATGGAGATAATCAAAGATTTATTAGGTGTTTTTGGTTTTATTGGCGGTATTTATGACGATATCAAAGATTTCTTTCTTCCCAAAAGAGCTTTTGCTTGGCAAACATTAATATATTTAAGTATTTTTTCTTGGTTAATGTCTTCTCTATCTACAGGCTTTGTCAAATCGGCAATTGCCCTCTGTGGTTGGGCATTATTAATTGCAGGAACTGCCTGGTATACAACTGAAAATCCTGTAGTTATTCCTGGTACTAATATGCCTATCGGAGCATTAGTAACTGGATTTTTAGTAAGTGCTTTTGCTTTTAGAGAGCCAGGACAAGAAATTACAACCAGAACAATTGTCTTTTGGCCAACAATTTCTGCACTCATTACAGCAATTCCAGAATTTTTTGAAGGAACCGGAACGGAGTTTAGCACTCAGGTTCCTAAAATCGAAGAACGCCAAAAAATTATTATTCTGGTTGCTGTTTCTATGGTGATTAGTTGTTGGTTGCAGTTCGGATTTGTCGTAAATAAATGGTTAGAAGAATTTCCGAGTTTACAGACAGACAACATTAAGCGTACTTTTGTGCTTAGAACAGAACCACAATTCAGTAAAACTCCAAGAAATGGTGGTTTAATTCTGAGTAAGCTTGAGCCAATAGTAAAACAACAAATAGCTAATAGACCTTGGTCAGAAGTAGAACAGTGGTTAAAAAGTGGAAATGCAAGAGTCAATAGTTTAGGTAGAGAAGTAATAGAAACAAGCTTACGTGAATTTGACGAAAAATCTTTGTGGCGTACAGAAGCACGTATCTCTAGTCTCGATCAGAAAAATCCTGATATCTATAAATTGGATTTACTGAGTGTTTGGAGCGGCCCTACTTCTACTGGACGTGAGTATTATCTGAGAAAGACTTGTCGAGTAGAACCAATTAACGTTTCTAGCAGATCAGATCAAGTATTGAGAGTTGCAGAAATTGCATGTGGTCGCAGTAGCAACCGCATTATAGGTTCACCACCTGCGCTGTGAGTTGGGCATTGGGCATGGGGCATTGGGCATTGGGTATTATTCTCCCTCTTTCCCTGTTCCCTGTTCCCTCTCTCTACCCATAAATACTATTTTGTTTTTTGTTTAATTAATTAAATAACATGAATTTTGGCAGACTCTACGTAATAACAACAAATGTGTTTCGAGAAGTTGTGCGCGATCGCATTCTGTTCATGATCGGCATTTATATCATTATCCTTTCTATTGCTATCTATTTATTGCCTCAATTTGCTGCCACGGCAAAAGATAAAATGTTTCTCGATTTTGCCTTGGCGGCGATGAATCTTCTCGGTTTGGTTGTCGCCATATTTGTTGGTACAGGATTAATTAACAAAGAAATTGAGAAACGTACTGTTTTAGTATTAATTGCTAAACCTATTAGCCGTGCTGAATTAATAGTTGGTAAATATTTAGGATTATTGACATTGTTAGCAGTTCTGATTACTGCAATGACAATAATCACTTTTGTATTTTTGCTATTTAGTCAAGTTTCCTACTCAGTAGCTAGTGTTCTAATTGCTGTACTTTTTCTGTTTTTGCAGTTATCTTTAATTACTTCTGTTGCTATTACCTTGGGTGTGTTTACTAGTTCACTATTAGCAACAGTTTTAACATTTGCTGTGTATTTAATGGGGAATATAAGTCAAGACGTACTAAAATTAGGTCGTCTCAGTTCCAAACATGGAATTGAAACATTCACTCAAGCTTTGTATCTTATATTGCCAGATTTATCTAGATTAGACGTAAAAAATGATGCTATTTATGGTCTGGCTGCATTGCCTAATTCAATGACATTAATTAGTAACATTGGTTATGGTTTGCTGTATAGCCTAATGCTGTTAGCGATCGCTATCCTCATTTTTTCACAACGAGAGTTTTAGGATCGAGGATTGGGGAAAAGGGAACGGGATCGGGGAGAGTGTGGGGAGAAAAATTACTTCCTTGTCCCCCGTGTCCTCCTTATCTCCCTTGTCTCTCTTGTCCCCCTTGTCCACGCCACATGCTACAACGGAGGGAACCTCCGCAACGCAGTGGCTCCCCTTGTCTCCCTTGTCCCCCTTGTCCCCGTTCCCCGTTCCCTATCTTCTAAGATCTACGCGAATTGTTCCATCGGGCATAATTGTTTCATAAAGTTTTGCATTTTTGAAATTGGCATTTTCAAGATTAGCTTCACTTAAATTTGTTGCCATTAGATTAGCCCATTTTAAATCTGCACCTGTTAAGTTGGCTTGATTAAAATTAGCTTCTATTAAAATAGCTCCACATAGCTTTGCCTCAGTCAGATTTGCTCTGACTAAATTAGCTTCAACTAATGATGCTTCAATTAATTGGGCTGTACTCAAATCAGCTTCCCTTAAATCAGCATTGCACAGAGAAGCATTCCATAATTTACTAGCATTTAATTTTACTCGCCACAAACAAGCGCCACAGAGATTTGCTTGGGTTAAATCAGCTTGACTTAAATCAGCTTCAGAGAAATTAACTTGTTGTAGATTTGCTTCTCTGAGATTTGCACCAGTGAGTATTGCTCCACTGAGATTTGCACTACGTAGATCTGCTCCTCTAAAATTAATTCTGCTTAAATCGATTCCTCTGAGATCAATTCCACTTAAGTCACACCCACTAAAATCTCTACCTTCAATATTTCTATCTGTGATTTGACTTAAAACTTGCTCTTGCTTGTCAGCATGATTTTTCATGTTACTTACCCCATGATTGTGCCTAGATGTAGTAGTAGGGGCGAAGCATTTGCTGATAAATATTTTTATAAAACAAATCAATAGTCATCTCAATGCTTCGTCCGTAAAGTCGTGAAAATTTTTTTACTAAGAATCAATGTTCAAAGTAAGTCTGTATTCCGAATGATGAATTCCACATTGAAGTGGTTTTATAAGCTTGTTCGGAACAAGTGTTCAATTTTGCCCTGATGACATATTTATCTTGAGATTACACCCGAAATCTTTATAAGCTAGATATCAAATCAAGAGAAAATCCAAAAAAATCTCTTATCAATCGTGAAAACCATAATAGTACGTTCTAAATGGGAATTTTCTGTCAAAATACCCTGATAGAAATCAGGAAATGTTCATAATGCAGAACTTTGACTTTTATGCGATCGCTAGCATTGATACATCTTTATGGTGTTCGCATTGGTAATGGTTTCCAATTAGAATATTCGCCCAGATGATTCCAGTATGCAATATAACCGACAAAAGCAAATATTAGGGCAGCAATTACCAACAAAATTGCACCAAACAAGCGCCACTTACGATTTGTTTTCAGATACAGAGTTGGTGCAGCACAAACTCCACCTAATCCCGTTAAAATAAATCCAATTCCTGAGAGGAGTGGATTCCGTGTCAAATTCAGATTAATGATGCGTACCCCAATGACAATCGCAGCCAGTCCAGCAAAAAAGCCATAAATTGCTACTGTGAGCAAATCCCATCCCAAGGCTAAGGCTAAGGAAGCAGACAAAAATAAAATGCCAAACAATACTGTCATTTCACCATAAGCAATGTTGAAAACTCCCCGTACTGGCCACGTAAAAGTCATGTGTAAACCAGTAACTAGTGCGATCGCCCCTGTCATCCCAAATCCAGGAATCCAACGTTTTTGATAAGCGTGATCTAGGCCAAAATACACATAGCCAGCTAAAAGAAATAGTCCGGCTACCATATTAATCAACATCAAGGTGATATAGTTTACAAACATTAATCTAGATGTAGATATAGTATTTAAGTTTTATTGGAGTATAAAATTAGCTGATTTTAAATCTATAGCTAGAAGCATTTTTTCAAATATTTCACGCAAGTTTTGAGTCCAATTGAGTATAGTTAACGAGTAGCGGAAGTCCCCATCCTTATAACAGTAAAGCCTGACTTGTTCAATAGCCAAAATGTGATGCCCAATTTTGTCGGGGACAGTGCAACGGCACCGATATTTTATTTTCACCGAGATCCCTAATCGGCGGCTCGATAGTAAACCAGTCACAGCAAGTAACAGGGGTGATATTACAACATCCCTGTTACTTGCTAGAGAAATCTGTTAACTAAACGTTTCACTCACACTCTTATTCTTACAACTCCCCAAACACGGAAGCATCCATCTTTTGAAATTTAGAAGAGGCGATTAATAACCGACTCTAGTACCTAGAGAAAAGCTAACCGTGCATACACAATCACCTAAAACGTTAACTGTTCCCGTAAGCAGACCATTTTCACAAGTTGCTTGAAAACTAGTGGGTGGCATACCACCAATTAACTTGCCTTTGATCAGTTTAGCAATTGTGATCATACCTGTCTTGTTTACTTTTAAAAGAAGTTCCTTAGTAGTTGAATTGGGGAATAAATCATAGTCGTAACTTCCAAGGTCATTACCTGTTTGAGAGGGAACAAAAATCGTATCAGTTTGATTGACCCAGGCTTGAATATTACCTGCAAGCACTTCTTGTCCATCTTTTGTATTCAAAGACAAAGCCCCATTTGCATACCAAACGACATCGCTTGTCTTCTCAGGGCGGTCAAGAGATTGATGCAGGGTAACTGTAGCATAAACTGTTGCGATATCAGGAAACTCAACAGCTCCGCCTACTGCACCTTTTTTTGCCCAATCGAAAGTCGATTGCAGCATTTGTTTGCAATCCATATTATTGATCTCCTTGTAGTACTAAAAAAGGTTTGGGTAAGGAATATCCAGAAAATAAAATGTCGGACTATTTTGTGACAACAATTACTGAGCGAGCAATATCAAAGCACGTTTTATACCAAATTCCTAAAACCTCATCACACATGAAAATTGTGTAAGTTAGCACAGCCGTACTAACCTATCATCTGCATATGTAGCCTGATGAAAGCGAAATGGTACTATTAACAACGCTGTGGAAAATTAGTATCTAATTTCCAATCCTGAAATTACTGAAATTACGAGTAATGCTCTGAGAGGCTAGAAAATTACCTGTGACATTGATATTATGTGCGAGCAGCATACTATAGTTTGCTCATGCATTCAATCAGACTTCGCAGTTTGATACCACTCAAAATAACTCTTCGTCTAGCACCCCATGTTTGAATATCCTACCGCATAAATACTGAACATTAATTTTCTTTGGTTTTTTTTAATGCTAAACCTTGAAAAGGAATTATGCATATTTATTGAACCAATATTGCAATACGCTTGGTGTTAAGGCTGTAAGCATTACTTATGATACGAAAAGAAGGAGGTTTGACTTGCTTACCGCAACGGGAGCATCCCAAATATTCAAAAAACCCGTCTGCGATTGAAATCGCAGTCTCATAGTGAAAGTTTGCTTAAGCAGACTATTTGATTGATTTGAGTTGTATGAAGACGATTTGTGCTATTGACTAAGGGTTTACCCAAGCGCGGTATATTGAAAAAATTGGGATGCTCCCACCGCAACCTCGGTGTTTTGATTTTTTGGAACGGAACTTAGATACAGGTTTTT